>NZ_JBIBKC010000010.1:0-162782 GCF_042958985.1 Pseudomonas sp. NPDC007930
GCTTTTAATCAGGTCGGATCACCTTGGCTCGAATGCCGTGCGCCCCCTGTTTGCTGCGCGACAGCGCGGCGCCTTGGCGGCGGGGCGACTCCCACCAGATTGTGTATTGCTGCGTAAATCAGGTAATTACACAAATCTGGTGGGAGGCCGGCTGTGCCGGGCGATAGGCCAGTCAGGCCATGCGCTCGGTAAAACCACCGGGAGAAATCAGGGCTTTTTAACCCCCAATTCAGCGCTCTGACTGCTTAAGCGAACAGCATCACGACACCGCCGGTGGCCCGATGAAGCGGCCCATCGCGCCTTGCATGCCCAGTTCATGCAGCACCTGGAATTCCCCCTCGGTCTCGACCATCTCGGCGATCAGCGGCAGGTCGATGCTGTGGGTGGCGCGCAGCATGGCTTCGATGAACAGGCGTTTGTCTTCGTGCAGGTCGATGCCGCGGATGTAGCTGCCCTCGACCTTCAACCAGGCCAGGCCCAGGCGGGTGAGGTTGCCGATCTGGCTGAACTGCCCACCAAAGTGCTGGATGGCGAAGCGAAAGCCGCGCGCGCGAATGGCCACCGACAGGCTCATCAGCTCGTTGAAATCCGGCAGCTTGCGCTCGTCGGCTTCGAGGGTCAGCCAGCGGCCCAGCGCCTCGCTGCGGGCCAGCCGCTCGAGCAGCGCGTTGCGGTCGGCCGGGTTGCTCAGGGTGTCGCCGGAGAGGCTCAGCGCCAGCGGCCGGGGGGTGCGCGCCAAGTGCTCGAGCACCCGGTCGAGCATCACCAGGTCAAAGCGTGCGCCCCAGCCCAGGCGTTCCACCCATGGCAGAAAGTGCCCGGCCACCACCGGCTGGCCGTGTTCATCCTGCAACCGCGCCAGCACCTTGTGGTGCATCAGCGCGCGGCCGGGGCCGCAGTGCACCACTGGCTGGAACAACAGGTTCAGCTCGCGCTTTTGCAACGCGCGGTCAAGCCAGCCGCGCCAGTCATGCGGGGTGGGGCCGGGCTGCTCTTCGCTGCGCAGCGCCAGTGACCAGGGCACATCCGGGTGGGCCTCGGCCTCCGCCAGCGCGTGGTCCAGGTGGGTCCACAGCGCCTGCGGGTTTTGCCCGGGGTGGTAGGGCACCGCGGCCAGGTAACCCACTGGGCGGCAATCGCTGGCGCCGGTCTGGTACAGCTGCTGCAGCAGGTCGCTGAGGTGGGTGAGCAGGTGGCGGGCGTCGGCGGCGTTCATCATCGGCGCCAGCAGGGCGAACTCACCGCCGCGGTTGCGCGCGGCCTGCCAGTTCGAGCGCAGCGGGTCGCGCAGCTCCAGGCGCAGCAGGTCGGCGCTGGCGCACAGCAAGGCGTCGGTGGCCTGGCCGCCGAGGCGTTGGTTCAGCCCGCCGAGGTCGTTCAGGCGCAGCATCAACAGGTACCCAGGGCTGTTGTGCTCCGAGAGCAGCAGCGCATTGTTCAGTTGGGTTTCCATCAGCCGGCGGTTGCCCAGCCCGGTCAGGCTGTCGCGGAACACCTCCTGCTGCAGTTGGTCGGCCCGCGCCGCCTCGGCGCCGAACAGCCCCTCGAGCTTGCCGACCATCTGGTTCAGCGCCAGCACCACCCGGCGCAGTTCCGGTGTGCGCGGGATCGGCCGCAGCACCTCGAAGTGCCGCTGGCTGATGGCGTCGGCCTGGGCCGCCATGGCGTCGAGCGGGCGCAGTTGCCGGCGCAGCAGCCAGCCGCCCAGCGCGGCGCTGACCAGCCCGCACAGCGCCAGCCAGGCCAAGCTGCCCAGCGCGCTCTTCCACAGCCGCTGCAAGGCAAACCGCGGGTGGCTGACCACCTGCACCTGGGCGGCCTGGGCCCAGCCGCGCATGATCAGCGCATCGCCCTGCTGTGCTGGCAGTGCCACCAACTGAGCGAACCAGGCCGGCACCGGGTTCTCGTCAGCGCCCTGAATGCGCTCGACGATCACCTGGTGGCTGCGCACATCGACCAGGCGGATGCTGGCGTAATAGCCGCTGTCGAAGATCGAGCTGACCATCAGCTCGATCATCGCCGGGTCGTCGATGTGCGGGGTGAGCGACACCCCCAGCGCGGTGGCGGCATCCTGGGCGTGGGAGCGCAACTGGGCGACCATCTGTTCGCGGGAGTTTTCCAGGCCGACGATGAAACTGCCACCGAACGCCAGCAGCAGAAACAGGCAGATCGCCAGGAACAACTGCTTGAGCAATGACATCGGGCTTCCTTTTCGCTGTGCCTAACCTTCGCCGACGGCAAACCCCTCGGCATTCATCTTGTGCAGTACGTCTTGCCAGCGCGACAGCCGCTTGGCATCGCCGCTGGGAACCTGGCCGCCGTCGTTGGCGGCAATGAACACGCCCTCGGCGCTGAAGGCGTACACCGGCAGCAGGTCGTCGCGCTGGCTGGCCGGGAGGATCTCCCCGCGCAGGTTGTCGAGCACCAGCGGGTCGGCGCTTGGCTCGCTGTACCAGGTCAATACCATGTGCGCCTGGTTGCGCTGCTGCAGCGCCTTCACATAGGTGATGCGCAGGTTCTGCGCCGGCACGCCGAGGCGGCGCAGGCTGAAATACTTGGCGATGGCGTAGTCTTCGCAGTCACCGGCGCCCTTGACCAGCGCCTCGACCGGGGTGGCCCAGTAGTCCTCTACGCCCCAGACTTGCTGGTCGCTGCGAAAGGATAGTTGGCGATTGAAGAACCGGTTGACCGCCTCCAGTTGCTGGCGCTCCGGCAGGCTTTGGGAGCGCTCTAGCATCGCTTCCCAGGCGCGCAGGCGTTCGTCGGCGCTGCCCAACTGGCCGTAACGGGCTTCGGCACGGCTGAGCACCGTGTTGAAATTCCAGTCCGGCACCGCCCAGCCGCCCACCGGCAAGGCCAGCAGGATGCACAGCAGCCAGCCGGTTCCGCGAACGGGGAAGGGGTGCGCCGTACAGCGATGATCGGGCAGGGGAAGGGCCATGAATGCCTATCCATCGAGGATCCAATGGGTAGACTTCAGAGCCTGCCTGGGGCGCTAAATTCCGTGGGGCGAAGGGGTTTCGGATGTACGGCGGGGGAGGGCAGCAGGCCCGCTGGGCCGGGGCGGCCAGCGGGCGGTGTGATCAGTGCGGGCGGGGCTTGAGCAGCGCGGGTTTTTCGTCCGGGGCGTGGCTGATCAGGTACAGGCCGGTGAGGATTTCCGGGATCTGCACGACCATCTCGTCGAGCAGGTCGGCGTTGCTGGCGATTTCGGCGAACTCCGGTTGCTCGTCGAACAGCCCCGAGGCGGCCATGATCGGCAACAGTAGCTCGCTCACTTCGTCTTCGGCGCTGTCGAACCAGGCCGCTTCGCGCAGGAACACGCCTTCCATGAAGCCGATGCACCAGCCGCGCAGGTCGCTGTCGTCGGGCTCATCGCCCAGGTCGAGGTCGCAGGGCAGCTCGAATTCCTCATCGCTGGCCAGTTGGCGGGCGATGTGCGCCTTCAGCGCGACCAGGGTGGTTTCGACCTCGACCTGCTGGGCTTCGCCACTGTAGTGCGGCTCTTCGGCGAACAGCGCGTCGATCCACTCGCGCTCCGGCACCGGCTCGGCGCAGATCGACAGGGCGGTCAGGTAGCCGTGGGTGGCGATGTAATCCAGTGCTTCATCGTGCAAGTCGTCGGCGTCGAGAAAAGCCTGCAGGCGGGTAAGTTGCTCGGCAAAGGACATGGGGGTGGCTACCTTGGGGGAATTAACAAGGTTGGATTCTAGGCCTTGTGAGGGGGTTCGCGCCAGCCGCCGGTCAAAACCGCTGCCTCGGCTGGCCTCGGGTTGGGGTACAATGCCGCGTTTGGCTGGGGTGGCGGGCGCCACATGCGGTAACGCATATTTGCGCCGGTTCCGCGTTTTTGGTCCAGCCTGTTGGCTGAACAGTTCAAGGTTTTGTGGGGTTACCGATGCTCGAACAGGCGCTGCGCGTACTCAAGGATGTCTTTGGCTACGACAGCTTCCGGGGCAGCCAGGGCGCGATCATCGAACGGGTGGCCAAGGGCGGCGATGCCCTGGTGCTGATGCCCACCGGTGGTGGCAAGTCGCTGTGCTACCAGGTCCCGGGGCTGCTGCGCGGCGGCCTGGCGGTGGTGGTGTCGCCACTGATCGCGCTGATGGACGACCAGGTCGCTACCCTCAACGAGCTGGGCGTGCCGGCGGCCGCGCTGAACTCCACCCTCAGTGCCGAGCAGCAACGCGACCTGGCCGTGCGCCTGCGCCAGGGCGAAGTAAAAATGCTCTACCTGGCCCCCGAGCGCCTGGTGCAACCGCGCATGCTGAGCTTCCTGCAGCAGTTGGACATCGCCCTGTTCGCCATCGACGAAGCCCACTGCGTGTCGGCCTGGGGCCATGATTTCCGCCCGGAATACCTGCAGCTCGGCCAACTGGCGGAATTGTTTCCGGATGTACCACGGATCGCCCTGACCGCCACGGCGGACAAACGCACCCGCGAAGAAATCGTCAACCGCCTGCACCTGCACGATGCCGAGCGGTTTCTGTCCAGCTTCGATCGGCCGAACATCTTCTACCGCATCGTGCCCAAGGAGCAGCCCCGCAAGCAGTTGCTGGCGTTCCTGGCGCAGCGCAAGGGTGACGCTGGCATTGTGTACTGCCTGTCGCGGAAAAAAGTCGACGATGTCGCGGCGTTTCTCTGCGAGCAGGGCTTCAGCGCGCTGCCGTATCACGCCGGGCTGCCGGCCGACCTGCGCGCCTACCACCAAACGCGGTTTTTGCGTGAAGAAGGCGTGGTAATGGTTGCGACCATTGCTTTCGGCATGGGCATCGACAAGCCCAACGTGCGTTTCGTCGCCCACCTCGACCTGCCCAAGTCGCTCGAGGCGTACTACCAGGAAACCGGCCGCGCCGGCCGTGACGGCCTGCCCGCCGATGCCTGGATGGCCTACGGCCTGCAAGACGTGCTGATGCTCAAGCAGATGATGCAGAACTCCGAAGGCGACGAGCGCCACAAGCGCGTGGAGCAGCACAAGCTCGACGCCATGCTGGCGCTGTGCGAAGAAACCCGCTGCCGCCGCCAGGCGATGCTGGCGTACTTCGACGAAGTGCTGCCCGAGCCCTGCGGCCATTGCGACAACTGCATCGACGGCGTGCAAACCTGGGACGCCACCGAGCCGGCGCGCCAGGCGCTGTCGGCCATCTACCGCACCGGCCAGCGCTACGGCGTGGGCCATCTGGTCGACGTGCTGCTGGGCAAGGACAACGACAAAACCCGCCAGGCGGGCCACCAGCAACTGGCGGTGTTCGGCGTTGGCAAGGGCCAGGCCGAGGGTGAGTGGCGTTCGCTGTACCGCCAGTTGGTGGCGCGCGGCCTGGCCGACATCGACCTCGAAGGCTACGGCGGCCTGCGCCTGACCGAAACCTGCCGGCCGCTGCTGCGCGGCGAGGCCACCCTCGAGCTGCGCCGCGATAGCAAGGCCCAGGTCGCCAGCCGCAGCAGCGGCGGCGCCAGCCCGGCCAGCCAACTGGTGCGCGGCGAAGAGCGCGAGCAGTGGGAAGCGCTGCGCGCCCTGCGCAAACGCCTGGCCGAAGAGCACGGCGTGCCACCGTATGTGATTTTCCCCGACTCCACCCTGCTGGAGATGCTGCGCAGCCAACCGGCGAACCTCAGCGACATGGCGCAGGTCAGCGGTGTGGGCGCGCGCAAGCTCGAGCGTTATGGCCAGGCCTTCCTCGAAGTGCTCGCCGGCACCGCCAGCGCGCCGGCCGCCGAGCCCAGCGACCTGCGCCATGAGCTGGCCAGCCTGGCCCGCGCCGGGATGACCCCGGCGCAAATCGCCAACCAGCTTAAATGCACCGAAAAAAACGTGTATGCCCTGCTCGCCGAGCTGATCACCGCCCAGCAGATCAGCCTGGAACAGGCGCTCGACCTGCCCGAAGACTTGATGATGGAACTGCAGGATGCCTTCCTCGACGGCGAGGGTGAGCTGCCGCCGGTCAGTGATATACAGCCGTTGTTCGCCTCACGGGTGCCCGAGGGTGTGCTGCATTGTGTGCGGGCGGCGTTGCAGGCAGAGTTCGAACTGTGAACTGGGTTCGCGCCCGCAGCGGGTTTTGGTCATAAAAAATCATTTTTATATGGCTTGATCATTGGCACGCATCATGCTTAGCTCACTAACTAATAGATCTTGCTTGTGAGCCTCACCATGCCGCATTCCGACCAACACCGTTTTGGCACCCAACTCGCGCAACTGTCGCGGGCCTGGCGCGCCGAGCTCGACCGCCGCCTCGCCGGCCTGGGTTTGTCTCAGGCGCGCTGGCTGGTGCTGTTGCACCTGGCCCGTTTCACCGACTCGCCCACCCAACGCGAGCTGGCGAAAAGCGTCGGGGTAGAGGGGCCGACCCTGGCCCGCCTGCTCGACAGCCTGGAATCCCAGGGGCTGGTCAAGCGCCAGGCCGTGGCCGAAGACCGCCGCGCCAAGAAAATCATGCTCAGCGCCCCCGCCATGCCGTTGATCGAGCAGATCGAAACCATTGCCACCGCCCTGCGTGGCGAGTTGTTCGTGGGTGTGGGCGACGAAGAGCTGCGGGTGGCCATGGCCGTGCACGCGAAGGTACTGAACAACTTGGAAAAGAAATCCTGAGCCCTGGCTTTGAGAATGTTGTGCAGCAGGCTATAACGGTGGTTTCAGTGGCAGTTTTTCCCAAGGGATGCTCATGCACAAGTGTTTCTCAGCCCCGGGCAGGCCGCGCCTGCGCCCTTTGAAGGCCCGTTGCCTGGCAGGCTTGCTGGGCCTGGGGGTGTTGTCGTGGTCGGCGATGGCCGCCGCGCTCGGGCTGGGCGAGCTGGAGCTGCACTCCGGGCTGAACCAACCGTTCAACGCCGACATCGACCTGCTCGACACCGCCGGCCTGGGGCCTGATGACCTGCGCGTGGCGCTGGCCAGCCCCGAAGCCTTCGCCAAGGCCGGGATGGACCGGCCGTTCTTCCTGTCCGACCTGCGCTTCACCCCGGTGAGCCAGGGCGGCAAGCTGTTCATTCATGTGCAATCGAACAAGGCGGTGATCGAGCCCTACCTCAGCTTGCTGGTGCAGGTCGACCGCCCCGGCGGCCAGGTGCTGCGCGGTTACACCCTGCTGATCGACCCACCGGGCAGCGTGGTGCTGGCGCCGCCGCGGGTGCCGACCCTTGGCAGCCGGCTGGCCCAGGCTGCCCCGGCCGACGCCATCGCGCCGCCCGCGGCCCAGGCACCGGCCGCCGCGCCGGCCGCCCTGCCGCCGGCCAGCGAGGGCAAGCGCTATGAGGTGCAGAAGGGCGACACGCTATGGACCATCGGTAAAAAGCTGCAGGCCGCGGGCACGCCGACGCCGCCTAACCAGTTGGTGCGCGACATTCGCGCGCTCAACCCGCAGCGCGGCCCGTTGAAGGCCGGCGACAGCCTGTTGCTGCCCGACGCCGCCGTGCTGCCGGGCGCGCCGCCCGCTGCGGCGCCCGAGGTGACCGAACAAACCGCCAGTACCACCGCCCCGGCCGAGGCGCCAGCTCCGGCCCCGGCGCCTGACATGGCCGCCAGCGTGCTCAACCAGCAACTGCAGCAAAACCTCGACGAGGTGCAGGGGCGGGTCAAGGCGCTGGAGGCCGAAGTGGCCAACAAGAACCAACAGGTGCAGGCGCTGCAGGGCCAGTTGGCCGGCCAGCCGGCGCCCGCCCCGGCGCCGGCCGCGCCGGGCGCAACCCCGGCGCCCACCGCCAGCGCACCGGCCACTGCCCCGGCCGCGCCCACGCCAGCTCCGGCGCAGGCGCCCACACCGGCTCAGGCGCCAGCCCCGGCAGCTACGCCAGCCCCGGCCCCCGCGCCGGTGGCCGCGCCCACCGCGCCAATGGTCGAAGACGACAGTTGGATGCTCCAGGCCGCCGCGCTGGCCCTGCTGGTGTTGCTCGGCGGCTTGCTGCTGTGGCGCCGCCGCCGTGCCCGCCAGCCGCAGGAAACCCTCGACACCGACGCCGACGAACCGCTGCTGGCCACCCCGGTGGCCGTGGCCCCCGCGCCGGCCGCGGTCGCCCCGGTGCCGATGCTCGATACTCCGGCCGCGCCGGCGCGCAAGGCGTCGCCGGCCACCGATGCCCTCGACGGCGCCAGCATCTACATCGCTTACGGCCGTTTCAACGAAGCGCTGGGCATTCTCCGTGAAGGCCTGCGCCGCGAGCCGCACCGTGAAGACCTGCGCCTGCGCATTCTGGAAGTGCTGGCCCAGCAAGGCGACGCCCAGGCTTACCTCACCGAGGAAACCGCCATGCGCGCCCAGGGCGTGCCGGCCCGCGAGTTGGAGAACGTGCGCGAGCGTTTCCCGAAAATCGCCCTGGCCCTGGCAGCCACTTCGGCCACCGCCGCGGCGGCCAGCAGCATGGCGGTTACCTCGGTGCCATCGCCAGCCGCCGCGCCCGAGCCCGAGCCCGAGGCTGAGCCCGAGCCGCCCGCTGAAGCCGCGGCGGCCCTGCGGGAACTCGACGAGCCTGAATTCATCGCCGACGTACCCGCTGACGAAGAAGCCGACGCCGACCTGCTTGGCCTCGACCTCTCCGAGCTGCCAGACCTCGAAGGCCTGGATGACTTCACCCTGCCCGCCGCCCCGGCGGCCGAGCCCGAGCCGCAAGCGGCCGCCGATGAGTTCCAGCTCAACCTCGACGACCTCTCGCTCGACGCCGACTGGGCCTCGGTCGACCCCTTCGACACCCCGGCCAAGGCCGTGGCCAGCACCCCCGACGTGGAACCCGAGGCCGCCCCGGTGGCGCAGGGGCTGGATGCCAACTTCACCAGCAACCTCAACGAATTCCCCGAAGTGTTCGAGTTGTCCGAAGAACACTACCTGGGTGATTTGAGCGACGCCGGCGGCAGCGCCGAGGTCGAGCGCGTCAACGAGTTCGACGCCTCGGCGCTGGACGTGGAGTTCGGCGGTGATTTCGACGCCCTCGAGCCGCTGGCCGAACCGGTCGAGCCGGGTTCCGAGCTGGCCGACCTCCCAGACCTGCCCGACCTCGCCGAGCTCGACTCACTGTCGCTGGACTTCGAGGCCATCGACAGCCAGCAACTGGCCGCCGACAAGCTGGAGCAAGCCCGTGCCCTGCTTGACCAGGGCGAGCAGGCCCAGGCCAGCCGCCTGCTTTACGAACTGCTGCGTGAAGGTGACGACGCCAGCCGCCAGGACGCCCGCGCGCTGCTGGCGCGGCTGGAGCAGTGAGCATGGCCGGCGCCGAGGTGTGCATCACCTACTGCACCCAGTGCCAATGGCTGCTGCGCGCCGCCTGGCTGGCCCAAGAGCTGCTGAGCACCTTTGCCGGCGACCTGGGCAAGGTCAGCCTGGTGCCGGGTACGGGAGGGGTATTCCTGATCACCTGCGCGGGTGTGCAGGTGTGGGAGCGCAAGGCCGATGGCGGCTTCCCTGAAGCCAAGGTGCTCAAGCAGCGGGTGCGTGATGTGATCGACCCGCAGCGAGACCTGGGGCATAGCGACCGGGGGTGATTCGAGGGCCCCTCGCCCGGCACAGCCGGAGTGCCGGACCACGGCCTCCCACGTGTTGTATATTGCCCTTTAATCAAGGGCTTACACAAATCTGGTGGGAGGCCGGCTGTGCCGGGCGATAGGCCCTTAAACCTATCCCTTCACCTCCGCGCAGCGCACAGCCGCCCGCCCTTCCCACACACTCACCCCGACAAAACTCACCAACCCCACCACCAGGCTGTAGTAGATCGGCGTATTGGCCTCCAACCCATCGCTGAGCATGAAGCCCAGCGCGGTCAGCGAGCCCAGCGCCATGCTGGCGATGGCCCCGGCGGTGGTGGCGCGCTTCCAGAAGATCGCCCCGATCAGCGGGATCAGCATGCCGGCCACCAACAGGTTGTAGGCCAGGGTCAGCGCGCTGATCACATCGTTCACCGCCAGCGCCAGGCCCAGCACCACCAGCCCGGTGACCAGCGTGCACAGGCGGTTCAGGCCCAGGCTCGAGGCTTTGCCGGCGCGCAGGCGCGGCAGCAGGTCTTCGCTGAACACCGTGGCGGCGGCCAGCAGGCCGGCGCTGGCGGTCGACATCATCGCCGCCAGCGCCGCGGCGATCACCAACCCGCGAATGCCATCGGGCAGGGCTGCTTTAACGATCGCGGCAAACGCGTTGTTGGCGTTGGGCAGCTCTGGCAGCAGCACATGGGCGGCCATGCCGATCAGCGCGCAGGCCAGGCCGTAGGCGATGCAGTACAGCCCAGCGGTGGTGCCGGCGTAGCGGGCGACCTTCTCGGTGCGGGCGGTGAACACCCGCTGCCAGATGTCCTGGCCAATCAAAATGCCGAAAAAGTAAATCAGAAAGTACGTGACGATGGTGCCCCAACCAATGCTGGTAAAGCTGAACGCCGTGGCTGGCAGCTTCTGCACCAGCGCATCCCAGCCGCCCACCCGGGCCAGGCAGATCGGCAGCAGCACGAACATCAAGCCCACGGTCTTGATCACGAACTGCACGATGTCCGTCAGGGTCAGCGACCACATGCCGCCGATGCTCGAGTACAGCACCACCACGCCACCGCCGAGCAGCACCGCGAGGGTGAACGGCAGTTCGAACAGCACCTGCAGCACGGTGCCAATCGCCAGGGTCGAGGTGACCCCGATCATCAGCGCATAGGCCAGCATGATCACCGCGC
Source organism: Pseudomonas sp. NPDC007930 (assembly GCF_042958985.1). NCBI lineage: Bacteria > Pseudomonadati > Pseudomonadota > Gammaproteobacteria > Pseudomonadales > Pseudomonadaceae > Pseudomonas > Pseudomonas sp. NPDC007930. The sequence continues at coordinate 10,633 of NZ_JBIBKC010000010.1, forward strand.
TGGCCTGGCGCGCCATGGGGTTGTAGCGCCGCTCCAGTACCTGGGTCACGGTGTACACCTTCAGTTTGAGCAAGGGCCCGGCGAGAAACAGGTTGAGCGCGACGATGCCCAGGCCCAGCGCGGCGCACAGCCAGAAGCCGGAGATCCCGTGCACATAACCCAGCCGCACGGTGCCCACGGTGGAGGCGCCGCCGAGCACCGTGGCGGCCATGGTGCCCATGTACAGGGGCGCGCCAAGGTTGCGCCCGGCCACCAGGAAGTCTTCGTTGGTTTTCGCCCGGCGCATGCCGAACCAGCCGAGCAGCAGCATGCACGCCGCGTACAGGGCGACGACGATGAAGTCCAGAAGCATGGGGAGGTCTCCGTGTTTCTTATAGTTGGGGGGTAAAAAAACCGCCGCCGGCCCGCACAGGCCAGGCGGCGGTGGAGGTCAAGCGGGGCGGGCGCTGGCAGGCAGCGGCGCGGCTTTCGGGTGGCCGGGGCCGTACACGCTGGCAGGCTCCGGGAACAGGCTCAACAGCGCCAGGTAGGCCAGCGCGGCCATGCCCAGGGTGACTGGCAGGCTGATGTCGACCCCGCCGGCCAGGTTGCCCAGCGGGCCGACGAACTGCCCGGGCAGGTTGACGAAGCACAGGCCCACCGCGGCGGAGGGCACCCAGGCGCCGAGGCCGCGCCAGTTCCAGCCGTGGTGGAACCAATAACGCCCGCCCTGTTCACCGCGGGTGAACACCTGCAGGTCGTCTGGGCAGTACCAGCCGCGGCGGTTGAGCAGGCCGATCAGCATGATCACCATCCACGGCGTGGTGCAGGTGATGATCAGCACCGCGAAGGTGCTCACGCTTTGCACCAGGTTGGCGGCAAAGCGGCCGATGAAGATAAACGCGATCGACATCACGCCGATCAGCAGCGTGGCCTTGACCCGGCTCAGCACCCGTGGGAACACGCTCGACATATCCAGCCCGGTGCCATACAGCGCGGTGGTGCCGGTGCTCATGCCGCCGATCACGGCGATCAGGCACACCGGCAGGAAGAACCACGCCGGCGACACCGCCAGCAGCCCACCCACGTAGTTGTTGGCGGCGATGTAATCCGGCGCCTGGGCGGCGACGATGGTCGCGGTGCACAGGCCGAACAGCGACGGCAACAGGGTGGCCAGCTGCGCCAGCACCACCGCGCCGAGAATACGCCGGCGTGGGGTGTTGCGCGGGATGTAGCGCGACCAGTCGCCGAGGAACGCGCCGAACGAGATCGGGTTGCTCATGGCCACCAGCGCGGCGCCGATGAACGCCGCCCAGAAGCCTTCCTGGCCGTGGCTGACGGTGCCGGCGTAGTGGCTGTCGAAGCCCGGCGCGAAGGCGGCGATGCCCAGCAGGAACAGCGCGCTGGCACTCCACACGGCGATGCGGTTGACCCACAGCATGAAGCGAAAGCCATAGATGCACACCGCCAAAACCAGCACCGCGAACAGGCCGTAGGCCAGCCCCAGGCTGAGGTCGGTTTCTGGCAGGCCGACCAGGCGCTTGGCGCCGCCGACCAAGGCATCGCCCGAGCTCCACACCGACAGCGAGAAGAACGCGATGGCCGTGAGCAGCGACAGGAACGAGCCGACGATGCGCCCGTGTACGCCGAAGTGGGCGCCCGAAGACACCGCGTTGTTGGTGCCGTTGAGCGGGCCGAACAGGCCCATCGGCGCGAGAATGATCGCCCCCACCAGCACCCCGAGCACCACGGCCAGGGCGCCGGCCTGGAACGACAGCCCGAACAGCACCGGGAAACTACCCAGCACGGCGGTGGAGAAGGTATTGGCGCCGCCGAAGATCAACCGGAACAGGTCGGTCGGGGTGGCGTCGCGGGCGTGGTCGGGGATCTGTTCGACCCCGAAGGTTTCAATCTGGCTGACAGCGGTGGCGGCGTTGTTATTGTTCATGATCTGCTCCGATCATTGCGCGCAAGCTTCTTTGTGGCTTGTCGCGGGCTATAGGGAGGGCAGGGTGCAGCAACTCAAATGTTCGTGGCAGGCCAGCCAGTGGCCGTCTTGTTGTAGGCGGAACACAATCGTCTCCCGCTCCTGGCTTGAAAGCGTCTCCCCTTGCAGGCGCAGCGTGGTGTGAACGTCATGGATGAAAATCGCCAGCTCCCCTTGCAGGCTGACCTCGCGGTTGCTCGAGGCGCAGTTGAGCACCTCGAAGCCGTCTTCGGCGCGCCACTGGTCCCACAGCGCCTGGTACGCCGCGCGCGACAGCAACGGCGCGGCAAGGTTGTGGAACACAAAGGTGGCATCGGCGCTGAACGCGCCGAAGTACGCCGCCCGGTCATTGCCGGCAAAGGCCGCCACCAGCGCATCGGCGGCGGCCAGTACCTGCTCGCGCGGGCCCATCAGCGGCGCACCACGCCGGGCAGCACGCAGAGCATTTCGTAGAGCAGGTTGGCGCCGAGCAGCGAGGTGTTGCCGGTGGTGTCGTAGGGCGGTGATACCTCGACCAGGTCGCAGCCGATCAGCTCCAGGCCGTGGCAGCCACGGATGATTTCCAGCGCCTGGATGGTGGTCAGGCCGCCCACTTCAGGGGTGCCGGTGCCTGGGGCCCAGGCTGGGTCGATGCCGTCGATGTCGAACGACAGGTACACCGGGCCGCCACCGACCTTGGCGCGCACTTCTTCCATCAGCGGCGCCAGCGATTTGTGCCAGCACTCTTCGGCCTGCACCACGCGAAAACCCTGGCGGCGGCTCCAGTTGAAGTCATCGGCGGTGTAGCCCTGGGCGCGCAGGCCGATCTGCACCACGCGGTCGCAGTCCAGCAGGCCTTCTTCCACGGCGCGGCGGAAGGTGGTGCCGTGGGCGATCTTCTCGCCGAACATGTGATCGTTCACGTCGGCGTGGGCATCGATGTGCACCAGCCCGACCTTGCCGTGCTTTTTATGGATGGCGCGCAGGATCGGCAAGGTGATGGTGTGGTCGCCACCGAGGGTGAGCGGCACTACGTTGTGCTCGAGAATGCCGTCGTAGGCCTCTTCGATGATGCGCACCGCGTCGAGCAGGTTGAAGGTGTTGATCGCCACGTCGCCGATGTCGGCCACCGACAGCGAGTCGAAAGGCGCGGCGCCAGTGGCCATGTTGTAGGGGCGGATCATCACCGATTCGGCGCGGATCTGCCGTGGGCCGAAGCGGGTGCCGGAACGCAGCGAGGTCCCGATGTCGAGCGGCACGCCGACGAACGCGGCATCCAGGCCCAGAGGGCTGGCCAGGTGCGGCAGGCGCAGCATGGTGGCGATGCCGCCGAAACGCGGCATTTCATTACCGCCCAGGGGTTGGTGCAGGGTTTTGTCCACGGCGCTGTCTCTTCTTGTTGCAGGCTTTGCCGGGCAGTCTGCGCAAGGCGGGCAGGGCATTGAATCGGTGGCGGCAAAAACTTAGTTCAGATTTTTCTGAAGTATTGGCGGTATGCTTGGCGGGCAACCCACTACCCGCGGCGCCGTGCCATGCCCTCGAGCCTTCCTGACCTGAAACTGCTGCGCATTTTCGCCAGCGTGGTGCGCCACCAGGGCTTCGCCCCCGCCCAGCAAGAACTGAACCTGTCGACTTCGGCGATCAGCACCTACATGAGCCAGCTCGAAAGCCAGCTCGGGCTGGTGCTGTGCCACCGTGGCCGTGGCGGCTTCAGCCTGACCAGCAAGGGCGAGTTGTTTCACCAGGAAACCCTGCGCCTGCTCGGCGAGCTCGAAGGCTTCGAACAGTACGCCGCCGCGCTCAAGGGCGAGCTGCGCGGCACCCTCAACCTCGGCGTGCTCGACTCCACCGTGGGCGACCGCGCGCTGCCCCTGGCCGAAGCGATCGGCGCCTACAGCCTGGAACACCCGGCGGTGCACCTGCACCTGGTGGTGATGAGCCCTTACGAGCTGCAACTGGGCGTGCAGGAAAACCGTCTGGACCTCGCCATCGGGGCGTTTTCCACGCGCATGAGCGGGCTGATGTACCAGCCGCTGTACCGCGAGCAGCACTGGCTGTATTGCAGCAACCGCCATTCTCTGTACGCCGAGCGGCGCATTCCCGAGCAGGTGATCACCCAGCAGCGCATGGTCGGCCGCGGCTACTGGAGCCAGGCCGAGCTGGCCCGCCATGGGTTCAAACACAGCGCGGCGACGGTCGAGAGTATGGAGGCGCAGTTGATCCTGGTGTTGTCGGGCGCCTATATCGGCTATTTGCCCGAGCACTTTGCCCAGCCCTGGGTGGATAAAGGCGACCTGCGCGTGTTGTCGCCGGCCACGTTTGGCTATCAGGCGCCGTTCTCGTTGATTCTGCGCCGCGGGCGCAGCCGCGAGCCGCTGATTCAAACCTTCCGCGATTTACTCAAAAGCCAATTGTTGGTGGCATAAACATCCAAGCGCAACTGGATCCATCCGCTAGACTGTGACGGTGGTATGGCACTCGGCCATTTCCTTCCATCAAGCAGTCGCAAGGATGCCTTCCCGATGCGCAACAACCTGCCTGTCACCGACCACGAGCGCACCTTCGCCCCCGAGCAGCGGCTGATTTCCACCACCGACCTCGACAGCCGCATCACCTATTGCAACGATGCGTTCGTCAGCCTGAGCGGCTTCACCTATGAAGAACTGCTCGGCCAGCCGCACAACCTGGTGCGCCACCCCGACATGCCGGCGCCGGTGTTCGCCCACATGTGGGCGACCATCAAGGAGGGCAAGCCGTGGATGGGCGTGGTAAAGAACCGCGCCAAGAACGGCGATTTCTATTGGGTCAGCGCCTACGTGACCGCCATTTACGAAAACGGCCGCATCGCCGGCTTCGAATCGGTACGCACCCTGCCCAGCCGTGATCAAGTGCGCCGCGCCGAGGCGCTGTACGCGCGCTTGCGCGCGGGCAAGGCGGCGGTGCCGATGGCGACCCGGCTGGCCTATGGGCTGGCGTTCGCCTGGCCGTACCTGGCCACCGCGGCGTTGGCGGCGGCCGGTTACGCTTGGTTGCCGCCCGCCGCCACCCTCGGGCTGACCTTGCTCGGCGTGGCGGTGAGCGCCGGCTGGAGCATCGCCCTGCAGCGGCGGGCGCTGGCGCGCACCTTGGGCGATCACCCCAAGGCCTTTACCAGCCCATTGGTGGCGCTGACCTACAGCGACCAGTTCGGCGCCCAGGCCCAGGTCGACCTGGCCATGTTCAGCGAAGAAGCCCGCCTGCAAACCGCGCTGACCCGCCTGGTCGACGCCGGGATCAGCGTGAAGGCGCGCGCGGGTGAATCGGCGCAGCTGTCGCAAAGCCAGGCCCAGGCCCTGGAGCGCCAGCGCAGCGAAACCGACCAGTCGGCCACCGCCATCGCCGAAATGGCCGCGACCATCCAGGAAGTGACCCACAATGTGCAGGCCACCGCCAGCGCCGCCACAGACGCCGACCGCCTGGCCCGCGACGGCAGCCAGTTGGCCGATGAAAGCCTCGGCGCCATGCGCCACATGGCCGAGGCGGTCAGCGCGATCGGCCAGGCGGTGAATGACCTCGCCGAGCAAACCCAGAGCATTGGCGGGGTGGCCGACGTGATCACCGGCATCGCCGAGCAAACCAATTTGCTGGCGCTCAACGCCGCCATCGAAGCGGCGCGGGCCGGCGAGCAGGGCCGCGGCTTTGCGGTGGTGGCCGACGAAGTGCGGCAACTGGCGATGCGCACCCGCACCTCCACCGAGCAGATTCACCAGATCATCGGCTCACTGCGCGCCGGCGCCGACCGCGCGGTGGCCACCGCGGGCAAGGGCGAGCAGATTTCCCGGCAAAGCGTGGAGAGCGTGGAAGCGGTCAAGGCCGCGCTGGAAGGGATCGGCGAAGCGGTCACGCGGATCAGCGGCATGAGCCAGCAGATGGCCACGGCGTCTGAAGAGCAAAGCCATGTGGCCGAAGACATCAACCAGCAGATCACCCGCATCGCCCAACTGTGCGACGACAGCGCCAACCAGGCCCGCCAGGGGGCGCAGATCAGCGAAGAGCTGGAGCGCATGGCGGAGTACCTGCATGGGTTGGCGGCGCGGTTCAATCGCTAGGGGGGCCGGCCCTTCGCCCGGCTGTGCCGGGCGATGAGCCCTACAGCGCCTGCGCCGCCGCCAGCACCGCGTCTACATGCCCAGGCACCTTCACCCCGCGCCATTCCTGGCGCAGTACGCCATTGGCGTCGATCAGGAAGGTGCTGCGGTCTACGCCCAGGTATTCCTTGCCGTAGAGCTTCTTCAGCTTGATCACGTCGAACAGCTGGCAGAGGGCTTCGTCCTTGTCGCTGATCAGCGCGAACGGGAAGCCCTGCTTGGCGATGAAGTTCTCATGGCTTTTCAGCCCGTCGCGCGACACCCCGAACACCTCGGTGCCGGCCGCCTGGAACGCCGCGTAGGCATCGCGAAAGCCCTGGCCCTCGGTGGTGCAGCCAGGGGTGCTGTCCTTGGGGTAGAAATACAGCACCACCTTGCGGCCCTTGAGCGCGGCCAGCGAGACTTCGCCACGGGTGGCCTGGGCGGTGAAATCGGCAACGGGTTGGTCGAGGGCAACGGCCATGGGAGGTCCTTATACGGGGTTTTGCGGGCGCCAGGGTTCGATCAGCGCGTCGAGGTTCATGGCGTCGGCGAAATCGAGGAACTGATCACGCAGCCAGCTGATTTGCACACCGGCCGGCAAGGTCACGGTGAAGGTGGCGTTGAGCATCAGCCCGCCGGTTTGCGGCGCCTGGTAGGTGTCGCAGGTGAGGTTCTCGAGGTCGATGTTGTGATCGATGAAGAACTGGCACAGCTCGCTGATGATGTCGGGGCGGTACACCGAGCTGACGTAGGCCACGTAGGGCAGGGCCAGCGGGCGCGCCTCGAGGTTGCCGCTACGGACCACGCTGGCGGTCATCTCATGGCGCTTGGCCAGGGCCGGCAGGCCGGCTTCGAGGCGCGCCAGCGCGTCCCAGCTACCCGACACCTGCAGCACCAGGGCGCTGAATTCGCCGTGGCGGGTGAGGCGCGAGGTGACCACCGAACAGCGGTTGTCGTGGGCCGCCCGGCTGAGCAGGCTGGCCAGCTCCATGGGGTTGCGGCCCAGGGCACTGATGACGAGGAATTGTTCGCGAACGGGTGGGGTGGACATGCAGCCTTCCTAAAGCGATGGACGGTCGGGGCGCCGCCGCCGGTAAACGGCGACGAACGGCTGGCAGGGTGGCCGCCCGAGCCTGCCGACCAAAGTATGGAAGGGTAACGAAATTCGCCGCCCGGGGGAATGCTCACGCTGCGGTTGGTCGCTTGTGCAAGGCCGACCGCGCCAGTACCATTACCGCACTTTTTGGGAAGGAGCGGTTGCATGTACACGGGCAGCATGGTGGCACTGGTCACTCCGATGAGCGCCAAAGGCGAACTCGACTGGGGCAGCCTGGAGAAACTGGTGGACTTCCACCTCAACAACGGCACCGACGCCATCGTCGCCGTTGGTACCACGGGTGAGTCGGCCACGCTCGACGTGAACGAACACATCGAGGTCATCCGCCGTGTCGTGCAGCAGGTGAACAAACGCATCCCGGTGATCGCCGGTACCGGCGCCAACTCCACCCGCGAAGCCGTCGAGCTTACCCAGAACGCCAAAAACGCCGGTGCAGACGCCTGCCTGCTGGTCACCCCGTACTACAACAAGCCCACGCAAGAGGGCCTGTACCAGCACTTCAAGCACATCGCCGAGGCGGTGGCCATCCCGCAGATCCTCTACAACGTGCCGGGCCGTACCGCCTGCGACATGCTCGCCGACACCGTCGCGCGGCTGGCGAAGGTGCCGAACATCGTCGGCATCAAAGAGGCCACCGGCGACATGGCGCGGGCCAAGCAGATCCTCGAGCGCACCGACGGCGACTTCATCCTGATGTCTGGCGATGACCTCACCGCGGTCGAACTCATCCTGCTCGGCGGCAAGGGCAATATTTCGGTCACCGCCAACGTCGCCCCGCGCGACGTGGCCGACATGTGCGCCGCCGCGATGAAAGGCGACGCCGGCACCGCCCGCGCCATCAACGAAAAACTGATGCCGCTGCACAAAAACCTGTTCATCGAAGCCAACCCGATTCCGGTGAAGTGGGCGCTGCATGAAATGGGCCTGATGCCCGAGGGCATTCGCCTGCCGCTGACCTGGCTCAGCGATGCCTGTCACGAACCGCTGCGGCAGGCCCTGCGCCAGTCCGGCGTCCTGGTTTGATCGAGGAAGTACACCGCATGAAGCGTTTGGTTGGTCTTTCCGCCCTGGCCGTCATCATTTCCGGCACCAGTGGGTGCAGTTGGCTGATGGGCGAGCACGGCTATTTCCGTGACCGTGGCAACGATTACCTGGACGCGCGCCAGACCGCGCCGATGGAAGTCCCCACCGATGTACAGAACAGCAAGCGGCTCGACCCGCTGCTGCCGATCCCGCGCAACGTGGCCGATTCCCAGGCCGACAAGCAGCGCTTCGAAGTGCCGCGCCCGCAACCCTTGCAGGTGGCCGCTGAAACCAGCGACTTCACCCTGCAGCGCAGCGCCGGTTCCAGCTGGATCCTGGCCCAGCACCCGCCGGCCGAAGCCTGGCCGCTGGCCCACCAGTTCTTCGAAGACAACGGTTTCCGTATCGTCGACGACAAAGCCACAACCGGTGAATTCAGCACCGCCTGGCAGCCGCTGGGCGAGCTTTCCGGGGCCCTGGCCGACCACCTGCGCGCCACCGCGCCGGGCAGCGACATCGAGGCCCGTGTGCACGTGCGCATCGAGCCGGGCGTGGCGCGCAACTCCAGCGAAATCTACCTGACCAGCGCCCAGCGCCCGGCCGGCAGCAGCGCTGACGTCGCCTTCCCGACCCGCCCGACCGGCAATGGCATGGACGCGACCCTGGTCGACCAGATGCTCGCCAGCCTGACCCGCGGCGCCGAAAAAGGCGGTTCGATCTCCATGCTCGCCGCCCGCGACTACGACGCCCCCAGCCGCGTCAGCCTGAGCGAAGACGGCAGCGGCAACCCGGTCCTGACGGTCGGCACCGACCTCGACCGCGCCTGGACCAGCGTCGGCCGCGCGCTCGACCACGGCCAGTGGCGCGTCGAAGACGTCAACCGCAGCCTGGGCCTGTACTACATCAACCTGGCCGAGAAGCCCGGTAACCCTGAAGACAACAAGCCTGGCTTCTTCGGCCGCATGTTCGGCCACACGCCGACTAAGGAAGAGCTCGAAGCCCGCGCCGAACGCTACCAGGTGCGCCTGAGCAAGGTGGGTGATGGGGTGGAAGTCACCGTCGAGAAAAACATCAACACCGTGGCGCCGGCCGATGTGTCGCGCCGCGTGCTCAACGTGATCCAGGATAACCTCGGCTAAGTGCGCTTCGCGGTACTCGGAAGCGGCAGCCAAGGGAATGGCACACTGGTCGCCCAGGGCAACACCCTGGTGCTGGTCGACTGCGGTTTCTCCCTGCGGGAAACCGAGCGCCGGCTGGCGTTGCTGGGTGTGCATGCCCGGCAGTTGAGCGCGGTACTGCTCACCCACGAACATGCCGACCACGTGCATGGGGTGGCGTTGCTGGCGCAGCGCTACACTGTGCCGGTGTATTTGAGCGAAGGCACCGCCAACGGCTTGCGCAAACCGGTGCCGGCCGCCCGCCATGTGCGCTGTGGCGACCGTTTCGACATCGGTGAGCTGCAGGTGAGCGTGGTCGGCGTGGAACACGACGCCCGCGAGCCCACCCAGTACGTGTTCAACAACGGCCAGCGGCGCTTTGGCCTGCTGACCGACCTGGGCTCTTACTGCCCGCGGGTGCTCAAGCATTATGAAGGCCTCGATGCGCTGATGATCGAGGCCAACCACTGTCGCGACCTGCTGGCTGCCGGGCCTTACCCGTGGTTCCTGAAGCAACGGGTAGGCGGCGACAGGGGCCATTTGAACAACCACCAGGCCGCAAACCTGGTGGCCGAGCTCGGTTGGCAGGGCCTGCAGCACTTGGTCCTGGCCCACCTGAGCAGCAAGAACAACCAGCCCCGGCTGGCCCGTGACCGGTTCGTCGATACCTTGGGGTGCGACCCGGCCTGGCTGCAGGTGGCCGACCAAGCCTCTGGGCTAGACTGGCGCGAGATCGCCTGAGCCTTTATTTTCCTTCGGAGCCATCATGGAAAAACGCGAAGAACTCTACCGCGGCAAAGCCAAGTCGGTGTACAAAACCGACGATGCCGACCGCCTGATCCTGCTGTTTCGCAACGACACCTCGGCCTTCGACGGCAAGCGTATCGAGCAGCTCGACCGCAAGGGCATGGTGAACAACAAGTTCAACGCCTTCATCATGCAAAAACTCGAAGCCGCCGGCGTGCCGACCCAGTTCGACGCCCTGCTGGGCGACAACGAATGCCTGGTGAAAAAACTCGACATGATCCCGGTCGAGTGCGTGGTGCGTAACTTCGCCGCCGGCAGCCTGGTCAAGCGCCTGGGCATCGAGGAGGGCAAGCAGCTCACCCCGTCGACCTTCGAACTGTTCCTGAAGAACGACGCCATGGGCGACCCGTTCATCAACGAATCCCACGTGGTGGCGTTCGGCTGGGGCACCGCCGAGCAACTGGCGACCATGAAGGCGCTGTCGCTGAAGGTCAACGAAGTGCTGAGCAAGCTGTTCGACGACGCAGGCCTGCTGCTGGTCGATTTCAAGCTGGAATTCGGCGTGTTCCACGGCCAGATCGTGCTGGGCGACGAATTCAGCCCCGACGGCTGCCGCCTGTGGGACAAGGAAACCCGCAAGAAGATGGACAAGGACCGCTTCCGCCAGGGCCTGGGCGGCGTGATCGAAGCCTACGAAGAAGTCGCTGCCCGCCTCGGTGTGCCGCTCTGATTCAGCCAAGGCGCGCAAATAGCTGATCCTTTTCGGTTTTTTTTCTGAAAAGGGGTTTGTGCCAGGCGAAAGTGCTGGTATGATGCGCGCCATTGGAGAGATGCCGGAGTGGTCGAACGGGACGGATTCGAAATCCGTTGTGTCAGCAATGGCACCTAGGGTTCAAATCCCTATCTCTCCGCCACTATACGTAGAGCCCCTTAAATCATTGATTTAAGGGGTTTTTTCGTTTTTGGGCTTTGCGCATTGTACGTAGAGAATTTTGCCTTACGTCGTGCGTTTGAAAATCCTAATTGCCTAAACCCCTATCGTTGCTCAATACTGTCTATGCGTACAGTATTTGAGTGATTCGCCGTGCCTGATGATCAGCCCCCTTACCTTGACGCCGATGAGCCGGATTTCAGTCTGGGCGTACCCACGATGGAACAGATGTGGCGGCACCAATGCACACTGCTCGAACATGAAGGGGAAGAGCTGGCAAGAGAGTTGGCTTCATGCCGCAGGCGCATTGCCAAGCTTCTTGCGCTGCACGATCAGGATCAAAAACGGATTCTTCGGCAGCACGCGAGAATCATCGAGCTTGAGAGTGGCTTGGCAACCTGTCGGGAACGGCTTGCAGACGCAATCAGCAAGGCCGCACTGTCCGATGTCGGGGACATTTTCGGCAATGCTTATCGTCGATAGCCGGCCGCCTGACTTTGATGCAGATGAACCACCATTGACGTAGCTTGATCCCTTATGTGGGGGATGATGGCTTTATGCAGCTAGTTTGGAACCTTCGTACATTGGCTTAGGTCAGACGCGGATCGCTCAATCTTTACAGGCCGCTCTCGTTGGAAAACGTTCTCAAAGAAACGCAGCCCGCGTTATCCACCGGCACGGTGATTGTCGTGGATGACGACGACCTCGTGAGAATGTTAACGGCCGAGGCCCTTGATGAAATAGGCTTCCATGCAATGCAATTCGGTACTGCGGATGAAGCCCTGATGCACATCATGCGGTTCCCTACCACCGTGAAGCTAGTGATTACGGACTGGAACATGTCTGGCCAACTTGATGGCAGCGAATTAGCCCAGATGCTCCATGAACGTTACCCTGCGATGCCAATTGTACTAACCACAGGAAGGGCATTGGAGATGCACGCACATCCGGGCATAACGCTCCTTCCGAAGCCATGGACGCTGGATCAGCTTCGCACCCTTGTGGTGATGCTCGTGGCCATGTCGGCGGGTTGACTCTCATCTTGGTAGGGGTCCATTCCCGATTCAAGCACTGCGCGGCTCGGTAAATTGAAACGGTGTTCCTCTACAAGTGCCCCATCGACGTTTAGGGTTCTGACTGGGGGTTGGGCCGGGTGGGCTTCGGTAGAAAGCTCAATTAACGTATTCCGGTCAAACACAGGTTCGCTGCAAGGCTCTGCGAGGTAGACCTCTGCAAAGTCACTGTTGCCCGGCGGGATGTACAGCCACATTTCACCATTCGGCACGTCAAGGGCCGCGATGAATACGGAGCTTTCGCTGAAATTTCTGTCGTGACTGCAACGAAGCTCGCGAAGCTGGCGAAGGCTTTGAAATACGGCAGGGCCATGCCCTAATGGTTTCCGGTACCAAGTCGTCATGCTGACCTTCTGATTCGCATGTACACGCCGGTTCGTCCGACCGTCCTGGGCGTGCGCTACGACGGCGGCGGAAAGATGAACCTATACCAAAATTTTCCAATTGCCACCCGTCGAATGGTAGCGTCGCCTCCGGGATGGATGCAAATGACTGCATGATTCCCGCCCAGACCACCCAAAGCAGTACTCAGTGTGCGTTGGCCGTTTTTGATCACCGAAGCATGATAGCCAATGGAATGTTAGCGTTCGGGGAATGACAATCCCAAGGTCTGCATAGCGCGTTTCACCTGCATTGGAGACCATTCACCCCCTCTACTTGTGGTTACGCCTTTTGCGTTCATACATTCTGCAACCGCCTTCAAGGTAATAGCTCCTTTACGTATGCAAAGGTCAAAGGGATCACGGATACTTTCGCCCCAGCTCGAAACCCTTGCTTGCACTGCATCTAGTGCCTTGGCCCGGTTGGCTTGGGTACGGCCCCGGGTGAGGGTAGCTGTCCGATTGGCAACCTTGGCAAGCGCCTCAGCTTAACCCTGCAATGCATCTCGCTTCAGAGCTGCCAAAGCATCTTTGGTTCGGCTAGCAATGAATTCGCGTTCCTGTTCAGCAAGGGCTGCAAAAAGGTGCAGTTGGAAATTATCTGCATGGGGCATGGTTGCAACCTTCAACGTTGCACGCTTCATCAGGTCTGCGATATGACCCACATCGCGTCCAATTCGGTCGAGCTTGGCAACTAATATAGGTGGAAGTAGTGGTTGAGTTCGATCTTCTAGACCCCAGTGATATGCGCTGGGGTTGACACCGTCCGAGAGCGTGATAGGGGCTTGTCAGAAGTGAGCGTGTGGATGTTTTGGACATGCGGCCGCCGACCATAAGAGTTGCCGAGTAGCGATCACTTCTTTTCTGTATCGCTTTGCTGCATCTGCACCGACGCCTTACTTTTGTCGGCGTTTTCATTGTTATTTTTGCTGCTGCTGTCGAAGCAACCGTGCAGTGCAACTGTGCAAACTGCGATGGCCAGGAAACGAAAAATAGGCTTTTGCATGAAGTACTCCCAATAACTGGTTCGGGTGGGACGAGTTACAGAATCGGCTTACCGCCGGTTACGCCTAGACGCGACCCAGACACGTAGCTGGACTCATCGGAGGCAAGCATCACGTATAGCGGGGCTACCTCAACTGGCTGTCCAGGGCGTTTCAAAGGGGTCTGAGAGCCGAAAGACTTAACGTCTTCGCTGCTCATGGTGGAGACGATCAGGGGAGTCCAAATAGGCCCCGGCGCCACGCTATTGACCCGAATGTTCTTCTCGCCCAGCAGTTGCGCGAGCCCAGCAGTGAAATTGGCAATGGCGGCCTTCGTTGTGCTGTACATGAGCAGCGAAGGGCTGGGCATGTCCGAGTTGACCGAGCTTGTATTGATGATTGAGCTGCCCGGCTTCATGTGAGGTTCGGCTGCCTGACAGATGCGAAACATCCCGGTCACGTTAACGTTCATGGCCCGTACCCAATCCTCATCGGCAATCTCTGACAATGAGCTATGGGTGGCTTGGAAGGCGGCGTTATTCACGAGAATGTCGATCCGGCCAAAAGCCGCAACCGTCTGCTCCACTACCGCGAGGCACTGATCGCGGTCGGCCAGGTCACCAGGTAACAATACGCAATTACGACCTGCGGCCTCGATCCAGTTGGCAGTCTCCGTGGCGTCCTCATGCTCATTCAAATAAGCGATGGCAACGTCGGCACCCTCTCGGGCAAAGGCTATCGCGACTGCTCGACCGATTCCGCTATCGGCACCCGTGATCAATGCCTTTTTTCCAGCCAGCCGGCCACTACCGACGTAGCTCTCTTCGCCACAGTCGGGAACCGGGTGCATCTTGTGCTGGCTGCCGGGTGCCGCTTGCGGTTGGTCGTCAAACGGAGGAGTCGGGTAGGTTTTCATGATCACGTTCCTCAATAGGAAATGGGGGGCATGAGGTTCCGACTGGCCTGAATTACGGGCGGTTCAAGATTTTTCGGCGAGGCTCGAATCCCCCGACTCACCGGCCCAAGCACGACAACCCACGCGGCCTTCCGTCCGCCCACATTTGATATTCCTTGAACGAAGATCAACGCGACCCGGACTGATGTTGGGTGAACACGCGAAACATTCATGCCCCGCCAGGAGAACGAAATGAAAGCAATCGTCTATAACGGCCCTCGTGACGTCAGCATTCAAAATGTCCCGGACGCGAGGATCGAAAAGCCTACTGACGCTGTCGTTCGCGTCACGACGACAAACATCTGCGGTTCGGATTTGCACATGTACGAAGGGCGCACCTCATTCGAGACTGGCCGAGTGTTTGGCCATGAGAATCTGGGAGAGGTGATCGCGGTTGGAGCTGGAGTTGATCGGGTCAAGGTAGGTGATCGGGTGTGTCTGCCCTTCAATATTGGCTGTGGTTTCTGCGAGAACTGTGAAAAAGGCCTCACTGGCTTTTGCTTGACGGCAAACCCGGGCAGCGCCGGTGCTGCCTATGGTTTTGCGGAGATGGGCCCCTATCAGGGTGGCCAAGCTGAGTTGCTACGTGTCCCCTATGCCGACTTCAACTGCCTCGTACTCCCCGAAGATGCCCAGGAAAAGGAAGATGATTACGTCATGCTCTCCGACATTTTTCCAACGGGCTGGCACGCTACTGAGTTGGCCGGGCTGCTCCCCGGCGAAAGTATTGCCATCTACGGCGCTGGCCCTGTCGGGCTGATGGCCGCTCACTCGGCCATGATCAAGGGCGCGTCTCAGGTGTTTGTGGTGGATAACCACCCGGATCGATTGGCACTTGCCGCGAAGCTCGGAGCCACTCCGATCAACTCCCTCGAGCAGGAAGCGGTTGATCAAATTCTCAACCTCACGCACGGCAAAGGTACTGACCGAGGCTGTGAATGCGTCGGTTATCAGTGCTGCGATAACCATGGCCATGAGGCAAACCACCTCACGATGAATAACCTTGTTGCTTCGACCAAGGCAACGGGTGGGATAGGGGCCGTGGGAGTCTTTGTACCGCAGGACCCTGGTGCCAAAAACGATCTCGCGAAGGAAGGCAAGATGGCATTCGACTTCGGAGCGTTCTGGTTTAAAGGGCAGCAATTGCGCACCGGCCAGGCAAACGTAAAAGCTTATAATCGCCGCCTTGCCGAGCTAATCCACCACGGGCGTGCATCCCCTTCGCAGATCATTTCTCACAGTCTGAAACTTGACCAGGGCCCTGACGCCTACAAGCATTTCGACGCACGTGATGAAGGATGGACAAAGGTCGTACTTAAACCTGCGGCGTGATTTCTTGGGAAGGATTGGCCGGGGGGGGCTTCCCTAGGCCGGGTCCTTCCACGTTTATCTGGAGCTACAGATGATCAAACTTAATATCAAAATAATGTTGCCTGCCTGCGCATCTGATGCCGTCGGCTTGGTGGCCAGGGGCGCACGAAAGCCCTCATTCTCCAACGCCAACTCGCGCACCACTGGAACCTTAGGTGTCTGACCGTTTTATCCGAGCTATCGTTCGAGCAGCTCCAAGACAGGTCTGTACGCTGGACGATGCTGGCTTGGGGGACGCGCCATCGGATGTGGGTGCCGCCATCCAGGCTGATCTCCCATCGGCTTTCAGTAAGTTCTTCGAACCATTTTCGCCGCGTACTCCCCAACGTAAGTAAGCCATTCCAAAAGCGCGGAGGTGGGTGCCATGGCCCGTGGAAGCAAAGACAAATACACCGTAGAACAGAAACGCAAAGCCGAGCGGATCAAAAAGTCATATGAGCAACGCGGCGTGCCGAAGGCGCAGGCCGAAGGACGGGCCTGGGCCACTGTGAATAAACAGTCTGGTGGAGGCGAGAAGTCCGGGGGCTCGGGGCAAAAGACGTCGGCCTCGAGAAAACACGGAGCGCTATCAGACACTGCGAAGCGTGCGGCCAAAACCCGTCAGGGACATTCCCGCGATTCTTCAGCTTCACTGGAAACTCAAACCAAAGCCAGCCTGTTGGTAGAGGCGCGTAGTAGGAATATTCCGGGCAGATCAACTATGTCCAAGACCGAACTGATCCACGCACTGCAGCAGTGAGTTGTGAGCATTGCTCCAGGGGCGGTGCTACGCCGCCCGCGTCGGGGGATTCCAATCAACCATGTGATCCAGACGAATTCGGCGACATTCAGAAGTTCTGTTAGCATTGTTAGCAGGAATTACGCCGGTTGGCGTTCCGCCTAGCCCTTGATCCTTCCAGACCCACCACAATGCATTCCAGTAACCTTATTAGTCTGGTTCCATCTAGAACCGGTAGCAGGTACCTAGTACCTCGTACCCACTAGCTCTTAATGGCGCTGTTCTTTGTGGTGGCCTAAATATTTCGTCAAATTTTACCGCAGCTGACTGCTAGACGATCTGGGTTCCAACCGGGTTCCCATCGAACAAGACCGCTGACCTCATCTGGGATTCTGAAAACTACACGAATTTTTTGTGGGATCAATGGGTTTATCGGATCGTCTGGAATGGCCAGCGGATCACCAATGATTTCTTCCGTCACACTAAATCTATATGGTTTGCTGCCGCTATTGATGATTACGCTGCCGGGCACGATGATTTGCGGATTGTTACTAAGATTTTTGATGGTTGCTTCCAAAATCAAAAATTTCGATCCGGGTTGAGCACTGACGGACAACAAACCAAAATTTGTTGTTGTCGAAGTAGTACAGCGATCTGCTCTATTGGCGAACATGCCTATTTCAGCTGCGTTCGAGGAAGGATTGTTTCGTCGGTTTTCAAGTACTCGATACTACGCTTGGAGTTCTTTCTCCCGTTTAACTTTACGTTCCTGATCTAGCTTTTCTTGTTGTTCATTCGCCAAAGTGAATTCAATTGTCTCGGCGGCATTTTTGACAGCGGTGAATGCTTGTTTGTATGCAGTCGAATTCACATCAGTGATCGTGCGCATATGACATCCCAAAGCAATTTTTAACTGATCTTCGGTAATACCCGTCCCCGACATTCCCCGTTGGTACGCTGCTTTGTAAGTAGCAGAATAGTCATTCAATATTTCATCGTAGTATGTATTGTATTCCGGCTTTGCAATTGATAACGCTGTGTCCTTTAGTGGTGATGGGATTTTCGTGCTGGTGAAAAACTGAGGTTCATATCGCAACGCATGAATGACGTAGGTTCTGACGAAAAAGAATTGCGCTGATTTCACATTGTCTTGGCCGTAGTGGAAATCCTTTTCTATTTTCTTACATTCCTTCGTATGGTCTTCATCTAACGGGTTCTCGTACTGTTGGTTAGAAAGTGCGGGGGCGCAAAGGAAAATTCCGCACAATGAAAGCAGAGTCGCGATTCTCATACCTGAAAAATTCCAAGGGGCAATACTAGGGGGCGGCCAGCTGTGCTTGCCAGCCAGCTGGGACGGGAGTACCTACCCGCGCGACTTTGATCTGCGCTTTCCACTCAGCGAGTACCGGTAGGCGCAGCTCCATCGCTTGGGCATGTGATCCGGTCATTAACGATTTTGAGAGAATTTTTTTCCGCCAAACGCTTGTTGTACGTCGCTTGGGATTGCCAGCCGCACATGGTAGGTACCGCTTTGTAGTTCTAGGTCGTTTGCCATTTTGGCCTCCATTTGATGTTCATTGTACGTATTTAGTGTACGTAAAATAAACATTGAAAGCCGAAATAGCTGTGTTTACTGGGGTTTTGCTAACTGGCGGAGAGAATCCCTATCTCTCCGCCATATCTAGAAAAGCCCCGCAGGTGAAAGCTTGCGGGGTTTTTTTGTTTTTGCGTCCTGGGTGATGGGCCCTTCAAGCCCCCGTCACGCGCAGTGCGCATACAGCGCCTGCTCGAAGGTCATGCCGCCTATACCGCTCGGCTTCGTCAGCGCCTCCAGCAACGCCTTCAAGTGCTGTTGGTAAAAACGTTCGATGTAGTCGTCCCAGTGGCCGCCACCGGCGCGCTGGCGGAGGTCGATGAGCGACAGGCGGTTGCTCAGGTGGAGGCTCAGTTCACCTTTTGGGCCGGTGACCGGCGCCCATGCCCAGCCGGCTTCGGCGCCGCCCAACGCGCTGACCAGTGCATCCAGGGCGGCGGCTTGTGCGTCGCTAGGCTGAGGGCCGGCGACCCACAGCGCGGTGCCTACACTCACTTCCGGGACCTCGGGGTTCAGCGGGTAGATGCAGCTATAAACCGGCTGGGCAAGCACACCCGCCCAGGCGAAAAACGGGCGTTCGTGCAGCGCGCCCGATGTACGCTCCGCCAGAATCGCCCCGTAAAACGCCGGCGCGGCGAACGCGCCAGGCTTGTCAGTAGGCAGCAGCACCGTGAAAGCACCTGCCTGGCCCGGCAGCGCTTGCACCGCCTGCGCCAGCGCCTTCCGGCCCAGCGCCCCCAACCCCAGCATGGCCTGCTGCAGGCGCAAATAAGCCGGCTGGGACACTATATCCGCCAGCTCCAGGTGTACCCCACTCATCTGTTGTTCCTCCAGAAAGTCATAAAGGCTTCGGGCCATGAACTGCGCGGCATTCCCTGGCCCAAGGGCCAGCGAGCGTTGCAGAAAGCCGCTGATACGCCGCCAGCTCACCACCGGGTCTTGCCAATGCTCCGGCGGCAGGGTGCTGTGGGTCACCAGCACGATGGCCTTGTGCGGCTCTGGCCGAGTATCGAGGTACTGCCGGTAGAGCCGGAGCTGGTCAACGCGCTCCACGCCGTCGGTGCCGGTGTGCTCGGTAAAGCCGGCAGCCACCTTGTTCTCGATGATCATGAAGAACCCAGGGCCGTGGCCGACCAGGTCTGGCCGCTTGTTGTGCGCCAGCGAACCCGGCAGGTAGATCACATGCTGGGTGCCCCAACGTACCTGCGCCAGGGCCGCGGCGGTGGGCAGTTGCTGTTCCGCGGTGTGGAACAGCGTGCGCAGCACCTGGCCCAGTTGGCCCGCGGCGGTGCATTCACGCAGCCACTGTGCGAGCGCTTCAGTGAGGAAGTCTTCGAGTGGGGTGCGCAGCTCCCGTGGGCGGTAGCGAAACAATTGGCCTAGAAAGCTCATGGGCGGGGCCTTGAGCGAGCCGGGCCGCGCAGCGCCCTGGGCCGGCGGTTAGCCTTCACGGGTACAGCCACGGCCGCAGCGCCTCCAGGTTGCCCACCACAATCTGCTGCGCCGCCGCCTTGGCATGCACTTTGTTGGTGTCAATCTGATACCGCTGCAACACGTATTGCACCAACGCCCCGCGGGTATCGATCAGCAACTGCCCGCCGTGCATGCCGAAGTCCGTTTCAATGATCGCTTTTTGTTCCGGCCTGAGCCGTGAGTCCGGCTCGATGATCACCTGCACGGCGGTGTTCCAGCCGGTGTCGGCCTCGCGAGTGTGCTCGGAGTGGTCATCGAGCACCTCCGGCTCGCCACGCAGGCGGCTGAGCACGAAGTCGCGATAGTCGCGGTTTTTTTCACAGTAGGCGCGCACATGCCAGCGCATCCCGGTGTACACCAGCGTGTGCGGGGCGATCAGGCGGGTTTCCGCGGCGGGGGTGGCGAACGACACATATTCACACTCCAGCCGCAGCCCTTCGCGGCAGGCGCGCAGCAGCGGGCGCAGAACCTCAGGCCTGACCGAGCGGTCCGGCACCTGCAGCACCTCGGTGTGGGCATACGCCAGGGCCAGGCCGTCGATGTGCGGTGCGCGCTCGTGGTTCTGGTTCAGCAGGTGCAGGTAGGCGCTGGCGCTGTCACCGATGAACACCGGCTTGAAGCCCTTCGCCGGTACGTAGCCTTTTACGTGCTTGTCGTACTCGAGGTTGTCCGGCGCGTAGTCGTTGATGTAGCTGTTGATGTCTTTGGAGGCTTGCTGGCGGCTGATGCCGAAGCTCTGGGTCAGGTGGTTGGTGGTCAGCCGGCCTTCCCACCAGGCGACGGTCTCGATCAGCCGGTAGCGGAGGGCGAGATCCCAGCGTACGGCGTCGATGGATTGTTTGCGTTTCATGCGCGGGGCCTGTGGGTGAGCGCTCGATTCAACATGTAAACATTCCAGATGTGTCGTTTCAAGCGACGTATTACTCCAGAGAAGGGCTTGCGCACCCGCGGGCAGCGAGCGGTTATTCAAAGGCCGCTCTCGCGGATCGCGGTAGATACCTGTGCCGTGACTTCATCCGGCGCCAAGCCGGTGATATCGATCGCCAGGCTGGCTTGGGCTTGAAGCACTTCAAGCACAGCCGCCCGAAAACCGGGGGCAAGCGTTTGGTTGTCTTCCGGCGTGGCGCCGCGCGCGCGCAGGCGCCGCTGCCGTTCGGGCTCAGCGAGCAGCAACAACACTGTGAGGTCAGGTTGTACCAAGCTAGTGCCCAGGGCTTCAAGATTTGCAGTGACACCCCGGGCCTTTGCATAAGCGAGTGTCGAGGCCCAGTAGCGATCCATGAACACCCAGCCACCAGCCTCGGCCAACTGGCGCGCGTGCCGGCCGGCGCAGGAGACGCTGGCTGCGTAGAACAACGCCTTGGCCAGTTCATCCTCGGCAAACGCGGTGAGTAAGGCCTGGCGATGATCGCCCAGAGCAGGCCCCGGGGTACTCATCGCGCGGCCGGCAAAACAGCTCGCCAATACGTTCACGGCGGTGGTCTTGCCGACCCCATCCAGCCCTTCGATGACGATAAAACCGCCCATTTCAGTGCCCCTCCAGTGCCGTGGCGAGCCGGGCCATCTCCGCGTGCTCAGCCTCGCTAAAGCTATCGCTGGCAACGACGATGGGGATGCGCGTATCAAGGCCTTCCCTGAACCCGTAACGCTCCCGCTGCGCATGCAGCGGTGTGCCACGCAGTAGCATCAATGGCCAGGCGCGCAGGCGTGGCACCTGCTGTTGCTGGCACCAATCCACGCTGGCGCGGAAGCTGCTCAAGGTTTGAAGGGGCAAGCCATAGATCAGCGACACTTCGAAGTCGATCTGGCGTGTACGCAGCTCGTTGATTTTGCCGTGCACCAGCGCCATGTCATTTGGCCGGTCAATGGCGCGGTACTCGGCTTCTATCGTCGTTTGAAGGCCGAACTCCAGGGTTACGTCGAGGCCTTCGAGCGCGTCCAGAAATGCCGCGGAGCAGGTTTCGAAGCGGCACTGCAGTGCCAGTTTGGCAGTTACGCCTGCTGCCTTGACGGCGTTCAATACGGCAATGGCTCGCGCAGGGCTGGTGTGGAAAATCGGGTCCAGCACGGAGATACGTGTTACGCCGGCACTGGCGAATAGGGCCAGTTCCCGTTCCAGGCGCTGCTCATCGAACCGCTGGTGGCTTAGGCGCTTTCCAGGCTCTCGGTGTTGGCAGAACGCACATCGGAACGGGCAGCCCCGCTGGGTTTCCCAGCGCAGGCTCGGTAGCGGTTCGAGCGTATGCAGCAAGTAGGGCGACGGCAAGGCCAATAGGTCGTGCTCCGCCTTGAGGCCCAGGTCAGGGGTACCGGCCTTGTGGATACCGCAGCCTTGGAGGGCGTCGCCGCCGGCCAGTGCCACCATGGCCAGCTCCCCCTGGCCACGCACGAAATAATCAGCCCCTGGGTAGGCGCGTTCCAGTTGCCCCGTGGGCATGTAGGAAATCTGCGGCCCGCCAAGCACGACGCTAGCGCCACGCCGTTTGGCCGCCTTCAGCAAGTATTGCACTTCAGCATCGTTCCACACGTAGGTACCGAAGCCGACCAGGCAACCTGGGCCCGCCTCGGCGATGGCCTGCAGCAGCTCGGCACGCAGGCGCTCAAGGGAGAAACTCGCGCTGTTGACCTGCGCGGCAACCACCCGCCACGGCACGTTCGCCGCCTGAAGGGCCGCGGCAATCGAGGCGATGCCCAGGCTGGTCTTTCCGTCTTGAGGGCGCCACCAGTCTATCGATACGAGCACCACGGGCTTCATGGCGCTATCCCTTGGCCGTTGCGGCGATAACGCCCAGGATTACCCTGTAGGCGTTGCCGTACATCGTGGCGGAAGTTCTGCAAGGCGCGGTGGTCGCCGGGCGTAGTGGGCACGATGACCATGCCGCAACGGTTGGGCGCGAACAGCTTGAAGTGCTTGCCTCTTGAATAGGTCCAGCCGCGCTGGAGCAGTTGCAGTACCAGTTGGTTGATGTCTTTGTTTTTACTGAAGTACATGGTGGTGTCTCTATTGCGTGGTGGTGTGCGCACGATGCAATAGAGGCGGCTGCCGGTACTCGACAGCCAGCCGAAAGAAAAACCAGAAAAATCGTGGCGGCGCTTAAGCGCGTTCGCCTAGGCGTTCCAGCAGGTACTCGGCTACTGCTTGCCGCTGATAGATCACAGCGACCCACAGCGCATTGCGTTCGTTCGCGGGCTCGCCTTCGTCGAGCAGTGCCCAGGGGTTCCCGCCTGCCTCGAGCATGGCCTTGAACACCAGCAGGTCACCTGTTTGCGCGGCGAAAAGTGTGGGTGTCCAACGGTCACGGTGGCCATTGAAATCGGCATAGCGGCGGTTTGCGTCGGCGCCCTTTGCCAGTAATGCCAGCACGACCTGGCGGCGCGCGTGGGCGCTTCGTTGGTAATAGCGTGAGACCGCTTCGAAGATCAATGTATGGCGCGGGTTGGCGAGTTTCGTTTGGGTATTCTGGCGATGGGCGGCCAGTTCGCAGTCGAGGATCGCGCCACTTTTAGCATCGAAGGCGTCTGCCGGTACCCGCCCTTGCAGGTAGGCATTCCACTGCGTGGCATCGCCAGGGAGCAGGCTGTCGTGCAGCAGTGCCATCGCATACACCAATGCACTGGGGGAGGTGTAACAGGGCTGTTCAACATCCGCCCCGCGTTCGATGAGTTGCTCTACCACCTGGGGCGCGGCCATGTTCATAGCGATATGCAGCGGGGTTTCCCCTTTAGTGGAGGCCGGGCGGTTGGCGGTTTCAGGGGTAATAGGCAGGGTTAACAGATACTGCAAAATGTCAGGATTCTGCCGGTCCCAGGCCCGGCGCAGGGCGATGATCAGCGCTGTTTCGCCAGACTCGGGAATGAACGCATTCGGGTCGCCTCCGGCCTCGGCGAGTGCTTTCACGTCAGCCAGTTCGCCCAATAACACTGCGTTCATGAACGGGGTATAGCGCACCCGCCCTTCAGCGTGTTTGCGCAGCGCGTTGGGTGCTGCCAGGTCTTCAGCGCGCAGCACAAAAGGCCCCACGATGTGACGCAGTGCTGGTGGAATACGGGCTTTCGCCTGCTGCGGTGCAAACAGCCGTTCGAACCCAAACGACACGCGGCGCAGGGTTTGTTCGCCTAGCGGGCGTTTCGGTGGGGTGTTCAAGCCCAGCCAGAAACACCTGTCCCAATAATGGTTGGCGTGTACCTGGTTGCCCACGCCAACGGCGTAGCACAGGGCCTCATGGATAAACGCATGTTGGTTGGGCCCGGCTCGCCACCAGGCGTGGTCGCAGGTCGCGGCGTACAGTTTTAGCGCTGTCGCGCTGTCTTCAAGGTTGGCGGCCAGGCGGGCGGAATACCCGAGCCAGAGGTATTCATGGGCGGCGCGGACAGCTGGCGTGCCGCGCTCGCAGAGGGTGCGAAGCCAGCCGAGGCGGTCGCGAATGGGTTGTTGATTGTGGGCAGTATCGGCAAATAAATGATGCAGTTCTTCGAGCACCGGCGCTACTCGGTCGCGCACCGCCAGGCTTTCGCGGTCAGCTGCCTCACGCTTTACGCTGGAAATGAACTGCGCCTCGGTCTTCAGGGGCTGTTGGGGGAGCGCCCGAAACGCCTTTTCTAGGCTGCTACGAAAGCCCGCCGGGCATGATTGCACGGCGGCGGCGATGATCAGCCAGCCAATCAGCCGTTCTTGATTTGCGCTGGGCAGCTTGCAATCGAACAGCAGCGCCTCAAGCGTATTTCGGTAGGGCCATAATCCGGTGCCGATAGGGCCACCCCGTTGCCAGCGGGCCAAGGTGCGTTCGTCCAGATCGGCGTGGTTGGCGAGGCGAGCTAGTAGTGTTTTTTCTTCCAGTGCGGTGTGCTGCTGTGCAGCGCTCAGCCAGGCGGCAAAGGGAGACGCCCACCAGGTACTGATCTCGAATAAAGGCAACTCTAGGGTTGCGCGTTTGAGCGCCGCCGCGATTTCTGGGATGACCAGCCATTTCATGATGGCGGAGTGCGCCGGGCCCTGTAGCAGGCCTGTGGTATCGAAGTTACGAGCCAGGGAGCGCAAGAGCCCGCTGTACCGCGTCCAGGCGGCCTCGGCCCAGTTGCTCCAGGCCGCACCGGCATCGTCGCGAATGGCGCGTAGCCATTGGGCTTGGCAGGTTTCCAGCAACTCGAAATTGCTGCCAGGCCGCGCCTCGAGGGCCAAGTGGTCCAGATCACGGTCTAGCCCTTTTCCTTCAAGGCAGGGGCGAAACCCTGTCGCGGTGATCAACGCTCGAAGCACCTTGCCGGGGGCTGGCAGGATAACGCTGTGTTTCATTTCAAGTTGCACCTGATAAGGCTGGGTGCCGCCAGCAAAAGGCGGCGTGTCACTTTAGCGATCACACGATGGGCTGGGCTACCGCAGCGGCAGCCTACCTGCGCGAAAACTTTACCTGTTCATGTAAACACTCTAGATGTGTAATTTGAAGCGACATATCGTTTCTCCAGCAAACCGAGCGTACGGAGAAACACATGAGTGCAATGGACGTCTTGGCGGCACTGGGCTGGGCCGCTGCCGCCGTGCTGGGCATCGCCCTGTGCCAAAAGGCCTGGGCAGCCCAGCGGCATGCCCGGCGCGCCTGTGAGTGCGAGCAAAGCCTGGCGCGGCAACAGGCCTTGGCCGAACAATGCGAAAGCGAGCGCCGCGAGTTGGCCTCGGCGGTGCGGGCAGAAAAGGCCCATGTAGAGCAACTGCAGCGCAAGGTTGAGGTGTTCCGCGATGAGGCCCAGGGCGTGCGCGCGGCGCTGCACCAGGTGCTAGGCCGGTTGATCGAGGCCCAGCGCGAGGGCGGGCTGAGCCACTTGCGTTACGCGCAGTTGCTCGAGGAGTACCGAGCGCTGAAGGCCAAGGGGCGGCCATTGGTGCCTTGAGCCGCTACGCTCAGGGCGCCTCGACCACCGGGTAACTCGCATCGCCCCACAGCGTGCCAGGGTTGTCGAGCATCAACAGGATGATCAACGGCACCAGTTTACCCAGCAGCCCGGTGGCATCGCGCAGTTGCGCGCGGTTGGTGGTGCCGTTGCAGGTGGCACCGCCGTGCATCACTTGGTTACGCAGGGTGTAGATGCGGTTGAACAACACCCCGAGTACTTCGGCGGTGTCGCGTTTGGCCAGCGCGTCATGGGCGCGGCGGCGGCCGTCGGCGAAGCGTTTCTCCCATTCGGCGGCGCTCAGCTTGCCGTTCTGGTGGTCCCAGAAACTTTGGAACACATAAGGGTTGTTCAGCAGTACCCGAATCGCCCCGGGGAACTCCGCCCACACCAGTTTCTCGATGCGATGCTGCTGGTCGAGCTCACAGAGTTTGCGCAGGAAGGCGCGGAAGGCCTCTTGTTCAGACAGCCGATACTTCTCATCGATGTCGGTGGCATACGCCGCGTTGAAGGCGATCCACAAGAACACGAAGCGGCCGTCGATGTCTTCAGCTTGTTCGGCGCGTTGTAACCAACTCAGTGCGCGGTGCACCCGCAAGGTCAGGTTGAGGGGGTGGCCTTCGCGCTCTTTGCGCTGGCGGGTTTTCAATGCCTGGTAGTTCATGGGCGGTCGTCCTTGGTGTGAGGGGCGTAGAGTGCCAAACCCTGTTGCAGGTGGGCGATGATTTCAGCGCGAAGTTCGCCTGGCGCGTCGATGCGGATCGAACCGGCTTGTGAAAGCAACCACCATTTCAATTCCCAACTGTCGACGACCGTGGCCACTAACGTTGCACCGCCCGGCTGTGCTTCAAGTTGCATGTCGGCGGCCAGCGGTGTTTCGCGCAGGCGCGCGGCCAGCGCGCTGTCGACCCAGCCGCGCAGCTCAATGTGCCTGGGTTGGCCGAACTGCATCGCGCCTTCATCCAGCCAGGTGTTCAGGTCAAAGCCCGCGGGGCGTTGGCAGGCGCTCTCGAGCACGGCCACCTCGGTAAAACGGTGCAGCGCGTAGCGGCGGATGTCGGTGAAGCCATCGACGGTGGCGATCAGGTAGGTCACCTGCGCCCGTTGCACCAGCGCCAGTGGGTGCAAGGTCAGCGCCTGGGTGGTGCCCTTGCTGCTGGAGTGGTAGCGGCAATGGACCTGTAAATCATCGAGCAACGCCTGCTGGATCGCCGCCAGGCATTGTTCGTTGATGTCTGGCGGCAACAGGCTGAGCGCCGGGTGCACGCTGGCGACTTTTTCCACCCAGCGCGCCGGCGCGGAGTCCTCACTGAGCGCCTCGAGTTTGCGTTGGGCCAGTTGAAAGCGCGGTTCGAGCACCTTCAGCAGTTGGCCTGGGATGATCGGCCGCAGGCTGTCTTCAAGCAGGCGCAATGACAACGCTTCGCTCAAGGTCACGCTGGGAAACTCCAGCGTGGCGCGCTGCTCCCAAAACCAGCCGCGGGGTTGCGCTTCCTGGCAATTGATCATGAACAGCCGGCTGAGCTCGACCAGGTCGCGCTCCACCGTGCGCTTGCTGGTGGCGAACCCCCCGTGCGCCAGGGCCTCGTGCAGCTCGGCGGCAGTCAGTGAGCGCGGGTAGCGCGGGATCAGGCGCATCAGCTCCCACAGGCGGACGAGTGTTTGGTGGCTGCTTTGCGTGGGCATTGGAGGGGCTTCCTGGCAGGGGGGGCGGCACGGCGCTGGCGATTGCCCGCGCTAGAGCTATCGGCATGCACCGATAACGCTTAAGAAAAATATCCGTAGCGCGCGACATTCCCTGTCGCACCCACCCGGAGGATGGCCTTGGACAACTCAAGGAGCTACACCATGGCCGATGCCCATGCCCGCCTGCACCAGCTGCTG
The DNA here is from genome assembly GCF_042958985.1 of Pseudomonas sp. NPDC007930. Taxonomy (NCBI): domain Bacteria; kingdom Pseudomonadati; phylum Pseudomonadota; class Gammaproteobacteria; order Pseudomonadales; family Pseudomonadaceae; genus Pseudomonas; species Pseudomonas sp. NPDC007930. The sequence continues at coordinate 37,979 of NZ_JBIBKC010000010.1, forward strand.
GACAGCAGCTTGCCGCCACTCGAGGCGGTGCAGTACCTGCCCATCCCCGCCACGCGCCGCACGCCACTGGGGATCGGCCGCCCCTCGCAACGGGTGTGGCGCGATGGCCAGGCGCTGTTCGGCACCACTGTACTGGCGGCCTGCAGCAGCCTGCCGCTGCTCATGGCGGTGTACGGGCGGCTGCGCAGCCATGCGCTGCAGGGGGATGCCGATGCGTTGAACGACCTCGGCTGGCTGTGGCTGAACGGCACCCGCCTGCAGGGCGATGTGCCCCTGGCCCGGCGCCTGCTGCGCCTGGCGTTCGTGCTGGGCAGCCGCGATGCTGCGTTCAACCTGGCCGAGCAGGCCTGGCACGGCTTGGGGCGGCCGCTGGATAAGGCGGTGGCGGCGCAATATTACGAGGCGGCGCAGTGGCCGCTGGTGGGGTTAGATCGCGGCCGGCAGTGCCGGTGAGGGGAGGTGTGCGATGAAGAATGCATTGGCGGTGGTGGGGTTGGTCGTGGTGGTGCGCAAAGGGTATGCGCTTTACCGGGAGTATTGTGATTTGAAGCGGGCGCAAGAGGGGCAGCGATGATGGTCAGGCCTTGGCCGCCGATGACGTTCACGTGCCAGGCGTGTGGGTGGCGGGTGACCACCTTGGGCTCAAGCGACGCGATGCGGCTTGGTGTGGATATTTTCGATTGTTGCGCGAAGTGCATGAGTGCCGAGCTTGATAGGCGTGAGGCGACACCTTCGGAAGTGCGTCGGGAGCGCTGGCGGCGGAGTATCAAATGGCGTTGAAAGTGGAAATTGTCGCGGAGGCTCTCAAAATGAATCGCCGGCGGCGGTTAAAGATTGCCAGCGTGGCGCCGATCCAAGCGGGGTAGGCAGCGTTACATAACGAACAGATGAGGCCTCTGCGCAAGCTCTTTCGGGAGCCGGTTACGCTTTAAATTCTGTTGTTCCCAACCAGATTCGCTAAGAATTACCCGCTCAGAGGTTTGAGATGACGGACGAAACGGAAGACAACGGCTCCGCCTTGATGAAGATGGTCGAGGCTATCGCGATCACCCCTAAGGATGCACGTGAGCTTGTGACGCAATATGAAGGACAGATCCGGAAGGCAAAGCCCAAGGTAACAGATGCTCAGGTTCAGGTCTTAGTGACTGATAAAATCATCTCCCGCTACGCCAAGATGGCAGCTACCTCTGGTGGTGCTACCTCGCTGGCGGGCGTCATTCCAGGTGTTGGTACCGCGGTTGCGATGGTCGGAGGCGGCCTTGCAGATGTTTCGGTGTGCATGAAATTGCAGATCGATATGACGATGTGCCTTGGCATGGCGATCAACAAAAAAATGACCAACGAAGATGCTAAGCACATGTCGTTCGTTATTGCTTTGAGTGGTTCGCTTGAGCAAATGGCAAAGGAAGGCGCGACCAAGGTCGGTTCCAAGGCGGCTGTGAAGGTCGTCGAGAACACCCTTAAGGGCGCGACTCTGCAAACCATCAAGCAGTTGTTCAAGATGGTAGGTATCACCTTCACCAAGAAGTCTCTTGTCAAGGCGATTCCTTTTGGTGTGGGTGTTGTCATCGGCTCTACTGCCAACTACGCCCTTACTCGCTACGTGGGCAGCGTCGCCCGTGATGTGTTCCTGCTTCATGTCGAGGGAGATGAGGCTGCGGCGCAGCCCGCCTGAGTGGATTGATCAAAGCGTGGGTTTGGACCCGCCAGCGCATTGGTTAGAGGTTGGCCCTTCGCGCGGCACAGCCGGGATGCTGTTCACTTGGGCAATCAAAGCGCTAAGTGGAGGGTGAAAAACCCTGGTCTCTTCACCTGGTTTTACTGAGCGCATGACCTGACTGGCCCCTCGCCCGGCACAGCCGGCCTCCACCGGATTTGTGTAGTACCTGCTCTTCAGGGCACTACACAAATCCGGTGGGCCGCTACCCCACACCAAGCCCCACCCCACTCACACCCCCAACGGCATCACCCCCATAAAATTCCCCAGGTTGCCCATCTGCGCCCGCGCCATCTGCGGGCCGGTCTGCACCCGCGCGCCCAGTGCCTGGGCCCGCGCCAACAGCGGAGTAATCTCCGGCGAGGTCACCACGTCGGCCACCAGGCACCCGGGGCTGAGGGTAGCCAGTAACGCCTCGGGCAACGGCAACTCGCCGCCATCGCCCATGCCGATCGGCGTGGCGTTGGCGACCAGGCCAAAGCCGGCCAGTGAGGTGTAGGCATGGCTGACCCGGGTACCCGTGAAGGCCGCGCGCAGCGCCTCGCCCAAGGCCTGCGCGCGGGCGCTGTCGAGGTCGGTGATCACCAGTTCGGCGGCGCCGGCTTCGCACAGGGCACAGGCAATCGCACTGCCCACCCCGCCCGCGCCGAGCACCAGCGCGCGCTGGCCTTGGGCGCTGAACCCGTGCGCGCGCGCGGCGCCGAGAAAGCCTTCGCCATCGACGTTATCGCCGAGCAGGGTGCCATCGGCTTCACGGCGGATCACATTGACCGAGCCCAGCAGCTTGGCGCGGGCGCTGAGGTGGTCCAGATGGGGGGCGATCAATTGCTTGTAGGGCACGGTGACCACGCAACCGTCGAGGTTGTGCCAGCCGCGCAGGCAAGCGATGAAGGCGGGAATGGCGCCGGCGTGCAAGTCAATAGGGAGCATCACCTGATCTTGGCCGTTGGCCTGGAACCAGGCGTTGAAATTGTGCGGGGATTTTACCTGGGCGATGGGCGAACCCACGATCGCCACCAGCCGCGTTGCGCCACCTACCATGTGCTGCCTCCAAGCCTATTGACGTTGTTGTGGTGAAAGCCTGAGCGTATGCGCGCTAAATGGCAAAGGGCTTGGTGCGCAAACCGTGCGATCAGCGCGGTGCGCGCGCCAACATGAAAAAACCTAACGGCCAACCCAAATAATATGAAATTGCTTCACGGGGTGGCGCCCCGGACAATCCCTCCATCGCATTGAACGCATGGAGACCCCCACATGGCACTCGCCCACACCCTCGGCTTCCCCCGTATCGGCGGCGACCGCGAGCTGAAAAAAGCCCAGGAAGCCTACTGGAAGGGCACCCTCGACGAAGCCGGCCTGCGCGCCGTCGGCCGCGAGCTGCGCGCCGCCCATTGGCAACTGCAAAAAGCCGCCGGCATCGACCTGCTGCCAGTGGGCGATTTCGCCTGGTACGACCAGGTGCTCACCCATTCGCTGACCTTCGGCGTGATCCCCGAGCGCTTCCGCCCGCAGGGCGATGCCAAGCCCGGCCTGGATACGCTGTTCGCCATGGCCCGTGGTGCCACCGGCAACGGCGGCTGCTGCGCCGGCGCCCACGCCCAGGAAATGACCAAGTGGTTCGACACCAATTACCACTACCTGGTCCCGGAATTCACCGAGCACCAGCCCTTCACCCTGAGCTGGGAGCAACTGTTCGAAGAGGTCGAAGAGGCCAAGGCCTTGGGCCACAACGTCAAGCCGGTGCTGCTGGGCCCGCTCACTTACCTGTGGCTGGGCAAGGCCAAGGGCGCCGCGTTCGACAAACTCGAGCTGGTCGACCGCCTGCTGCCGTTGTATGCCGAGATCTTCCAGCGCCTCGCGGCGCAAGGCGTGGAGTGGGTGCAGATCGACGAACCAATCCTGGTGCTGGACCTGCCGCAAGCCTGGAAAAACGCCTACGAGCGCGTGTACAACGTGCTCCAGCGCTCACCGCTGAAAAAACTCGTGGCCACCTATTTCGGCGGCCTGGAAGACAACCTCGGCCTGGCCGCCAACCTGCCAGTCGATGGCCTGCACATTGACCTGGTGCGCGCGCCGGAGCAGTACCCGACCATTCTTGACCGCCTGCCGGCCTATAAGGTGTTGTCGCTGGGCCTGGTGAACGGGCGCAACGTGTGGCGCTGCGACCTGGAAAAAGCCCTCGGCGTGCTGCGCCATGCCGCCGAAGGCCTGGGTGACCGGCTGTGGGTGGCGCCGAGTTGTTCGCTGCTGCACAGCCCGGTAGACCTGGCCCGGGAAGACCAACTGGACGCCGAGCTCAAGGGCTGGCTGGCCTTTGCCGTACAGAAGTGTGAGGAAGTCGCGTTGCTGGCCAAGGCGGTGAACACCCCCGCCGCGCCGGAGGTGGCCCACGCGCTGGCCCACAGCCGTGCGGTGCAGGCCAACCGCGCCGCCTCGCCGCGCATTCACAAGCCCGCCGTGCAGGCGCGCCTGGCCGCCGTGCGGCCCAGCGACAGCCAGCGCCCGTCGGGGTTTGCCCAGCGTATCGCGGTGCAACGCGCCGGGCTCAACTTGCCTGCCTACCCCACCACCACCATTGGCTCGTTCCCGCAAACCTCGGCGATCCGCGTGGCGCGCCAGGCGTTCAAGCAGGGCAAGCTGCTGGCGGCGGATTACATCGAGGCCATGCACAGCGAGATCCGCCACGCGGTGCAGGTGCAGGAAAACCTCGGCCTGGACGTGCTGGTGCACGGCGAAGCCGAGCGCAACGACATGGTCGAATACTTCGCCGAGCAGCTCGACGGCTATGCCTTCACCCGCTTTGGCTGGGTGCAAAGCTACGGCTCGCGCTGCGTGAAGCCGGCGCTGATCTACGGTGACCTGAGCCGCCCCAAGGCGATGACCGTGGAGTGGAGCACCTACGCGCAAAGCCTGACCCGCAAGGTGATGAAGGGCATGCTCACCGGCCCGGTGACCATGCTGATGTGGTCGTTCCCGCGGGAAGACCTGAGCCGCGAAGCGCAGGCGCGGCAGTTGGCCCTGGCGATTCGTGACGAGGTGGTTGACCTGGAAGCGGCCGGGATCAAGATTGTGCAGATCGACGAAGCGGCCTTCCGCGAAGGCTTGCCGCTGCGCCAGGCGGCTTGGGCGGGTTACCTCGCCTGGGCGACCGAAGCGTTCCGCCTGTGCGCCTCGGGCGTGCGCGATGAAACCCAGATCCACACGCACATGTGCTACAGCGAGTTCAACGACGTGATCGAGGCCATCGCGGCGATGGACGCCGACGTGATCACGATTGAAACCTCGCGTTCGGACATGGAGCTGCTGCAGGCCTTCGAGCAGTTCGCCTACCCCAACGAGATCGGCCCTGGCGTGTACGACATCCACTCACCGCGGGTGCCGAGCACCGAGGAAATGGCCAACCTGCTGCGCAAGGCGGCCCGGCGCATCCCCGCCGAGCGGCTGTGGGTCAACCCGGACTGCGGGCTGAAAACCCGGGGCTGGGCGGAAACCGAAGCGGCCTTGGTGAACATGGTGGCGGCCGCTCGGGTGTTGCGCGCCGAGGGGTAGCGCTCAGATTTGCGCCTGGCCGCCGTCAACGAACAGTTCGATGCCGTTGACGAAACTCGCGTCGCTCGACGCGAGGAACAGCGCGGCGCTGGCGATTTCGTCGGCTTCACCCACGCGGCCCATCGGGATCAACGACGCCAGGTAGTCGAGCAGGCCCTGCTGCTGCGCGGCATCCGGGCCGGCGAGGTCGACCAGGCCTGGGGTGCGGGTGGCACCGGGGCTGAGGGTGTTGATCCGCACCTGGCGCTCCTTGAGGTCAAGAATCCAGTTGCGAGCGAAGGCACGCACCGCGGCCTTGGAGGCGGCGTACACGCTGAACGCCGCGGTGCCGGAGCTGGCGGCGGTGGAGCCGGTGAGGATCACCGAGGCTTTTTGCGCCAGCAGCGGCAGGGCCTTTTGCACGGTGAACAGCACGCCTTTGACGTTGCGGTCGAAGGTGTCGATGTAGTGCTGTTCGGTGATCTCGCCCAGCGGCAGCATCGAGCCACCGCCGGCGTTGGCGAACAGCACGTCGATGCGGCCGTGGTTGGCGCCGATTTGCGCATACAGGGCGTCGAGCTGGTCGAGCTGGGTGGAGTCGACGCGCACGCCGGTGGCGTTGCCGACGGCGGCCACGGCGGCGTCGAGCTCAGCCTGGCGGCGGCCGGTGATGTATACGTGGGCGCCTTCGGCGGCGAAGCGCTTGGCGGTGGCCAGGCCGATGCCAGTGGTGCCGCCGGTGACCAGTGCGATTTTGCCTTCCAGTTTGTTAGCCATGGTGTTTCTCCCGAGTTGCGATTGAGTGAGTTGCGGTGTGGGAGAAGCATATCGACGGGGGGCGTGTTTCAAAATAGAAGTGTGGAAAAGCTACCGTTTCATAAATGAAATGATAGTGGCAAGGGTTTGAGGGCCCTTCGCCCGGCACAGCCGGAGTGCCGGACCACGGCCTCCCACGGGTTCTGTGTTGCCTAGTAAATCAAGTACTTACGCATATCTGGTGGGAGGCCGGCTGCGCCGGGCGAAGGGCCATTCAGCCCATGCACCCAGTAAAACCACCTGAAAAAAACCAGGGTTTTTCACCCTCGATTTAGCGCTCTGCCCGCCGTGCGAGCTGCCGGGTAGGTTGTGGAGTGGCCTCAGCCACCCTGGCGGTTGCGCGCCACGATCGAGAGAAACTGCGCGGGCTCGGTCACGCCATAGTAGGCGTGAGGCATCGAGGCATCGAAGTACACGCTGTCGCCCTTGTCGAGCCGCAACGGGGCGTAGTCGCGCATCAGGAACATGATGCTGCCCTCGAGCACCAGCACGAACTCTTCGCCGTCATGGCCTTCGAGCACGCGGTTTTCGCCTTCCGGGATGGCGTCGACGATCGTCGGCTCCATGGTCTTGACCGCCAACTCCGAGCCCAGCCACTCATACAGGCCCCGCGCGGTGGAGTGGCTGGGGCCTGTGCCGGCGCGGTTCACCGCGCGGCAGCCGGGGGCGAAGCGCTGTTCGTGGCCGCCCATCAGGTCGGCCCAACCGATGCCCAGGGCCTCGGCCAGGCGCGAGAGCACCGCATAGGTGGGCGAAATCAGGCCGTTCTCGATACGCGAAATCGTTGAAATCGACACCTTCGACTGCTCGGCCACCTTGGCCAGCGACCATTTCAGCTCTTTGCGCCGCGCCGCCAGCAGGGGCCCGGGGGCGAGGCTGCTGGTGGGCTGGCTGAGCGCTTCGTTCATGTACATTGTCCGGCAATACCAAAACCGCGATTCTGCAATTTTTTGCATGCCTGCACAATGCCTGCAAAAAATTTGCACTTATGCAAAATATCTCGTAGATTCGATCCCGCAACCACAACAACGAGCTTCACGCTTCGCCCCTTTCTTAGAGCCTGCCTTCGATGCGTGCCGCCGCGGTACGCGCCCTTTTCGTTTGGTACGACAGGTGACCCATGGCTCTGGACACACTCGCAGTAACCCGCCGTAAATTCCTGCGCTACAGCGCACTGGCCGGCACCGCCTGCGCCGCTTCCGGGCTGTTGGGCCCGCTGGCCCCGGCGATGGCCGCGCAACCGATCAAAACCATCCGCCCCGGTTACCTGACCGCCGCCATCCTCGGTGACATGCCGCTGGCGGCGGTCAAGGATGGCCAGCCGGTGGGTACCGACCTGGACATGCTCAAGCTCATCGCCGACCGCCTCGAACTGAAGCTCGACATCGTCCCGATGGGCTTCCCGGCGGTGATCGAAGCGGTGCGCAGCGGCCGCGCCGACTGGTTCGGCGGCAACTTCGCGTGGAACCCGATGCGCTCGAAAATCCTCTTGCTGACCGACGCGGTGTTCTACACCGGCGCTTACATCATCATGCGCGACGGCGAGGCGTTCGATGGCGCGCTGAGCGTCGCCGACCTCAAGGGCCGCACCCTGGGCAGCATTACCGGTTACTCGATCGTGCCTGACATGAAAAAAGTACCCGGGGTGAAGGAGGTGAAGCTCTACGACAGCAGTGACGCCTGCGTACGCGATGTTTCCGCCGGGCGCCTGGATTTCGCCGCGCTGGACGCGCCGACCATTGACTACATGATCCTGCAGAACCCCGCGCTCAAGCTCAAGCAGATCCCCATCACCTATGACCCGGCCTTCCCCAGCCTGACCGGCAAGTTCGAAGCGATCTGGGGGGTGTACCCGCAAAACCAGGACCTGTTCGACGCCATCAACCAAGGGGTGCGCTGGCTCAAGGCAACCGGCCAGGTCGCGCCGATCCTCACCCGCTACGGCATCGCCAACCCAGACTACCTGCAACCGATGCCCAGCGACCCGCGCCTGGGCGTGGACCGCGACGGCAACGGCGCATTGCTGGGGCCGTTCGCCCACCCGCCGCGTGACTTCAGCACCGCCTTCAGCTAAGCCCGCCCGCCGTTCAGGAGCACGTTATGACCGCCACCCCAGCTGCCGCGGCGTTGGTCAGCATCGCCGGTTTACACAAGGCCTATGGCCAGCTCGAAGTGCTCAAGGGCATCGACCTTGATGTGCTGGCCGGGCAAAAGGTGTCGTTGATCGGCCCCAGCGGGTCGGGCAAGACCACCTTGCTGCGCTGCATCAATTACCTGGAGGTGCCGAGTGCCGGCACGGTGCACCTCGCCGGGCAATTGATCGGCCAGCGCCGCCAGGGTAACCGCCTGGTACCGATGGGCGACCAGGCCCTGGCACGCATGCGCAGCGAAGTGGGCATGGTGTTCCAGCGCTTCAACCTGTTTGCCCACCTGGATGTGTTGCAGAACATCATGCTCGGGCCGCTGAAGGTGCAGGGCTGCGACCGCGCCGAAGCCGAGCAGCGGGCGATGGCGTTGCTCGGCAAGGTGGGCCTGGCGCACAAGGCCCGGGCGTACCCGCAGCAGTTGTCCGGTGGCCAGCAGCAACGGGTGGCGATTGCCCGCGCGCTGGCGATGCAGCCCAAGGTGATGCTGTTCGACGAAGCCACCTCCGCGCTGGACCCAGAGCTGGTCGGTGAGGTGCTCAAGGTCATGCAGCAGTTGGCCGAGGAGGGCATGACGATGATCCTGGTCACCCATGAGATGCGTTTCGCTGAGCAGGTGTCTGACCACGTGGTGTTCATGGCCGACGGGCGCATCGTTGAGCAGGGCCCGCCGCGGCAGTTGTTTCACCATAGCGAGGTGCCGCGCACGCGTGCGTTTCTCCAGGCCGTGCAGGAGCGCTGAGATGAACGACGCCTTGCAACACACGCTGGGGCTGTTGCCGTACTTCGGCAAGGTGCTGGGGCTGGGGGCACTGGCCACCTTGGGGCTGACCCTGGCGGCCTTTGCCCTGGCCCTGGTGCTCGGCCTGCTGCTGGCGCTGATGCGCTTGTCGCCCCGCTTTGGCCTGCGCGCCCTGGCCAGTGCTTACCTCGAGCTGTTTCGCAATGTGCCGATCCTTACCCAGTTGTTCATCTTGTACTTTGGCTTGACCCATCTGGGCATCACCCTGCCAGCGGCGGTGGCGGCCATCCTGGGGTTTGGCCTGAACGGCGCCGCCATGCTCTGCGAGGTGTTCCGCTCGGCGATCCTCACGGTGGACCGAGGCCAGGGCGAGGCAGCCCAGGCGATCGGCCTGCCGCGGGCCAAGGTGCTGCGCTTGATCGTGTTGCCGCAAGCACTGCGGGTGGCCTTGCCGGGCATGGGCAGCTTTGCCATCGGCCTGCTCAAAGACACCTCTTTGGCCAGCGCCGCGGCGGTGCCGGAGCTGGCCTTTCGCGCGCGCATGCTGGTCAGCGAAACCTACCAGACCAACCTGATCTACCTGCTGGTGGCGGTGATCTACCTGCTGTTGAGCCTGGCGTTGTCACGCGCCGCCGCCCGCGCCGAACGCCGCCTTGACCCGGCCCGCGCCCAGCCTGCGCCCGCGCCCAGCGGCGTGCCCGATAACCTCATGGAGGGCCGTTGAGATGGACCTGACGCAACTGTGGGAAGCCGCCCGGGGCGAGCTGTTCGACGCGGCCCTGGCCACCTTGCAATTGGCGGCGGGCGCGCTGGCGATCGGCCTGGTTGCCGGGCTGTTGGTCGCCCTGGCGCGGCGCGCGCCGCAACGTTGGCTGCGCCGGGCAGCGCTGGCGTATATCGAGTTGTTCCGCGGCACGCCGGCGTTGGTGCAGTTGTTCATTCTGTACTTCGGGCTGACCGCGGTCGGGGTTGAGTTCAGTTCGTTCCAGGCAGCGACGATCGGCCTCGGCCTGAACGCTGCCGCCTACCTGGCCGAGGTGTACCGCGCTGGCATCGAGGCGGTGCCCAGTGGCCAGGCCGAAGCAGCGCGGGCGGTGGGCATGAGCACGCCGCAGGTGTTCCGCTGGGTGGTGCTGCCCCAGGCGTTGCGGATCGTGCTGGCGCCGGTCGGCAACGTGGCGATCGCCTTGCTCAAGGACACCTCGGTCGCCTCGCTGATCGCCACCCCCGACCTGATGCTGCGCGCCCAAGACCTCAGCTCGGTGTACTTCATGCCGCTGGAAACCTACCTGATCGTCGGGGCGTTGTACTTCGCCCTGTGTTTTCCGCTGTCCATGGCCGTGCGCTGGCTGGAACACCGCACGGCTGTTCGCTGATCGTTCCGATCCCAACCCTGTAGTCACGAGGAGTCACCATGCGCAAGATCATCAAGACCGGCCTGCCCGAAGGGTCCGCCCCGGTAGAGTGGGCCACCGTAGGCGGCCGCACCCTGTACACCGCGAGCATCCCGATCTACGAAGACGGCAGCCTGGAAACCGGCAGCATCGAAGAGCAAACCCGGCTGACCCTGGCCAACCTGCAGAAGATCGTCGAAGCCGCTGGCGGCACCCTCGACGACGTCACCCAGGTGCAGGTGATCCTCACCGAGAAACGCTACTTCGAGGGCATGAACGAGGTGTACCGGGAATTTTTCAAGGCGCCGTTCCCCAACCGGGCGACCATCGTCGCCGACCTGATGGTCCCCGGCGCGAAGATTGAAATCATCGCCAACGCCTGGCTGGAAGGCTAAGACCATGGCCGCCACGCTCGTGATCGGCGCCGGGGTGATCGGTGCCACCACTGCCTACTACCTGGCCCAGGCCGGGGAAACCGTCACCGTGCTCGATGCCCAGCCTGAAGCTGGGCTGGACACCAGCTTCGCCAACGGCGGGTTGCTGGCGGCCAACAGTGCCTTGCCGTGGTCTTCGCCGGGCACGCCCAGGCAGTTGTTCAAATGGATGGGCAACGAGCAGGCGCCGCTGTTGCTGCGCCCCGCGGCCATCCCCTCATTGAGTGGTTGGGGGCTGAAGTTTCTGGCCAACTGCCGCGCGCCCAAGTACCTCGCCACCGCCGCCGACCTGACCGGTTTTGCCCAGCGCAGCCTGGCGTTGATGGACGTACTCTTGGCCCGCCAGCCGTTGGCGTTCGACGCTGGCAGCGGCGGGTTTCTGGAAATCTTCAAGGGCCCAGGTGCCATGCAGGCCGCCGAGGGCTTCGCGCACATGCTGCGCGGCATGGGCGCATCGGTCAGGGCCCTGAGCGCCGCCCATTGCGTGGAGCTGGAGCCCACCCTCGCGCCCATCGAAGCGCAGATCGCCACCGGCCTGTGGCTGGAGAACGACCGCTGGGGCGATGCCCGGCTGTTCACCCAGGCAATCGCTCAGGCTGCGCAGCGGCTAGGGGCGCGCTTCAGGTTCAATACCCCGGTGCAGCGCCTGCAGGTGCAGGGCGGCAAGGTCCAAGGGGTGTGGGCCGGGGGCGAGTTGATCGAGGCCGCGCGGGTGGTGGTGTGCGCCGGCGCGCTGTCGCAGCGCTTGCTTGCCCAGGCCGGCGTGGCGTTGCCGGTGGCGCCGGTGAAGGGGTATTCGCTGACCTTGGCGGTGGCCGATGTGGGCTTCGCCCCGCAACGGCCGATCGTCGATGATCACGAGCACATCTGCGTGACCCCACTGGGTGACCGCCTGCGAGTGGCCGGCACGGTCGAGTTCGCCGGGTTCGACCGCAGCCTGCGCCCAGGGCGGGTGGCTAACCTCAAGCAGGCGCTGAGCAACCTCTACCCACAACTGCGCATGCCTGAGCGGATCGACGCCTGGTGTGGGCTCAGGCCGATGAGCGCCGACGGCAAGCCGTTCATCGACCGCACGCCGGTGCAGGGGCTGGTGGTGAACACCGGCCACGGCGCGCTGGGCTGGACCCTGGCCTGCGCCAGCGCCGAGGCCACCTGCGCGGTGCTGCGTGGCGAGGCCGGGCCGCCGGCGTTCAGGCTTGGGCGCAGGATATGGTGACGCTGTGCAGCCTGCACGACGCATCCATAGCCGCTTTTTGTAAAACCACAGGCAGCCCATACGCCGGCTCAGCGAGGCATGGCGCCAGCGTCGAGCCGCTTGGCCATTTCCGAGGTCCCGGCCCAGCCCGCTTGCGCATAAACAGGCTGCCCCGCGGCGGTGGCATGCAACACCGCGAACTGCAGCCCGCGCCGGGTGAATTCCGCCTCGGCCAGTTGCACCAGCCCCGCGGCCAGGCCGCGGCGGCGGTGGCTGGGGTTCACGTAAACATTCAGCACATAGCCACGCTCGCCCATCGTGGGGTGCGAAGGGTGCGGTGGCCATTCGAGGTTCATCAGGCCGATCCCCGCCACCGGCTCGGCGCCGGCCAGCGCGATGAAACCGTAGTAGCGGCCATCGCGCAGCCGCGGCGCCAGCCACGGGCGAAAATGCTCGGTCATCAGCCGCAAGGCCTGGGCATCCTTGCCCGCTTCGAGAAACATCGCCTCGCGCTGCTGGCAAATCAGTTCCAGGTCGCTGGCGCTTACAGGCCGGCAGGCAAGCCCGGCGGCGGTCAAGGCAATGGCGGGTTCAATCATGGCGATGGCTCTGGCAATGGGTACCCGAGCGTAGCGAGCGCCGGGCGTGCCCGGTAGCTACAGATTCGCCCGCCGCGGGCCATACAGCTGCCCGGCAAAATGGGTTACAGTCCGCACCGGCGGGGGCCAAAGCTGTTTGTTCTTCGATGGAGTTTCCATGCAAATCGCACTGTACGACGCATCCATTGCCGCCTTTTTGCGTGGCCTGAACAACCTCGATGCCTTCTTGGCGCAGGCCCAGGCCTACGCCGAGAAGAAGCAGTTCGACGCCGGCAACCTGCTGGTGGCGCGCCTGGCACCGGACATGCTGCCGTTCACCAAGCAGGTGCAGATCGCCTGCGACAGCGCGCGGTTTTCCGCGGGCCGCCTGAGCGGGGCCGAGGTGCCGAGCCACCCGGACGACGAAACCACGCTCGAGCAATTGCGTGAGCGCATCGGTAAAACCGTGGCCTTCCTCGAAGGGCTGGACAAAACCCTGTTCGACGGCCCGGAAAAAACCATCGAGATGAAGTTCAAGGGCCAGACCGCGACCTTCACCAGCCAGGACTACCTGTTGCAGTTCGCCTTACCGAATTTCTATTTCCACGTCACCACGGCCTACGCCATCCTGCGCCACAACGGCGTGGCGCTGGGCAAGATGCAGTACCTGGGTTTCGCCTGAGGCCGCGGCCACGGCCTCCCGCCGTGGCCTTCATTAAGCTACTATCGGCGCTCCTTCTAGCTGTCCCGCTTCGCGCGGAGTGACCCGGACGTTCCATGAGCCCACGCGACCCCTTGGGGTACTACGCGATCCTGGCCGTACCCCTGGATGCCAGCGACGAGCAGCTCAAGGCTGCTTACCGCCGGCGCGCCATGGCGCTGCACCCAGACCGCAACCCCGGGCACGACACCACCGAGCAATTCCAGTTGCTCAACGACGCCTTCAAGGTGCTCTCGGACCCTCGTACCCGTGCCACCTATGGCGCGGCCCCGCGCCAGGCGGCCCGGCCGGAGCCCACCCCGGAGCCTATCCGCTGTTCGGTGTGCGGCAAGGTGTCGGCGCAGCCGCGGGTGGCGGTGTTTCGCTCGGTCAGAAGCTTTGTGCTGGTCACCCTGCGCAAGCCGGTGGCTGGGGTGTTCTGCAGTGAGTGCGCGCAAAAAGCCGCGCTCAAGGCCTCGGCCATCACCTGGCTGCTGGGCTGGTGGGGCATCCCCTGGGGGCCGCTGCATTCGCTGCAGGCGTTGCTTGAAAACCTCTCCGGCGGCAGCCACCCGGCGTTGGAAAACGCCCGGATGCTGGCCTGGCAAGCGTACTGCTTCGAGCGCGCGGGCAAGCCGGATGTGGCCCATGCAGTGGCCCGCGATGCGCTGAAGTTTTGCGCCAAGGTGCGCCCCACTTCACGCCAGCCGGCGCGGGTAAAAGAACGCGATGAGCTGGCCCAGCGCCTGCAGGCGTTCATTGCCAGCCGCCCGGCGGGTGCGGCGCCAGCGCGGCTGAAGAACGCCTGGCGGCCGCTGAATCGATGGTTCCCGCTGCACCTGGCGGCACTGCTGCTGGCCGGCGCGCTGATCACCTGGGCGGTGATGAGCTGGCCGTTCGGCGGCGCCGAGGCGCCCCCGGCGCTGGCACCGAACGGCCAACCCTGGCCGTCGGCCGCGGGCTACCTGGCCGGCACCGCGCAAACTCGCCAGGGTGGGCATTGCCAGATCGTGCTCGACAACCAGCAGAACAGCGCGGCCGTGTACGTGCAACTGGTGCCGCTGGGGCAGGCTGGAGAGCCCCCGGCCCGCCAGGTGTTCGTGCCGGCCGGTGGCCTGTTCACGGTGGGCAGCGTGCAGGCCGGCCGCTATGAGCTGCGTTACCAGGAACTGGCCCGCGGCGGGCGGGCACGCAACCAGCCGATTACCCTGAGCGAAACCCAGAACGGCAAGCGCATCGACTACAGCGTGCTGACCCTCACCTTGCAGGGGGCCAAAGGGGCGCCCTAGGCCCAGGGTTCAATGGCCCTTCGTACGGCACCACCGGGATGCCGCGCCACGCTTTGCCACGAGGGCAATACCGCAAAACCCGGAAACCCCGCTCACGCCGACAGGTGCTCGTAGAGAATGGTCGCGCCCACCAGCATCAGCACGATGCCGCCGGCGATCTCAGCGCGCTTGCCTACCACTACGCCGAGCACCCGGCCGAGCATCACGCCAACGGTGACCATCACCGTGGTGGCCAGGCCGATGGCGCAGGCGGCCACCAGGATGTTCACGTCGACGAAGGCCAAACCCACGCCCACCGCCAGTGCGTCGATACTGGTGGCGAAGGCGGTCACGGCGAGGATGAAGAACGAGTGCTGGTTGGGTTTTTGTTCTTCTTCGGCGTCGTGCTTCACGCCGTTGTAGATCATGTGCAGGCCCAGCGCCAACAGCAGGATGAAGGCGATCCAATGGTCCCAGCTTTCGACAAAGCGCGTGGCGACCTGGCCGATGCCCCAGCCGACGAGGGGGGTAAGGGCTTCGATCACGCCGAAAATCAGGCCGGTGCGCAGGGCTTCGATGAAACGCGGCTTGTGCAGGCTCGAGCCTTTGCCGATCGCCGCGGCGAAGGCATCGGTGGACATGGCCATGGCCAGGAAGAAGAGGGAAATCGGGTTCACGGTGGTTGTTCCAGCCGGGCTATGAGTCAACGACGCCACCACGCGCCCGGCTTTAGGCATGGTGTGCATCGTTGGTCTCGCCAACCGGAAGGTGTTCGCGCCACGGCATAGGGCCGAGACTGATGACGCGAACGCTCTGGCACGAGGGCTAGAGCAGGCTACTCCCCAACAAGGGCCGCCACTATAGCGGGGCGGTTGTTAAAAAAACATTAATTTGTGGAGGGCGGAGCGAGGTTGGCGCTATGGCCGGGCCTTTTGCTTCAAACCCTTGAGCCGCACTTCGGCGCGCTTGGCCGCGGCCATTTTTTCCGGGCGCTTCATGCGCTTCCAGCCGCGGATGTCGGCCTTGGTCCGGCCGCAGCTCACGCACAGCTCGCCGCTCAGTTGGCAGAGGCTGATGCAGGGGTTTTCGATTTCTTTGGCCATGGCCGTTGCACCTAAATGGCTGCGGCGCTCAGGCCGGGTGAAATTCGACCGTCAGGTGGCTGACCTCATGCACCGGCCGCAAGCGCTCGCGGATGCGCTCGGCGCTGGCGCTGGGCTGGCCGACCACGCTGACGATCGCCGCGTGGGCTTGCGGGCCGACGCGCCATACGTGCAGGTCGGCGATGGTAGCATCGCCCGGTTGCTCGACCAATTGGCGAATTTCCTCGGCCACGTGGCTGTCGGTTTGGTCGAGCAGCACCGCGGCGCTGCTGCCCATCAGGCTCCAGGCCCAGCGGGCGATCACCAGCGCGCCGACGATGCCCATCAGCGGGTCGAGCCAGACCCAGCCCAGGTAGCGCCCAGCGAGCAGCGCGGCGATCGCCAGCACCGAGGTGAGGGCATCGGCCAGCACGTGCACGTAGGCGGCCTTAAGGTTGTTGTCGTGGCCATGGGCGTGGTGGTGGTCGTGCCCGTGTTCATGGCCATGCTCATGGCCATGGCCCAGCAGCAACGCGCTGGCGATGTTCACCGCCAGGCCGACCACGGCGATCAAGGTGGCGGTGCCGAACTGTACCGGTGCCGGTTGCAGCAGGCGCAGCAGGGATTCCGCGCCGATGCCCAGCGATACCAGGCCGAGGATCAGTGCCGAGGCAAAGCCGCCGAGGTCACCCACCTTGCCGGTGCCGAAGCTGAAGCGCGGGCTGCTGGCGTGGCGCTTGGCGAAGGCATAGGCGGCCGCGGCGATGCCCAATGCGCCAGCGTGGGTGGCCATGTGGAAGCCATCGGCGAGCAGGGCCATGGAACCGGTGAGGTAGCCGGCGGCGATTTCGCCGGCCATCATCACCACGGTCAGGGCCACTACCCACAGGGTGCGGCGGGCGTTTTGCTCGTGAGCCGCGCCGAGAAACACGTGGCTGTGGGTATGGGTGCTGGAGAGCGGCGGGTTCATTTGGCGTACCGGCGGATGGCTTCGAGCAATTCTTCAACGCCCTGGTTGCGTTGCTCGGGGGTGAGGGCCGGGTCGGCCACGTGGGCGCGGGCGTGCTCTTCGATGATTTCGTCCATCAGGCCGTTGATGGCGCCACGGGTGGCCGCCACCAGGTGCAGGGTTTTCGCGCAGTCGGCGCCGGTGTCGAGCGCGCGCTCGACCGCCTGGATTTGCCCGGCGATGCGCCGCACGCGCTTGAGCAAGTCATCCCGATTGGCTGCAACATGGCCCATACCATACTCCCCCTACCTATAATGGGCGGCATCATACGCATACCCCACCCCCCTATACAAGGGGGTAGGGCCGGGTGGCTCAGTCTTTCACGGTAAAGCTGTAGCGGCCCTCGCTTTTGTGGGTATCGACCGACACCACGCGCCATTGCACGCTGTAGTTGCCGGCGGCCAGTGGCTTGGCCGGGGTGACCAGCAGCACGGTCAAGTCGTTGGGCGCGGTGGTGACCTTGCTCACCTCAACCGGCTGGCCGTTCAGGCTGAGGTTTACGCTGGAGAAGCTCGCTTCGACGCCCTCGGAAAACTTCAATTGCAGGGCGGCGGGGCTGGGCACCGTGGCATTGGCCGCGGGGCTGGCGCTGGCCAGATGGGCGTGGGCCCAGGCGCTGTTGGCGAACGCCAAGGCGCTGAGCAGGGCAGTGGTGGCAATAAGGTTTTTTACGGCAGCGGGCATGCGCTTGGCCTCTTGGTTATAACAGCGAAAGGGTTCAGAAGGTGAAGTCCACCCTTGCTCCAGAGTGTGCGGCCCGGCTCGTTCAGCGGGGTGCCCGCGGGGTAGCCGAAGGCGGCGTTGCCGGCCAGGTTCAGGTGCTCGGTATAGCGCTTGCCCAGCAGGTTATCCACCCCGGCGCTGAGCTTCCAGTGGCGATCGACCCGGTAGGCGGCATTGGCCGAGAGCACGCCGAAGCCGGCCGAGGGGCCGAAGTCCTGGCCGACCACGTTGCCGCTGCCCACCGCCACCCGGTGTTGCGCCGCCACCAGGCGCCAGAGCACACCGCTGCTCCAGCGCTCGCGGCTGTAGTGCAGGCCAAGCCGCGCCTCCAGCGGTGGCTGTTGCGCCAGGGCGCGGTGGTCGGTGCTGTTGCGGCCCCAGGCGTAGGCCAACGTGGCGTCGCCGTTAACCTGCTCGGTGAAGCGATAGCTGGCGCCCAGCTCGCCGCCCCAGATGTGCGCGTCGACGTTGCGCGCCTGGCTGCCGGGGTTGTAGCTGAACAGGATGAAGTCCCGAACCACCCCGGCATAGGCCGACACCCAGGCCTCGAGGTGTTCGCCGCGGTACTGGGCGCCGGCGTCCAGTTGGGTGGTTTTCTCCGGCTGCACGCCGCTGAAGGCGTTGGCCGTGCCATCCGGCCCGCGGCGGGCGGAGAACAGCTCCCAGTAATCCGGGAAGCGCTGCACATGGCCCAGGCCCGCGTACAGCGTGGCGCTGCCGAGGTCGTGTTCATAGCGGGCAAAGCCACTGGGCAGGGTGCTGGCGCGGCGCTGGCCTGCACCGGCGGTGGGCCGGTAATCGGTGGTGTCGGCGTGGTCCAGGCGCACGCCGCTGACTATTCGGCCCTGGGGGCTGGCGTGCCAGGTGCTTTCGGCGAAGGCGCCGTAGTTGTGCATCGTGGCGTCGTGCAGCCAGGGGAAGTGGCCGCTGCCGGTGTAGGCGCCGCTCACAGGGTTATACGCCGACGCGCGCCGGCGGTGCTCGCTGCGCAGCGCGTCCATGCCGGCGACCAGTTGCCAGTGCTCGCCCTCGAAGGTTGCCGCCAGGCGCCCGCCACTGGTGCGGCGGTCTACTTCCGACGCCCGCGGGTAGGCCCCGGGCGGGGTGTTGCGCAGGCGGAAGTTGTCCATCACATGGTGGGCGTAGTTGTAGTACAGCTGGCCTTCGAGTGTATGCAGCAGGCCGCCCGAGAAGCCCTGCTCGGCGCGCAGGCCGAAGCTGTCACGGGCGAAGCGGCTGCCGTCCATGCCACGCGCGCCGTAGCGGGCTTCACCGTTGCCCTTGCCGGCACTGAGTTCCAGCAGGGTATCCGGCGCGGGCGCCCAGCCCAGGGCGAGGTCGCCGTTCCACTTGCGCCAGCGCGAGGGCACCGGCTGGCCGGCACCGTCGCGGTAGTCGTCGGCCTGGGCCTGGTTGCCGACCAGCCGTAGGTAGCCCTCGGGGCCGCCCAGGGCGCCGTCGAGCACCCGGTCGAAACGGCCGTTGCTGCCCGCCAATACACTGCCGGCCAGGCGGCTGCCGGATTGCTCGAAGGCCTCGCGCTCGCGTTCGAACAGCACCGTGCCAGCCGAGGCGCCGGGGCCCCACAGCACGCTTTGCGGGCCTTTGATCACGGTGAGGGTGTCGAAGGTTTCCGGGGCGATGTAGGCGCTGGGGGCGTCCATGCGCCCGGGGCAGGCGCCGAGCAGCAGCCCGCCGTTGGTGCGCAGGTTCAGCCGCGAGCCGAATTGGCCGCGCAGCACGGGGTCGCCGTTGCTGCCGCCGTTGCGGATGGCGTTGAAGCCGGCGAAGGTTTTCAGGTAGTCGGCGCCATCGCTGGCCGGCACCGGCTGGCGCGCCTCTTTGGGGAGGGTGGTGAAGGTCAGTGGTGACTGCGGCGCCACCGCGGTGATCACCGTGGGGCCGAGGGTAAGCGGGCTGCCCGTGAGGGGCTCGGCAGCGCCCAGCGGGGTGGCGAAACCCAGGAGGGCGCAGAGCGGCCAGCGGGCGGAACGTGACGCAGTGTGCATGAGGGTGTTCTTTTTTTAGGCAATAAGCCGCCCCACAGCGGGGTGCCGTGTGCAGCGAAAAGGGTTTGGGCAGCCGATGGCCCGGCTTCGAGCGCGGAAACTACCACCCAGGGCAAACCCTGCCTACGCGGCTTTTGTAACAGCGCTTGGCTGCCGTTGTCCGGGGGCTTATGGGGTGAAAGGGTAGTGTTACAAAGCTTATATAAAATATAATCGATCTCATTACGCATTTGCATGGGGCAAACCGATGGCTGAACAGGCGGCAACCGAGGCGCGGGCGTTCCACGCCCTGTACCAGGCCAACCGTGGCTGGCTCGAGCAGTGGCTGGCGCGCCGCCTGGGCAGCGCCTGGGATGCCGCCGACCTCAGCCAGGATGCCTTCATGCGGGTGCTCGGCAGCACCCAGCGGATCACCGAGCTGCACGAGCCGCGCGCCTACCTGAAAACCATCGGCAAGCGCTTGCTGGTCAACTTCTACCAACGCCGCAGCCTGGAACAGGCCTACCTCGACGCCTTGGCGCAATTGCCCGAGGCCTGCGCGCCGTCGCCCGAACAGCGCTGGCTGTTGCTCGAAACCTTGCAGGCGCTGGACGAACTGCTCGGCGGCTTGCCGCCGCGGGTGCGCCGGGCATTTTTGCTGAGCCAGCTCGAGGGCCTGGGCTACCGCGAGATCGGCGAGCGCCTGGGGGTGAGCGAGCGCAGCGTGAAACGCTACATGGCGCTGGCCTACGAACACTGCCTGTTGGTGGAACTGTGCTGAGCCCGGAGGTCGCCCGGGCGGCGGCGCGCTGGCAGGTGTTGGTCGAATCTGGCGGCGCCAGTGAGCGCGACCTCGCCGCGCTGCAGCGCTGGCGGGCCGCCAGCGAGGCCCACGAGCAGGCCTGGCATGCCTTGCAGCGCTTGCATGGGCGCTTCGAGGGGCTGCCGGCGCCACTGGCGATGGCCAGCCTCGACCGCCCCGAAGCGGGGCGCCGGCAACTGCTCAAGGGCATGTTGGGGCTGGCAGTGGCGGCCCCGGCCGCCTGGGTGGCCTGGCGCGAGCTGCCACTGGCGGCCTGGCGCGCCGACTACAGCACCGGTACCGGTGAGCGCCGGCGGGTGGTGTTGGCCGATGGCAGCCTGCTGCAGCTGAACACCGCCTCCGCGGTGAACGTGCGCGCCCAGCAGCTGCGTTTGCTGCGCGGGGAAATCGCCCTGCGCCTGGGCGCCGCCGCGCCTTGGCGGGTGGACACCGCCCTGGGCCGCGCCACCTTGGCCAGTGGTGAGTTGTGTGTGCGCGAAGACGCCAGCGGCTGCGAGTTTGCCCTGCTCAGCGGCCAGGCGTTGATCGAAGCGGGTGGGCAAAACCGCCTGGCGCTCAGCGCCGGCCAGCGGGTGCGGCTCGAGGCGGGTGGCTTTGGCCCGGTCAGCCTGTTCGACACCAGGCAGCCCGGCTGGCGCGACGGGGTGATCGTCGCCCTCAACCAGCCCTTGGGCGACTTTTTACGCGACCTCGACCGCTACCGCCCAGGCCTGTTGCGTTGGGCCCCTGAGCTGGAGCCATTGCGAGTGACCGGCAGCTTTCGCCTCGACAACACCGACCAGGTGCTCGAATTGCTCGCCGCCAGCCTGCCGCTGCGGGTGCAGTGGCGCACGCGTTATTGGGCCACGTTGTTGCCGGCATGACCTGCGGGCCCTTCCGGCTGGGGCCGGGCGAAGGGCCAAAAAAAGGCTCAGCGGGCTGTCCCCTTTTTTCCACTCGCCTGTCATGGGTAACAAGCCCACTTCGATAGAGAGCGCGTCAATGCCCGTTTCGTACCGCCCCCGCCTGCCCGCGCTGTTGCCGGGCCGCACCCTGTGCCTGAGCCTGCTGCTCGGCTGTGGCGCCATGGCGCCGCCACTGGCGCTGGCCGAGGCCGAGCCCCGCGGCTTCAATGTGCCCAGTGGGGACCTCGCCGCGGCGCTGACCCGCTTCGCCAGCCAGGCCGGCGTGAGCCTGTCGCTGGACCCCGCCCTGGTCAGCGGCCGGCGCAGCCCCGGGCTGGCCGGCAACTATAGCGTGGAGGGCGGTTTCGCCCAGTTGCTGCAAGGCAGTGGCCTGCAACTGCGCCCGGTCGGGCCGGGCGCCTATACCCTGATGGCCAGCCCCCAGGGCGCTGGGGTGCTGGAAATCGCCCCCACCACCATCACCGGCACCCACACCGCCTTTGCCGATGACGAAGGCCAGGCCTATGCCGGCGGCCAGGTGGCGCGGCGCAGCTCCCAGGGCCTGCTCGGCTCGCGGGACTTCATGGACACCCCGTTCAGCCTCACTACCTACACCAGCCAGGCGGCGAAGAACCAACAGGCACGCACCCTCGGCGACCTGGTTGCCAGCGACCCGGCGGTACGCGCGACCAACCCGGCCGGCGGGCGTTACGAGCAGTTCACCATTCGCGGCTTCAGCCTGTTCAACAGCGATGTGGCCTACAACGGCCTGTACGGCATCCTGCCGACCTATTCGATTGACATGGAAATGGCCGACCGGGTCGATATCCTCCGTGGCCCCAGCCAGTTGATCAACGGCATTTCGCCGCGCGGCAGTGTGGGCGGTGGCATCAACGTGGTGCCCAAGCGCGCCACCGACAAACCGATCACCGAGTTCACCGGCAGCTATGCCTCGAACAACCAGATTGGCGGCGCCGTGGACATCGGCCGGCGCTTTGGCGACAGCAACCAGTTCGGCCTGCGCTTCAACGGCGTGAAGCAAGGCGGCGACACCGAATGGGACCACCAGAGCGTCGACCGCGAGATGGCCGTGCTCGGCCTGGACTTTCGCGGTGAGCGGCTGCGTTTGTCTACCGACATCGGCCACACCGAACGGGCCACCGACGCGCCGCAGGAGCGTGTGCAGATCGGCGCCGCGGCCAAGGTGCCCAACGCCAACGACGTGCACAGCAACTACGCCCAACCCTGGAGCAAGGCGCGCACCCACGACACCTTCGGCGCCATCAATGGCGAGTTCGACGTGAGCGACGCGGTGATGGTCTACGGCGGGGTAGGGGCGCGCAAAAGCAACCATGACTTCCTTCGCCACGGGGTGCCGATCACCAACGACGCCGGTGATTTCATCGTTTCCCCGCGCGACTTCACCCGCGATGAAAACGTGCGCACCGCCAACTTCGGCATTCGCAACTGGTTCCAGACCGGCCCGGTCAGCCATGAGCTGAACCTGGCCGCCAGCTACTTCTACATGGACTTCACCAACGGCGGCGCACGCTATGCCACCGCGCCGAGCAACCTCTACGACCCGGTGACCACCCCCACCCCCAGCAACCCCACCCGCCAGGACGCCAAGGTGTACACCGAAAACCGCTTCAGCGGCGTGGCGTTGTCTGACACTTTGGGCTTTTTCGAAGACCGCCTGCTGGTCACCCTCGGCGGCCGTTGGCAGCGGGTGAAGGTGGACGACTGGAGCGACGGTGTCAAAGGCGAGACCAACTACGACGAAGAGAAACTCTCACCCTCGGTGGGCGCGCTGTACAAGGTTACCGACCAGTTCTCGGTGTACGCCAACTACATGGAAGGCCTGAGCCAGGGCAAGATCGCGCCGTCTACTTCGAACAACGAAGATGAGATCTTCCCGCCGTTCATCAGCCGCCAAGTCGAAGTGGGCGCCAAGTACGACTTCGGTGTGCTCGCGCTGACCGCGGCGGCGTTTCAGATCAAGCAGCCGGCCTATGAGACCAACAGCACCACGCGGCTTTTTGGCCCCAACGGCAAGCGAGTCAACCGCGGCGTGGAGCTGAGCGTGTTCGGCGAGCCGCTCAAGGGCGTGCGGGTACTGGGTGGGGTGATGTACATCGACAGCGAACTGACCGGCACCGTGGGCGGCGCCAATGATGGCAACCGCGCCCCGGCCACGCCCAAGTATAACGTTAACCTGGGCGCCGAATGGGACGTACCGGGTTTGGCCGGGGTGACCCTCACCGGGCGTGGGATTTACTCCAGCTCGCAGTACCTGGACCAAGCCAATAGCAAGCAGATCGACGCTTGGGAGCGCTTTGACGTGGGCGCGCGCTACGCCTTCAAGGTTGATGGAAAAGACGTGACTTTGCGTGCTTCGGTGGAGAACGTACTGGACAAACGCTACTGGGCTTCGGCCGGTGCCTCGGATGACAGCGAGCCGGGGCTGACCCTCTCCACGCCGCGCACCTACTTGTTGTCTGCCACCGTGGGGTTCTGATCGCGGCGCGCCGTGGGCGCCGGCGGCGAGGCCCCGGCGCTCAGCAGGCCTTGCCCAGCGGCAGGGCGGCGAATGGCGTGGCGCGGGGCAGCGGCAGCGGCGTGTCGCCGGCGCGGCGGCAGGGCGCCAATGGCGCCGGCTCGGGTAATTCGCGGGCCTGCAGCTCTTCGAGGTAATGCTCACCGCGGCGGGTCAGCGACAAGCGGGTCTTGCCCGGGTGGCCGGGTACCGCCTTGGCCGAGAGAAAACCACCATAAACGAAGGCACGCAGCAGGCCTTCGTCTTCGCTGTTGAACGCACCCCAGCGTTGCTGGGCCACCAGCGTCAGCAAACGCTCATGATCATCGCGATAGTGCGGCATGGTGCATCCTTGGCGAGCCGTACGGCGGCTCACTATAGCGGAGTTCGGTTGGGGTTTAAGAGCACCGCTGATCGCAACAGCGCCGGGGGTGCGAGATTTTCAGACAGCAGTAATACGGCAAAGTGCTATACCCGCCGCTGGCGGCCGGCGCGATCATGGGCAATAGTCACTGCAACCGCTTTGCAATGCGGCTGCAACGCGGGTTGGCCAAGCTGCTGCCCCTTCCATGACCGTTACAGGATAGACAAGGAGTGCGTGTGCGCCATTCTTCCCCCCTGCCGCCGTTGGCGCGGTGGCTCGCTGTGTGTGCAATGGCCGTGTTGGCCTGTGTGGCCCAGGCCGCGGAACCCAAGCGCAAGGTGATCGTCGACCAGGATGCCCTCGGGCCGGCGGGTTCGAACCTTAAATCCTTGCTGATGCTGCTCAATTCGCCAGATGTCGACGTGCTTGGCTTCACCGTCACCAGCGGCGATGGCTGGCGCGACGAGAACGTCGCCAGCCTGCTGCGCCTATTGGAGGTGGTGGGGCGCACGGACATCCCGGTGTACGCCGGCGCGGTGTTCCCGCTGGTCAACAGCCAGGCGCGCACCCAGCGCTGGGAAGCCCAGTACGGCGCGCTGGTGTACAAGGGCGCCTGGAGCCAGGGCGTGCCCGGCAAGCACCCCGATACCCCGTTCGAAGTCCCGGCCTTCGCCCAGGGCCTGCCGAAAACCCCGGTGGCCAGCCTCAACGCTTCGCAGTTCATGGTGCAAACGGTGCGCAAGTACCCGGGGCAGGTGACCATCTGGGCGGGCGGCCCGCTGACCAACGTGGCCCTGGCGGCGCGGCTCGACCCGCAGTTCGCCAGCCTGGCCAAGGAGCTGGTGTTCATGGGCGGCAGCTTCCTGCCGCAGGCGGCGGACAACCCCTTCGCCGCCGAATACCGGCTCAACCCGCGGCTGGAATTCAACATGCGCTTCGACCCCGAGGCCGCCTCGCTGGTGCTGCATGAGCCGTGGCGGCGCATTACCCAGGTGCCGGTAGACCCTTCCACCGCCACCCTGTGGACCAAGGCCGACATCGCTGACATCGCCCGCAGCGGCTCGAAGCTGGGGCAGTACCTGGAGCACTACGACGAATCGCTGCCGATGTGGGACGAAATCGCCGCGGCGGTGTGGCTCGACCCCACGGTGGTCAAGCACCACAGCACCTTGCTGGTGGATGTCGACACCTCGCCCACCGCCGGCTACGGCAACACCCTGGCCTGGCAGCCGGGCAAGGGCCCGGGGCTGGGCGAGCAGGCGGTGGATGTGGTGAGCGAGGTGGATGTGCCGGTGTTGATGCAGCGGGTGAAGGGGTTGTTGTTGAAGAGCCGTTAGGGTTGAGGCCGGCAAAGCCCTAATGCTGTTCACTGAAGCCATTTTACGGCTTCGTGGAAGGATCAATCTGTGAGCTCTGCCGATTCTGTGCATGACCTGACTGGCCTATCGCCCGGCCCAGCCGGCCTCCCACGGGTTTTGTGTTGCCTAGGAAATCAGGGACCACACAGGTCTGGCGGGAGGCCGTGGTCCGGCACTCCGGCTGTGCCGGGCGATGGGCCAGTCAGGTCATGCGCTCAGTAAAACCATTTGAGAAATCAGGAGCTTTTTACCCTCGATTTAACGCGCTGGTTGCTTAAGTGAACAGCATTCCGCTAAACCCCACCCATAAAAAAACCGCTGCCACCCTCGCGGGCGCAGCGGTTTTTCATCTTGCGCTGAAGCTTACTTGTCGCCAGGCAACGCGTAGGCAATCACGTAGTCACCGCGGTCAGGCGACTGGCGGGCGCCACCGGCGGTGATCACCACGTACTGCTTGCCGGTCTTCGGCGAAACGAAGGTCATCGGGCCACCCTGGCTGCCGACAGGCAGGCGGGCTTTCCAGATTTCGTCACCGTTGGCGGTGTTGTAGGCGCGCAGGTAGTAGTCCTGGGTGCCGGCGATGAACACCAGGCCGCCCTGGGTCGACAGCGTACCGCCGAGGGTCGGCATGCCGATCGGCAGCGGCAGGTGCATTTTCACGCCCATCGGGCCGGTGTCTTGCACGGTACCGACCGGTACTTGCCAGGCGATCTTCTGGGTTTTCATGTCGATCGCCGACAGGGTGCCGAACGGCGGCGCCTGGCACGGAATGCCGGCTACCGACAGGAAGCGGTTCTTGTTCACCGCGTACGGGGTGCCCTTCAGCGGTACAGCGCCCATGCCGGTGTTGATCGACTCACCGCCAGACGAGGTTTTCGCGTCTTTCTGCTGGGGGACCATCTGCACCCACAGGCCCAGGCGCATGTCGTTGACGAAGATGTAGCCGTGGACTGGGTCCGTCGAGATACTGCCCCAGTTCATGCCACCGAGCGAGCCCGGGAAGCTCAGCGAAAGGTCGGTACCCGGTGCGGTGTACAGGCCTTCGTAGCGCATTTTCTTGAAGGCAATGCGGCAGAGCATCTGGTCGAACGGGGTGGCGCCCCACATGTCCGACTCGGTCAGGGTTGGCGCGCCGATCTGCGGCATGCCCACCGATTTCGGCTGGGTCAGCGAGTACGGCTCGTTGGGGATGTTCGACGGCTTGACCGGAACTTCCTCAACCTTGGTCAGCGGCTGGCCAGTGTGGCGGTCGAGCACGTAGATCTGCCCGGCCTTGGTGCCGATCACCACTGCCGGCACCTTGCTGCCGTCGGCCTTGGTGAAGTCGATCAGGCTCGGCTGCATCGGCAGGTCGAAGTCCCAGAGGTCGTTGTGAACGGTCTGGTACACCCACTTCTCTTCGCCGGTGGTGGCGTTCACCGCCAGGATCGAAGCACCGTACTTGTGGTTCAGCGCGGTGCGCTCCACGCCGTAGATGTCGGTCGACGAGCTGCCCATCGGCAGGAAGACCGTGTTCATGGCCGGGTCGTAAGACATCGGCGCCCAGCTGTTCGGGGTGCTGCGCACGTAGGTGCTGCCGTCGGCCGGGGCTTTTTTGTCTTCCGGGTTGCCCGGGTCGAAGGCCCAGCGCATTTGCCCGGTGACCACGTCGAAGCCGCGGATCACGCCGCCAGGCATGTCGGTCTGGACGTTGTCGGCCACGCGGCCGCCCACCACCACCGTGGTACCGGCCATCAACGGCGCGGACGACAGTTGGTAGTAGGAGTCAGGAACGTCACCCAGGCCCGGCTTGAGGTCAACCTGGCCGTTGTTGCCGAAGCCCTGGCAGAACTCGCCGGTGTCGGCGTCGACGGCGATCAGCCGCGCGTCGATGGTGTTGGTCAGCAGGCGGCGCTGGCAGTTGGCGCCAGCCGGGACGCTGACCGGCAACGCCGGGGTGCTGCCGTCGGTGGGCTGTGCGACTGCGGCGGTGGCGTCGAAGTACGCCAGGCCACGGCAACGCTGCCAGACTTTCGACTTGGCGTTGATTTCGTTCTTCCACAGCTGTTTGCCGGTGTCGGCATCCAGCGCGATGATGTTGTTGTGCGGGGTGCAGATGAACACCTTGTCGCCCACTTGCAGCGGGGTCATCTGGTCTTCGGCGCCGTTACCATCGCTGATGGCGACATCACCGGTGTGGTAGGTCCAGGCCGGAACCAGCTTCGACACGTTCGAACGGTTGATCTGGTCCAGCGCGGCAAAGCGGCCACCGCCTTCGTCGTTACCGTAGTGTTCCCAGTTCTTCTGCGCCTTGGCCGGGTCGACCTGGGTCAGGCCTGGGCCTTCACCGCTGACCGGGGCATGCGGGATGAACATCCCGTAACCGCCGGCGACCACGCCAATGGCCAGCAGGCCGGCGAGGGCGTAGCCACCGTTGCCCGAGGCTTGGCCATTGGCCTTGCGCAGGGTTGGGTAGGCCAGGGCCACCACCAGGCTGAGTACCGCCGGGGCGAACAGGCGCGACACCAGCGGCCAGAAGTTCAGGCCGGCGTCTGCCACCGCCCAGGCCACCGACACCAGCATGACCACGGCGAACAGCCAGGCGCCGGTGACGCGGCGGGAGAACAGCAGGAAGGAGGACACGAGCATGCCGATACCGGCGAGCACGAAATACCAACTGCCGCCGAGCGAGGCGAGGTAACCGCCCAGGGCGGCGTACAGCGCACCAAACACCAGCACACCGAGGGCAGCGACCCAGATGGGCCAGCGGCTGGCGGTTGCCGTAGGTCGAGACTTAGTCATGTTGCGATAGGTCCTACGAGGGGGGATATGTCGAGTATGGCACTGCCGGCCAAGCACGCGAGCGCGGGCGAAAAACGCCGCGGCGGCAAGCGGTTGGCAACAATGTACTAATCAGTGAGTTCACAAGAATATCGAAAAAAACCCTGATGTGCGACAAATTGCCATGCGGCAACGTGGAGAAACACTGTTGTAGGCGCGGTAATAATCTCTGGCTTCATTGCACCCAGGCTTGAGCATTGGCGTAGTGCGCCGGGCTGCCTGGCTGGCCCATCAAGCGCTCGATCAGGCCGCTCGGGCCGGGCACCTGGCCGTTCAGGTTGAGCCGCGCCTTGTGCAGCACTGCGGCATCCTCCAGCGGCCGCGCGGCGCTGCCTTGCGGCGTGTTTTGCGCCTGTTGCAGGCACTCGCCGGCGCGGTTCACCAGGATCACCCGCGCCCCGGGCTGGCGGCCAACGCCGCGGAAGCGTTCATCGAAGCCGGGGTCTACCGTCACACTCACCTTGGCCGCCAAGGCCAGCACGGCCGGGGAGGTGAGGGTGGCGCCGGCGTACCACGGCGCGCCAGGGCGCAAGCCGAGGGCGGCGGCGGCCACCGTGTAGGGCAGGCTGAACTGGGCGTCGGTGGCGGTGGCGGGGCGGTAGACCATGAAGTCTTCCGCCAGCCGGCCAAAGGTTTGCACCTCGATGTGGGCAATGTCGGCCGCGCCCCAGCCGCTGCGTTGCACCAGCGCCTCGGTGCATTCCAGCGCGGTGGCCAGCCAGCGGCAGGCCGGGTAGCGCTTGAAGCTGCCAAAGCGGATGAACCAGTCCTGGCCCAGGCCATCGAGCAGGTGTTCACTGGCGAAGCGGTCGGAGCCGACCATGCGCCAGTAGCCTTGGGGGCCGTCGAAGACCTCGCGGCTGCCGGCCAGGCCCAGCTGCGCCATCAGCGCCGCCTGCACCCCGGCCTGGGCGGCGGGGGCCACGCCATCCTTGAGCGCGGCGATCGGCCGGGTTTGCCAGTTGTACTTGTGCAGGCTGGGCACGCTGGTAAGGGTGGCGGCGAAGCCGACCGCGCGGTGCAGGGTGTCTTCGTCGAAGCCGCGGGCGCGGCCGTACACCACCGCGGCGCCGATCGCCTGGTGCTGGCCCACGCCGTAGGCCTGGCTGAAGCGCTCGGCGCTGGGTTGCAGGGCGAGGATCAAGCGGTTGTTGATTTCAAAGCCGGCGGCCAGCGCCGCGATCAGGTCATCTTCACCCACCCCGCCCGGGTGTTGGTCCAGGGCCGCCATGGCCGCGGCGATGAGCGTGGCGCCGGGGTGGCCGAGGCCTTTGCCGTCGATCTCCACGCCGTCGTCGTGGTCCAGCGCGTTGATGATGAACGCGTTGGCGAACGCCGCCGCCGCCGCGCTGTAGCCGGCCGGGCTGCCGAACACCAGGCACTCGCCCTGGCCGCCGGCGAGCCGCGCCAGTTCATGGGCCTGGCGCGCCAGCGCGGTGCCGCTGGCGGCCCAGCCACAGCCGATGGCGTCGAGCAGGTGCAGGCGCAGCTTGTGCTCGATGGCCGCGGGCAGGGCATCACGGCGTAGGTGGGCGGCGAAGCGCACCAGTTGGGCGGTCAGGGTCATGGCAGGCAGGTACCGGGTTCAGCGTTGAAAGAAGCGCGCCTGGATGCGCCGTTCGATGCGGCTGGCCAGAAGCGACAGGGGCAGGATCGTGGCGACGAAAAACAGCGCGACGAAGGTCAGGGTTTCCAGCGGGCGGAAGGTCGCCGTGCTTAGGCGCTGGCCTTCGTACAGCAGCTCGCCCACGGCGATGTAACTGCCCAGCACGGAGTTTTTCACCGCCATCACGCTTTGCCCGACGAACGCCGGCAGCACCCGCAGGAACGCCACCGGCGCGGTGATCCGCAGCAGCGCCTGCAAGGGCGTCATGCCGGTGGCCAGGCCGGCTTCGACCTGGCCGGGGTCTACCGCCTGCAGCCCGGAACGGAAAATCTCGGCGAAGAACACGCTGCCGTACAGGGCCAGCGCCAGGGCGCAGGTCCAGTAGCCGGTGAGCTTCAGCCCGACCAGGATCGGCAGGCAGTAATACGCCCACACCACCAGCACCAGAGGCGGCACCGCGCGCACGCATTCGATCAGCGCCTGCGCCGGCAATCGCAGCAGGCGGCTGCGCGCGGCCCGTAGCGGCGCCAGCAGCAAGCCCAGGGCGATGCCCAGGGTCAGCGACACCGCGAGGATGCGCAGGGTAGTGAGGATGCCGCTGAACAGCAGCTCACGGTAGGTGAGCAACACGCTGAAATCCCATTGGTACGCTGGCATGCTCAAAGCGCCTCCACAGAACGGCCCGGCGGGCCGATAAAACGCCGGATCGGCGCCGTGGCCGGGCGCTGCAGCAGTTGCTGCGGCGTGCCTTGGTCGACGATGCGGCCCTGGTCGAGCAGCAGGATGCGCTGGCACACCTGCAGGGCGAAGTTCATTTCATGGGTGACCACGATCATCGTCGTGCCGCTGCGGGCGAGGTCGGTCATCACCGCCAGCACCTCGCCGACCAGCTCTGGGTCCAGCGCGGAAGTGGGCTCGTCGAACAGGATCACCTGCGGCTGCATGGCCAGCGCGCGGGCGATCGACACCCGCTGCTGCTGGCCACCGGAGAGGGTCACCGGGTAGGCGTCGGCCTTGGCCTTCAGGCCCATGCGCTCGAGCAGGGCCAGGCCGCGCTCGTTGGCTTCGTCGCGGGCCAGGCCGCGGACCACCACCGGGCCCTCGCTGACGTTCTGCAGCACGGTGCGGTGCGGCCACAGGTTGAAGTGCTGGAACACCATCGCCATCGAGGCACGCTGGCGCGCCAAGGTCCGGGTACTCACCGGCCGCCGTTCAGCGCCGCTGAAGCCGATTTCTTCGTTGCCCAGCCACACGTGGCCGGCATCCGGGCGCTCAAGCATGTTCAGGCAACGCAGCAGGGTAGACTTACCCGAGCCGCTGGAGCCGATCATGCCGAGCACCTCGCCGGCGGCCAGCTCGAAGCTGACCCCGTCGAGTACCGGGCGGCCGTTGAACGCCTTGCTCAGCGCCTCTACGCGCAATAGCGGTGCCGTCACGGGTGCGCCGCCGGGGTCACGTATTTGGCCCAGATGCGGTCCAGGGTGCCGTCCTTGGCCAGGGTGTCGAGGCGCAGGTCAAGCCAGGCGCGCAGGGCCGGGCGGTCTTTGCGCAGGCCCATGTTGGTCGGCTGCTCTTGCACCGGGGTGGGGATCACCATCACCCCGCGGCCACGGTTGGCGATGTACAGGGCCATTTGCACGTCGTTGGTGAGCAGGGCGTCGGCGCGGCCGCTTTCCACTTCCAGTTGTAGCGCGTCGTTGCTCGGCACGATCACCCACTGGGTTTGGGTGAGCTGCGGGTGCAGCAGGTTGGCCGCCGCCGAGCCGTCGATGGCCGCCAGGCGGATGCCTGAATTATTGATCTTGTCCCAGGTGGCGTAGCGCTCGGCGTCGTTGGCCAGGGTCAGTACGCCGATCTTGTGCGCGCCCATCGGCCGGGTGAAGTCCACGGCCTTGGCCCGTTCCGGGGTATTGTTGAAGCCGCCGAGCAGGTCGAAGCGGTTCGACTGCAGGCCCGCCACTGCGGTGCCCCACTGGGTGTCGACGTATTCCACCTGCACACCGGTGCCTTCGAAGATGGCGTTGACCACATCGGGCACCAACCCGGTCCACTGGTTGCTCAGCAGGTCTTTCAGGTACCACGGCGGCGCGGCCACGGCGCCGACCCTGACCGTATTGCCTCCCAGTGCGTCTTGCGGTTCGCCGGCTTGAGCCACGCCGGCGGATGCGCCGACAATGCCGAACACCAGCGTTAACACGCCGGCCAAACGGGTGATGAGCTTCATCGTTACATTCCCTGGTTGGTATATAGGCGGGCAGTTTATGGTCTATTATTTATAGACCGAAATTCATAATATGCATAAGTTTATTCCTCCATGGCAATGAGCAATAAACAACTCGAGGTCTTCGTGCGGGTGGTGCAACTGGGCTCGGTGACCGCCACCGCCCAGGCATTGGGCATGTCGCAACCCTCGGTGAGCAAGAGCCTGGCGCTGACCGAACAGCACCTGGGCTTTACCTTGTTCGAGCGCAGCGGCGGCAAGATGAAGCCCACCGCCGAGGCCAGCCAGGTGTTCGAAGAAGCGCTGCGCATGCAAGAGGGCATCGCCCGCTTCGATCGCTTCCTGGAAAACGTGCAGCGCTACCGTGTCGGCCAGTTGCGCGTGTGCGCCACCCCGGCGCTGGCGATCAACGTGCTGCCGCTGCTGGCGCCGGTGTTGCGCCAGGCCTTCCCCGACCTGGGGCTGGTGCTCGACATGTACCTGAACAACGAAATCGAAGCCGCGATCGAACGCCAGCAGTATGACCTGGGCTTTTTACTCCAACCGGTCGACCCCCAGGCGCCGCCGCCGGGGGTGGTTTGCCAGGGCCAGATGGTCTGCGTGATGAACGCCGCGCACCCGCTGGCCGGGCGCGCCGCCATCGGCTGGGACGACCTGCCGCCGCGCGAGCTGATCTACATCACCACTGACCCGCGCATCGTCGCGATGATGGCCAGCGCCATCGCCGGGTTCCGCGAGCGGCCGGTGTCGTCGCTGGAAACCAACCGCTATTCGATGGCGATCAATCTGGTGCGCCAGGGCCTGGGGGTCACGGTGGTCGATGAGTTTTCCCTGGCCGGGATCGACACCACCGGGCTGGCGATCAAGCCCTTTGCCCCGGCCTTGCCGATCGCGGTGGTGGCGGCAAGCGCGGTGCGCAGCGCCGTGGCCGAGCCGGCCGAGCGCTGTATCGAGGCGTTGCGCGGCGTGTTGCAGCCTAGGGGTTGAGGGCCTATCGCCCGGCACTCCGGCTGTGCCGGACGAAGGGCCCTGCAAGCCTACCCCGCCTGGCGAAACGTCAGGTTGATCCGCCGCGGCCCCAGGCGCGGGTGCTCGCCCGCCTTGAGCGGCATCACCCCATGAAAGCGCAAGCGATCCTCGCCACCCCAGACCACCACATCGCCATGCGCCAGCGGCACTTTTTGCGGGGTGTCGGCGCGGCGCAGGCCGCCCCACTGGAACACCGCCGGCAACCCTAGCGACACCGACACGATCGGCGCGGCCAGATTGTGTTCGTCGCGGTCCTGGTGCAGGCCCATGCGCGCGCCGGGGCGGTAGTGGTTGATCAAACAGGCGTCGGGGGCAAAGCCCTCGAAGCCCGCCTCCCGCGCCGCCGCCACCGCCAGCTCGAGGAACGCCGCCGGCATGGCCGGCCAGGGCTGGCCGGTCTGCGGGTCGAGGCGGGTATAGCGGTAGCCGGCGCTGTCGCTGGTCCAGCCGAGCAGGCCGCAACTGGTGGTGCCCACCGACATCTTGCCGCCCCCGGGCACGCTCAGTTGGCGCAGCGGCGCCAGGGTGCGCAGCCGCAGCAGCTCAGGCAGCAGTTGCTCGACCCAGGGCAAGGCAAAGCCGCCCAGCAGCCAGGCGTGGCTGCCCAGGGCCCTGCGTTCGCCGGCGGCCGGGGTGGCGCCGGCGAACAGGTCGAGGGTGTGCATCGGTCAACTCACTTGCCGGGCACCAGGGTCAGGCGCTGGTTGCCGTAGGCTTTGTCGAGGTTCTGCGATTGCATCGGGAAGGTCACGTAATTGCCCTTCAGCCAGGCGTCGATGCCGTCGGCGTAGTTGGGGCTGGCGGGGTTGCCGGACTGCCCGGTGCTGTTCAGGCCGATCATCGGCTCTGGCTGGCCGAAGTCAACCACGATGCGCATGGCCGGTACCAGCCAGGCGTCGAAGTCGCTGCCGCCCCAGTGGTACGCCGAAGCGTTGAGGGTGTCCTGGTCGCCGCCGGCCGGGTACGGGCCACGGTTGAGGTAGCCGTCCATCGCCGCCAGGCCGGCGCGCTGGCTGGCGTCGAGCCATGGCGCCAGCTTGGTGCTTTCGCTGGTAAAGCGGTAATGGTGCAGGTTGCCCCACTGCCAGGCGCTGTGGTTGCTGCCCAGTTGCGCCTCGCCCGCGCTGATGGCGGCGGCCAGGGTGCGCGCCAGGATGGTGGGTTTGTCTTCTTTTTGCGGGGTGCGCACGTCGTCCCAGAACGGGCTGTCGTCGCGGCCCAGCAGGTGGTCGGCCTGGGCCGAGTAGCTGGCGTCGGCGTTGGCGACGAAGGCTTTCCAGGCGGGGCTGGTGTCTGGGCCGAGTTCGTCGAGGAAGATCTCCCGGGCGCTCTGCTGCAGGAACAACTCGTACAGCGCGGCGTCTGCCGAGGTCGGCGCGAGGCGGCCGTCGAATGCCAGCAAGCGGTCGAGGGCTTCGCGGGCCCGGGCGCGGTCGGCGTCGGGCAGGGCGTCCATGGCTTTTTTCAGCGGCGCGGCCATGCCCGGGGCCTGGAACATGGCCTTTAGCTTGGCGGCGAAGGTGGTGGTCTGGTCGTACTGCATGGCAATCATGCTGCGGCCGTCCTGCTTGCCGTTGGCCGCCAGTTGCGCCAGGCGCTCGTAGCGGCCCGGCGAATACCACGAGCTGGACAACTGCATGCCATAGCCGGGCTGGATCACCCGTTGGTTGGCGGTGCCGAGCCAGCCTTGCGGTGGGTCCTGGTCGTAGGGGTGCAGCATCGCGTCGGCGTAGCCGTCCCAGTCGTACTGGCCGTTCCAGCCCGGCGACGGCACCAGGCCCTTGCCGTCCTTGCGGTTGGGGTAGCGCCCGGTGACCTGCCAGCCGATGTGGTTGGCGTCGGCGAACACCATGTTCAAGGCAATGGCGCGGATCTCGCGGGTGGCGTCGGAGGCTTTTTCGACGGTTTGCGCGCGCGACAGGTCAAAGAACGCGTCGAGGCTCTTGTCGCCCTTGAAGTCGGGCATCTTCAGCGCCAGGCCATAGCCGCTGCTGAACGCCTGCGGCTGCACGGCGAGCTTGCGCTCGCCCAGCGCGGGGTTCAGCAACGGGCCGTGGGCGGTGCTGTAAAGCACCTCGCGCACGGGTTTTTCACCCTTGATGAAGAAGGTTTCGTTGCGCGCGCTGGCGCGCTGCCACTTGCCATTGGCCAGGTAGAGCAGGGCGCCGTTCTCGCGTTTGACCTGCTCCAGGAACAGGTCTTGGTTGTCGCCCATGACCATGGTCATGCCCCAGGCGAGTTGGCCGTTGAAGCCGGCCACCACCGCCGGGATACCCGCCAGCGACACGCCCGCGGCCTGGTATTTCGGGGCGCGGATCTGCACGAAGTTCCACGCCGAGGGGATGCCGATCGGCAGGTGGGTGTCGTTGGCGAACAGGCTTTTGCCGCTGCGGCTGCGCGCCGGGGTGAATGCCCAGTTGTTCGAGGCGGCGAAGCCCTGCTGGCCGAGCGCGGCCAGTTGCTCGCCGACCTGGCTCAAGCCCGCCAACTGGCCGCCGAGGTTCAGGCCCTTGAGCTTGGCGGCTTCGTCGAAGGGCAGGGCTTCGTCGGGGTACACCGGTAGCAGCCAGGCGAGCTTATCGGCGCCGACCTTCTGCGCCAGGATCAGCGAGTTGATTTCTTCCTGCAGGTTGGCCTGCAGGCTGAAATTCATCAGGCAGAAAATCAGCGCGGAATCCTGCGGCTTCCAGTATTCGGGGGTGTAGCCGGCCTGGGCGAGGTCCATCGGCAGTTTGTCGCGGTAGCGGAACAGCCAGGCGTTGACCCCGCGGGCGTACACCTCGAAGAACTGCTTCATGCGTGGCGAAGCCGCCTCGTACAGCTCGTCGGCGCGGCTTTTCAGGTCGACGCTGCGCATGAACCGGTCAACGTCGAGCACCGCCGGGCCGGCCAATTCGGCCAGCCGGCCCTGGGCCAGCAGGCGCATGCCGACCATCTGGCTGATGCGGTCGCTGGCGTGCACGTAGCCCAGGGTGAACAGCGCGTCGTGAAAGTTGCTGCTTTCGATCAACGGCATGCCCAGCGGGTTGCGCCGGATCGACACGTTATTGGCCAGCCCTGTGACCGGCTGCACCCCACGGCTGGGCGGAAGGCTGTCGGCGTAATGGTCGTCGAGCCAGTTCTGGCAACCGGCCAGGCCAAGCAGCCCGGCGGCGGTGGTGGCCATGGCCAGGCGGGAAAAAAGAGGGCGCAAAACGGGCGAAGCCATGGCTACTCCTGCGGGCAGGCAACGGGAAGGCGCTAAGGTAGTGAGGCGCAGGGTTGGGTGCAAGTGGGTAAGAGTCAACTAACAAGCTGCGAGGGCCAGGCGGTGGGCTAGAGTTATTCGGAACATCACCGCTGGGGCCGGGTCAACATCAGTGCGGGGTCGTGCACCCTATTCGTCCATCGTCTTGAGGGAGCTGCCAATGAAAACAGAGTGGGAAGTCACCTTCGTCGATCAGAAAGGCGTACCCACCCGCCTACCGACCCACATCCGCTCGGAAGAACGCCCCAGCGACGAGCAAGTCGCGCGGATGATCCGATCACACCTGTTCCCGGTGATCGACAAGGTCGACCTCAACGACTTCGAGAACCGCTCGCCGTCGCCCACGGCCAAGTGGCTGGAAGAACAAAACGGCGTGCGCATCACCTCCATCACCCAGGTCGCCTAGCCTCTGGTGCGCCACGGGGTTTTCACCTACTCTCTGCTGCAAGGCGTTGCGGTATCCAGGCAACGCCTTGTGGGTCATGCTCCACGTTCAGTCCATGCTCCAAGCGGTGCAATCGCCGCTTCGCCCTAACCTGCAAGGGAGGTCCTGGCAACAACGGAAGGTCTATCCATCGCCAATGAGGAGGACGTTTCATGAGCAATGCCTACCAGGAAGACATCAGCACCGCGGTGCTGCGCCGCATGAAAGAGGGCGGTTTCGACTTCGCCCGCATCCACCCGATCGAGTTCTACGCAGTGTTCCCCGACGAGCGCCGCGCGCGCGCCGCTGCCGGGAAGTTCCGGGGTGAATCACTCAACGCCCAGGTCTGTGAGCGTGACGACGGCGCCTGGCACCTTGAACTGTCCAAACTGATGTACGCCACCCATACCGGTATCGACGAGTTCGAACGGGATTTCGCCTTGCGGGTACGCCCGCTCGATGGTGAATTCGAAGGCTGGGGTGTGAAACAGCGCGTTCGCAAGCTCAACGCGTAGGGCGTGCCCGGTTCAAGGCCAGCTTCGGCTGGCCTTTTTCATTCCCGGCATTCTTCCAGGCTATGTGCTCCTCCCGCGGGCCGTTCGTAGCGGGCGAAGGCCCCCGAGCCCTCAGCAAAAACCTGCCTTTATTCACCCTCATGCTTCCTGCGTGAAATCAACTGTGGCTATGCTGGTCATACCCAGCACCCCGTTGCGTTGCTTCGCAATGAGGCGTGGCTGGCCGCTTTCGCCGTGGTGCGCGCGCCATTGTGGTGCGCGGGCAGCGATCAGGGCATGCAATACACTGTTTTTACGGGGTTTATGCCGATGGCACGGGCCTTGCGACAGGCCTTGTGTCCAGGTGACAAGGAGTGCGGCATGAGCCGAACCTATTTTGATGAAATGTACGACGCCGACGGCAAGGTCCGCCCGCACTACCGCGAATTCGCCCGGTGGCTCGCCGAGACGCCCGAAGAAACCCTGGCGCAGCGCCGCCGTGAAGCCGACCTGCTGTTCCACCGGGCCGGGATCACCTTCACCCTCTACGGCGACGAGCAAGGCACCGAGCGGTTGATCCCGTTCGACACCATTCCGCGCAGCATCCCGGCCAGTGAATGGCGGGTGGTCGAAAAGGGCTGCATCCAGCGGGTCAAGGCGCTGAACCTGTTCCTCGCCGACCTGTACCACGACCAGCGCATCATCAAGGCCGGGGTGATCCCCGCCGACCAGGTACTGGCCAACGAGCAATACCAACTGGCGATGCAGGGCCTGAACCTGCACCGTGGCATCTACTCGCACATTTCCGGGGTGGACCTGGTGCGCGACGGCGACGGCACCTATTACGTGCTCGAAGACAACCTGCGCACCCCCAGCGGCGTGAGCTACATGCTCGAAGACCGCAAGATGATGATGCGGTTGTTCCCCGAGCTGTTTTCGGCCCAGCGCGTGCTGCCGATTGACCACTACCCCAACCTGCTGCTCGACACCCTCAAGAGCGCCAGCCCGCTGGACAACCCCACCGCCGTGGTGATGACCCCGGGCCGCTTCAACAGTGCTTACTTCGAGCACGCGTTCCTGGCCCGCGAAATGGGCGTGGAGCTGGTCGAGGGCGCTGACCTGTTCGTGCGTGACGACAAAGTGTTCATGCGCACCACCGACGGCCCCAAGCAGGTGGATGTGATCTACCGCCGCCTCGACGACGCCTTCCTCGACCCGCTGGCCTTCAACCCCGATTCGATGCTTGGCGTGCCTGGGCTGTTGTCGGCCTACCGCGCCGGCAACGTGGTGCTGGCCAACGCCATCGGCACCGGCGTGGCCGATGACAAATCGGTTTACCCGTTCGTCACCGACATGATCCGCTTCTACCTCGACGAAGAGCCGATCCTGAAGAACGTGCCCACCTGGCAGTGCCGCAAGCCCGAGGAGCTCTCCCACGTGCTGGCCCACCTGCCGGAACTGGTGGTGAAAGAAACCCAAGGCTCTGGCGGCTACGGCATGCTGGTGGGGCCGGCGGCCAGCAAAGAGGAAATCGAGAATTTCCGCGCCCGCCTCAAGGCCAAGCCCCACGCGTACATCGCCCAGCCCACGCTGTCGCTGTCGACCTGCCCGACTTTCGTTGAAAACGGCATCGCGCCGCGGCACATCGACCTGCGCCCGTTCGTGCTGTCGGGCCGGGAAACCCGCGTGGTGCCCGGTGGGCTGACCCGCGTGGCGCTGCGTGAAGGCTCGCTGGTGGTCAACTCCTCCCAGGGCGGTGGTACCAAGGACACTTGGGTTGTCGAAGATTAAAGGTTGCGTGCCCCGGGTGCCGGGGCTGAAGGAAAACGACCCATGCTAAGTAGAACTGCCTCAGATCTTTACTGGATGTCGCGTTACCTGGAACGTGCCGAGAACATGGCGCGGATGCTCGATGTGAGTTACTCGCTGTCGATGATGCCGCAAGACGGCCGTGACGGGCTGGACGAAATCGCCATGCCGCTGCTGATCACCGGCACGCTGGAGGATTACCTGGCCCGCCACGGGCAGATGCACGCCGAGCGGCTGCTGCACTTCTTTGCCCTCGATGCCGACAACCCGGCCAGCATCTACAGCTGCCTGGGCGCGGCGCGCGCCAGCGCCCACGCGGTGCGCGGGCGGATCACCGCCGACATGTGGGAGAACATCAACGCCAGTTGGCTGGAGATTCGCGGCATCGCCGCCCAGGGCCTGAACCGCTACGGCATGAGCCGCTTCTGCGAGTGGCTCAAGGAGCGCTCGCACCTGTTCCGCGGCGCCACCTACGGCACCATCATGCGCAACGATGCGTTTCGCTTCATCCGCCTGGGCACCTTCATCGAGCGCGCCGACAACACCTTGCGCCTGCTCGACGCCCGCTACGAGATGATGAGCATCAAGGCCCTGGCCAGCGTGGCCGATGATTCCGCCTGGAGCTACTACCAGTGGAGCGCCCTGCTGCGCGCGCTGTCCTCATTCGAGGCCTACACTGAAATCTACCGCGACGCGCCTGCCGCCCGGCCGGTGGCCGAGTTGCTGCTGCTGCGCGCCGACGTGCCGCGCTCGTTGCGCGCCTGCACCGAGGAAATCGACCAGATCCTCTCCTCGCTGCCGGGCCTGAACGGCCGCCCGGCACAACGCATGGTCGCGGAAATGGACGCGCGGCTGCGCTACACCGGCATCGACGAAATCCTCGAGGCCGGGCTGCATGAATGGCTCAATGACTTCATCGCCGCGATCCGCGACCTCGGTGACGCGGTTCACTCTTCCTACCTGGAGGTCGTATGAGACTCTCGATCAGCCACGAAACCGCCTACCACTATGACGATGAAGTGCGCGCGAGCATCCAGTACCTGCGCCTCACCCCCCACGACAGCGAGCGCCAGCACGTGGTCAGTTGGCAGCTCGACCTGCCCAAACCGGTGCGCGCGCAGATCGACCCGTTTGGCAACATCCTCCACGTGCTCACCCTCGAAGGCCCGCACGACCACATCGTGATCAGCGCCCGCGGCCTGGTCGACATCGACGAGCAACGCGAGGCCGAGCATGAAGACGGCTCGCCGCTGCCCTACCGCCGCTTTACCCGCCTGACCGAGGCTGACGACGCCCTGCGCGCGTTCGCCCGCCAGCACGCCGGCGCGGCCGACCGCGAGGGCCTGATCGGCCTGATGGCGGCCTTGGGTGAGCACCTGGTGTACACCCCGGGCGTGACCGAGCTCGACACCACCGCCGCCCAGGCCTTCAGCCTTGGCCAAGGCGTATGCCAGGACCACGCCCACGCCTTCGTCGCCTGCGCGCGCAGCCTGGAGGTGCCGGCGCGTTACGTGGCCGGGTATCTGTTCACCGAGGGCAGTGAGCAGCTTGAAAGCCACGCCTGGGCCGAAGCCTGGATCGACGGCGCCTGGTACAGCTTCGACGTGACCCACCAGTTGGCGCGCCCGGAGCGGCACCTGAAGGTTGCCGTGGGCCTGGATTACCTCGACGCCTGCCCCGTGCGCGGGGTGCGCCGTGGCGGCGGTTTTGCGCAGATGCATGCGAAGGTGGTGGTGTCGCCGACGGTGTTGGATCAGTAACGAGTAGGGTTGCTAGGCTGCGTTCGAAATTGATTGAAACGCAGGTTAGGCAAGGCGAAAACCGGCGAGGAAGCGGAGTTGACGGGTTGTCAATGAGCATTCCGAGCTGGTTTTCAACGCAGCATAAACAAGTTTCAAGCGATTTCGTACACAGCCTAACCCAGCCAGCGCCCCAGATTGGGCAATATCAGCAACAGGGTAGTGGCGACCACGATCAGGCCCGCCTGGCGAAATTTGGGGTGCTTGAACATAAATGCTGGCCTTTGTTGTTTTTATTGCCTGCACGGCCGGGGCCGTAGCGGCGCAATTCGGTAAGGGCATTGGGCCGCAGTGCGCGCGGCCTCCATGGCTTCAGAGTAGCCGCTTTGCCTGTTTGCTCAGCCCGGTTTGTCGGCGATGGGCAGGTTTTCTTGCCGTGGCCGGCACATCCTCCCGGCCTTATCGTTTCAGTCCACCGCCCTAGACTGCCCGCAGCGGCCCCGGCCGACCATTGACCGTTCGTCAGGGCTTGCCAGGCTGGTCGGTTTCGATGCAGGCTTGCGCGCTCACCCACCCTGCCGAGAAGCGAGAGCCCGCCCCATGTCGTTGCGCATTTGCATCCTGGAAACCGATCACATCCGCCCGGAACTGGTCGAGCGCTACCAGGGCTATGGGCGGATGTTCGAGCAGTTGTTCGAACGCCAGCCCGTGCCAGCAAGCTTCGAGATCTTCAACGTGGTCGAGGGCCATTACCCGCCGGCCGGCGAGCGCTACGACGCCTACCTGGTCACCGGCAGCAAGGCTGACTCCTTCGGCAGCGACCCGTGGATCGCCCCGCTCAAGGCCTTCCTGCTGGCCCGCTACAACGAAGGCGCCAAGCTGCTGGGCGTGTGCTTTGGCCACCAGTTGCTGGCGCTGCTGCTCGGTGGCAAGGCCGAGCGCGCGCACCAGGGCTGGGGCGTGGGCACTCACCAGTACAGCGTGGGCGCCAAGGCCAGCTGGATGGCCCCGGCGGCCGATGGGCTGACGCTGCTGATCAGCCACCAGGACCAGGTCACCGCGCTGCCCGAGGGCGCCACCGTGGTCGCCTCCAGCGCGTTTTGCCCGTTCGCCGCGTTCCAGCTCAACGACCAGGTGCTGTGCTTCCAGGGCCACCCTGAGTTCGTTCACGACTACTCCCGCGCACTGCTCGAACTGCGCCAGATGAACCTCGGCGAGCAGGTGTACAAGGCCGCGGTCGACAGCCTGGTGCACGACCACGACGGCGCGACCGTGGCGGAGTGGATGATGCGCTTCGTCGCGCAGGGCAAGTAACGGTTCGGCGGCCCGCCGCTACAACCACCCCGAGCGCTTGAACACCGCGAACAAACTGCTGCAGCCCACCGCGATCGTCCCCAGCACGGCAAAGTAGCCGTAATGCCAGTTCAGCTCTGGCATGTACTGGAAGTTCATCCCATAGATGCCCGCGATCGCCGTGGGCAGCGCCAGGATCGCCGCCCAGGCGGCGAACTTGCGCTGGGTCACGCTTTGCCGCGCCGACTCCAGCAACATGCCGATCTCGATGGTCTGGCTGGCGATGTCGCGGGCGCCGGCGAGGTCTTCCATCTGCCGGTTCACGTGGATCTGCACATCCCTGAAGTACGGGCGCATGTGCTTGTCGATGAAGGGGAAGTCGAGCCGGCGCAGCTCATCGCTGATTTCCAGCATCGGCGCGATGTTGCGGCTCAGCCGCAGCAGTTCGCGGCGCAGGCAGTGCAGGCGCTGGATGTCGGCTTCGTCGAGCTTGCGGGTCAGCACCCGTTGCTCGAGCAGCTCGATTTCGTCGTGGATGTTTTCAGTGACCGGCTGGTAGTTCTCGATCACGAAATCCAGCAGGGCGTACAGCACGAAATCCTCACCATGCTCGAGCAGCAGCGGCCGCGCCTCGCAGCGTTGGCGCACCTGGGCATAAGAGGCTGAATGGCCGTTGCGGCAGGTGATCACATAGCCCTTGCCGGCGAAGATGTGGGTTTCGATGAACTGCAGCGTGCCGGCCTGCTGCACCGGCGAATAGGTGACGATGAATAGCGCATCGCCGAAGGTTTCCAGTTTGGGCCGGCTGTGCCGCTCGAGGGCATCCTCGATGGCCAGCTCGTGCAGGTTGAACTGGCCCTTGAGCACTTCCAGCGTTTGCGCGTCGGGCTCTTCCAGGCCGATCCAAACGAAGTGCCCCGGCTGGCTGGCCCACTGATGGCCTTCGTTGAGTGTTATGTCCCGCACTTTGCGCCCGCCGGCATACACCGCGGCCGCGACGACTCTACCCATGATGATGCCTGGTGGTTGCCTGTGTGGCAGTTATGACCGAACCGGCGCCGGAGAATTCTGTGGCGCCTCACGGCTCAGGTCGTCGATGCAATGCTGCATCTGCTCCCGGCAGCGGGCCATCAGCTCGGGTACGTCCTTGGCGGTCAGCCCGCGGGTGGGGATCGGCGGCAGCGAGCGCACCCGCAGTTCGCCGCTGCGCCAGCGGTTGAAGTTCAGCCGCCCGGCGTAGCGGCTGACACACAGCGGCACGATCGGCACGCCGGCTTCGATGGCCATCTGGAAGGCGCCCTTCTTGAAGGCTAGCAGGGTGCTGCCGGGGTTGCGCGTGCCTTCGGGGAAGATCCAGATCGAGGTGTTCTGTTCGGCCAGCACCCGCGAAGTGGTTTGCAGCGAGCGGCGCGCCTGGTAGGCGTTTTGCCGGTTGATCAGCACGTTGCCGCCCAGCCAGAACAGCTGGCCGAACAACGGCACCCACTTCAGGCTTTTTTTGCCGATGCAGGCCATGCGCGGCGGCACCACGGTGCCGAGCAGGAACAGGTCCCAGTTCGACTGGTGGTTGGCGATGATCACACAGCCGGGCGGGTGGTCGAGCAACGGGCCGACCTCGGCGCGCAGCTTCAGGCCCAGGATGCGCAACGCCGGGTGGCTGTACATGCGCCCGAACAAGCGGTTGTTGTCGGGGTTGAAGGGCCGCGCCAGGCCCACGAACAGGCCGATGAAGCCCGTGAGGAGGAAGTTCAGGCCC
This sequence comes from Pseudomonas sp. NPDC007930, assembly GCF_042958985.1. Classification (NCBI taxonomy): domain Bacteria; kingdom Pseudomonadati; phylum Pseudomonadota; class Gammaproteobacteria; order Pseudomonadales; family Pseudomonadaceae; genus Pseudomonas; species Pseudomonas sp. NPDC007930. The sequence goes on from NZ_JBIBKC010000010.1 coordinate 81,700, forward strand.
ACCAAGGCCATGCGCAGCAGATAGAGCATCGCGCGAGCTACCGTTGTGTCGAAGGCAGCGAGTGTAAAGGCCGCGCGTGCCCTATCGCAAATGAACGGCCCGGATCAGGCGCTGAGCAGGTGCTCGCGGTCCAGCGCGATGGCCCGCTCCAGCGCCTCGAGCAGCGGCGCGCGCACCTTGCGCTTGGTCGCGGCGTGGGCGCGCATGTTCAGCTTGGCCAATTGCTGGGCCACCGCCTGGGCATCGGCGAGCAGGCTGTCGGGGCTGCTCAGTTGGTCGAGAAAACCCACCTGCAACGCCTGCGCCGGGCTGAACATTTCAGCGTTGTTCACCGCCCGCTGCAGGCCGCTGGGGCTCAGGCGGTCACGGGCCAGGGCGATGCCAGCGTGGTGCATGGTCATGCCGATCAGGACTTCGTTCAGGCCGATCTGGAACGGGCCGTCCGCGCCCAGGCGGTAATCGGCGGCCAGCAGCAGGAAGGCGCCCTTGGCGATGGCGTGGCCGCTGCAGGCGATCACGATCGGGTAGGGGTGGGCGAGCATGCGCCGGGTCAGCGCCGAGCCGGCGGCTACCAGGTTGGTGGCCTGCTGTGGGCCACTGGTCATCACCTTGAGGTCGTAGCCGCCAGAAAACAGCCCCGGCTGGCCGGTGAGCACGACCACTGCCTTGTCTTGCTCGGCGCGGTCCAGGCATTCGCCGATCGCCTCGATCAAGGCCGGGGAGAGGGCGTTCACCTTGCCGTTGCACAGGGCCAGGGTGGCCACGCCATCGTTGAGTTGGTAGGTGATCAGTTCGCTCATCGCGGGCATCCTTTGTGGTGGTGCAGCGGACCTTACCCGCGCCCCCACGCGGGGTAAAGCACCAAGGCTGACCGCCCAGTCACGGCGCGTGGCCCAGCCGCCAGGTTAACCGCATGAAAACTTTGCAAAAAACCTTTGCCAACTGGAGCGCTTTCGACTAAATTAGCGCGCCTCGACAGGGTGCATGCCTTGTTGGAGATTGGTGAGGTGTCCGAGTGGTTGAAGGAGCACGCCTGGAAAGTGTGTATACAGGAAACTGTATCAAGGGTTCGAATCCCTTCCTCACCGCCACATTCGATTCAACGCAAAACCCCCGGTGTTCGCTAAGAGCCCGGGGGTTTTGTGTTTTTGGGGATTCATTTGGGGCCCCTCGACGCCTTCCACTCTCCCTCCGCCTCGTCTATTATGTTTTACAAAATCACGCTACATACCCCGTCTCAATTCCCGGGTAAGCCATCCACGGCCTTGTGTGATTGAAATATTTTACAATTAAACGGCGGGCGGTGAATCGTGAGTGTAACCAACGCAACAACAGCAAAAGCCCACGGCAAGCCGGTGGTGCTCATGACCATGGGCAGCCAGGAGCGCAAAGGCCACCCTTACCAGGTGATGACCCACAAATACATCATCCCGTTGGTAGAGCTGGCCGGCTGCGTGCCGTTGCTGGTGCCCACCTGCTGCGGCGATGAAGACCTCGCCCAGTACCTGGCGCTCGCCGACGGGGTGTACCTCACCGGCGCCGGCTCGAACATCGACCCGGCCCACTACGGGCAGAGCAACCTCACCCCGGACAAAGGCCAGGACCGCGACCGCGACCACTTCGACCTGCCGCTGATCCGCGCGGCGATCGACCGGCGCTTGCCGCTGTTTGGCATTTGCCGCGGCATGCAGGAGATCAACGTAGCGCTGGGGGGCACCATCCACCAGAAGCTCTACGCCCAGCCAGGCCTGCTCGACCACCGGGAAAACCCCGAGGCACCGGTGGAGGTGCAATACGGGCCGGCGCACCCGGTCACGGTGCAGGCCGGTTCCTGGCTGGCCGAACGCCTGGGCCGGCAAACCTTCGACGTGAACTCGCTGCACGGCCAGGGCATTGACCAGTTGGCCGCTGGCCTGCGGGTGCTCGGCAGTGCCCCGGATGGGGTAATCGAGGCATTCGATGCGCCGGAGCTTTCACCCTTCCTGCTCGCGGTGCAATGGCACCCAGAATGGCTGGCAGCGCAGAACCCGGTGTCCATCGCCCTGTTCGAAGCCTTCGGCGACGCCTGCCGCACCCAGCGCGCCCAGCGCTGATCGCCCCGGGCGGCCCCAGTGCGTGGGGCCGCCACGCTTGTAAAATTTAATCATCATATTTCATAATTTGTTTGACATATTTTACGCTCGTGGCAGGCTGCCCCAGGCGAGCGGGTTGCCGCGCGGCCCACAATAACAACATGCCCCCGGTGCGCCGCTGGCGCCCCGGCCCGAATCATGGAACGCACCCATGCTGATCTGGTTTGTCTCGATCTACCTGTTGATGACTGTGCTGGTGGGCTTCTACGCCTCTACCCGTGTCAAAAAGGCCGCTGACTTCGCTTCGGGCGGGCGCAGCATGTCGTTCCCGCTGGTGGTGGCGATGGTGTTCGCCACCTGGTTCGGCTCCGAAGCGGTGCTGGGCATCCCGGCCACCTTCCTGCAGGAGGGCTTCGCCGGCATCATCGAAGACCCGTTCGGTTCGTTTGGCTGCCTGATGCTGGTGGGCCTGGTGTTCGCCCGGCCGCTGTACCGGCTGAACCTGCTGACCATCGGCGATTTTTTCCGCAAGCGCTTCGGCCCCCAGGTCGAAACCTTCACCAGCCTGGTGATTATCGCCTCCTACCTGGGCTGGGTCGCGGCCCAGCTCACAGCGCTAGGGGTGATCTTCAACGTGCTGTCCGACGGCGGCCTCACGCTCACCCAAGGCATGCTGCTGGGGGCGTTCATCGTGTTGCTGCACACCTTGTTCGGCGGCATGTGGTCGGTGGCGATGACCGACTTCCTGCAGATGATCATCATCGTCGCCGGGCTGTGTTACCTGGTGTGGCTCATCGGCGGCATGGCCGGTGGGCCGGGGGTGGTGATCGCCCAGGCGGCGGCCGAGGGCAAGTTCCACTTCTTGCAGGGCACCAGCGCCAAAGACATCGTGGCGTTTCTGGGTGCGGCGGTAACCATGATGTTCGGTTCGATCCCGCAGCAGGATGTGTATGCCCGGGTGATGTCGGCGAAAAACGAAACCATCGCCGCCCGCGCTTCGATGACCGGGGCGTGCTTTTACCTGTGCTTCTGCATGCTGCCGATCTTTTTGATCTTCGCCGCGAAGATGATCGACCCGGCCATGGTGCAGCAACTGCTTGGCGAGGATTCACAGTTGATCCTGCCGCGCCTGGTGCTGGAGCGCACGCCGCTGTTTGCCCAGGTGATGTTCTTTGGGGCTATCCTCTCGGCGATCATGTCGACCGCGTCAGGCACCTTGCTGGCGCCGTCGGTGACCTTCATCGAGAACATCCTCAAGCGCTTGTGGCCGAGCATGAGCGACCGCCAGGCATTGCTGGCGATGCGTTTGAGCGTGCTGGGCATGACCGCCGCGACCATCACCTTCGCGTTGCACTCCCATTCGAGCATCTACGAGATGGTCGGCAACGCCTACAAGGTGACCCTGGTCGCCGCGGTGGTGCCGCTGTTCTTCGGGCTGTTCTGGAAGCGCGCCACCACCCAGGGCGCGCTGCTGGCCATGCTGGCCGGCGTGGCCAGTTGGGGCTGGCTGGAGCATACCTACAGCAGTGAGGCGTTCTGGCCGCCGCAATTGGGCGGCTTGCTCTGCAGCGCGCTGGCGATGGTGCTGGGCTCGTGCATGCCGCAGCTGAGCCGCCACCGCGGTGAAAGCCTGGAGCAGGCGTTCAGCAACTGACCTTTTGGCACAGTTCGGCGGCGCCGCGCTCACGCTGCGGTGTGCCGTTGCCGGGATGGACGTGCACGGCGGGTGCATCGGCCATGCCTGGCTCCGCGGCTGGCGTGGCGACGAAGGTTGCGCCACAGCCGCTGAGCAGTAGCAGGGAAATGAAATAGTACGGGCGCATACACAGGCCTCCTCGGCAGAGGGGGCTACGGTATCGCCGCCCGTGCGGCGGCGCGACCGTGCAATTGCTTCAGAATGTTCTTAATGCAGCGCCAGCCGCCGGTTGCTCGGCCCGAGCGTGCCGCTGATCTGGGTGAAGGTCTTGCGGTCGGCGGTGGCCTGCAGCTTGCGGCCGTCCTTGAGGGTGGCGATGAAGGTGATTTCTTCTTCCTTGCCGCCCAGCCAGAAGCCGGCAATAAAGCCGATCGGCCCGGCCAGCAGCGCGCCGGCCATGCCCCAACCCAGGGAGGTGCCGAAGTGGCGGTTGGTTTCCTGGTTGGCGACGGTCATGCGCTGGATGCGGTCCAGCGGGATGGTTTCACCCATCGAAGGGTTGTTGACGGAGCGAAGGGTAAAGGCAGCGTTTTTGAATTCCCCGGTACCTTGCAGAAAATCGCCCGCCTGGACGTTGAGCTTGGCCATGTGAGTTGTCTTTTATTGGCAGTGGGACACTCTCTTGGCATAGCTGATCGGCAGGTGCCGTCAAACCGGGGGCGACGGAATGCTGCTTTATACACGTACCGTTACAAAGAAGCGCCCGGAGCTACCCGGGCGCGCTGTTTTCAGGCGTCAGGCGCGGCATAACCCTGGGTGCGGCCCACGGCGTTTTTCCAGCCACGGTAGAGTTTTTCTCGCTCATCTTCGGCCAGCTCCGGTTGGAACTCACGCTCGATCACGGCCTTCTCGCGCAGCTCGTCGAGGCTGCTCCAGAAGCCAGTGGCCAGGCCCGCCAGGTAGGCCGCGCCGAGCGCGGTGGTTTCGCGCATTTGCGGGCGCTCCACACGGGTGCCGAGGATGTCGGCCTGGAACTGCATGAGGAAGTTGTTGGCCACCGCGCCGCCGTCGACGCGCAGGGCGCTCAGGCGCTCGCCAGCGTCCTGCTGCATGGCTTCAAGCACGTCGCGGGTCTGGTAGGCGATCGATTCCAGCGCGGCGCGGATCAAGTGGTCGACCTTCACCCCGCGGGTGAGGCCGAACAGCGCGCCACGGGCGTATGGGTCCCAATAGGGCGCGCCAAGGCCGGTGAAGGCCGGTACCAGGTACACGCCGTTGCTGTCTTTGACCTTGGTGGCGAAGTATTCGGTGTCGTGGGCGTCGTTGACCACTTTCATTTCATCGCGCAGCCACTGCACGGTTGAGCCGCCATTGAACACCGCGCCCTCCAGGGCGTAGGCGACTTCACCGCGAGGCCCGCAGGCGAGGGTGGTGATCAGGCCGTGGCGCGAGGCCACCGCGTGTTTGCCGGTGTTCATCAGCATGAAGCAACCGGTGCCGTAGGTGTTCTTCGCTTGCCCTGGTTCCACGCACATCTGGCCGAACAGCGCGGCTTGCTGGTCGCCGGCGATCCCGGCCACGGCGATGCCGCTCTTGGTGTGGCCGTACACCTCCGAAGACGACCGCACCTCGGGCAGCATCTGCTCGGGAATGCCCAGCACCTCGAGCATGCGCGCGTCCCACTGCAGCGTATGGATGTTGAACATCATCGTCCGCGAGGCGTTGGTGTAGTCGGTGACGTGCACCTTGCCGCCGGTGAATTTCCAGATCAGCCAGCTATCCACCGTGCCGAACAGCAGCTCACCGCGGCGGGCGCGTTCGCGGCTGCCTTCGACGTGGTCGAGAATCCACTTGGCCTTGGTGCCCGAGAAGTACGGGTCGATCACCAGGCCGGTGGTCTGGCGAATGTAATCCTCGAGCCCGTCGCGCTTGAGCTGCTGGCAGATTTCGGTGCTGCGCCGGCATTGCCACACCACCGCATTGTGGATCGGGCGGCCGGTTTCTTTGTCCCAGATCACCACGGTTTCGCGCTGGTTGGTGATGCCGATGGCGGCCACTTGGGCGTGGCTCAGCCCGGCTTGGGCCAGGGCTTCGACCATGGTCGCGCTCTGGGTGGCGAAAATTTCCATCGGGTCGTGTTCGACCCAGCCCGGTTGCGGGTAATGCTGGGCGAACTCGCGCTGCGACACGCCGACCACATTGGCGTCGCGGTCGAAGATGATGGCGCGGGAGCTGGTGGTGCCTTGATCAAGGGCGATGAGGTAATGCTTGTCGGTCATGGCGTATGGCCTTTTGTTGTCATTCGGGAGTGCGCGACGCGGGCGCCTCAGGCGCGGGCGTCGGCTTCTTCTTCGTTATGTGAGGTGCTGGCCGCTGCCGTGTGCCCTGGCAGGTGCCGGGCGATCAGCAGTTTGTAACCGGCGGCACCCAGGCAGGCGCCAACCAGCGGCGCGAAGACCGGTACCAGGAAGTATGGAAGGTTTCGCCCGCCGGTGAAGGCCATTTCGCCCCAGCCGGCGATGAACGCCATCAGCTTGGGCCCGAAGTCCCGCGCCGGGTTCATCGCAAAGCCGGTGAGCGGGCCCATCGAGGCGCCGATCACGGCGATCAGCAAGCCGATCAGCAGTGGCGCCAACGGGCCGCGGGGCAAGCCATTGCCGTCGTCGGTCAGGGCCATGATCACCCCCATCAGGATGGCGGTGATCACCAGCTCCACGGCAAACGCCTGGGCGGTGCTCAGCGACGGGTGCGGGTAGGTGGAGAACACCCCGGCCAGCTCCAGGCTCGCCTGGGTGCCGCGGACCATGTGGTGGGCTTGTTCGAAATCGAAGAACAGGTTGGCGTACAGCACGTACACCAGCGCCGCGCCAGCGAAGGCGCCGGCCACCTGGGCGACGATGTAGAACGGTAATTTATGCCGCTCGAAACCGCCGAACAGGCACAGCGCGAGGCTCACCGCGGGGTTCAGATGGGCGCCGGAAACGCCGGCGGTAAGGTAGATGGCCATGCTGACCCCCACCCCCCAGATGATACTGATTTCCCAAAGGCCCAGGCTGGCACCGCCGACCTTGAGCGCGGCGACACAACCGGTACCGAAAAAGATCAGCAGCGCCGTGCCGAGGAATTCGGCCAGGCATTGCCCGGTCAGGGTAGGGCGTTGTTGCGTGTCAGTCATCGGTATCTCACTTCTTGTTGTTGTTGGCCTGGGCCCGCCCGAGCGGGCCGACGAAGCCGTTCGAGGCCTTGCCGGAGCAAGGTGGTATCTTCGTAAACGAAAAAATATAGACATAAAGTGAGGCTGTCAAAGGTCGAAAATGAACAAAATACGTACATTCGCGAACAACGGGCCCGCGCCGTTACAATGGCCGGGCCTTTGACCGCCCCTGGAGCTCACCGTGACGCCCGCCCTGGACCTGCTGAAAAAAGCCCGCGCCGCCCACACCGTGCACAGCTACGCGCACGACCCGAACGCGCCGAGCTACGGGCTGGAAGCCGCGCAAAAGCTTGGGCTGGACCCGGCCCGGGTGTACAAAACCCTGCTCGCCGCCAGTGAGCGCAACGAGCTGCTGGTGGCCGTGGTGCCGGTGGCCGGCACGCTTGACCTCAAAGCCCTGGCCCAGGCCGCCGGGGTGAAAAAATGCGAAATGGCCGCCCCGGCGCTGGCCCAGCGCAGCACCGGTTACCTGGTCGGTGGCATCAGCCCACTGGGGCAGAAAAAACGCTTGCGCACCTTCATCGACAGCAGCGCGCAGGCGTTCGACACCATTCACGTCAGTGCCGGGCGCCGGGGCCTTGAGGTAGAGCTGGCGGCCGCGGTTCTGGCCGAGCACACCCAGGGGCAGTTCGCCGAGATTGGCCGCGCCTGAGCTACCACTTTGGCCGGCACCGCACTAGGCTTGGGGCATCACCCTAGCGAGGCGGCCCCATGCAACTGGACTTCTTTCAGGTCGATGCGTTTACCGAGGCGCCGTTTTCCGGCAACCCGGCCATGGTCTATTGCCTCAGCCACTGGCTGGCCGACGCGCTGATGCAGCGCATCGCCAATGAACACAACCTCGCCGAAACCGCGTTCGTGGTGCCAGAAGGGCAGGGCTGGCGGATCCGCTGGTTTACCCCGCTGACCGAGGTGCCGCTGTGCGGGCATGCCACGTTGGCTGCTGCCCATGTACTGAGGGTGATTCACCAGGTCGACGCCGCGGTGATGCTGTTCCACAGCCACAGCGGTGAGTTGCGCGTGAGCGAGGAGCAGGGCCGCCTGTGGCTCGACCTGCCGGCCGAGCACCTGATCGAAGAAGGGGTGTCGCTGGGGGTGCAGCGCGCGGTGGGCGGCGATGTGGTCGATGTGCTCGGCGGCAAGCACCTGCTGGTGGTGCTGCCGTCGGAGCAACATGTGCGAGATTGCCAGCCGGATTTCGCGGCCATCGCCCAGTTGCCCTGGCCGGGGGTGATCATTACCGCGCGCGGCGAACAGCATGATTTCGTCTCGCGCTTTTTTGCCCCTCAGTTGGGCATCGCAGAAGACTCGGTCACCGGCGCGGCACACTGCGCGTTGGTGCCGTATTGGTCGCAGCGGTTGAACAAAACCCGCCTGCGCGCGCGGCAGTGTTCCGTGCGCGGGGGGGAGCTGTGGTGCCGGTTCGAGGGGGACCGGGTGGTGCTGGGCGGGGATGCGACCCTGGTGGCGAAGGGGCAGTTGTTGACCCAGGGCTGATCAGCGCCCTACAACAGCACCGCTGGCGCATCGACCCGCGCCAGCGCCAGCGTCGCCCCTACCGGCACATCCACCTGGCTTGGCAGCAGCGCCTGCAACTCCAGGCCGGCCGGGGTCGTGACCTGGTAGCGCGTATGCGCCCCGAGAAAACTGCGCTGGCGCACGGTGCACGGCAGGCCGCCGCTGGCTGCCCGCAGGTGCTCGGGGCGCAGCAGCAGGCGCAGCGGCGCAGCGCCCTGGGCAAGGTTGGCCGGCAGCGCCACGCTGCCCAGCTCGGTGTGCAACTGGCCTTCGGCCAAGTGCCCCGGCAGCCAGTAACCCTGGCCGACAAAGCTCGCCACGTACGCCGTGGCCGGTTGATGGTAAAGCGCGCGCGGGGTGGCCCACTGCTCCAACAGCCCCTGGCGCATCACCCCCACGCGGTCACTCACGGCAAAGGCTTCGTCCTGGTCGTGGGTGACCAAGAGGGCGCTGGTGCCCTTGGCCTTGAGCACGTCGCGCACTTCCAGGCTGAGGCGCCGGCGCAGTTCGGCGTCAAGGTTGGAGAAGGGTTCGTCGAGCAGCAGCAGGCGTGGCTCGGGCGCCAGCGCGCGGGCCAGTGCCACGCGCTGTTGTTGCCCGCCGGAGAGCTCGTCAGGGCGGCGTTCGCCGAGCCCGCTGAGGTTCACCCGCTCCAGCCATTCGCCCACCACTCGCGCCGGCGCCGGGTGCTTGCCGAGGCCGAAGGCGATGTTCTGCGCCACGCTCAGGTGCGGGAACAGGGCGTAATCCTGGAACACCATGCCGATTTTGCGTTTCTCGGCCGGCAGGCTGAAACCCGGCCCGGCCAGGCGCTCGCCGGCCAGGTGAATCTCCCCGGCGGTGGGTGTTTCAAAGCCGGCGATGGCCCGCAACGTGGTGGTTTTGCCGCACCCCGAGGCGCCCAGCAGGCAGCCGATTTCGCCGGCTTGCAGGCCCAGCGACAAACCGCTGACCACCGGCTGGCCGGCGTAACCGCAGGCCAGCCCGGCCAGGCTGAGCAGGGCGGAGGTCATGCCGGGCGCAGGCCCGGGGCGACCAGTTTTTCCAGCAGCGCCTTTTGCGCGTGCAAGCGGTTTTCCGCTTGGTCCCAGGCCACCGAACGTGGGTCGTCGAGCAGGTCTTCGCTGATCTCTTCACCCCGGTGGGCCGGCAGGCAGTGCAGGAACAGCACGTCGTCGGCGGCCAGGTCGAGCAGCGCCTTGTTCACCTGGTAGGGCGCGAAGCGCGCCAGGCGTTGGGCGGTTTCTTCTTCCTGGCCCATGGAGGTCCATACGTCAGTGCTGACCAGGTGCGCGCCGGCCACGGCCTCGCGCGGGTCACGCAGCACGGTGACGCGTGGGCCGGCCATTTCGACGAAGCGAGGGTCTGGCTCGTAGCCGGCGGGGCAGGCCACGCGCAGCTGGAAATCGTACTGGATGGCCGCTTCGATATAGGTATTGCACATGTTGTTGCCGTCGCCGATCCAGGCCACGGTTTTACCCTTGATCGCGCCGCGGTGCTCGAAGAAGGTTTGCATGTCGGCCAGCAGTTGGCACGGGTGCAGGTCGTCAGACAGCCCGTTGATCACCGGCACCCGCGAGTTGGCGGCGAATTCGGTGAGGTTGCTGTGGGCAAAGGTGCGGATCATCACCACGTCGAGCATGCGCGACATCACCTTGGCGCAGTCGCCGATCGGTTCACCACGGCCCAGTTGCGTGTCTCGCGGCGACAGGAAGATCGCCTGGCCGCCGAGCTGGATCATGCCGGCTTCGAAAGACAGCCGCGTGCGGGTCGAGGATTTTTCGAAAATCATGCCCAGAACCCGGCCCTTGAGGGGTTCGAACAACACGCTCTGGTCACGCAGGTGCTTGAGCTCCACCCCTCGGCGGATCACGGCGGCCAGTTCGTCCGGCGTGAAATCCATCAGGGAGAGAAAGTGCCTAGCGCTCATCATTAACTACCTTTTTTGCAACGAACCGCGGAAATCTTCGCGAACGGCAAGACCCGCGACGAAGGCCGCTTCAGGCGGCAAAGTACAGGGGGAAAGGCGCAATCCTATAAAGAATTGTCGCCTGAGTTCAAGCATGGGGTTTGTTTCCAGGGTTTTCAGGCAGCTCAACGTCGCTTGCCAGCCTGTGGCCGCCGCTGCTTTGGCGCCGAGGGCCTGGCACTGGCCATTCGTCGTACGCCGCGTGAACTCTCGCTCAGGCGCCCGTGTCAGTTGCATAACGCGCTATGGTCAAAGCCAGGGCGCCACTTGATCGACGGGAGCGGCATTCCACAAATCCGGGACGTGGGTGATAATGTTTCCCCAGCGATACAGGGAGTCACGCAATGGATGCAAGAGAAAAACAACTGATGGACCTGCTCGGGCTTACGTCCCGCACGCTGACCCATCTCACCGCCGCTATGACGACCATGTCGTTCGAACTGCTGCGCAGTGACGACGAAGTGACGCGCAATGCCGGCAAACGCATGATCGACCGCATGGCCACCATCAGCACGGAGCTCGATGGCCATTGGCAATTGATTGGCGAACTGACTGGCGAGCACGTGGGCCAGGAAGAAGTCGAAACCATCACGGAAATCCAACTGTTGGGGCCGCCTCCGGTGGTGCCGTTCAACTCCTGACGCGCCTGTTTCAATGCCCAAGCATCGCACTCGGCTTTACGCTACAATGGCGCACCGTGTCGACGTTTACCGTTCTAGCCGAGGTCCCCATGGATATCATCGAAACCATCAAAGATCAGATCGCCAACAACACCGTCCTGCTGTACATGAAGGGCTCGCCGAACGCACCGCAGTGCGGTTTCTCGGCTCGCGCCTCGCAGGCGGTAATGGGCTGCGGTGAAAAGTTCGCCTATGTGGATATCCTGCAAAACCCGGAAATCCGCGCCAACCTGCCCAAGTACGCCAACTGGCCGACCTTCCCGCAACTGTGGGTGGGTGGCGAACTGGTCGGCGGCAGCGACATCATGCTGGAGATGTTCGAAAAGGGCGAACTGCAAACCCTGATCAAGGCCGCCGCTGAAAAAGCCAAGGCCGAAACCAACGCCTGATCGGCGCTGGCCACAAAAAAGCCCCGCCCCTCGATGAGGGAGCGGGGCTTTTTCGTGCCGGCCGGGCGCTGCTGAAACTCAGTGGCCTTCTTCGCCCATGGCCGATTGCAGGTAGTTCTCGATACCCACTTTGTCGATCAGGCCGAGTTGGGTTTCAAGCCAGTCGATGTGCTCTTCCTCGGACTCGAGAATGTCTTCGAGCATCTCGCGGCTGCCGAAGTCGCCTACCTGTTCGCAATGGGCGATGGCCGCCTTGAGGTCTTGCAGGCCTTTTTGCTCCAGCTTCAGGTCGCACTCGAGCATCTCGCGGGTGTGCTCGCCGATCAGCAGCTTGCCCAGTTCCTGGACGTTAGGGATGCCTTCGAGGAACAGGATGCGCTTGATCAGCTTGTCAGCGTGCTTCATCTCATCGATCGACTCCTTGTACTCGTGCTTGCCGAGTTTGTTCAGGCCCCAGTCTTCATACATGCGCGCATGCAGGAAGTATTGGTTGATCGCGATCAGCTCGTTGCCGAGGATGATGTTCAAGTGCCGAATGACGCTGACGTCGCCTTTCATGGAAGTACCCGGTCCGTGTGCAAGTTTCAGATGCCGGCAAGTGTGCGCGCCAGCCCCGGCACTGTCAAACCTAAGTGTTTGAATAATAAGTGAATTTTAATGGGAATAAGAATGTTTGTGTCTCGCGTCTTGGGCCTAACTTGTTGAATCGCGGGCATAAAAAAACCGGGCGATGCCCGGTTTCTTCGAAAAAATGCGTGATTACGCGGCGGTAAATTCTACCGGGTAGGGCAGCGCCGCGTTGCGAGCAGTTTGCAGCTCGGTGAGCGTATCGCGAACCACTTCCTTTGCCAGGCACGCGCACTTGCCGCATTGGGTACCCACACCGGTGGCCTCACGGACTTCACGGTAGCTGCAGCAGCCATCGTAGATGGCATCGCGGATCTTACCGTCGGTGACTCCAAGGCAGAGGCATACATACATGGCGCGTGTACCGTCGCTGTAAACTGCTGATGCCCGGATCTTAATGTTAATGAGAATGCTTGTCAAAATAGGATGCGGGTGAGAAACGTGGGGAGCGACGAACGGTTGCCGCGGCGCAGGGTGGCGGCGGCCCTACCTATCAGATCTGCCAGGTTCGCACTGCGCTCGGCCTGGTTATGCTAGCGGTTGAACGCACACCTGGGGGGTGGCTATGCCGCGCGCATCGCTATTGGCCTGCGACAGCGCCACAACGGCCCTGGCGCGCCAGGCCGGCGGGCGAACGCTGATCACCCATTCGCCTTTCGGTACCCGGCGCCCGCTCGCTGAGGTGCCGCATAGCGGCTTTACAGGGGTATTGCTCGAGCCAGACAAACAAGGCTATTTGCTTGGGAATGGCTATCGCTATTACTCGCCCACGTTGCGCAGGTTCCATCAGCCAGACCGCTTCAGCCCGTTCGCCGCGGGTGGATGCAACGCCTACGCCTACTGCAGCGCGGACCCGGTCAACCGCGTGGACCGCAATGGCGCGTGGGCATGGGCACTGGTAGAAGCATTCGCCGGCCTTTCCCTCGCTGCCGGCACGATGCTGGACACCGCATCCGGGATTCTCAGGCACTCCATGCCAGGCGCTGCCGCGAAGGTAAGCCCGTGGGGCAGGCTCACCACCTCGATGTTCTTTTGGAGCGGTACGCTAAGCTTCACGGCCGCGATCGCGATGGCGCCCCTGCAACTCTCCGAGGACCTGCCCAGCGTGTTGCTGTACACCGCGGTGGCGATGGGGGCAATCGGCGGCGGTATCGCGGGGGTGCGGGGCGCCCATGGGATTCGCAAGGTTCATCGGCAGTGGGCGTTCAGCAAAAGGGAGTTGCTGGGGGCCACGTTTTTAGAGGCTACGGGGGTGAACCTGTTACGCCGCGCACCCTTTCCAAAAATTGCTGCCACTGAGCGGTACCCACTTTTCGTACGGGGCGGCCCATACCGGCAGCCCATTCGAACGCCGCCGGCGCAGTTACGAGAGACGACTGTCTAACCCCTCAGCGATTCCGATCGTCCCACCCACCCATCGCCTTCCAGCGGTTCACAATCCCGCAGAACAGCTCAGCGGTTTTTTCGGTGTCGTAGCGCGCCGAGTGCGCCTCGCGCCCGTCGAAGTCGATATCGGCGCTCTGGCAGGCCTTGGCCAGCACCGTTTGCCCGTAGGCCAGCCCCGCCAGGGTGGCGGTGTCGAAGCTGGAAAACGGGTGGAACGGGTTGCGCTTGAGGTCGTTGCGCGCCACCGCGGCGTTCAGGAAGCCCAGGTCGAAGCTGGCGTTGTGCCCCACCAGGATCGCGCGCTTGCAGCCGTTGGCTTTGATCGCCTTGCGCACGCCACGGAAGATGTCGCCCAAGGCGCTTTCTTCACTGACGGCCATGCGCAGCGGGTGGTCGAGCTTGATCCCGGTGAACTCCAGCGCGGCGGCTTCGATGTTCGCGCCCTCGAACGGCTCGACCCGGAAGAACCAGGTGTGCTCGGGGAACAGAAAACCCTTTTCGTCCATGCCGATGGCGGTGGCGGCGATCTCCAGCAGCGCGTCGGTGGCGGCGTTGAAGCCGCCGGTCTCGACGTCTACCACCACCGGCAGGTAGCCGCGAAAGCGCGCCGCCATGGGGTGGCGCGGGCCGCTTGGGGCGGGTGGGTCAAGGTCGTCGTCGTAGAAGTCTTCGCTCACGCGGTTTCCTCCAGCAGGCGCCAGCGCAGCTGTTCGCCCGCGCGCAGCGGCACCACGCCGTGTTCGCCCAGGGGCAGGGTGGCCGGCACTTGCCAGGTTTCGCGCAGCAGGGTGATGCGTTCGCTGTTCGGCGCCATGCCATAGAAGGCCGGGCCGTGCAGGCTAGCGAAGCCTTCGAGTTTGTCCAGCGCGCCGCGTTGCTCGAACGCCTCGGCGTACAGCTCGATCGCGGCGAAAGCGGTGTAGCAGCCCGCGCAACCGCAGGCCGCTTCCTTGGCATGCTGGGCATGGGGCGCCGAATCAGTGCCGAGGAAGAACTTCGCGCTGCCACCGGTGGCGGCATCGAGCAGCGCCTCCTGGTGGGTGTTGCGCTTGAGGATCGGCAGGCAATAGAAGTGCGGGCGAATGCCACCGACCAGCATGTGGTTGCGGTTGTACAGCAGGTGGTGGGCGGTGATGGTCGCGCCCACATTGGCCGGGGCCTGGTTGACGAACTGCACGGCGTCGGCGGTGGTGATGTGCTCGAACACCACTTTCAGCGTGGGAAAGCGCTCGACCACCCGGCGCAGGTGTTCATCGATGAAGGCTTTTTCGCGGTCGAACACGTCGATCTCGGCGCGGGTGACCTCGCCGTGCACCAGCAGCGGCATGCCGACTTCGGCCATGGCCTCAAGCACTGGGAAGATCAGGTCGATACTGGTCACGCCTGAATCGGAGTTGGTGGTCGCGCCGGCCGGGTACAGCTTGGCCGCGTGCACGAAGCCACTGGCCTTGGCGGCGTGGATGTCGGCCGGCTGGGTGCGGTCGGTGAGGTACAGCACCATCAGCGGTTCGAAGCGGCTACCCGCCGGGCGCGCGGCAAGGATGCGCTCGCGATAGGCGGCGGCCTGCTCGGCGTTGCGCACCGGCGGCACCAGGTTGGGCATGATGATCGCGCGGGCGAACTGGCGGGCGGCATCGCCAACGGTATGAGGCAGCGCCGCGCCGTCGCGCAGGTGGATGTGCCAATCGTCGGGGCGCAGGAGAATAAGGCGGTCGGTCATGAAAGGTACCCAGGGGCGAACTGACCACGAATGCTACCGGAAAAGCCCCGCGCAGGCATCCGCTATCAAGTTTTCCCGGCAGCGTCCGATACCTTGCAGGTAAGTCATCAATACCGTGGAGCCCACCGTGCGCCAGCCTCGTTTCGCCCTTCTCAGTGTGTTCGCCGCGAGCCTGTTCGCGGCGCCCGCCATGGCGTTCACATTCCAGACCCGCCTGGAGAACGTCCAGTGGAAGGTCGACGGTGACCAGTTCGAGTGCCGCCTGAGCCAGCCGATCGCCGATTTCGGCAGCGGTGAGTTCGTGCGCCGTGCTGGCGAAAAAGCGATTTTTCGCCTCAACGCCAACAGCGCCGCGCTTGGCACCGGCAGCGCGACCTTGCTCGCCGCCGCCGCGCCGTGGCAACCCGGGCGTAGCGATGTGAACCTCGGCGCGGTGCGCCTGAGCAGTGGCGAGGTAGCGCTGGCCAGCAGCCAAAGCCAGGCCGCGGGCCTGATCAACGGCCTGATGGAAGGGCGCAGCACGGTGGTGCGGGCGGTGGCCAACGACACCGGCCGGCCGGTCGAAGTGCGGGTGCTGCCGGTGAAGTTCAGCCAGGCCTGGGCCGACTACCAGGCCTGCACTGCCAAGCTGCTGCCAATGAACTTCGACCAGGTGCGCATGACCCAGATCGGCTTCCCCAGCGGCATCGACCTGGACGCCGCCGGGCGCCGGCAGCTCGATACGATACTGGCCTTCATGAAGGCCGACCCGAGCGTTAACCACATCGAGCTCGACGGCCATTCGGACAACAGCGGCAACCGCCTGACCAACCGCGAGCTGTCGCGGCGCCGGGCGATGGCGGTGTCGGACTACCTGACCCAGCACGGTGTCAGCGAGAGCCAGATCGAAGTGCGTTTCCATGGAGAGCAGTACCCGGTGGTACCGAACAATTCGCCGGCCAACCGCGCGCGCAACCGCCGGGTGAACATCCAGCTCGACCGCGTGGCCGCCGCGCCGGCACCAGCACCGGCACCGGCGGCCGCGCCAGCCCCGGCCAGCGCGCCAGCCCCGGCGGCCGCGCCCGCAGCCGCCTCGGCAGCCCCGGCAGCGGCCGCGGCCAAACCCGCGGGCTGAACAGCGAAGCGTCGCCTGGCCAACATTCGTTGTCGCGCCCCTGTAAATTCCACGGGGGCGGGGGTAGAATCACGGGTTTTCCGTACAACCCCGTGGAGTGATGGCATGGCGGACGTAAACAAGGTCGTTCTGGCGTATTCCGGCGGCCTGGACACTTCGGTAATCCTGAAGTGGCTGCAGGACACCTACAACTGCGAAGTGGTGACCTTCACCGCTGACCTCGGCCAGGGCGAAGAGGTCGAGCCGGCCCGCGCCAAGGCCCAGGCAATGGGCGTGAAGGAAGTCTACATCGACGACCTGCGCGAAGAGTTCGTCCGTGACTTCGTGTACCCGATGTTCCGTGCCAACACCGTCTACGAAGGCGAGTACCTGCTCGGCACCTCCATCGCCCGCCCGTTGATCGCCAAGCGCCTGATCGAAATCGCCAACGAAACCGGCGCCGACGCCATTTCCCATGGCGCCACCGGCAAGGGCAACGACCAAGTGCGTTTCGAACTGGGCGCCTACGCGCTCAAGCCGGGCGTGAAGGTCATCGCCCCCTGGCGCGAGTGGGACCTGCTCTCGCGGGAAAAACTGATGGACTACGCTGAAAAGCACGCCATCCCGATCGAGCGCCACGGCAAGAAGAAGTCGCCGTACTCGATGGACGCCAACCTGCTGCACATCTCCTACGAAGGCGGCGTGCTGGAAGACACCTGGACTGAGCACGAAGAAGACATGTGGCGCTGGACCGTCTCCCCGGAGAAGGCCCCCGACACCCCGCGCTACCTCGAGCTGACCTACCGCAACGGTGACATCGTCGCCCTCGACGGCGTTGACATGTCGCCGGCCACCGTACTGGCCACGCTCAACCGCATCGGCGGCGAGAACGGCATCGGCCGCCTCGACATCGTCGAGAACCGCTACGTGGGCATGAAGTCCCGCGGCTGCTACGAAACCCCCGGCGGCACCATCATGCTCAAGGCGCACCGCGCCATCGAGTCGATCACCCTGGACCGCGAAGTCGCTCACCTCAAGGATGAGCTGATGCCGCGTTACGCCAGCCTGATCTACACCGGCTACTGGTGGAGCCCGGAGCGGGTGATGCTGCAACAAATGATCGACGCCTCCCAGGCCAACGTGAACGGCGTGGTGCGCCTGAAGCTGTACAAAGGCAACGTGATCGTGGTCGGCCGCAAGTCCGACGACTCGCTGTTCGACGCCAACATCGCCACCTTCGAAGAAGACGGCGGGGCCTACAACCAGGCCGACGCGGCGGGCTTCATCAAGCTCAACGCACTGCGCATGCGCATTGCCGCCAACAAGGGCCGCTCGTTCCTCTGAGCCCCCTCTGGTAGAAAAAACCCGGCCTTGGCCGGGTTTTTTTATGGCTGTTCATTGGCCGGCGGGGCATCGGGCGGCTGCATGACCACGATCACCGGGCTTTGCCCCGGCACGCCGCCGTGTTGGCGAAGCGCTTCACTGAGCGCGGCCTCATTCAGCCCCGGGGGCGCTTGGGCGGGAGCGCCGGCTTGAGGAGCGGGTGGCTCATAAAGCGCTCGGTGGTTGAAATTCAAGGTCACAAAAAAGAGGGTTACCAGAAACGGTGGGAACCCAATCAGAAACCACACATACACGCGCTTGCTTTCATCATCGAGCAGTGGCAATGACGCCAGCGCGGACGCTTCTATCATCCCTGTGAAAATGGCGATCAGGGCCAATGGGGTTGTGACCGGCGGTTGATTGATCATCTTCGGCCTCCTTGATAAGGCTCGGCTGCCTTGCGGTATAGGGCGTAAGACTAAATTAACCGTGCCTGCAACTCGGATATTTATTTAGCCCTCAAGTGCGGGGCGTAGCCTTTCGCGCTCTTATTTTGTCGCGAATTGGCAGATTGCCGGGCCCGCGGCTTTATGCAAGGATCACTTCATGGATGTGGATGCTTCGGCGGTGAGTGTGTACTAAAAATTATTTCTTATTGTTTATTAGTTGCCACTTCATCAAGAAAATCGGTGCTGAATGTTTCAGCTCTCTTCTATGCGGAAGTTCCATTCTGGGTGTTTTCGTATGGGCGCCCGTCATGATTAAAACAGTGGTAGTACTTATATTATGAACAAAGTCCTTGTCGTCGATGACCATCCGGTCATTCGCCTTGCCGTCAGGATGCTCATGGAGCGCCATGGCTATGACGTAGTGGCCGAAACCGACAACGGTGCCGACGCCCTGCGCCTGGCGCGGGAGCATCAACCTGGCATCGTCATTCTCGACATCTGCATTCCGCGGCTCGATGGCCTGGAGGTAGTCGCCCGCCTCACTGCCGCGGCCGGCTCGCAGTGCCGGGTGCTGGTGCTGACCTCGCAGCCCCCCGGGCACTTTTCCATGCGCTGCATGCAGTCCGGGGCAGCGGGCTATGTGTGCAAGCAGCAAGACCTCACCGAACTGCTGAGCGCGGTCAAGGCGGTATTGTCGGGCTACAGCTATTTTCCCAACCAGGCGCTGCACGCGTTGCGCTCGAGCATGGGCAGCGTCACCGAGATGGACCTGCTCAAGTGCCTGTCACGGCGGGAGATGTCGGTGCTGCAGCAACTGGCGGTGGGCAAGTCGAACAAGGAAATCGCCGAAGGCATGTTCCTTTCGAATAAAACCGTAAGCACCTACAAAACCCGGCTGCTGACCAAGCTCAACGCCAAGTCGCTGGTCGAGCTGATCGACCTGGCGCAGCGTAACGAAATCGTCTAGAGGTCGAAGTCGTAGTCCGCCAGCTGCCGCTGCAGGCGGCGCTCTTCGAGCAGGTTATCGATGGTGCGGCGTTTGCTGAGGTTGGTCTTGGCCGGCTCCACCGGGGCCTCGGCGTCGTCGCTGTCCGAGGGGGTGAAGTCTTCGTCTACATCGATATCGTCTTTATCCGAGCTCATTCGTCACTCCAGGCAAAGGTGCCAATGGCGCACCTTATAGCGACAAATATCACGAGGGTACAAAAGATTTTTTCAATCGCCTTGACACAAAAAAACCGGTGCGATCAATCGTCCGAGGTTTTCGCCTTGTACTCGCAGAGGTCCTCGATCCGGCAACTGCCACAACGTGGCTTGCGCGCTTGGCACACGTAGCGCCCATGCAGGATCAACCAGTGGTGGGCATCGAGCAGGTAAGGCTTGGGCACGAACTTCAGCAAGGCTTTTTCCACCTCCACCACGTTCTTGCCGGGGGCAAGGCGGGTGCGGTTGGCCACCCGGAAAATATGCGTGTCCACGGCCATCGCCAGTTGCCGGAAGGCGGTGTTCAGCACCACGTTGGCGGTTTTGCGGCCAACCCCGGGTAGCGCCTCGAGGGCTTCGCGCTGCTCGGGCACTTCACCGCCGTGCAGCTCCAGCAGCAGGCGGCAGGTTTCGATCACGTTCTTGGCCTTGCTGTTGTACAGGCCTATGGTCTTGATGTACTCGCTCAGGCCCTCCACACCGAGGGCGTGGATCGCCGCCGGGGTGTTGGCCACCGGGTACAGCTTGGCAGTGGCCTTGTTCACCCCCACGTCGGTGGCCTGGGCGGAGAGGATCACCGCGATCAACAGCTCGAACGGGCTGCTGTAGGCCAGTTCGGTCTTGGGCTCGGGGTTGTCTTCATGCAACCGGCGGAAAATTTCCTGGCGCTTGGCGGCGTTCATCGGGAGGGCTCACGGTGGGGGCAGGGCGGCCAGGCGCGCTTCGGCGTCTTGCAGGCCTTTTTCAAGGCTGGCCAACAGGGCGTGTTGCTCGGCGCTGGGGGTGGCGCCAAAGGCTTTTTGCGAGCGGGCCAATTGGGCGCGGCCCATGGCCACGGCGATCTTCGCTTGCTTCAGGGCCTGGTCGCTGCTGGCCGGCGTGGCGGGCTGGGGCAGCGCCGGGCGCGTGGCCCGTTCGGCGCGCCGGCGTTCTTCATCCCGGCGCAGGCGCGCGGCACGCTGCTCGAAGCGCCGCCGGGCGCGCCCGCGGCGCAGTTCACGGGCCTGGTTTGCGGCGGCACTGGGGGCGCTGCCGCCGGTCATGGGCGCCACCTCGGCAGGCACCGGCAGCAGGTCGATGCAATCGACCGGGCAGGGCGCCAGGCACAGGTCGCAGCCGGTGCATTCCTGCACCAGCACGGTGTGCATCAGCTTGGGCGCGCCCACGATGGCGTCGACCGGGCACACCTGGATGCACTTGGTGCAACCGATGCACTCGGCCTCGCGGATGTACGCCACCTGCGCGGGCGCCAGGCCGCGGCCGGTGTCCAGCGGGAGCAGCGGGCGGCCCAGCAACCGCGCCAGCGCGCCAAGGGTTTCTTCGCCGCCGGGCGGGCAACGGTTGATCGGCTCGCCGGCGGCTATGCCTTCGGCGTAGGGCCGGCAGCCGCCGTGGCCGCATTTGCCGCATTGGGTTTGCGGCAGCAGGGCGTCGATGCGCTGGATCAGGGTCATGGTGGTCATCGTGGCTAACGGCCCTTCACCCGGGGCGGCGGCCGCCCCCGGGTGTTGGGCCCCGCGCGGGTTACTTGATTCGCTGCCCCGGCTTGGCGCCGCTGTCGGGGCTGAGCAGGTAGATGTCAGCACCGCCCGGGCCCGCCGCCAGCACCATGCCTTCGGACATCCCGAAGCGCATTTTACGCGGCTTGAGGTTGGCGATCATCATGGTCAGGCGGCCTTCGAGCTCGGCCGGGTTCGGGTAGGCGCTCTTGATCCCGGAGAACACGTTGCGCTGCTCGTCACCCAGGTCGAGGGTCAGTTGCAGCAGCTTGTCGGCACCTTCCACGGCCTGGGCCTTGAGGATTTTCGCCACGCGCAGGTCAACCGCGGCAAAGGCATCGAAGTCGATTTCCGCGGCCAGCGGGTCGGCCAGCAGCTCGCCGTTGCCGGCCGGCGCGCTGGCGGTGGCGGCCAGGCTTTCGCGGGAGGCTTCGACCATGGCTTCGACCTTGGCCGGTTCGATGCGGGTCATCAGCGGCTTGAAGGGGTTCAGCGGGTGGTCGCGCAACAGGCTGCCGACGTCGCTCCACTGCAGTGGTGCCACGTTGAGGAAGGCTTCGGCGTCGCGCGCCAGGCCCGGCAGCACCGGCTTGAGGAAGATCACCAGCAGGCGGAACAGGTTCACCCCGGTGGCGCAGATCGCCTGCACGCGCGCCTGTTGGCCCTCCTGCTTGGCCAGCGCCCACGGTGCCTGGTCGGCGATCCAGGCATTGGCGCGGTCGGCCAGGGCCATGATTTCGCGCATGGCGCGGGCGAAGTCGCGCTGCTCGTAGGCGTCGGCGATCGACGGCGCGGCGGCCAGGAACGCTTCGGTCAGCTCGGGCGCGGCGTTTTCCGCCACCAGCAGGCCGTTGTTGCCCTTGTGGATAAAGCCCGCGCAGCGGCTGGCGATGTTTACGACCTTGCCGACCAGGTCAGAGTTGACCTTCTGCACGAAGTCATCGAGGTTCATGTCGATGTCATCGACGCTGCGGCCCAGCTTGGAGGCGTAGTAGTAGCGCAGGTACTCGGGCGAGAGGTGGTCGAGGTAGGTGCGCGCCTTGATGAAGGTGCCGCGCGACTTCGACATCTTCTGCCCGTTCACGGTGAGGTAACCGTGCACGTTCACCGCCGTGGGTTTACGGAACCCGGCGCCTTCGAGCATGGCCGGCCAGAACAGCGCGTGGAAGTTGACGATGTCCTTGCCGATGAAGTGGTACAGCTCGGCCTTGGAGTCCGCCGCCCAGAAGGCGTCGAAATCCAGCCCCGGGCGCTTGGCGCAGAGGTTCTTGAAGCTGGCCATGTAGCCGACCGGCGCATCGAGCCACACGTAGAAGTACTTGCCCGGCGCATCGGGGATTTCAAAGCCGAAGTACGGCGCGTCGCGGGAGATGTCCCACTCCTGCAGGCCGCTGTCGAGCCACTCGGCGAGCTTGTTGGCCACCGCTTCGTGCAGGGTGCCGCTGCGGGTCCATTGCTCGAGCATCTGCTGGAACGCCGGCAGGCGGAAGAAGAAGTGCTCGGAATCACGCAACACCGGGGTGGCGCCAGACACCGCCGAGCGCGGGTTCTTCAGCTCGGTGGGGGCGTAGGTAGCGCCGCATTTTTCGCAGTTGTCGCCGTATTGGTCCTCGGCCGCGCACTTGGGGCAGGTGCCCTTGATGAAACGGTCGGCCAGGAACATGTTTTTTTCCGGGTCGAAGTACTGCGTGACCGAACGGGTAGAAATGTACCCGGCGGCGCGCAGGCGCCCGTAGATCTCGCTCGACAGCGCGCGGTTCTCTTCGGAGTGGGTGGAGTAGTAGTTGTCGAACTCCACGCCAAAATCGGCGAAGTCGGTGCTGTGTTCCGCCCAGACGCCGTCGATCAGCGCCTCGGGGGTGATGCCGCGTTTTTCCGCCAGCAGCATGATCGCCGAGCCGTGGGTGTCGTCGGCGCACACGTAGTAGCACTGGTTGCCGCGCATTTTCTGGAAGCGCACCCACATGTCGGTCTGGATGTACTCGACCATGTGGCCAAGGTGGATCGAACCGTTGGCATAGGGCAGGGCGCTGGTAACGAGAATCTGGCGGGGCTCGGACATGGTGTTCGGCTACTGTCGTGTGGAACGGGGACCGACAACTATATAGCCCCGGCAGTTTTTTTTCACCCCATGGGGGCAGGCGCGTGGCGGCTTTGGCGGTAGCATAGGCGGCTATTCGTTTTTCAGTTGCCAGGAGAGTCCATGAGCGCCGTTACCCGGGCCGCGGTTGAAGCCGTGCTTCGCCAGTACACCGACCCCTACCTGAACCAGAACCCGGTCAGCGCCGGTTGCGTGGAGCACATCGAGGTGCAGGGCGGGCAGGTCACCGTGGCCCTGCGCCTGGGCTACGCCGCCGGGCTGTTCCAAGGCGGCTGGGCACACACGCTGGAAGCCGCTTTGCAGGGCCTGGAGGGGGTCACCGCGGCGAAGGTCACGGTGCGCAGCGAAATCACCGCGCACAAGGCCCAGGCCCAGGTGCCGGCGATGGCCAACGTGAAGAACATCATCGCCGTGGCCTCGGGCAAGGGCGGCGTGGGCAAGTCGACCACCGCCGCCAACCTGGCCCTGGCGCTGGCCCGCGAGGGCGCCCGGGTGGGTATCCTCGATGCCGACATCTATGGCCCCAGCCAGGGCATCATGTTCGGCATCGCCGAGGGTACCCGCCCGCAGGTCAAGGAGCAGAAGTGGTTCGTGCCGCTGCGCGCCCATGGCGTGGAGGTGATGTCGATGGCCTTCCTCACCGACGACAACACCCCGGTGGTGTGGCGCGGGCCGATGGTCTCCGGGGCGTTGCTGCAGTTGATTACCCAAACCGCCTGGGACAACCTCGACTACCTGGTGATCGACATGCCGCCAGGCACCGGCGACATCCAACTGACCCTGGCGCAAAAGGTCCCGGTGGCCGGCGCGGTGGTGGTCACCACCCCGCAAGACCTCGCCTTGCTCGATGCGCGCAAGGGCGTGGAGATGTTCCGCAAGGTCAACATTCCGGTGCTGGGCGTGGTGGAGAACATGGCCGTGCACCTGTGCTCGAACTGCGGCCATGCCGAGCACCTGTTCGGTGAAGGCGGCGGCGAGAAACTCGCCGCCCAGTATGGCGTTGGCCTGCTCGCTTCGTTGCCGCTGGCGATGGAGATCCGCGAACAGGCCGACGGCGGCCGGCCCACGGCGATCGCCGACCCCAGCAGCCCGATTGCCCTGATCTACCAGCAACTGGCCCGCCAGGTGGGCGCGCAGATCGCCCTGCAGGCCGCGGCCGCGCCGGCGATGCCGAGCATTACCGAGAGTGATGACTAACCCTTGAGAGGGCCAAAACGACCGCCTTCGGGCGGTTTTTTTTGCTACACATTCAGAATAAAAATTCTAAATAAAAAATTTATGGAAAAATTGTTGATGGAATCCTCGCCACGATCTAGCCTCATCACACGCCTTCCATAACAAGAACCAAGGAACGCCCATGCACGCATCCCCGGTCAGCATCGGCATCAACCCGATCTCCTGGAGTAACGACGACATCCCCTCGCTGGGCGGCGAAACGCCGTTGGCCACGGCCCTGAGCGAAGGCACTGAAATCGGCTACGAAGGGTTCGAACTCAACAGTAAATTCCCCCGCGACCCACAAGCCCTCGGCGCGCTGCTCGGTGGCTATGGCCTGCGCCTGGTCTCGGGCTGGTATTCCGGCCAGTTGGCCAGCCGCTCGGTCGAGGCAGAAATCGCCGCGGTCGGCCCGCACCTGGAGCTGCTGGCCCGCAACGGCGCCACGGTGATGGTCTACGGCGAGGTCGCCGGCTCCATCCAGGGCCAGCGCCGGCCGCTGATCGAACGCCCGCGCTTCGCCAGCCTCGAGCAGTGGCGTGGCTACGCCGCCAAGCTCGACGCGTTCGCCGAATACACCGCCGCGCGCGGGGTCAAGCTGGCCTACCACCACCACATGGGCGCTTATGTTGAATCCCCCGAAGACATCGACCAGTTGATGGCCCTGACCGGGCCGCAAGTGGGCCTGCTGTTCGACTCCGGCCACTGCTACATGGGCGGGGGAGACCCCCTCGCGGTGCTGCAGCGCCACGCGCGGCGGGTGTGCCATGTGCACTTCAAGGACGTGCGTGCCGCGGTGGTGCAGCGCGCCCGTAACGAAAAGTGGAGCTTCCCCGACTGCATCGTCAACGGCACCTTCACCGTGCCCGGTGATGGCGCGCTGAACTTCACCGCGCTGCTGGCGGTGCTCTACGCCCACGATTACCACGGTTGGCTGGTGGTCGAGGCCGAGCAGGACCCCGCCGTCGCGCCCAGTTACGAATACGCCAAAAAAGGCTACGACCACCTGCGCCAACTGGTGGCCGATGCCAACGCCCAGCGCGCCCGCGCCACGGCCTGACCCTAAAGGAGCGCAAAGATGACCTTGAGATTCGCCGTGATCGGCACCGGCGCCATCGGCCGTGAACACATCCGCCGCTGCAGCCACACCCTGGTGGGGGCCAGCGTGGTCGCCGTGAACGACATCGACCCGGCCGCTGCCGCCCGCGCGGTCGACCAGTTGCAGATCGACGCCACGGTCTACGAAGACCCACACGCGCTGATCCGCGCCGCCAACGTCGACGCCGTGCTGGTCACCTCCTGGGGCCCCAGCCATGAGGAATTCGTGCTCGCCTGCATCGCCGCCGGCAAGCCGGTGTTCTGCGAAAAACCCCTGGCCACCACCGCCGAAGCCTGCCGGCGCATCGTCGAGGCCGAGGTCGCCCACGGCAAGCGCCTGGTGCAGGTTGGCTTCATGCGCTCGTTCGACGAGGGCTTCCGCCAGCTCAAGCAAGTGATCGATGCCGGCCAGATCGGCGCCCCGCTGATGGTCCACGCGATCCACCGCAACCCCCAGCCGGCGCCCAATTACCAGACCAGCATGGGCATCACCGACACCTTGATCCACGAACTCGACGGCCTGCGCTGGCTGCTCGAAGACGACTACAAAAGCGTGCAGGTGGTGTTCCCGCGCAGCAGCAGCCAAGCCGCCGCCGGCACCCGTGACCCGCAAATCATCTTGCTCGAAACCCGCCAGGGCATCCGCATCGACGTCGAAGTGTTCGTCAACTGCCGCTACGGCTACGACGTGCAGTGCCAGGTGGTCGGTGAAACCGGCGTGGCCGCGCTGCCCGAGCCTGCCGCAGTCAGCCTGCGCAGCCAGGCGCGGTTCAGCACGCCGATCCTCACCGACTGGAAAGACCGCTTCATCGCCGCCTACGACGTCGAGCTGCAGTTTTTCATCGACGCGCTGCGCCGTGGCGAGGTGCAGGGCCCTTCGGCTTGGGATGGCTACGCCGCCGCGGTGGCCGCCGACGCCTGCGTCAAGGCCCAGGCCAGCGGCGCCATCGAGCCGGTCGAGCTGCCAGAGCGCCCGGCCTTCTACAACCCCCATTAAAGGCGGTGGGCCGCTGCCCACCCCCGGCTGAACAAGGAGAACAAGAACATGCCGATTGCCTACTCCTCCCCCCACGCCAGCGCGCCGCTGGCGCCCAACCCGCCACCGGCCGGGCCCTGCCTGCTGGAAATCCGCGGGGTGAGCAAACGCTTCCCCGGCGTGGTTGCCCTCGATGACGTACAACTGAAGGTGCAGCCCGGCTCGGTGCTGGCGCTGATGGGCGAGAACGGCGCGGGCAAATCGACGTTGATGAAGATCATCGCCGGCATCCACCAGCCCGACGCCGGGGAGATCCTCCTGCGCGGCGAGCCGGTGACCTTCGCCCAGCCGCTCGACGCGCTCAAGGCCGGGGTAGCGATGATCCACCAGGAACTGAACCTGATGCCGTTCATGACCATCGCCGAGAACATCTGGCTGGGCCGCGAACCGCTCAACGCCCTGCACATGGTCGACCATGCCGGCATGTACCGCGCCACCGAACAACTGCTCACGCGGCTGCGCATCGACCTCTCGCCAGACGAAACCGTCGGCAGCCTGAGCATCGCCGAGCGGCAGATGGTCGAGATCGCCAAGGCGGTGTCTTACGATTCGGCGATCCTGATCATGGACGAACCCACCTCGGCAATCACCGAGCGCGAGGTGGCCCACCTGTTCGCCATCATTGGCGACCTCAAGGCCCAGGGCAAAGGCATCGTCTACATCACCCACAAGATGGACGAAGTGTTCGCCATCGCCGATGAAGTGGCGGTGTTTCGTGACGGCAAGTTCGTCGGCAGCCAGCACGCCAGCGAGATGAACAGCCACAGCCTGATCACCATGATGGTCGGCCGCGAGCTCAACCAGTTGTTCCCCGAACGCACCCCGGTGCGCGAAGAGGTGGTGCTGAAGGTCGAGGGCCTGGCCTTGGCCGGGGTGTTCGAGGGCGTGAGCTTCGAACTGCGCGCCGGTGAAATCCTCGGCGTTGCCGGGCTGATGGGCTCGGGGCGCACCAACGTGGTCGAAACCCTGTTCGGCATCACCCCGGCCACCGCTGGCAAGGTTTGGCTCAAGGGTGAGCAAGTGGCCTTCACCGAGCCACGCCAAGCCATTGGCCGCGGCCTGGCGCTGCTCACCGAAGACCGCAAGGACACCGGCATCTTCCCCTGCCTGTCGGTGCTCGAGAACATGGAAGTGGCGGTGCTCTCGCAGTACGCCGGCAAGGGCTTCGTGCAGCAAAAAACCTTACGCGGGCTGTGCGAAGACATGTGCCGCAAGCTACGGGTGAAAACCCCGGACCTGGAGCAGTGCATCGCCAACCTCTCCGGTGGCAACCAGCAAAAGGCCCTGCTGGCGCGCTGGCTGATGACCAAGCCCAAGGTGCTGATCCTCGACGAGCCCACCCGTGGCGTAGACGTCGGCGCCAAGGCCGAGATCTACCGGCTGATCGCCTTTCTCGCCAGCGAAGGCATGGCGGTGATCATGATCAGCTCCGAGCTGCCCGAAGTGCTTGGCCTGGCCGACCGCGTGCTGGTGATGCACGAAGGCCACGCCATGGGCACCCTGCCGCGTGGGCAGGCGACCCAGGAAAGCATCATGCACCTGGCCTCGGGCCTGCACACCACCCACTGACCCGTTCCGCCCAGAGGGATAATAAAAATGACAGTCCTTTCGGAAAACAACCTCGCCCCGGCCCGCCCCAGAACCCGCCGGCGCCTGCCCACTGAAGTCGGCATCCTGCTGGTGCTGGTCGGCATCGGCCTGGTGTTCGAACTGTGCGGCTGGATGATGCGCGACCAAAGCTTCCTGATGAACTCCCAGCGCCTGGTGCTGATGATCCTGCAGGTGTCGATCATCGGCCTGATCGCCATTGGCGTGACCCAGGTGATCATCACCACCGGCATCGACCTCAGTTCGGGCTCGGTGCTGGCGTTGTCGGCGATGGTCGCCGCCAGCCTGGCGCAGGGCTCCGACTACACCCGCGCGGTGTTCCCCTCGCTGACCGACCTGCCGATGTGGGTGCCGCTGATGGCGGGGCTGGCGGTGGGGCTGTTGGCCGGCGCGGTGAACGGCAGCCTGATCGCCATGACCGGCATCCCACCGTTCATCGCCACCCTGGGGATGATGGTCTCGGCCCGCGGCCTGGCGCGCTTCTACACCGAAGGCCAGCCGATCAGCATGCTCTCGGACAGCTACACCGCCATTGGCAGTGGCGCCATGCCGGTGCTGATCTTCCTCGGCGTGGCGGCGGTGTTCCATGTGGCGCTGCGCTACACCAAGTACGGCAAGTACACCTACGCCATCGGCGGCAACATGCAGGCCGCGCGCATCAGCGGGATCAACGTCAAGCGCCATTTGATCATCGTCTACAGCATCGCCGGGTTGCTCGCCGGGCTGGCCGGGGTGGTCGCGTCGGCGCGCGCCGCCAGCGGCCAGGCCGGGATGGGCGTGAGCTATGAGCTGGACGCCATCGCCGCCGCGGTGATCGGTGGCACCAGCCTGGCCGGCGGGGTAGGGCGCATCACCGGCACGGTGATCGGCGCGCTGATCCTCGGGGTGATGGCCAGCGGCTTTACCTTCCTGGGGGTAGACGCCTACATCCAGGACATCATCAAGGGGCTGATCATCGTAGCCGCGGTGATCATCGACCAGTACCGCAGCAAGCGCAAAATCAAACGCTGAGCGTCAGGAGGCGACCATGCAAACGATTGGACTGGGCCTGATTGGCACCGGCTTCATGGGGCGCGCCCACGCCCTGGCATTCCACAATGCCCAGGCGGCCTTCGACCTGCCGCTGGCGGTGCGGCCGCTGCTGGTAGCCGACGCCAACCCGGCCAAGGCCCGCGACTGCGCGCAGGCCTGGGGCTTCGAGGGTGCCGCCGAGAGCTGGCAGGCGTTGGTGGCAGACCCGCGCATTGGCCTGGTGGCGATCACCACGCCAAACCTGCTGCACCACCCCATGGCCTTGGCGGCGCTGGCCGCGGGCAAGGCGGTGTACTGCGAAAAACCCCTGGCCACCACCTTCGCCGAGGCCACGGCCATGCGCGATGCCGCCCGCGCCGCCGGGGTGGTGACCCGGGTGGGCTACAACTACCAGCAAAACCCCACCCTGTTGCTGGCCCAGCAATTGATCGCCAGCGGCGAGCTGGGCGAGATCACCGGCTTTACCGGCGACTTCAGTGAAGACTTCATGGCCGACCCGGCCGGCGCCTTCACCTGGCGCTGCCTGGCCGAGCAGGGCGGCGGCGCCCTGGCGGACCTCGGCAGCCACCTGCTGGCCCTGACCCGCCTGCTGCTCGGCGATGTCGCCGCGGTGTGCGCCGACCTGCACCACTGCCACCGCCAGCGCCCGGCCGAGGGCGGTGGCACGCGGGCTGTGGAGGTCGACGACCAGGCCCATGTGCTGGTGCGCCTGGCCAATGGCGCGCGCGGCACCCTCGGCACCAGTTGGCTGCGCCATGGGCGCAAGAACCGCCTGGCGTTCGAGGTCAACGGCACCCGCGGCACGCTGTGTTACGACCAGGAGCGGCTCAACGAACTGCGGCTGTTTCGCGCCCAACCCGGGCAGCTACTGCAAGGCTTCCAAACCCTGCTGGCCGGGCCGCACCTGCCGGCCTACGCGGCGTTCTGCCCGGCCGCCGGGCACCAACTGGGCTACAACGAGCTGAAAACCCTCGAGGTGCGCGGGCTGATCGAAGCCCTGGCCGGGCGCGCCGCGCCGGGGGTGGATTTCGAAGAAGCCTGGCAGATCGAACGCCTCGGCGCGGCGTGCCGTACCTCGGCCGCCGAGCAGCGTTGGGTCACCCTCTAACCCCATTGAATACGTACAAGGAGTGCACGGCATGGCTGATTTGTCTTCCTTGCAAGGCCAATACTTCGTGGTCACCGGCAGCACCCAGGGTTTGGGCGCAACGGTGGCCCACCTGCTCGCCGAACGCGGCGCCGCCGGCCTGGTGATCTGCGGGCGCAGCCGCGGCAAGGGCGAGCAACAGGCGCGGCAACTGGCCGAGCTGGGTACCCAGGCGCACTTTGTCGAGGCTGACATGGAGCGGGTGGAGGATTGCCGCGCGGTGATCGCCGCCGCCGAGCGCCATTTCGGCACCCTGCACGGGCTGGTGAACTGCGCCGGCATGAGTGACCGCGGCAGCATCGTCGACACCTCGCCCGAGCTGTTCGACCGGATCATGGCGGTCAACGTGCGCGCGCCGTTCTTCCTCACCCAGGAGGCGATCAAGCTGATGCTGCGCACCGGCGTGGCCGGCTCGATCGTCAATATCATCAGCGTCACCGGCCACGGTGGGCAGTCTTTCCTGTGCGCCTACGCGGCCTCCAAGGGCGCGTTGCAGATCCTCACCCGCAACGTGGCGTTCAGCGCGCTGCGCGACCGGATCCGCGTGAACGGGCTGAACATCGGCTGGATGAACACCCCCCATGAGGACGAAATCCAGCGCCAGTACCACGGCGCCGAACCCGGCTGGCTGGCCAAGGCCGCCGCCGAACAGCCCTTCGGGCGCCTGTTGGAGCCGGCCGAAGTGGCCCGCGCCGTGGCGTTCTTGCTGAGCGCAGAGTCCGGCCTGATGACCGGCGCCTTGATCGACCTGGACCAGAGCGTGATCGGCTGCAGCGATGCCGCGCCGCGCCCGGCCACTGCCCTGCCACGTTGAAGGAGGCCACCATGGCTAGCCTGTTTGCCGATGCCAGCGATTGCCAACTGGCCGATTTTTCCGCGCTGTGCCAGCAGCAAGTGAACCCGGGCGATTACCCGCTGTGCGAGCGGGTGCAGCACAACGTGGTGGTGTTCGCCGGCGAGCGCCTGCTCGCTGCCGCCCAGGGCGACCGCCGGGCGGTGCTCGGCGAGCTGCACCGGGTGCTTTCCAGCGGGCCCGGGGTGCTGGTGATCGAAGGCGGCTACAGCGACACCGCGGTGGTCGACCGCCACAGCCAGGTGTTCGAACAGATCCTCGAACGTGAGCGCCTGAGCAACAGCGGCGGCGACCACTTTGCCGCCGCCGGCAGTAACGGGCGCATCTGGAACGCCCTGCAAAAAGCCGCGCTGCTGTCGCCCGATTCGTTCATCGAGTACTACGCCAACCCCTTGCTGGCCCTGGCCAGCGAGGCCTGGCTGGGCCCGGCCTACCAGGTCACGGCGCAAGTCAATGTGGTGCGCCCCGGCGGCAAGGCGCAGGCGCCGCACCGTGATTACCACCTGGGCTTCCAGGTGGCCGAGGAGGTGGCGCGCTTCCCGCTGCCGCTGCACCAGTTGTCGCAATACCTCACCCTGCAGGGCGCGGTGGCGCACACCGACATGCCGCTGGAGTCCGGCCCCACCCAGCTGTTGCCGTTCTCTCACCAGTACCCGCTGGGCTACCTGGCCTGGCGCCTGCCGGCGTTTGCCGAATACTTCCAGCGCCACCTGGTGCAGTTGCCGCTGCGCAAGGGTGATTTGCTGTTCTTCAACCCGGCGCTGTTCCACGCCGCGGGCAACAACCGCACCGAAGCCTTCCACCGCATGGCCAACCTGCTGCAGGTGTCCAGCGCCTTTGGCAAACCGATGGAAAGCATCGACCGCCCGGCCATGGCCCGGGCGGTTTACCCGGCGCTGCTGCGGCGCTTCCAGGGCGGCGAGCTGAGCCCAGCGCAGTGCGACGCGGTGATCGGCGCGGTGGGCGACGGCTATGCCTTCCCCACCAACCTCGACACCGACCCGCCGCTCAAAGACCTCGCCCCACCCAGCGAACAAGCCGTGCTGCACCAGGCCCTGGCCGAAGGCTGGGCGGCCAACACCCTGGGCGGCGCCCTGGCCGCGCGCGCCAAGGCGCGGCAACCCTGACCCCGCCACACCCCGCAAGCCGAACGTCATGACAACAACAAGACAGGAGCTACACCATGAAACGCATACTCCTGGCCCTCGGGGCCTGCCTGCTGTCCAGCGCTGTACTGGCCGACCTGCGCATCGGCGTGAGCATCGCCCAGGTCAACGACGTGTTCCTCGCCGCCGAGCGTGACTACCTCGACCAATACGCCAAGAAACAACAGGGCGTGAGCCTGCAGTTCGAAGATGCCCAGGGCGACACCGTGCGCCAGCTCAATCAGGTACAAGGGTTCGTCAGCCAAGGCGTCGACGCGATGATCATCAACCCGGTCGACACCGCCGCCACCAAGGGCATCACCGAGGCGGCGACCAAGGCCGGCATCCCGCTGGTGTACATCAACCGCCGCCCAGACCAAGCCACCTTGCCCGCCGGGGTCGGCTACATCGGCTCGGATGAAGTCGAGGCCGGGCGCCTGCAGATGCAGTACCTGGCCGACAAGATGGGCGGCAAGGGCAACCTGGCGATCATCCTCGGGCTACTGTCGAACAACGCCACCTACAACCGCACCAAGGGCGTGAAGGAAGTGCTGGCCAAGTACCCAGACATCAAAGTGGTGGCCGAACAGAACGCCGACTGGGAACGCCAGCGCGGCATGGACCTGATGAACAACTGGCTGACCAGCGACAAGAAAATCAACGCCGTGGCCGCCAATGCCGATGAAATGGCCATCGGCGCGGCGATGGCGATCAAGCAGTCGGGCCTGACCCCGGGCAAGGACATCCTCGTCGGTGGCAGCGACGGCGGCCCCGATGGCCTGGCGGCGATCAAAAGCGGCCTGCTGGCCGTCACCGCCTTCCAGGACAACAAAGGCCAGGCCGAAGGCGCCGTGGACATGGCCATGAAAATGGCCAAAAAAGAGAAGGTCGAGCAGGAAGTGACCATCCCTTACCGGTTGATCACCCCGGATAACCTCAAGGAGTTCACCGCCAGCAAGTGACCTGCTGCAGGTTCTCCGGCGTTACCAGCCGAAACGGCACATGCCACGCCCGGCCATCGTCCTGATGCCCGGGCGTGGCCAGGCCCATCATGCGCTTGACCAGCGCCTGGCCCAGGGCCTGGGTGTCGGTGTCGAACACCACGCTCAGCAGCCCATCGGCCAAGGCCTGGGCGTGCACCGCGGTGAGTTCGTGGGTGATCACGTGGATCGCCGGGCGTGCCGGCAATTGCCGCAGCGCCCGCACCAGCCCCTCCGAGCCGCCACCGGTGATGTACACCCCACCCAAACCCTCGTGGCGCGCCAGCAGTTCAAAGGTGGCTTCTTCGGCCATGGCCGGGTTGTCGAGGTTGATGATCGGCGCCAGCACCTGCAGGTGCGGCGCATGGCGGTGCAGGTATTCCCTCAAGGCCCGGTCGCGGGCCTCATGGCCCACGAAGCGATGGCCGCCGAGCAAGGTGGCGACCCGCGCCGCCCGGGGGCCGATCAGGTGGCTGAGCAACCACCCGGCGGTGCGCCCGCAGGCGGTGTTATCGCTGCCGATGTACGGGCTGAGCCCGGGCGTGGCGTTCTCCGACAGCACCGACACCACCACCACCCCCGCGGCCCGCGCGTTGGCCATCGCCTGGCTGATCAACGGGTGCTCGTAGCTCACCACCGCCAGGCAATCGCACTGCGCCGCCAGCTCGCCGATCTGCCCGGCGATCGCCTCCGGGCTGCGTTCGCGCTGGCGGGCGAAGTGGCACAGCACGTTGGCCTCGATGCAGGCCCGCGCCGCGGCTTCGATGCCCTGTTGCAGCTGGGTGTAGAAGGGGCTGTCGTGGGCCATCAGCAAGAAGCTCAGGCGGAACCCCGGCTTGTGCTTGGCAATGCGTTGCGACATCAACCGCGCGGCGTAATAGCCCAGCGCTTCGGCGGCTTCATAGACCTTTTGCGACGTGTGCGGGTTGACCGGCGCGCGGGCATTGAGCACTCGGTCAACGGTGGCCACGGATAACTTCGCCTGCTCGGCGATACGGGCAATGGTCGGGCGTTTATTATTGTGCATGTGATAGAAACTATCATGAGGGCCGTGGCATTGATGATAGCTTGAGAGGTTATATCTTCCAGCCCTTGGCGCTGAAACTTTCAGCCCTATACTGAAGTTCACACGTTGCTGCTGTTTTGGAAACGCCCTGATACCGGGCCGGGCATCGTGTTGCCTTGTATTTGATAGCCCAGGAGAACAATAAAGATGGCGGATCAAACGGCTTTCAACGGCGCCGCCGCGCGCCGTGACTATCGCCTCACCGGCGCCGAAGCCCAGCGCGCCCTCGACCGCGGCCTGGCCTCGGCCCAGTGGTACCAGTGCCCGGTGCCGCGCAAGCGGATGAAAGAACTGATGCAACGCAGCGACGCCCGCGCCGCCCGCGACCTCGGCCTGTGGCTGGTGCTGCTGGTGGCCACCGCCAGCGGCGCGGTGCTGGCCTGGGGCAGCCTGTGGTGCGTGCCGTGGTTCATCGCCTACGGCGTGCTGTACGGCACGATGTCCAACCCGGTGTGGCACGAAACCGGCCACGGCACGGCGTTCAAAACCCGCTGGCTGAACAACGCCTTTTACCAGTTGGCCTGCTTCATGATTGGCTTTGAGCCCGACCGCTGGCGCTGGAGCCATGCCCGCCATCACACCGACACCATCGTGGTCGGGCGCGACCCGGAAATCGTCGAGCCGCGCCCGCCGCACCTGTGGAAGATGGCCCTCAGCCTGTTCCAGTTGCCCCACCTGTATGCCCTGGCACACAGCCTGCTGCGCCATGCCGGCGGCCGCCTGAGCGCCGAAGAACAGCTGTTCATCCCCCGCGGCGAGTGGCCGCGGGTGTACCGCACCGCGCGGGTGTGGCTGGCGATCCATGCCGCGGTGGTGGCGCTGGCGCTGTGGCAGCACAGTTGGCTACCGGTTTTGCTGGTCGGCCTGCCGACCGTCTACGGCGGTTGGTTGAGCTATGTATTCGGCCTCAGCCAACATGTAGGCCTGGCCGAAGATGAACTCGACCACCGCAGTAACTGCCGCACTATCTATATGAACCCGGTGCTGCGGTTTTTATACCTGAACATGAATTACCACCTCGAACACCATATGTTTCCGATGGTGCCGTATTACCGCCTGGCGGAACTTCACGAAGAAATTCGCGGGGACTGCCCGCCGCCGTATCCCAGCCTCTGGGCCGCCTACAAAGAGATTCTTCACGTGGTATGGCGCCAGCAGCGCGAGCCGGGTTACTTCATCCGCCGGCCGCTTCCTACCCCCACCCCCACCGCCGAGGAGGCTGCCGCATGATCCCGCTCACGGTTGTGAACGATGAACAGTGGGTGCTGGTCTGCGCGGCCGATGCCATCGACGAAGAAGACGTGATGCGCTTCGACCACCAGGGCCAGAGCTACGCCATCTACCGCTCGCCGGATGACCGCTACTTCGCCACC
Source organism: Pseudomonas sp. NPDC007930 (assembly GCF_042958985.1). NCBI lineage: Bacteria > Pseudomonadati > Pseudomonadota > Gammaproteobacteria > Pseudomonadales > Pseudomonadaceae > Pseudomonas > Pseudomonas sp. NPDC007930. The sequence goes on from NZ_JBIBKC010000010.1 coordinate 117,132, forward strand.
GCCGGCCTGTGCACCCATGAAGCGGTGCACCTGGCCGATGGCCTGGTGATCGACCACGTGATCGAATGCCCCAAGCACAACGGCCGCTTTGACTACCGCGACGGCCGCGCCTTGGGTGCACCGGTGTGCGTGAACCTGAAAACCTACCCGGTGCGGCTAGACGGCGGCCAGGTGTGGTTGAACCTGGCCGGATGAGGAGGGCGCCATGCAACAGCCCTTTGTGATAGTGGGCGCCGGGCATGCCGGCGGGCGCGCCGCGCTGGCCCTGCGTGAAGCCGGCTTCGGCGGCCGCGTGCTGCTGATCGGTGAAGAACCGCACCTGCCCTATGAGCGCCCGCCGCTGTCCAAGCAGGCGCTGCTGGAAGGCGGCGCGCTGCCAGCGCTGGCGCCGGCCGGGCATTACGCCGAACAGGGCATCGAGCACCTGGCCGGCACCCGCGTGCTGGCCCTGGACACCGCCGCGCGGCGCCTTACGCTGAGCGCGGGCGCGCCGCTGCACTACGACCGCTTGCTGCTGGCCACTGGCGGCCAGCCACGGCGCTTGGCGCAAGCACCGGCGCACTTGGCCGGCGTGCACTACCTGCGCAGCTGGGACGACGCCCAGCGCCTGCGCGCCGCCTTGCGGCCCGCGGCGCGGGTGGTGGTGGTGGGTGGTGGCTTCATCGGCCTGGAGGCGGCGGCTGCGGCGCGCCAGTTGGGTTGCCAGGTGAGCGTGCTGGAAGCTGGCGAGCGCCTGGCCGCGCGGGCATTGCCGGCCAGCGCCTCGGCGGCCTTGCTGGCCTTGCACCAGGCCGAAGGCACCGAGGTGTACCTGGGCGCCAGCGTGCTGGCGGTCGAGGGCCGCCGGCAGGTTGAAGCGGTGCGCCTGGCCGATGGCCGCAGCCTGCCCTGCGAGGTGCTGCTGGTGGGCATCGGCATCGCCGCGAACCTGGCGCTGGCCGAAGCCGCGGGGCTGGCGCTGGGCAACGGCATCCGCGTCGACGCCTGCCTGCGCAGCAGCGCGCCGCAGGTGTTTGCCGCCGGCGATGTGTGCGAGTTCCCCTGTGCCCACAGCGGCACCTGGCAACGCCAGGAAACCTGGCGCAACGCCGAAGCCCAAGGCCGCCTGGCGGCGTTGAACATGCTCGGCGCCGAGCAGGCGTTCGAGGGCCTGGCCGGGTTCTGGTCCGATCAATACGGCTGGAGCCTGCAGTTGGTCGGCCATCAGCCCGGCGGCGCTGAGGTGGTCAGGCGGCGGCTCGGCGAGGGCTGGCTCGACGCTTACCTGGATAGCCGCGGGCGGCTGTGCGGTGCCTGCGCCTTTGCCCCGGGCAATAGCGGGGCCAAGGCACTGCAGCTGCTCGAACGCTTGATCCTCGCCGGCGCCGCCCCCAGCCCGGCGGCCTTGGCGGACCCGGCCACGCCGCTCAAGCAATTGCTCAAGGAGGCCGCCCATGCCTGAGTTGCACGTGTTCCAGTCGATGTGGGCGATGCAGAACGCCCAGGGCCAGTTGCCGGTGCCGCTGGAGGTGGCCGTGCGGAACATCCGCGAGGCCGGCTTCGATGGCCTGACCGACCACTTCAGCGAGCGCGCCGCCGCCCGGCGCTTGGCCGGGTTATGCGCCGAGGCCGGGTTGCAGATCGAGGCCCAGGCGTTTCCGGATTCGCTCGAAGCGCTGAAGCCGGCCCTGGCCAACGCGGCCGAGTTCGGCTGCCACCACCTCACCGTGCAGGCCGACGTGCGCCCGCGCAGCCTCGGCGAGGCGCTGGCATTGCTCGAGGGCTGGCAACGGCTGGCCGAAGATGCCGGTGTGCCGATGCTGATCGAAACCCACCGCTACCGCCTGACCAACGACCTGCACTTCACCCTCGACCTGCTCGAGCACATGCCCCAACTGCGTTTGCTGGCAGACCTCTCGCATTACGTGGTGGGCCGGGAAATCCCCAACCCGCCCGCGGCCGCCGATGACGCCGCGATCAGCACCGTGTTGCGGCACAGTTGGGGGTTGCACGGGCGGGTGGCCAGTTGCGAGCAGGTGCAACTGCCCCTGAGCTTCGCCCAGCATCAAGGCTGGGTGGCGTTGTTCATGGGCTGGTGGCGCCAGGCCATGGCCCTCTGGCTGGCACGGCCACAGCACCCGCACAGCCTGAGCTTTACCTGCGAGTTGGGCCCACCGCCCTATGCCATCACCGGGCCGGACGGTGGCGATGTCAGTGACCGCTGGGAGGAGGCGCTGTGGCTCAAGGGGCAGGTGCAGGCGCTGTGGGCGGCGTGCGTGGCCCAGCACGCGCGCACCGCAACCTGAAGGGCGCCCATAAAAAAACCCGCCACCAGGGCGGGTTTTTTCGAGAAGCTCAAGCAGCCTTAGGCGACTTGTACTTCCTCAGCCTGCATGCCTTTCTGGCCGCGGGTAGCGACGAAAGTCACAGCTTGGCCTTCTTTCAGCGATTTGAAGCCGTCGGATTTGATGGCTTTGTAGTGCACGAACAGGTCATCGCCGGATTCTGGGGTGATGAAGCCGTAGCCTTTCTCATCGTTGAACCACTTGACGGTGCCGTTTTGGCGATTGGACATGGTGAGTCTCCTTGGACAAAGTTTACAGCGGCGAGGAACATCCCGCGCCGAGACTGAGTGCAAAGAGCGTGAAATTCTTGTAGATGGTGGGGTCGAAACCTAACATCGTGGAGTAATTCTCGGCGACACAAGCAACACAGTGCCGCCACCTTAACCGTTTTCCACGCACCTGCCAATGGCCTTGTGCGCGCGGCTTTTGATCCTGGGCGCTAGCACCGGTAAGATACGCGGCTAACCTTAGGTATTTCAGGACCGCGCCATGAGCATCAAATCGGACAAGTGGATTCGCCGCATGGCGCAAGAGCACGGCATGATCGAGCCCTACGTCGAGCGCCAGGTGCGCGGCGAGGAGGCCCAGCGGGTGATCTCCTTCGGCGTTTCGAGCTACGGCTACGACGTGCGTTGCGCCAACGAATTCAAGGTGTTCACCAACATCAACTCGGCCATCGTCGACCCGAAGAACTTCGACGCCAAGAGCTTCGTCGACATCCAGAGCGACGTGTGCATCATCCCGCCGAACTCCTTCGCCCTGGCCCGCACCGTCGAGTACTTCCGCATCCCGCGCAACGTGCTGACCATCTGCCTGGGCAAAAGCACCTACGCGCGCTGCGGCATCATCGTCAACGTCACCCCGCTGGAGCCGGAGTGGGAAGGCCACGTGACCCTGGAATTCTCCAACACCACCAACCTGCCGGCGAAGATCTACGCCAACGAAGGCGTGGCGCAGATGCTGTTCCTGGAATCCGACGAACCGTGCGAGGTGAGCTACAAGGACCGCGGCGGCAAGTACCAGGGCCAGCGCGGCGTGACCCTGCCGCGTACCTGATGCCGACGAGGGGCGGGAATTTGTGACGGTTTTTGCACTCTACTGGGTGAACTCCCCGTTCTCCCAGGAGTGCCTATGAAGCTCGACCCGAACATCAGCGCCACGCTCGCCGCCTTGCAGCCGAACCAGATCGGCCAGCTTGCCTGGACGCTGCTCTCCAACCCCTTTGCCGACGCGCAAGCCGTCGCCATGGGTGGCGTGCCGGGCCAGCCTGATCCGGACGTGCCGTACCCGGCACAGCCCGACCAACCCTCCGAACCCGGAGAACCGACGATCCCCGACCAGCCACCGCCGGTGCCCGTGGCCTGATCAGGGCTTGAGAGCCCCGCGCCTGGCGTCGCCGCGCGGGGCCCCCTCAAGAAGGCAAGCACCACACCCCTTCATCCCCCACCAACACCAGTTGTACTCCCGCCTTGCGCGCCAGCGCATAACCCCCGGTAAACGCGCCGAACGCCGGCAACAGCGTGACCTGCTGGCCCACCTGAAAACACGGCAGCCGCAGGCGCTGGCGGCCGCGCCCGCGCAGCAGGTACACCGGGTGCACATGCCCGGCCAGCACCGCGTGGGTAGGGTGCGGCGCGGGCTCATGGCGCAGCGCCAGCGGGCCGCGTAGCAGCGGTTCCGCGCACACCTGGATGCCCAGCGCGGCGGGCGGGTCGCCGGCGCGCAGGTCGTGGTTGCCGCGCACCAGGGTGATGCGCAACGCCGGGTGGCGCGTGCGCCAGGCGCCGAGGGCGCCTAGCGTGGCGCTGCCCTGGGCCGCCGGGCCGTGAAGAAAGTCGCCGAGGAAAATCAACTCGTCAACGCCATAGCGCGCCAGCAGCCGGTCCAGCGCGGCGAGGTTGGCGGCGGTGGTGCCGTGGGGTACCGGCTGGCCTAGGGCGCGGTACACCGCGGCCTTGCCGAAGTGCACGTCTGCCACCAGCAACGCGCGCTCGGCCGGCCAGTACACGGCTTTTTCCGCCAGTAGCCAGAGCTCGGCGCCGCCGATGTTCACCGCCAGGTACGGGCTCATGCCGCCGGCCCCGCGGCGTTGTCGAGGTCAGCGACCATCCGCGCGATGCGGTCGGCGAGTTTTTCCGAGCTGAGGCTTTCGCGCAGGCGCTCCACCAGCAGCGGGAACGCCAGCGGCGTAGGCCGGGCGATACGGTGCACGGCCAGGCTGCCACGGCCAATCTGCTCCAGCGTCGCCGCCAGGCGGGCGGTGTCCAGTTCCTCGCCGAGCACCTCTTGTTCGGCCTGGCTCAGCAACAGGTTGCCAGCGTCGTACTGGCGGAACACCTCAAAAAACAAACTGCTCGAGGCCTGCACCTGGCGCGTGCTTTTTTGCGCACCGGGGTAGCCCGCGAACACCAGCCCGGCGATCCGCGCGATCTCGCGAAAGCGCCGCTGCGCCAGCTCGCCGGCATTCAGGCTGGCGAGCACGTCGGCCAGCAGGTTGGCCGGGCTGAGCAGGCCGCCGTCTAGCGCCGCTTGCCAGTCCACCTCGCGCGGGCAGAGCAGCTCCAGGCCATAGTCGTTCACCGCCAACGAGAAACTCGCCGGCGCCCGCTGGGCCAAGCGCCACGCCAGCAGGCTGGCCAGGCCCAGGTGCACCAGGCGCCCGGCGAAGGGGTAGAGAAACAGGTGCCAGCCCTCGCGGGATTTCAGCTGTTCAATCAGCAGGCAACCCCGCGCCGGTAGCGCCGACCAGGCCTGTTGCACCTCCAGCAGCGGCCGCACCGCGCGCAGCGGGGCATGGCTGTACTCGCCCCGGGCGGCAGCCTCGAATTGCCGCACTAGGGCGTCTGCCAGCTCGCTGGACAGCGGCATGCGCCCGCCATTCCAGCGGGGTACGGCGGGCTTTTTGCCGCTGCTGCGTTTCACGTAGGCGGTCATTTGCTCCACCCGCACCAGCTCCAGGGTGCGCCCGCCAAAGAGGAACAGGTCTCCCGGGCGCAGGCGGGCGATAAAACCCTCCTCGATGCTGCCCAGCGACTTACCCCCGCCGCCCTTGCTCCAGAACTTCACGTTCAGCGCCGCGTCGCTGACGATGGTGCCGATGTTCAGCCGGTGGCGCCGGCCCAGGCGGGCGTCGGGCACCCGCCACACGCCCTCGGCATCCGGCTCTACACGCTGGTAGTCGGGGTAGGCGGTCAGCGACAGGCCACCGTGGCGCACAAACGCCAGCGCCCATTGCCAGGCGTCTTCGCTCAGCCCTCGGTAGGCCCAGGCGCCGCGCACCTCCGCGAGCAGTTCAGGCGGGCGGAAGCCGCCGCCCAGGGCCACGGTCACCAGGTGCTGCACGAGTACGTCGAGTGGCGCCTCGGGGGATTGCCGCGGCTCGATGCGCCGCTGCGCGACGGCCTCTTCGGCGGCGGCGGCCTCGACCAGCTCCAGGCTGTGGGTGGGCACCAGGGTGACCCGCGACGGCCGCCCTGGCGCATGCCCCGAGCGCCCGGCGCGCTGGATCAGGCGCGCCACGCCCTTGGCCGAGCCGATCTGCAACACCCGCTCCACGGGTAGGAAGTCTACGCCCAGGTCCAGGCTGGAGGTGCACACCACGGCCTTGAGCTGGCCCTGCTTGAGCGCCAGCTCCACCCACTCGCGCACCTCGCGGCTCAGCGAGCCATGGTGCAGGGCGATCAGCCCGGCCCAGTCCGGGCGCGCCTCGAGCAGCGCCTGGTACCAGGTTTCACTCTGCGCGCGGGTGTTGGTGAAGACCAGGCACGAGGCGCTGGCGTCGATCTCGTCGACCACTTGGGCGAGCATGCGCAGGCCGTAGTGGCCGGCCCAGGGGAAGCGCTCGACGGAACTGGGCAGCAGGGTGTCGACCCGCAGCTGTTTGTGGTTGGCGCCCTCGACCTGCACCCCTTCGGGCATCAGCGCGGCCTGGGCGTGGGCGAGGTTGCCAAGGGTTGCGGAAATCCCCCAGGTCATCAGTGCCGGTTGCCACTGGCGCAAGCGTGCCAAGGCCAGCTGCACCTGCACGCCACGCTTGTTGCCGAGCAGTTCGTGCCACTCATCGACCACCACTAGGCGCAGGCTGGCCAGCTCGGCCTGGGCCTGCTCGCGGGCGAGCATCAGTGACAGGCTTTCCGGGGTGGTGACCAGCACCGTGGGCAGGCGCCGGCTTTGCCGCGCGCGTTCGCTGCTGGAGGTGTCGCCGGTGCGCAGGCCGAGGCTCCAGCCAAGGCCGAGTTCTTCCACCGGCACCTGCAGGGCACGCAGGGTGTCGGCCGCCAGGGCGCGCATGGGGGTGATCCACAGCACCGTCAGGGGCGCCATCAGCGCCCGGCGCTTGCCCGTGGCGGGTGGCGCCGGCTTGGCCCAGGCCTGCAACGCGCCGAACCACAGCGCATAGGTTTTGCCGGCGCCGGTGCTGGCATGCAGCAGCCCCGACTGGCCCGCGGCCAGCGCTTTCCACACCGCGCGCTGAAAGGCGAAGGGCTTCCAGCCGCGAGCGGCGAACCAGGCTTTGGCGTAGGAGGGCGTAGGCATGGAACAGTGGACAGCAGGGGCCGCTGGAGGGTTCGGGCCACCACCGCCCTTAACTTGCCGCTTGCAGCTTGCAACTTGCCCCTCCCCAAAGGGCCTATTTCAAGTTCCCACTCAAAAACTGCCGCAAGCGCTCGCTCTTCGGGTTGCCCAGCACCTGGTCGGGCTCGCCGTGTTCTTCCACCCGGCCCTGGTGCAGGAACAGCACCTGGCTCGACACCTGGCGGGCGAAGGCCATTTCGTGGGTGACCATGATCATGGTGCGGCCTTCCTCGGCCAGGCCCTGGATCACCTTCAGTACTTCGCCGACCAGTTCTGGGTCCAGCGCCGAGGTGGGTTCGTCGAACAGCATTACCTCTGGTTCCATCGCCAGCGCTCGGGCGATCGCCACCCGCTGCTGCTGCCCGCCGGAGAGGAACGCCGGGTATTGCTCCGCCACCCGTGCCGGCAGGCCGACCTTGTCGAGGTAGGCGCGGGCGCGTTTTTCCGCGTCTTCCTTGCTGACGCCCAGCACCCGCCGCGGCGCCAGGGTGATGTTCTCCAGCACCGTCATGTGGCTCCACAGGTTGAAGTGCTGGAACACCATCGCCAGGCGCGTGCGCAGGCGCTGCAGCTCGGCCGGGTCGGCCGGGTGCATGCCTTCGGCGGTCGAGACCATGCGGATCGCCTGGCCGTCGAGGGTCATCGCGCCGTCGTTGGGGGTTTCGAGGAAGTTGATGCAGCGCAGGAAAGTACTCTTGCCCGAGCCGCTGGCGCCGATCAGGCAGATTACGTCACCGCTCTTGGCCTTGAGCGACACGCCCTTGAGCACTTCGTTGTCGCCGTAGCGCTTGTGCAGGCCGTCGATGGTCAGTTTGTACATGCGAAAAAGGCTCTCACGGAGAAAGAAGGTAGCCGCTGCGGAACGCTTCGGTGCCGGCAACGTGTGCGACGACCATGCCCGCGGTGGCCATGCGCCGCAGCGAGCGGGCATAGAGCAGCCCGGCCTGGCGGTTGTGCACCGGGGTAACACGGTCGGTGAGGGGGTCGATCACCTCGGCGATGCGCTGGCCGGCGTCGACGTACTCCCCCGGCAGCGCGCAGAACACCAGCACGCCACCCTCGGGGGTGGCCACCGGCTCCACGGCCGCCAGCGGCGTGGCCGGGTACAGCAGCTCGGGCAGGGCATCGGCCACGCCGCTGATCGCGCCGTAATGGGTGAGGTAATTGAGGATCGCCTGGCTGTCGCGGCTGGCCAGGGCATGGCTCACATCGCCTTGGCCGCGCAGCTCGAGGGTGACCGAAAAGCTGCCCATGGGCAGCTCGAACTGCCCGGCGAAACGCTGCGCCAACTTGTGCCACACCAGGGTGAAGCACTCATCGAACGATTGCCCGCCCGAATCGGTGGCCAGCAGGCTGGCTTGCGAGCCGAGGTAGCGCGCCAGTGGCTCGACCTGTGGCCAGGCTTCGGGGGTGGTGTACAGGTGCTCCACGGCCTCGAAGTCGCAGTGTAGGTCTAGCACCATTTCGGCGTCGCAGGCCAGCCGCTGCAGCACCAGGCGCTGGGCTTGCAACTGCGTGGTGGGCTGTTGCGCCAGCAGCGCGGCGCGCAGCGCCTGGCGCACGTGTTGCTGGTTTTGTGCCGGGTCCGCGCCGAGCAGCGGCGCCACGGCATCGCCCACCGCGTCGGTGACGTCGGCGAAGTGGCGGTTGAAGTTCTCGCCGCTTTCGAGCTGGTAGCGCCCCAGTGGGGTGTCCATCAGCACCTGTTCCAGGCCGATCGGGTTGGCCAGTGGCACCAGCACGATGTGGCGGTTCAGCCGGCCGGCGTTTTCCAGCTCGGCCAGGCGCTGCTTGAGGTACCAGGCCACCAGCATGCCGGGCAGCTCGTCGGCGTGCAGCGAGGCCTGGATGTACACCTTCGGCGCCGCCGCCGGGCCGAAGTGAAAGCTTTCGATCTGCCGCGCGGTGCCCGGTACCGGCGAGGGCAAGGGGTGTGACTGTTGCTGCATGGCCGCCTCCTAGCGAGCAGGGCCGAGAAAGGCCAGCCAGCGGCGCTCCGCCAGGCGAAACAGCCCCACCAGCGAAAAGGTAATGGCCAGGTACAGCACCGCGGCGATCCCGAACGACTGGAAGGTCATGTAGGTGGCGGAGTTGGCATCCCGAGCGACCTTGAGGATGTCCGGCACGGTGGCGGTGAAGGCTACCGTGGTGGCGTGCAGCATCAGGATCACTTCATTACTGTAGTACGGCAGCGCGCGGCGCAGCGCCGAGGGCATGATCACGTGGGCGTACAGCTTGAAGCCCGACAAACCGTAGGCCTTGGCCGCTTCGATTTCGCCGTGGGCCATGCTGCGGATCGCCCCGGCGAAGATCTCGGTGGTGTAGGCGCAGGTGTTCAGCGCGAAGGCAAGGATGGTGCAGTTCATCGCGTCGCGGAAGAACGCGTTGAGCATGGGTTGGTCGCGCACCCCTTCGAGGCTGTAGATGCCGGTGTAGCAAATCAGTAGCTGAATATAGAGCGGCGTGCCGCGAAACACGTAGGTATAGAACTGCACCGGCCAGCGCACCCAGGGCCGCCGCGCCACCCGGGCGATCGACAACGGGATCGACAGCACGAAGCCGATGCCCACCGAAGCGATCAGCAGCCACAGGGTCATGGCCAGGCCGGTGACGTTGTTGCCGTCGCTGTAGAGAAACGCCTGCCAATACTCTTGAAGCAACTCGATCATCGCGTCGCCTCCCGGCTACCCACGTTGAAGCGGCGCTCGAGGCGGCGCATGACGAAGTTCGAAGCGCTGGTGATGGCCAGGTAGATCAGCCCCGCCAGGACCAGGAAGTAGAACAGCTGGTAGGTGCTCTTGCCGGCGTCTTGCGCGGCCTTGACCACGTCGGCCAGGCCGATGATCGACACCAGCGCGGTGGCCTTGAGGATGACCATCCAGTTGTTGCCCAGCCCCGGCAGGGCATAGCGCATCATCTGCGGGAACACCACGCAGGCGAAGCGCTGGCGGCGGGTCAGGCCGTAGGCGGTGGCTGCCTCGACCTGGCCGCGCGGCACCGCGAGGATCGCCCCGCGGAAGGTTTCGGTGAAATACGCCCCATAGATGAAGCCCAGGGTGATCACCCCGGCGATGAACGGGTCGATTTCGAAATAGTCCCAGTCCATCGCATCGGTCAGGGAGTTCAGCCAGATCTGCAGGCTGTAGAAAATCAGCAGCATCAGCACCAGGTCGGGTACGCCACGGATCAGCGTGGTGTAGGCCTGGGCGAGCACGCGGAACACCGCCACGCGCGAGAGTTTGGCACTGGCGCCGATCAGCCCCAGCACCACGCTGACGGCGAGCGACAACAGTGAAAGCTTGATGGTCATCCAGGTGCCCTGCAGCAGCAGGGGGCCGAAGCCTTTCAAGCTGAATGCCGAGAGCCCGAGGCTCTGCAACAGTTGGTCGAGCATGTATCAACCCTTTTGCGGTCAATAAAGCGCCCGCCCCCTTTTGGGGAGCGGGCGCCGGGGTGCTGCAGCTTACTTGCCGCTGTACAGGTTCAGGTCACCGAAGTGCTTCTTCTGGATTTCGGCGTAGGTGCCGTCGTCATGAAGGGCCTTGATGCCTTTGTTGAGCAGGGCTTGCAGGTCTTTGTTGCCTTTTTTGATGCCGATCGCGGTCTTGGCCGGCAGCAGGTCGCTGTCGAACGGCTTGGACACTTCGTAGTCAGCGCCTTGTGGCGACTTCAGGAAGCCCAGCTCGGCTTGCAGCATGTCTTGCAGCGAGGCGTCGAGGCGGCCAGACACCAGGTCGGCGTAGACTTGGTCCTGGTTCTGGTAGGCCTGGGTTTTCACGCCGGCTTTTTCCAGTACGGCCTTGGCGTAAGCCTCCTGGATGGTGCCTTGCTCGTAACCCACGGTTTTACCCTTGAGGTTGGCCGAATCCTGGGCGAAGCCCGCGCCCTTCTTGAACACCAGCGCGGTCGGGCCGGAGAACAGCTCATCGGAGAAGTCGATGGCTTTTTCACGGGCCGGGGTGACCGTCAGCGAGGAGATCACGCCGTCGAATTTGTTCGCCTTGAGGCCCGGGATCATGCCGTCGAAGTCGTTTTCAACCCATTTGCAGGTGACTTTCAGCTCTTTGCAGATGGCGTTGCCCAGGTCGATGTCGAAGCCAACCAGGCTGCCGTCATTGGCCTTGGACTCGAACGGGGCGTAGCTCGGGTCGACGCCAAAGCGCAGCTCTTTGTAGTCTTTCGCCATGGCAGCGCCAGCAGACAGTGCCAGTGCAAGGGCGGAAAGGGTCAGCCATGCTTTTTTCATTGTGCAATCCTTAAAAGACAAAGATGCGTGGGTCTCACGCGGGCTCGTTACCGGCAGGTGCCAGACATCATCGTGATAGCAAATTTCGCACCATCGTGCCTAAAAGGCCACAGGTTGGACGCGTGGGGATCCCTTTACGTCGCACATCTGACCGAACGGCGAAATTTCATACAAAGCCCGTGCACCGAAATGGGCCGGGCCAGGAAGGGGCGCTATTGTGGTGCGCGAATCGACTCAACTCAACAGCGCTTGTAACGTGGCCAGGGTATCGGCTTCGGCTACGGGCTTGTCGTGGCGCCAGCGCAGCATCCGCGGGAAACGCACGGCAATCCCGCTTTTGTGGCGCTTGGACAGCGCGATGCCCTCGAAGCCCAGCTCGAACACCAGGGTGGGGGTAACACTTCTCACCGGGCCGAATTTTTCCACGGTGGTGCGGCGAATAATTGCATCAACCTGGTGCATTTCATCGTCGGTCAGGCCGGAGTACGCCTTGGCGAAGGGCACCAGTTGGCGCTCGCTGGCGTGGGCCGGGCCGTCCCATACGGCGAAGGTGTAGTCGCTGTACAGGCTGGCGCGGCGGCCGTGGCCGGCCTGGGCGTATATCAGCACCGCATCGATGCTGAACGGGTCGACTTTCCACTTCCACCAGGTGCCCATGTCTTTGCTGCGGCCCACCCCGTAGAGGGCGTCGCGGGCTTTGAGCATCATGCCTTCCACGCCCAGGCTGCGTGACTGCTCGCGCAGCGCCGCCAGCGCGGCCCAGCTCTCGGCCGGCAACACCGGCGAGGGCCGCAGCAGCGGCGTGGCGCACTGCGCCAGTAGCCGGTCGAGTTGGGCGCGCCGTTCGCTTTGCGGGCGGTTGCGCCAGTCGTGGCCTTGCCATTCGAGCAGGTCATAGGCCAGCAGCACCGCCGGCACCTCGGCCAGCAGCTTTTTACTCAGGGTTTTGCGGCCGATGCGCTGTTGCAGCAGGGCAAACGGCTGCACCCCGGGGCTGAACGGCGCCTCGGCGGGCATGCCGGGCAGCGCCGCGGCCGGGGGCTGCTCACGCCACACCACCAGTTCGCCGTCGAGCACGCAGCCGTCGGGCAGCACGCTGGCCAGCGCCTGGAATTCCGGAAAGCGCTCGGTGATCAGCTCCTCGCCACGGGACCACAACCACAGCTGGCCGCCACGCTTGATCAATTGCGCGCGGATGCCGTCCCACTTCCATTCCGCCTGCCACTGCTCGATCGGCCCGAGCAACGCGTCGAATTGCTCACTGCCTTGCTGCAGCGGGTGGGCGAGAAAAAACGGGTAGGGCTGGCCGCCGCGCTGGGCGTGTTCGTCATCGCTTTCGGCGGCGACCAGGCGCTGGTAGCTGGCGGCGGCCGGGCGGTGGGAAAGGTCGGTGTAGCCCACCAGGCGCTGGGCCACGCGCTTGCTGTCGAGCCCGGCCAGTTGCGCCAGGGCGCGGGTCACCAGCAGCTTGGACACCCCCACCCGCAGGCTGCCGGTGATCAGCTTCACGCAGAGCATCAGGCTCGCCCGGTCGAGCTCGCCCCACAGTGCCGCGAGGCGTTCGTGGAGCACCTGCGGAGGTTGGCCGCGCAGGGGCAGCAGGGCGCTTTCGACCCACCAGGCCAACCCCTGCTCGCTGCGGTAGGGCCGTTCGGGCAGCACCAGCGACACGGTTTCCGCCAGGTCGCCGACGGCCTGGTAGCTGTCTTCGAACAACCATTCGGGCAACCCGGCCATGGCCTGCGCCACCTCGCGCAGCACCCGGCTGGGCACCAGCTGGCGCGGCCGCCCGCCGGCCAGAAAGTACACCGCCCAGGCGGCGTCGGCGGCCGGGGCCTGGGCGAAGTAGTCCTGCAGCGCTTGCAGCTTGGCGTTGCTGGAGGTGGTGGCGTCGAGGCGCGCGTAGAGGTCGGCGAAGGCTTTCATGCCTATCTGGACCGCGCGGCGCCGCGCTTTGCTTCACACGGTGCCGATCTTCCACTGCTCCGGCGGCGGCGTGCCGTTGACCGCGTAGTCACCGACGATGCGCGCCTTGTACACCCGCGGGTTGTGCGAGGCCAGCGTGCGCGCGTTGCGCCAGAAACGGTCGAGCGCGTTGGGTTGCAGCGTGGCCGAGGCGCCGAGGGCGTCGAACAGCCGGCCGCCGGCGTTGATGATCAGGTCGGCGGCGATGTTCAGGGCCTGGCACACCTCCAGCTCGGCCACCTGCACGGCCTGTTCCTGGTCCGGGCTTTGCCGCGCCTGGTAGGCCCGCTCCAGCGCCAGGGCGTTCTGCGCGGCAATCGCCCCAGCGGCGTAGGCCGCGCTGCGCACTTCGCCGACCACGGCGAGAATCTGTGCGTCCTGCGCGGCGCGGTCGGCGTTGCCGATGCTGAAGGTGCGGGTGCGTACCGCTACCGCCTGGGCCACTTCGTCGGTCATGGCGCGGCCGATCCCGGCCAGGTTGGCGATGTGAAACAACTGCAGGTAAGCCGGCGAGTAGGCAAAGCGCTGTTCCTTGTCGAGCACCTCGTCGGCCTTGACCGCGACTTCCCTGAAGTGCGCGGTGCCACTGGCGGTCAGGCGCTGGCCGAAGCCGTTCCAGTCATCCAGTACTTCCACGCCCGCGGCGTCGCGGCGCACCGCGGCCATTACCCGCACACCGTCGGGGGTGGTGGCACCCACATCGATCCAGTCGGCGAACAACGCCCCGGTGCTGTAGAACTTGGTGCCCTCCAGGCGCCAGGCATTGCCATCGGCGATCAACCGGGTGGAGTAAGCATCCCGCTTGGCATCGCCGGTCTCGCTGTTGGCCGGGCCCACGGTTTCACCGCGGCCGAGGCGGGTCAGCCAGCGTTCGCGGTATTGAGGGTCGCGGTGCACCAGTGCGTTTTCGCTAAAGGCAAAATGGCTGCGCAGCGCCTGCACCAGGTTGGAGTCCGCATGGCCCAGCTCGGTGAGCAGGCCGAACAGCTCCGGCAGGGTCGCACCGGCGCCGCCGTACTCCACCGGCACCCGCAGGGCGGTAAAGCCGCTGTCTTTCAGCCAGCCCAGTTCGGTGGCCGGCAGCACCCGCTCCACCTCGCGCTGCACCGCGCCGGCAGCGATCTTGGCGAACAACGGCCGAAACGGCGCGGCCAGGCGCTCATAGCGCTCCGAAGGCGGCGCGCCCCAGGCGCGGGCGGTGGGGGAGGCAGGGGAGAATGCGGGCATAAGCGGGCCTTTGAGTGAGGTTGCGCGAAAAGGCCACGCTACTGGAGGGTGCAAGGGCGGGTTAAAGAACGATTGGGTATGAGGCTATTCCTGGCGTTTGTATAAGGCTTAAGGGCCCTTCGCCCTCCAGCGGCTGCTCGGATGGCGTACACTGGCGGCTACCTTGCCCCGTTGCCTTGAACCCCCTGCCCATGGATCTATCGCCCCTGCTGGCCCAGCTAGAGCAGCAACTGCCCCACTGGCTTGCCATTTACCTGTACGGTAGCCATGCCCGCGGCGAGGCGGGTGCTGGCAGCGACCTCGACCTCGCCGTGCTGGCCGACGGCCCGCCGCTGGACACCCTGCGCCTGTGGGACCTGGGCGAGCAGTTGGCAGCACTGGCCGGGTGCGATGTGGACCTGGTCGACCTCAAGGCGGCGTCGGTGGTGATGCGCTATCAGATCGTCGCCCATGGCCGCTGCCTCAAGGCCCGGCAGCCGGCGGCACACCTGTTCGAAGCGCGGGTAGTGCAGGATAAACTCGACCTTGACGAACTGCGCCGAGAACAAGTGGCCGACATACTGCAAAGGGGGTCTGTGCATGGCCGATGATGTATTGCTCAACAAGGCAGCGACCATCGAGCGCTGCGTGGCGCGGGCGCGTGAAGAGTATGACAAGGGCCCTGAGACCTTCGGCGAAGACTTTACCCGCCAGGATGCGGCGATCCTCAACCTGCAGCGTGCCTGCCAGAGCGCGCTGGACATGGGGCAATACCTGGTACGCCGAGAAGGGCTAGGGTTGCCGCAGAGCGCCCGAGAGGTCTTCGACCTGCTAGCTGCCGCGGGCATCCTGCCCGCTGACCTCGCGGCGGCGATGAAGCGAATGGTGGGGTTTCGCAACATTGCCGTGCATGAGTACCAGAAGGTTCAATTGCCCATCACCGTTGCAATCATCACTCAGCACCTGGGTGAGTTCCTGGCGTTCGCCAAGGTCGTTTTGGCGTACCCGGCGTGAGGCAGTTCACTCAAGCAATCAGAGCGTTCAATCGAGGATTAAAAGCCCTGATTTCTTTAACTGGTTTTACTGAGCGCATGGCCTGACTGGCCCATCGCCCGGCACAGCCGGCCTCCCACCAGATTTGTGTAAGTGCTTGATTTACGAGGAAATACAGAACTGGTGGGAGGCCGGCTGTGCCGGGCGAAGGGCCCTCGATGGCCCTCTAAATCTCCCAGCCAAAGATATGAAACCGCTCGCCCGGGAAGCGCACCCGGACCGGCAGCGAGTCCACTCGCCATTCGGCCGCCAGTGGCTGGTCGAACTGCGCCGGCACCAGCAGGCCGCGGGCGGGGCTGGAGAACGGCTGGCGCAGGTCGGTGGGCAGCGGGTTGGCGCTTTCCGCCGGGCTGATCACCGTGGCGCTGGCCCAACTGCCGTCGGGCAGGCGCACTTCCAGCTTGGAGCCGGGCGCGGAGTGGTCGACGTCTTTCGGGTCGAGGTAGATCCACAGCTGCGCCGGGCCGGTTTTCTCCAGGCGCAGCAGCGGCGTGCCGGGGCCGACGTTCTCACCTTCGGCGGCGATCACCTCGGCCACCCGGCCGTCGTAGGGCGCGGCCACGTTGAGGCTGGCCATCTGGCCTTGCAGCCACTTGCGCTCGGCTTCCTGTTGCTGGGCGTAGCGCGCCGCCTCGCTGGTGCCGGCGCCGCCGAGCTGGGCGCGCTGGAACTGCAGCAACTCGGCCTGGCGGTTATCCAGGGCGTTTTGCGCATCGACCAGTTCGCCACGGGTGGCGGCGTTGTCGTTGTACATCCGGCGCACTTCGCTGACCCGCTGCTGGGCGCGGCCGACCAGCGCTTGCAGGGTACCCAGCGCGCGCTGGTCGAGGGCCGCCAGGTTGCTGCCCGGCGCCGGCGCGGCCTGGCTGCCGTTGAGGATCGCCAGGCGCAGGTCCCACTCGGGGTTGTCGAGCTCGACCAGGGCCTTGCCGGTGTTTACGTGGTCACCGGCCTGCACGTGGATGGCCTGGATGCGCCCGGCTTGCCGCGCGCGGATTTCCAGCACCTGCAGGCGCACCAGCGCTGGCGCTTCGATGCGGATCAGGTCAAGGCCGTAGCGGCCAGCCAGCCACAGCGCCGGCAGCAGGATCAAGAACAGGATGAAGTACCAGCGCAGCTTGAACGCCAGGCGCTTGCCCGGGGCATAGAGCACTTGCAGGCCGCTGTCCTGGGTGGGGTGGCTTTCTTTCGGGCTGTTGAAGCGTATCTTCATGGGGCGCTCGGGTAGTCGTTCCAGGATTGCCAATCGATGCCGCCGACATTGGCCGGGGCCAGGGTGCTGCCCCAGTCGCGCGCCTGGCGCTGCAACACGGGGGCGGGGGCGTCATGCCAGGAGAGGTCGGCGGGTTGGTCGGCCTCGATGCTTTGTGCCAGGCGCATGTGCAGCCTGGGCCAGCGCTTGGCCAGCTCGGCGGCGCGGCGCGCGCTGTTCTGCGGGTTGCGGGTGTAGATCATCAGGCTCACCTGTTCCACCCCCACCCCGGGCAGCTCGCACGGCACGCACGGCTGGCGCCCGGCTTCCTCGGCGAACCAGCGCGGGTGGCTGGAAATCCGCAACGGCCAGGGGCTGGCCTGCTTGGCGGCACGCAGGGTGGCCAGCCAGTCGCGCAGGCGCTCGTCGGGCACCGGCCAGCCCAGTTGTTCCACTTCGAGGTCCAGGTGCAGGGCGTCGAACGGCAGCGCTTTGAACTGCCCGATCAACCCCAGCAAGGCCGGGCGTTGGCTGGGCTTGATCCAGCTAGGGTCGCCGAGCAGCAGGTTGACCTTCAGGCCCTTGGCGTGGGCGTCGCGCAGCAGTGCCTGCAACTGGCCACGGGTGGTGGCGGCGTTGGCCACCTGCACGGCGTTCAGGCCCAGGTTCAGTTCAGTGATTTGCGCCCGTTGCAGCGCCGCCAGTTGCCCGGGGCGCTGGCTGGCGTCGAGCAGCGGCTGGCTGTTCCACACGTACACGCCCTGGGTCCAGCGCGCCAGGCCCTGGCTCGGCGGGCTGTCGCTGCCCGGTGGCAGCGGCGCTTGCCAGCGCAGCAGGTCGGCGCCCATCAGTTGGGCGAAGTCCGGGCTGTCGTCGCTGAACAGGCGCAGGGCGGAATCCTGCAGCCACACCGCGTGCCAGGCGGAAATCTGCGCAAAGCCCGCGTTGTAGTGGTCTACCTGGGCCTGCAGCAGGCGCAGGCTGGCTTCGCCGGCATCCAGCGCGGTGCGCTGGCGGCGTTCGGTGATGATGTTGTCCAGCGCCTCGCGGCGTTCGCTGCGCCACACGTATTCGTTGAAGTTGCGCCGCTGTTGTTCGAGCACCTTGCCCAGCTCGCGCAGCAGGGTCGCGCGTTCGTTTTCCAGGCCGCGCAGGGCCGCCTGGTAGCGCTGCTCGCCTTCGTGCTGGCGGGCCGAGCCGTAGTCGAGCAAATCCAGCGGCGCGGAGAAGGTCACCCCGGCGCTCAGGCCGCTGCCGGCCTCGCTGGAATCGTTACGCTCCTCGCGGCTGCCGGACACGCTGAAGTACGAGTCGATCGCGGTGTACCACGGGCGCTTGCGGTCTTGCTCGGCGCTGGAGAGCTGGGCCTGGCGCTGGGCCATGCGCGGGTTGCTTTCAAGCAGGTCTTGCCAGGCGGTGAGGGGCTTGGGGTGCTCGGCCAGCGGTTCGGCCACCGGGGTGTCGCCAGGCTGCACGCTCACGCCCAGGCTGGCCAGGGCGGCGCGGGTGTCGGCGAGCAGGTCGGCCTGCATCTCGCAGCGGCGCGCCACGGCGGTCCATTCGCTGCGCATCAGTTGCGCGTCGGAGGGCAGTATCCATTTGTCGCGCAGGCGTTCATCCACCGTGGCCAAGGCTTGGCGCTGGGCCTCGCTGGCGCCCTGGCAGAGCTGCTGCTCCTGGGTGGCGCGCCACCAGTCGGCGTAGCTGCTGCGCAGCGCCAGGTGCTGGCGGGCGCGGGCCAGGTCGCGGTCGATCTCGCTGATGCGCGCGTCGCGGCTGGCCTCGTGCAAGGCCTGCACCCGGCGCTGCAGGGCGCCGAGCAACGGGTAGCGCACGCCGATGGCGTAGTTGCGGCCGTAGTAGTTGTCGCGCACGTCGCTGGTCACCAGCTCGTTGTAGCGGCCCACCCCGGCGCTGGCGAAAGCCTCCCAGCCGGTTTCGGCGTCACGTTGCTGGCCGATGGCCTGGCGTGCCTGGAATTCGGCGTCGGCGGCGGCCACGCCAGGGCCGTCACCGGCCTGCTTGAGCACCTGGTCGAGCGGCAGCGGCGCGGCCAGGGCGGTGAGGGGGGCTGCCAGCAATAGCGGCAGTAACGAGCGATAGGGCATGCGATAGGGTCTTGTACCGGTCATGGGGAAGGGTCAGAAACGGGTGGCGCGTTTGAGTACCCACCACGGCGCCATGCTGCTTTCCTCGTGGCCGCGGCGCAGGGTCTCGTTGAGGATTGCCACCGTGCTCCACAGGCGCAGGCCGTACATGGCCAGCGGGTAAATCGGCAAGATCCACAACAGCCGCAGGTCTTCGCGCTGGCGCTCGCTGACCATCACGATCAGCCCCAGGTAGAGCAGGGCGCACAGGGCGAAGTACAGGCAGTAGATCAACAGCCCATAGAACACGAAGGCCGAGAACGGCAGCACGAACAGCGCCACCAGGCTGTAGCCGAGGATGATGTACGGCAGCACCAGTTGGAAAAACAGCCCGCTGAGCAGCAGCATGAAGAAGTTGCGCCAGCCCACCAGCTTGGGGTTGAAGGCGTGGCGGTGCTTGCGCATGTAGACGAAGAACAGGTCGCCGTCCCAGCGCAGGCGTTGCTGCAAGAAGCCCAGCAGGGTGTGCGGGGCGTCGGTGTGGCCGATCGCCTGGGGCTCGAACGGCACGCGCAGGCCGTACTGGCGGAAGTAACTCTTGATCCGCAGGGTCAGGTCGAGGTCTTCGGCGGTGTGGGTGTCCCAGCCGCCAATGTGCTGCAAAAAGCTTTTGCGAAAGGCGCCGAAGGCCCCCGACACGTTGTTGACCAGGTTGAACTCCGACAGGCCGATCTTGGCCATGTGGATCGACAACAGATACTCCAGCGCCTGGACCCGCGCCACCAGCGACTGGCGGGCGTTGCGCACGCGCAGGCTGCCGGCCACCGCCGGCACCTTGGGGTCGGCGAAGTGGCGCACCATGCGCACCACCATGTCGTTGTCGAACGAGGTGTCGCCGTCGACGTTGATGATGATCTCGCCGGTGCTCAGCGCCAGGCCGGCGTTCAGGGTAGACACCCGCCCGCCACGCTGCCATTTGGCGATCGGCCGCACCAACCGGTTGGCCGGCAGCCGGGTGTTCTGTTTGAAGCGCCGCACCGCCGCGGTAGTGGCCTGGTTGGCGGCGGCGCCGTCGACCACCGGGATGATCTCAATGGTGCCGGGGTAGGTTTGCTCGGCCAGGGTGCGCAGGGTCAAACCGACGGCCTCGCCTTCGCCGTAGCAGGTGATCACGCAGCTCACCCGCGGCTGGTAGGTGCTGTGCAGCGGCACCGCGCTGCGGGTGCGGGTGAACCAGCGCAGGGTGCCGAGCAGCACCAGCAGGTTCATCGGCACCTCGAACAGCAGGAAGTACGGGAACACCATCAAGAACAGCCGCCAGTGGCCGTTGGGCCCGTAGATCTCCCCCAGCCAGGCGTTCCAGTGATCGAGCAACGCTTGCATCAGAGTTCTCCTCCGAGCCTCGCCAGCAATAGGTCGGCGTCTTCTTTTTCGATCAGGTCGCGCGGCGCGATGCAGCCCACCGTGCGCACCTGGATGTCTTGCAGGTCCTTGCCCACGAACAGCTCGCTGATGCGGTTCAGGCGTTCGGTCACCAGGCGCAGGCCTACGTCGTCGGTGTGCATCAACAGCAGCCAGAGGTGTTCTTCACTGGTGCGGGTGCAGCGGTCGGTGTCGCGGATCACTTCCTGGATGCGCTCGACCAGGCTGTCGAGCAGCGCGTGGCCACGCTGCGGGCCGAGCCGCTCGAGGGTGCGCCCGAGGTTGCGAAAGCGCACGCCCATCAGCACGAAGCTCGGCGCCTTGTGGCGCTGGATCAGTTCGATCTGCCAGTCGAGCAGGGTCTTGAAGGTGTTGGCGCCGACCATGGCGATGCGGCTGAAGTACTCCTGGGTGGTTTGCTCCAAGCCCTGGCGCGACACCAGCATGGCGGTTTCCGACAGCCGATAATGGTGCACCTCGCGCATCAGCAGTTCGTCCGGCGCGTGGTGGGTGCCGCAGTCCAGGCAGCGCGCTTCTACGTCAGCGTCGACGAAGAACGCCTTGCAGTTGTTGCAATGGTAGTTCTCCAGCGGCCGGTCGTAGTCGGTGCCGATGTGGCGCAGGCGGGTCAGGCAGTTGGGGCAGAGCAGCGCGCCGTCCTTGAGGAACTCGCCCTGCGGGCCTACGTGGCCGCAGGTGAAGCAGTGCATCGAGGGCTGGCGCTGGATGTCCAGCGAGTTGCACTCCACGCACACGTCGATGTAGTTCAGGTGGCCGGAGCCGCACTGCTTGCACAGGCGGATGCGGTCGATCAGCTCGGTGCTTTCGATCAGGTTGCGCTGGCGCAGGTTGGCGATCCAGATCTGCCCGTTGATCGGCCCGTCGGCCATGGCTTCGAGCAGCGGGTACACATAGTGCTGCGGCGAGTGCGGGTCGCGCACGGCGAGCAGCCGGCCGGGGGCGCGGATCCACAGGTAGGCCAGCAATTGCGCTTCGATGCCTTCGGGGTTGCGGCCGCGGTTGAACAGCTCATGGCGCTCGTGCCATTGCGCGTACTGCTGGTCGATGGCGCCGCGCGAGGCCGGCGGCTGGCCATCGCTGAGGGCGAGGACGTTGGCGCTGGCGCCGTCGGCGTAGATCAGCCGCAGGCGGTAATGCGGGTGGCGCCGCAGCGCCTGCAGCAGGGCCAGGGTGTGTTCGCCGGTGCCGTCGAGCAGCACCACGTCGAAGGGCCCGGCTTCGAGCAGCGCCTCGAGCTGTTCAAAGCGCTGCGAGGCGGGAAACAGCGGCACAGGGCGGCTGCCAAGTTCGGCAATACGGGGGGCTTGGGCGGCCATAAACGACAAATTCCAGTAGCAAAGTCCGCTGAAATTGACGCTGCGCTGGGGGGAAAGTTCTTAGTTCGCTAATTATTCTGTAGAGGTTTTGTATAGAAAATCGGATCCGCGGGCCCTGCGGCGCGGGGTGGTTCCGTGGCAGTGAAGGTATTTCCGACGGTTGGTTCGAGGGCCCTTCGCCGGCCTCCCACCAGGTTTGTGTAGGCCCCGGATTCACGAAAAACCCGTGGGAGGCCGGCTGTGCCGGGCGATGGGTCAGTCAGGTCATGCGCCCAGCAAAACCATTTAAAGAAAACAGGGCGTTTTATCCTCAATTCAGCGCTCTGATTGCTTAAGTGAACAGCACTCCGGCTGTGCCAGGCGAGAAACCCTCGAAGCCTAGTGATTCACCGTATGCGCCAACATCACCGACAACTGGCACAGCGGCCGGCCACTTTGCGCCTGCCAGTGGTTGAACGCCGCCTGCACCAGGGCGAGGTCTTTCTGGCTGGTCGGCCGCTTGTTCACCACCCCCTGCGCGACCAGCGCGGCGACCACGTCATCGCTGAGGATGAAGGTGTCTTTGCCAACCATTCGCAGGAACCGCGGCGCCGACAGCCCGCCCAACTGGTTGCCGTGCTTGGCCAGGTAGCGCCACAGGCCGACGATGTCCTGCTCGGGCCATTCGGCGATGAACGCGCCGAAGCTGCCGTGGGCGTGGGCCACGTCTAGCACCAACTGGGCATTGCGCGGCACGCTCTTGAGCTTGCCCAGGTGGCGGATGATGCGCGCATCCTGCATCAGCCGCTCGAGGCGTTCGGCGCCCATCAGCACGACTTTTTCCGGGTCGAAGGCAAAGAACACCTCTTCGAACGCCGGCCACTTGGCATCGACCAGGCTGTGCTTGAGGCCGGCGCGGAACACCCGCAGGCTCAGGGTAGACAGGTAACGCGCATCGGGCAGGGCGCGCAGCGCCGCGGCGCTTTGTGGCTGCGGCAGCCAGGCGTCGAGGGCGGCCTGCGAGCCAAAACGGTTGAGGGCGAAAGCCTGCAACCAGGCGTAGTCCTGCATCAATGCCCCCCGAGGGTTTTCGCGGTGTTCGCCAGGCGCAGGCCGAGAGCCCGGCACAGGGCGATTTCGTGTTCGTCCAGCGCGCGCTTGCCATCGGCGCCGGCGTGGTGGCTGGCGCCGTAGGGCGTACCACCGCCGCGGGTGTCGAGCAGCGCTTGTTCGCTGTAGGGCAGGCCGGTGATCAGCATGCCGTGGTGCAGCAGGGGCAGCAGCATCGACAACAGGGTGCTCTCCTGGCCGCCGTGCAGGCTGGCGGTCGAGGTGAACACCGCCGCCGGTTTGTTCACCAGCGCGCCGGTCAGCCAGAGGTTGCTGGTGCCGTCGAGAAAGTACTTGAGCGGCGCCGCCATGTTGCCGAAGCGGGTCGGGCTGCCGAGGGCCAGCGCGGCGCAGCCGGCGAGGTCGTCGAGGCTGGCGTACACCGCGCCTTCATTGGGCACCTCGGGCGCGCTGGCCTCGCAGTCGGCGCTGACCGCCGGCACCGTGCGCAGCCGCGCGGCCAGCCCGGCTTGTTCAACGCCGCGGGCAATCTGCCGGGCCATCTCGGCGGTGGCGCCGTGGCGGCTGTAATACAACACCAGAACGTAGGGCTCGCTCACGGCAGGATCTCCAGTACGGTTTCTGGCGGGCGGCCGATCACGGCTTTGTCGCCATTGACCAGGATGGGCCGCTCGATCAGCTTGGGGTGGGCGGCCATGGCCGCCACCAACGCAGCGTCATCCAGCGCCGGGTCGGCCAGGTTCAGCGCCTTGTAGTCGTCTTCACCGCTGCGCAGCAGGGCCCGCGCCGGCAGCCCCAGCTTGCCCAGCAAGGCGCGCAGGGTGGCGGCGTCGGGCGGGGTTTCGAGGTAACGCACCACGGTCGGCTCCAGGCCGCGGGCCTGGAGCAATTCCAGCGCCGCGCGTGATTTAGAGCAACGCGGGTTGTGGTAGAGGGTCAGGGATGGCATGGAAGGCTCGCCTGGGCAATGAACAGGCGGCTATTCTACTCACCCACACGCTGAAAACGAGGGCAAACCCCGTGTTGCATCGCTTCTATCGGCCGCTGCTGCTGAGCGCGGCCTTGCTGCTCGCGGCTTGCGGCGGTGACTACGGCCCCGACGAGAATGGCAACAAGGTCGCCCGTAGCGAGCTCAACGGCCACTGGCTGGTCCTCAATTACTGGGCCGAATGGTGCGGGCCGTGCCGCACCGAGGTGCCCCAGCTCAACGCCCTCGCCGAGCAGCTCAAGGGGCAGGGCGTGCAGGTGGTGGGGGTGAACTTCGACAACCTGCAAGGCGCTGAACTGCGCCAGGCCATGGACGCCTTGGGCATCCGCTTCCGGGTGCTGGCCAGCGACCCGGCGCCGCGCTTCGACCTGCCCAGCAACCAGGGCCTGCCGGTGACCTACCTGATCGACGCCGACGGCAAGGTGCGCGCCCAGTTGTTGGGCGAGCAAACCGCCCCCGGGCTGCTGGCGAAACTCAAGGAACTACGAGGTAGCTAACGCCCCGCCAACCACCCATTCATCGCGCGCGCAAGCCATGGCAAACATTTTTATCACAAATGGTGGATATAATCGTTCTCATTAACACGGTATGAGATGGATCCCATGGTTGAACGCGCGCTGTCTGACACACAAGCCTTTCACACCCTCTACTGCGAGAACCAAAGCTGGTTGCGCCACTGGCTGAGCCGCCGGCTGGCCTGCCACGGCGATGTGGCTGACCTCACCCAGGACACCTTCCTGCGGGTGCTCGCCAGCGCCCAGCCCATCGCCGACCTGCAAGAGCCCCGCGCCTACCTGAAGACCATCGGCCAGCGCTTGCTGGTCAACCTGTACAAGCGCCGCAGCCTCGAGCGTGCCTACCTCGAGGCCGCCGCGCGGTTGCCCGAGGGCTGCGCGCCCTCGCCCGAGCAGCACTGGGCGGTGATCGAAGCCCTGCAGGCGCTCGATGCGCTGCTCGACGGCTTGCCGCCAGCGGTGCGCCGGGCGTTTTTGCTCAGCCAGCTCGAAGGCCTCGGTTACCGCGAGATCGCCCAGCGCCTGGCGGTGACCGAGCGCAGCGTCAAGCGCTACATGGCCCAGGCCTACGAGCACTGCCTGTTGCTGGAGTTGTACTGAGCCGCGCGCCGCGCCGGCAGGCCTGAAATCCTTCGGGGGGCTGTCCCCTTTTTCGCGCTCGGTTGTCATGGCTAGTAACAAAACCATTGAGAGCGTGCCCATGGCCCCTTTGCCTGCTTGCCTGCCCCCCGCTGAACGCCCCGCCACCGTGCAGGGTTGCTCCAGGCCCTAGGCCCACCCGCTACCGCGACCTACAACCCTACGTTCAAGGATGACCGGGGCGCCCGCCGTCGCCCCTGCGTTTACGCGCCGCTTCACCCCCTGATGAGTGCAGCACCCACTTAAGAAGGCCGCGCAAGCGCCTTTGAACAGCGAGAGGAGAGCACCATGCCTAGCCCTGCCTTGGCTTCGCGCGCCAGTACCGAGCGCGCCGTGGCCACCTTTGACAATGCCGCCTACCTGAGCCGCCAGGGGCGGTTCGAATCCAACGTGCGTAGCTACCCGCGCAAACTGCCCCTGGCGATCGCCGAGGCGCAGGGGGTGTGGGTCACCGATGTCGACGGCCGCCGGTTCCTCGACTGCCTGGCCGGCGCCGGCACCCTGGCCCTGGGCCACAACCCCCCAGTGATCGTCGAAACCCTCAAGGCCTTTTTGGCCTCCGGGGCGCCGATGCACACCCTGGACCTCACCACCCCGACCAAAGACGCCTTCAGCGAAACCCTGCTCGGCCTGTTGCCCGGGCGCGGCGAGGATTACTGCCTGCAGTTCTGCGGGCCGTCTGGCGCGGATGCGGTCGAAGCCGCGCTGAAGTTGGCCAAGTTGGCCACCGGGCGCAGCAACGTGATCGCCTTCAGTGGCGGCTTTCATGGCATGACCCACGGCGCCCTGGCGGCCACCGGCAATACCGGCCCCAAGGCCGGTGTCGGGCCGCTGATGCCGGGGGTGCAGTTCATGCCTTACCCGCATGCCTACCGCTGCCCGCTGGGCATCGGCGGTGAGGCCGGTGAGCGAGCGCTGGCGCATTTCTTCAGCCAGTTCATTGAGGATGTGGAAAGCGGCGTGTGCCTGCCGGCGGCGGTGATCGTCGAGGCGCTGCAAGGCGAGGGTGGCGCCAACCCGGCGCCGCCCGCGTGGCTGAGGAGCGTGCGTGAGGTCACCGCGCGGCATGGCATCGTGCTGATCCTCGACGAAGTGCAGGCCGGCTTTGGCCGTACCGGGCGGATGTTCGCCTACGAGCACGCCGGCATCGAGCCCGACATCGTGGTGATGTCTAAGGCGGTCGGCGGCGGCCTGCCGCTGGCGGTGCTGGGCATTCGCCGTGGCCTCGACGCCTGGCAGCCCGGGGCCCACAGCGGCACCTTCCGCGGCAACCAGATGGCCATGGCCAGTGGCCTGGCGACCCTGCGGGTGCTCCAGGAAGACGGCCTGGCCGAGCACGCCCGCCAGCGCGGCGACTGGCTGCAGCAACAACTGCGGCTGTTGGCGCAACGTTACCCGGCGCTTGGCCAGGTACGCGGGCGCGGGCTGATGCTCGGGGTGGAAATCGTCGATGAGCGCCAGCGCGCCGACGCCACCGGGGCCTACCCCATGGATGTGCCGCTGGCCGCGGCGATCCAGCGCCAGTGCTTCGAACAGGGCTTGTTGCTCGAGCGCGGTGGCCGCCACGGCAGCGTGGTGCGCTTGCTGCCGCCGTTGATCATCGACCCGGCGCAATGCGCCGAGGTGGTGGCGCGGTTCGAGCGGGCGCTGCGCGCCGCGTTGGGTGAAACCCGTGGCTGAGCGCGCGCGGTCTCGCACCGCACCCGCCGCCACCGCGCCGCTGGCGAGCATGGCCCAGGTGGTCAGCGAGCTGGCGGCCACCCACGCCCTGTTCAACTGCCTGGTCAAGGAGTTTGCCTTGCCCCAGGGCTGCCTGCGCTACAGCTGGCCGCCGCATGTGCGCGGCATGGCGCCGGGCAGCTACCTGCGCGCCTTGCAGGGCGGCGGCATGCCGCTGCTGGTGGCGTTGCCCGAGGGCCGGCAATTCTTTGTGCTGGTCGACCGCCAAGACGGCCTAGGCAGCCAACGTTATCTGGGCGATGTGTACAGCCGCAGCGGTGAAGGGCTGTGGGCCTGCCCGGGGTTTGCCGAGCTGGCCGCGCAAGTGCTGGCCGCCTGCGAACAACTGGCCGGCGGCGGCAACCCCGAACTGCATGCCCAGGTGCTGCAGAGCCAGCGCATCACCGCGGCCATCGTTGCCAGCCAATGGGCCCAGCCGGCGCCCAGGCCGCTGCGCAATTACCTCGCCAGCGAGCAAGGCCTGTGGTTCGGCCACCCCAACCACCCGGCGCCCAAGGCGCGGCTCTGGCCCGCGCACCTGGCGCAAAGCACCTATGGCCCGGAGTTCGGCGCGCGGGTGCGCTTGCACCTGCTGCAGGTGCCACGGGCCGGTTTGCAGGTCGAAGGCAATGGCCTGGCGCCGGCGCAGGTGCTCAACGGCTTTGCCGACCAGCGCCTGGCCGCCGAAGGGCAGGCGCTGATCAGCCTGCACCCGGTGCAGGCCCAGCTGTTTTTGGCGGACCCACGGGTGGCCCCGCTGCTGGCCAGCGGCGAAGTGGTCGACCTCGGCGCGCAGGGGCCGATGGCCAGCCCCACGGCGTCGATGCGCACTTGGTACGTCGAAGGCCACGGCTACTTCATCAAGGGCTCGCTGAACGTGCGCATCACCAACTGCGTGCGCAAGAACGCCTGGTACGAACTGCGCAGCGCACTGGTGATCGACCGCCTGTTCCAGCGCCTGCACGCCGAACACGCCGCCTCGCTGGGCGGCGCGGCACTGGTGCGTGAGCCCGGCTCGGTGAGCTGGGCGCCGGCCCAGGCCAGCGAACAGGACGCCCATTGGTTCCGCGAGCAAACCGGCGCGCTGCTGCGCGAGAACTTCTGCCAGCAACTGCCGGCGGCCCAGGTGCTGATGGCCGGTACGCTGTTCGCCCGCGACCTGCACCTGCGCCCGCTGCTGCAACCGTGGCTGCAAGGCTTTAGCGGTACGGCGGCCAGCGACCAGGCCCTGCTGGGCTGGTTCGAGCGTTACCAGGCGCTGTTGCTGCGCCCGGTGCTGGCGCTGTTCTTCAACCACGGCGTGGTGATGGAGCCGCACCTGCAGAACACCCTGGTGGTGCACGCCGAGGGCCAGCCCAGCCAAGTGCTGCTGCGCGACTTCGAAGGGGTCAAGCTCACCGACGACCTCGGCGCGCGGCACCTCGAAGCCGGCGTGCCCGAGCGCGTGCGGCAGTCGTTGCTGTACCCGCGGGCCCAAGGCTGGCAGCGCATCGCCTACTGCCTGTTCGTCAACAACCTGGCCGAGGCGGTGCTGGCGCTCAGTTGGGAGCGGCCACACCTGGCCGCGCCGATGTGGGCCAGCGTGCGCCGGCAACTGGAGGTGATACGCGGCGAGCTGGCCGGCCCCGCGCCGGAGCTCGACGCCCTGCTCGCCGGCCAGGCGATCCCCTGCAAAACCAACCTCAAGGTGCGCCTGGCCGCCCAGGCCGACCGCCACGCCGCCTACGTCGAACTGCACAGCCCCTGGGGCCGGAGCCTGCCGCATGAGTAACCTGCCCGCCCCCGTACTGGGCGCGATCGCCCGTGCCCAGGCCGCCAGCAGCGACCCGCTGGCGGCCTTCATCTACGACCTGGCCGCGCTCACCGAGCATGTGCGCGGCGTTATGGCGCAACTGCCGCCCAAGGTCGAGCTGTACTACGCGATCAAAGCCAACAGCGAGGCGCCGATCCTCAAGGCCCTGGCGCCTTGGGTCAGCGGCTTCGAGATTTCCTCCGGTGGCGAGATCGGCCGCTTGCGGGCCGCCGGCAGCGAGCGCCCGTTCGTGTTTTCCGGCCCTGGCAAACTGGACTCGGAACTGCGCGAAGCCATGGCCCAAGGGGTGGCGGCCATCCACCTCGAAAGCCTCGGCGAAATCGACCGCGTGCAGCGCATCGCCCAGGCCCTGGGCCGGGTGCAAACGGTGTTCATCCGGGTTAACCCGGAGCTGCCGGCGGCGTTGTCCAGCCGCCTGGCGATGGCCGGTACCGCCACCCCCTTTGGCCTCGACGAGGCCGAAGTGGGCGTTGCCGTGCAGCGCGTCGAGGCCTGCAGCCACCTGCGCTTGCGCGGCTTCCATGTGCATGCGCTGTCGCACCAGTTGCAGGTGCAGCGGCACGAGCAATTGCTTGAGCTGTACCTGGCCCGCTGGGCGCAATGGAAGGCCCTGGCCCGCCGCCCCGAGGGCATTACCCACCTGAACGTGGGCGGCGGGCTGGGGGTGGACTACCTGCACGGCGAGCGCTTCGATTGGCCGCGGCTGTGCCGCTACCTTGAGCAGCGCCTGGCCGCGCAGGCGGATGCGCCAGTGCTGCGCTTCGAGCCGGGGCGTTTTATCAGCGCGTTCTGCGGTTACTACGTGATCGAGGTGCTCGACATCAAGGCCAGCCACGGCCAGCACTTTGCGGTGTGCCGCGGGGGTACGCATCAGTTTCGCCTGCCCGCCGCGCAAAGCCACGACCACCCGGTGCTGCACCTGCCCGCGCAGGCCCGCGCCAACCCCGGGCCGGCACAACGCTACACGGTGGTGGGGCAGTTGTGCACGCCCAAGGATGTGCTCAGCCGTGGCTGCGCCCTGGCCGGGCTGGCGGTGGGCGACCTGCTGGTGCTGCCGTTGGCCGGGGCCTATGGCTACAACATCTCCCATGCCGACTTCCTCTGCCACCCACGCCCGCCGCAGTACTTCGTGGGAGGTGAAGGGTGAGCCCGCGGGTACCGCGCGCGCTGGTGGTGGTCAACGTGTTGCTCGGGACGATCACCGTCAGCCTCAACAACAGCTCGTTGAACCCGGCCCTGCCGGCGTTCATCGACGCCTTCGCGCTGGGCCCGGTACTGGCGACCTGGATCGTCGCGGCGTTCATGGTCAGCATGGGCATGGCCATGCCCTTGACCAGCTACCTGGCCCAGCGGCTGGGGCGCAAGCGCGTGTACCTGGGCGGGCTGGTGCTGTTCGTGGGCGGTTCGCTGCTGGGCGCCGAGGCCGGTTCGATCGGCATGGTGATCGCTGCGCGGGCCGTGCAAGGGGTGGCCAGCGGGCTGATGATCCCGCTGTCGCTGGCGATCATTTTCGCGGTGTACCCCAAGGGTGAGCGCGGCCGGGTGACCGGCCTGTGGGGCGCGGCGGTGATGCTCGCCCCTGCGCTCGGGCCGCTGTGCGGCAGCCTGGTGCTGCAGGCCTTCGACTGGCGCGCGTTGTTCCTGGTCAACGTGCCGATCGGCTTGCTCGCGCTGGGCATGGGCTACTCGGTATTGCCCGCCAGCGAAGCCGCGCCGCCAGCGCCACTGGACTGGGCCGGCTACCTGCTGGCGGCCGGCGGCATCGGCCTGCTGATGGTCAGTGTCGGCCAACTGCACACGCCGCGGGGGGTGGCCGCCCCCGGCACCCTGGCCGGGCTGCTGGGCGGTATCGGCTGCCTGCTGGCGTTCGTTCGCCATGAGCTGCGCCACCCGGCGCCGCTGCTGCAATTGCGGGTGTTCGCCCTGCGCGGCTACCGCGCCAGCGTGGTGATCGCGGTGGTGCAGTCGGTCGGCATGTTCGAGTGCCTGGTGCTGGTGCCGCTGCTGGTGCAGATCGTGATGGGCCACAGCCCGTTATGGACCGGCATCGCGCTGCTGTGCACGGCGCTGGCGGCCAGTGCCTGCGGGCAGTGGGGCGGGCGCTGGCTCGACCGCCACGGCCCGCGCGGGCTGGTCGCCAGCGGCTTGCTGCTGACCGGCGCCGCCACCTTTGCCCTGGGCAGCATCGGCCATGACGTGGGCATGCCCCTGGTGTGCCTGCTGATGGTGCTGCGCGGGGCCGGGCTGGGGCTGTCGTACATGCCGGTGACCACCGCCGGCCTCGATGAGCTGCCCGAGGCCTTGGTGACCCAGGGCGCGGCGATGAACAACATCTCGCGGCGCTTGCTGTCGTCGCTGGCCATTGTGCTGGCCTCGCTGTGGCTCGAGCTGCGCGCCGGGGCCGGCTTTGCCAGCGCACCGGCGGCCACCGCCAGCGCCGTGGGCGAGGTGTTCTTCGCCACCGGCGTACTCATTCTACTGGCGCTGCCACTGGCACTGCGCTTTCCGCTTCCCCCTGCCCAGGGCGCGCCCGCCGCCCCTGAGCAGCGTTGAAAGGTACCTTCAGATGACTTCCCTGACCCCTTTGCACACCCCGGCGCCAGCGGCGCACAGCCTGGCCTGGCTGGCCACCGTGGCGCCGGCCACCCGCGAGCGCGTGGCGCGGCGGGTGGTGGCGCAACTGCTGCAAACCTTGCTGTATGAAAACGTGCTGCCCTACCAATGCCAGCCCAACCCGGCCGGCGGCCAGCATTTTTGCGTGGAGGGCCGTGATGCCGAGCAGGCACCGGTGTACTACCGCTGCGCCGGGCTGCTGAGCGAGAGCTTCGCGATCATCCGCCTGCGGCCCGATACCCTCGAGCGCGTCGATGCCCAGGGCCAGGCCAGCGCGCCTGAGCTGCACCAGGCGTTGGCCGAGCTGCTGGCGGCCTTCCATGAGGCGCCGCACTGGGCGCGCTTCGTTCAGGAGCTGGAGCACACCCTGCTCAAAGACCTGCAAGCGCGCGCCCAGGGCTACCAGCCGGCGGGCCCGAGCCAGGCGCTGGATGCCGACGCCCTCGAGCGGCACTTCATGGATGCCCACAGCTACCACCCTTGCTACAAGTCGCGCATCGGCTTTTCCCTGGCCGACAATCAGCGCTACGGCCCGGAGTTCGGCCAGGCGTTGGCGCTGGTGTGGCTGGCGATCGCCGAGCCGCTGGCCTCGGCCGCCTTCAGCGCCCGGGTCGACGGCCAGGCATGGCTGCGCCAGGCCTTCGGCGCCGAGCGCTGGGCGGCGTTGCGGCTCGACGGCTACACGTTGATCCCGGTGCACCCCTGGCAATGGGCCGAGGTGATCGCGCCGGCCTTCGCCGCCGAACTGGCCAGTGGGCAACTGCGCTACCTCGGCGAGGGCGCCCCGGCCTACCGCGCGCAGCAGTCGATCCGCACCCTGGCCAACGTGGCCGAGCCGGCCGCGCCCTATGTGAAGCTCGCCCTGAGCATCACCAACACCTCCAGCACACGCATCCTGGCCCGGCACACGGTACTCAATGGCCCGCGCATCACTGACTGGCTGCAAGGCCTGATCGCCACCGATGCCACGGCGCAACGCCTGGGCTTCGTCATCCTCGGCGAGGTGGCTGGGGTCAGCTTCGACTACCGCCACTTGCCGCTCACCCGCCAACCCCAGGCCTACGGTACCCTCGGGGCGATCTGGCGGGAGAACCTCAACACCTACCTCAAGCCGGGCGAGCAGGGCGTGCCGTTCAACGGCCTGAGCCAGCTCGACCACCTCTACGGCGGCGCTACGCCAGCGCCGTTCATCGCGCCGTGGCTCGAGCGTTATGGCGTGCAGGCCTGGGCCGAGCAGTTGCTGCGGGTCAGCGTGGCGCCGATCATCCACATGCTTTATGCCGAAGGCATCGGCATGGAGTCCCACGGCCAGAACATCGTGCTGATCCACCGCGACGGCTGGCCCGAGCGCATCGCCTTGAAAGACTTCCACGACGGCGTGCGCTATGCCCCCGCGCTACTCGCGCGGCCGCAGCGGGCCCCCGAACTGGTGCCGCTGCCGGCCAGCCACGCGCGGCTGAACCGCAACTCGTTCATCCTCACCGACGACGCCAACGCCGTGCGGGACTTCTCCTGCGATGCGTTTTTCTTCGTTTGCCTGGGGGAAATGGCGATTTTCCTGCACCAGCAGTTCGGCCTCGCCGAAGCGGCCTTCTGGCGCATGGCCGCCGAGGTGGTGCTGGCGTACCAGCACGCGCACCCCCAGCATGCCGCGCGCTTTGCCGCCTTCGACGTGTTCGCCAGCCACTATGAAGTCGAGGCGCTGACCCAGCGCCGCCTGCTCGGCGATGACGAGCGCCGCTTCAAGGCGGTGCCCAACCCGCTGCACGCCTACCGGGGGCCGCATGCTCAGAACTAACCTGCTCAAGGCCAAGCTGGCGGCCGGGGAGGTGGTGCATGGCTTGATCGCCTCGATCCCCAGCGCGGTGGCGATAGAACTGATCGCCGAGGCCGGCTATGACTTCGCGATCATCGACCTGGAACATGTGCTGATCAACCCGGAAACCGTCGAGCAGATGATCCGCACCGCCGAGAGCTACGGCCTCACCCCGCTGGTGCGGGTGCCCGACCTCGACCCCAAGCGCATGCTGCGCCTGCTCGACGGCGGCGCCCAGGGCATCGTGTTGCCGTGCGTTGAACACGAGCAGCCGTTGGCCGCCGCAGTGCGCGCCTGCAAATACCACCCCGAGGGCCAGCGCAGCCTCAATGCCGGGCGCCCTGGCGCCTTTGGCAAGCACAGCCTGGCGGAGTACGTGGCCCTGGCCAACGCGCAGATCATGCTGGTGGCGATGGTCGAGAGCCGCGCCGGTGCCGAGCGCGCCCGCCAGTTGGCGGCGGTGCCCGGGGTCGACATGCTGCTGGAAGGCGCGGCCGACCTGTCGCAATCGCTGGGCATGCCCTGGCGCATCGACCAGCCCGCCGTGCAACAAGCCCTGGCCAGCACCTGCGCGGCCGCGCGGGCGGCCGGCATCGCTTACTGCGCGATCCCGCGCCAACCCGGCGACTACCGGCGCTGGCGCGCCGAGGGTGTGAACGCCTTTGTACTGGGTGACGAGCGCGGTATCGCGTTTCGTGCCCTTCAGGCCAGATTGGCCGCCACCTCCCAACCCGAGGATTGCCCCAATGCCCAGCCATGACCTTGCCCGCGCCGAAGCGCAGGTGATGCAAGACCTGTTCGACTGCCTGCTGGCCGAAGACTTCTTCGGCGACCTCAGCGCCCACCTGGTCACCCCGCAGCGCTGGCAGGCCGCCCACCCGCACAGCCGCTTCGACCTCGACCCGCAACACGGGCGGGTTTGGGAGTGGTGCTATGACGCCGCCGAACAACGCTGCCTGGCCGCTGCCTTGCGCCCGGGCATCACCCAGCAGTGGGAGTTGGTCCCCGGCAGCGCGGTGCTCGCCCTGCAGGGCGACAGCGCCGTGGTGCTGGGCCCGGAGGCCTTCATGGCGCTGGCCCTGAAAGGCCTGGCCGGCACCCGTGCCGCGCCGGAGCAAGGCGTGGCGCTGTTTCTCGAGGTGCTGCGCACCAGTGTGCGGCAAACCGCGTTGTCGCAGGCCCACCGGGTGGCCAGCGAAGGCCTGATGGCCAAGGGCGGGGCAGCGTTTTTTCTGGCGATGGAGCAATGGGCGGCGTTGCGCGACCGGCCGTTCCACCCGCTGGCCAAGGCCAAGCAGGGGCTGGGCGATGAGCAGTACCAGGCGTACCAGGCCGAGTTCGACCAACCGGTGGCGCTGAACTGGGTGGCCGTGGCCCGCGGCAGCCTCAGCTTCGGCCAAGGCGTGGGCAGCCTCGGCGGCCCGCAGCCGGCGGATTACCTCCTCACGCCGGCGCAGCGCCAGGCCCTGGCCGCGGAACTCCACGCGTTGGGCATCGGCGCCAGCCACGTGGCGCTGCCGGTGCACCCTTGGCAGTTGCGCGAGCGCCTGCCTGAGCTGCTGGCAGGCGCATTCGAGGCGGGTGAATGCCGCGCGCTGGCATTTGACCAGGGGCTGTTCTACCCCACCTCGTCGTTGCGTTCACTGGCCGCCGCGGCCTCCCTGGCCGACCAGATCAAGCTGCCGATGGCGGTGTATTCGCTGGGTGCCTCGCGCTACCTGCCAGCGGTGAAGATGATCAACGCCGAGGCCAGCGAAGCCCTGCTGCGCCAGGGCCGCGAGCGTGACCCCGAGCTGCGCGAGCGCCTGCACCTGTGTGACGAAAGCAAGTGGTGGGCGTTCATGCCGGCCGGCGCCACGCTGTTCGACGAAGCGCCCCGGCACCTGGCGGCGCTGGTGCGCAGCTACCCGCCGGCGCTGCTGGGCGATGAGTACCGGCTGCTGCCAATGGCCGCGCTGGCCACGCCGTTGCCTGGCAGCGGCGGGCACTTCTTCGACGATTGGCTGGCGGCACGCGGCCTGGCGCGTGGCGCCGAAGGCGTGTTGCAGCTGTTTGGCGAGCTGTGCGAGCGGTTTTTCGACGTGAACCTGCGGATGTTCCGCCTCGGCATGCTCGGCGAGGTGCACGGGCAGAACGCGGTGCTGGTGTGGCGCGCCGGCCATGCCGAAGGCGTGCTGTTGCGCGACCATGACTCGCTGCGGGTGTACGTGCCGTGGCTGGAGCGCAACGGCTTGCTCGACCCGAACTACCGGATCCGCAAAGGCCACGCGCAAACCCTCTACCACGAGCGCCCCGAAGACCTGCTGTTCTGGCTGCAAACCCTGGGCATTCAGGTCAACCTGCGGGCCATCATCGAAACCTTGGAGCAGGCCTACGCGGTGCCCCAGGCCGACGCTTGGCGGGTACTCAGCGCCAGCCTGGGCGAACGGATCAACGCGATCGGCTTCGATGCCGAGGCCCACGCGATGCTGCGGGCGGAGCTGTTCGATGCGCCCAGTTGGCCGCAAAAATTGCTGTTGCGGCCGATGATCGAGCGCGGCGGCGGCCCGGGTAGCATGCCGTTCGGCAAGGGCCGGGTGGTCAACCCGCTGCGCCGGCTTGGCCCTGATGCGTGAGGCCGCCGGCGGGCTGCGCCGGCGCCGGTTGCTGCACGGCGGGCTGGCCCTGGCCGCTGCCGGGCTGTGCCCGCGCTGGGCGAAGGCGGCGCCGCCGCAACGGCTGATCACCTTGTTCCAGGGCGCGACCGACACCGCCGTGGCGCTGGGCATCCGGCCCTGCGCGGTGGTCGACTCGTGGAGTGAAAAACCCACCTACCGCTACCTGCGCGCGGCCTTGGCGGGGGTGCCCCATGTGGGCCTGGAAACCCAGCCCAGCCTGGAAGCCATCGCCTTGCTGCAGCCGGATTTGATCGTGGCCTCGCGGTTTCGCCATGAGCGGGTGGCCGGGGTGTTCAACCAACTGTGCCCCACGCTGATGCTCGAGGAGGTGTTCGAGTTTCGCCAAACCCTGGCGCTGATGGGCCAGGCCACCGGCCGCCAGGGCCAGGCCAGCGCCGTGCAGGCCGCCTGGGATGCCCGCGTGGCGGGGCTGGCTGGGCGCCTGCGCGCGCGCTTTGGCCAGCAATGGCCGTTGAGCGTGGCGGTGCTCGACCTGCGCCAGGACCACCTGCGCGCCTACCTGCCGGGCAGCTTTGCCGGCGCCGTGTTGCGCCAGTTGGGGTTTACCTGGAACGCCTACAGCCAGCAGGCCAAGGGGGTGTCGCTGAAAATCAGCAACCGCGAGAGCCTGCCGGTGGTCAACGCCGACGTGTTCTTCGTGTTCGGCCATGGCGACGGCCCGGCGCTGCAGCGCCAGTACGCCAGCCTCAGCCAGCACCCGATCTGGCAGCGCCTGGACGCGCCACGGCATGGCCAGGTGTGGCCGGTCGATGGCGTGGCCTGGGTGCTGGCCGGCGGCATTCTCGGGGCGCAGCGCATGCTCGACGACATCGAACGCAGCCTGCTCGGCGAGGCACCGGCATGAGCCTGCGCGGCAACTACGCCGTGCCGCTCGGGCTGCTGTTGGCCTGCGCGCTGCTGAGCCTGGCCACGGGCCCGGCCTGGATACCGCTGCCCACGGTGCTGGCGGCGTTGTTCGGCCACGACCCGCTCGATGTGCAGCAGGTGCTGGTGCTCGCCGCGCGGCTGCCGCGCACCCTGCTGGCCATGGTGGTAGGCGCCGCGCTGGCGGTGGCCGGGGCACTGATGCAGGCGATGACCCGCAACCCGTTGGCCTCGCCGGGGCTGTTCGGGATCAACGCCGGGGCCACCTTCGCCCTGGTGCTTGGCCTGGCCGCCGCCGGGCTGGGCAACCCCCAGCACTGGTTGTGGCTGGCGTTCGCCGGGGCGGCGCTGGCCGGTGGCCTGGTGTGGGTGGTCGGCAACCTCGGCCAGGGCGCGCTGAACCCGCTGCGGATGGTGCTGGCCGGGGCGGCCATCAGTGCCTTGTTCAGCGCCTTCAGCCAGGCGCTGCTGGTGATCGACCAGCAAGGGCTGGACACCGTGTTGTTCTGGCTGGCCGGCTCGCTCAGCGAGCGCGACCTGGCGGCCGCCTGGCCGTTGCTGGCGTGCACCCTGCTGAGCCTGCTGGCGGCCTGCCTGCTGGCGCGGCAGGTGAACGTGCTCAATGCCGGCGTGCAGATCGCCACCGGCCTTGGCCAGCGCACCGGTTGGGTCCGGCTACAGGCCGGGGTGCTGGTGATCCTGTTGGCCGGCAGCGCGGTGGCGCTGGCCGGTAGCATCGGTTTTATCGGCTTGATCGTGCCGCACATGGCGCGCCGGCTGTGGGGCACCGACCATCGGCGGCTGTTGCCCGGCTGCGCGGTGTTGGGCGCCAGCCTGTTGCTGGCGGCCGATATGCTCGCGCGGGTGTTGATCTTGCCGCAAGAGGTGCCGGTGGGGGTGATGACGGCGCTGTTCGGCGGGCCGTTCTTCATCGCCCTGGCGCGGCGTGGAGGGCGTTATGGATAACTCGGTGGCCTGGCGTTGGCGGGGGTTTTCCCGGCAGGTGAACCCTACGCGGTGGCGCCGCCTGGCCTTGGCCTTGCTGTGCAGCGGCGCCACGGCGCTGCTGGCGCTGGCGGTGGGCACCCTGCCGTTGTCGCCCTGGGCGGTGCTGCAAGCGCTGGCCGGGCAGGGCGACCCGGGCCAGGTGTTTATCGTCAGCCAATTGCGCCTGCCGCGGCTGCTGCTCGCCGGCTTGATCGGCGCCGCCCTGGCGGTGTCGGGGCTGGTGCTGCAGGCGATCATCCGCAACCCGTTGGCCTCGCCCGAGTTGCTGGGGCTGAGCAGCGGCGCCAGCGCCAGCGCGGTGTTCTACCTGGGCACCCTGGCTGGCAGTTGGGGCCTGGCCTACCTGCCGGCCGCGGCCATGCTCGGCGCGGGCGCCGCGGCCCTGGCCATCTACGCCCTGGCGTTCGCCCAGGGGGTGTCGCCGTTGCGCCTGGTGCTGATGGGGGTAGGGGTGTCGGCGATGCTCGGCGCCGCCACCACCTTCATGCTGGTGTTCAGCCCGCTGGCCACCACGCTGTCGGCTTATGTTTGGCTGGCCGGCAGTGTGTATGGCGCCGACTGGGCGGCGGTGCGCGGCCTGGCCGGGTGGTTGCTGGCGCTGTGGCTGGTGCTCGCGCTGCTGGCCCGGCAGGTGCGCGTGCAGCAACTCGACGGCGCACTCGCGCTGGGCCTCGGCGCCCCACTGCAGCGGCTGCGCGCGGCGTTGCTGGCGGTCAGCGTGGCGTTGGCCGGGGCCGCCATCGCTGCCGGCGGGGCGATGGCCTTCGTCGGCCTGATCGCCCCCCACATCGCCCGCCGCCTGCTGCCGGCGGGGTTTGCCGGGCAGGCGCTGATGGCCGGCCTGGTGGGGGCCAACCTGGTGATGCTGGCCGATTTGGCCGGGCGCACCCTGTTCATGCCGCTGGACCTCCCCGCGGGCATTTTTGTCGCGGTGTTCGGCGCGCCGTATTTTTTGTACCTGTTGATCAAACAGCGGGCTTGAGGGCACCCCTTATGGCATCTATTACCAGCCGCGCACTGACCCTGGCCTACGCCGGGCGCACCATTATCCAAGGCCTCGACCTGGCGCTGCCACGGGGCCAGGTGAGCGTGTTGATCGGCAGCAACGGCTGCGGCAAAAGCACCCTGCTCAAAGCGTTCGCGCGGCTGATCGCGCCGGCCGCCGGCAGCGTGCTGCTCAACGGCGCCGACATCCACCGGCAAAGCACCGCCCAGGTGGCGCGCGAACTGGCGATCCTCACGCAGATGCCGTTGGCCCCGGAGGGTATCAGCGTGCGCGAGCTGGTCAGCCTGGGGCGTTACCCGTACCAGAGCTGGCGCCAGCAATGGTCGGCCGAGGACGAAGCCCAGGTGGCCCGGGCGTTGGCCCGTACCGACCTGCTCGGCCTGGCCGAGCGGCCGGTGGATCAGCTCTCGGGCGGCCAGCGCCAGCGCGCCTGGATCGCCATGGCCCTGGCCCAGCACACCGAGGTGCTGCTGCTCGACGAGCCCACCACCTACCTTGACCTGGCGCACCAGATCGACGTGCTCGACCTGCTGCGCGAACTGAACCGCAACGAAGGCAAAACCGTGATCATGGTGTTGCATGACCTGAACCTCGCCTGCCGCTATGCCGACCACCTGGTGGCGGTGCATGGGCGCAGCGTGGTCGCCCAGGGCGCGCCGGCGGCGATCATGAGCGAGGCGCTGGTGCAGCAGGTGTTCGGGCTGGATTGCCGGATCATCCCCGACCCGTACTTCCATACCCCGCTGTGCATCCCCTTCAGCAAGGGGCAACGGCCATGAGCGTTGCGCCTTTCAGCGAAGCCCAGTGGGCGCTGCTGGCCGGGCCGCTGCGGCTGCGCCCGGCGGCGGAGCGCGATCACCCCCGCAGCCTGCCAGCGCAGGCGTTGTTCAGCGCCGAGCAGAGCGCCCGCCTGCTGGCCGCCCTGGGCCCGCTGATCGGCGCGCGGGCGCCGCGGGTGGTGGCCTCGCTGCTCGCCAAGCGGGTGTCGTTCCTGGCCACCGGCGCCTGCCTGTACGCCCTCTCGGCCTACGACCTGGGCCTGGAGCTGGCCGCCGAAAACGCTTTTATCGAGTACGGCCACGATGCCGGGGTGTGGACCTCGTGCATGCCCTTGCGCCGCTTGCAGCCCAGCCAGCCGCTGCCCGGCCAACGCGGCGCCTGGCGCCAGGCGGTGGCCCGTGAGCTGTTTGCCGGCTTGCTGCAGCCGCTGTGGGAAAGCTTCCACCAGGCCACCCGGCTGCCCCGGCGGATTCTCTGGGAAAACACCGCCGTGCGCGTGTATTCGCTGTACGAGCGGCGCCTGGCGCAGCACCCCGACGCCGCCGTGCGCGCCCAGGCCCGTGCCGACCTGCAATGGCTGGTGGCCGAAGCGCCCGCCGAGGTGTTCGGCCTGGACCACAACCCGCTGCAGCGCTTTTACCACGCCGCCACGCCGGTGGCCGAGGGCGGCGCCTGCGTGCGGGTGCGGCGGACCTGTTGTTTCTATTACCAAGCCAGCACGCCGGTGGAGTACTGCACCACCTGCCCGCTGCTGTACCCCAGGAGTGCCCGATGACCCGCCATACCCCCTCCGCGGCCGAGGCCGATTGGCTAGCCGCTTACCGCCACATTGGCAGTTCGACCATTGGCCACTTCGGCCGCGAGGGCTGGCTGCCCGGGCTGTTACCGCTGCACCCCGGCACCCAGGTAGCCGGCCGCGCGTTCACCGTGGCGGTGCACGCCCCGGATGGCGCGATCCTGCGTGACGCGCTGTGCGCCTGCCCGCCGGGGGCGGTGCTGGTGGTGGCCTGCCAGGGCGAGCCGGGATGCGCCTGCTGGGGCGAGTTGCGCACCTTGGCTGCGTTGGTCAAGGGCCTGGCTGGGGTGGTGGTCGACGGCCCGGTCACCGACCTTCGCGCGCTGCGCGAGCTGCCGCTGCCGATCTTTTGCGAAGGCGCCAGCGCCTACACCACCCGGGCGCTGGGTGGCGCAGGGGCGATCGAGGTGCCGGTGCAGGTTCGCGGCGTGGCCATCCACCCGGGTGATTTGATAATCGGCGACGACGACGGCGTGCAGGTGCTGCGGCCCGCCCAGGCCATCGCCGGCTTGCCGGCATTCCAGCGCAAGGAACACGCCGATGCCCAGCGCCGCGCCGAACTGCGCGCGCGTTTGCGCTTGGCCTGAGGGCCCATCGCCCCTAGCGCCGCGGCAGCATCCCGCTGAGCACGCCATCGCGGTCGATGAAGTGGTGCTTGAGCGCCACCAGCGCATGCCCACCCACCATCGCGCCGCACAGCCAGGCCACGTAAGTGTGGAACACCCCCACCAGGTGCTGCACGGTGGGGTTCGGCGCCACCAGCGGCGGCAGCTTGATCAGCCCGAGCATCAGCACGTCATGGTTGCCCGATGAGCTCCAGGCCCAGCCCGACAGTGGCAGGGCGATCAATGCCACGGCGTAAAGCAACAGGTGCCCGGCGTGGGCCGCGCGCTGCATCAGCGGGCTGATGCTGGCCGGCAGCGGCGGCGCCGGGTGGGTCAGGCGCCAGGCCACGCGCACGATCACCAACACCAGCACCGTGCTGGCGATGGCTTTGTGGGTGAGGGTGATCAGGTGGTCCTGGTTGATCGCCTGCCAATGCACCGCCGAGAAGCCCAGCAGCCAGGCGCCCAGCCAGATCGCCGCCATGCCCCAGTGCAGCCATTTCGCGGTGGCGGTGTAGTGCGGGTGGTGTGCCATGGTGCAAGTCCCTGTGCGCCGGGTGATGCACAGATATATACACCCGCTAGCACGCCGCCACCAGTGGCGTCACACAAGCTTCTCGTAGGGCAGGCCCACATAGTTTTCCGCCAGCGTGCGCCGGCCCGCTTCAGAGCTCAGGAAATAGTCCAGCTCGGTGTCGCGGATGCGCTGGCTGAAGGCGTCCAGCTCGGGGAACTGGTGCAGCATGCTGGTCATCCACCAGGAGAACCGCTCGGCCTTCCACACCCGCCGCAGGCAGGTGGGCGAGTACTGCGCCAGCAGGTCGGTGCGGCCGTGCTGGTACACCTGCTCAAGAATGTCGAACAGCGTGCTCACGTCGCTGGCCGCCAGGTTCAGGCCCTTGGCGCCCGTGGGCGGGACGATGTGCGCGGCGTCTCCGACCAGGAACAGCCGCCCATGCTGCATGGGCTCGGCCACAAAACTGCGCAGCGGGGCGATGCTTTTCTCGATCGCCGGGCCAGTGACCAGGCGCGCCGCCAGGTCCTGGGGCAGGCGGGTTTTGAGCTCATCCCAGAAGCGCTCGTCGCTCCAGTCCTGCACCTGCTCGCCGGCTGCCACCTGCACGTAGTAGCGGGTGCGCGTAGGCGAGCGCATGCTGCACAGGGCGAAGCCGCGCGGGTGGGCGGCGTACACCAGTTCTTCGTTCACCGGCGGGGTGTCGGCCAGCACGCCGAGCCAGCCAAACGGGTAAACCCGCTCGAACACCTTGAGCACGTCAGCCGGTATGGCCTGGCGCGCCACCCCGTGAAAACCGTCGCAACCGGCGATGTAGTCGCAGTCCAGGCGCTGGGCTTGGCCATTGTGGTTGAACGTGACCCACGGCTGGTGGCTGTCGAGCCCGTGCAGGGCCACCTCGCTGGCTTCATAGAAGGTGCTGGCGCCACTGGCCTGGCGGGCCGCCATCAGGTCGCGGGTGACTTCGGTCTGGCCATAGATCATCACCGTTTTGCCGCCGGTCAGGCCGGCCAGGTCGATGTGCACCCGCTGGCCGTTGGCGGCGATTTCCACGCCCGCGTGCACCAGGCCCTCGGCGTCCATGCGTTCGCCGACGCCGGCCTTGCGCAGCAGCTCGACCATGCCCTGTTCGAGCACGCCGGCACGAATGCGCCCACGCACGTAGTCAGGGGTTTGCCGTTCGAGGATCACGTTGCTGATGCCAGCGCGCTGTAGCAACTGGCCAAGCAGCAGGCCAGACGGCCCACCGCCGATGATGGCGACTTGGGTTTTCATTGTTGTGGTTCCCAGCGGGTTTATTGTGGTTGGAATGCTGGTATTTTTGCGCTGGGTAACCGGCCAAAACAGGCTAAAAAACGGCTAATACCGGTACTTTTCAGCAAAGCGTTCGATCACCGGCCAGTTCAGGAGGCTGCCATGCGCCAGGTCGCGGTACCCGTGTTCAAGCTGTACGGCGAAGTGCTGCAGTGGCCCACGCCGGACTTACTGCACTGCGAGACCATCCCCAAGCGTAGCCGCTTGCACCACTGGGAGATCCGCCCGCACCGGCATGCCGACCTCGCCCAGTGGCTGTACCTGCACAAGGGCCAGGCCGAGATCGAGATCGAGGGCCAACTGCGCACGGTGCGCCAGGCCACGTTGCAGTACGTGCCGCCGCTGTGCGTGCATGGCTTCAGGTTTTCCGAAAACGTAGAGGGCTACGTGATCACCCTCGCCGCGCCGCTGGTGGCCCACCTGCAGGCCGCGGCCGGGCTGGCGGCGGCGTTGTTCGAGCGGCCGGCGGCGTACCCGGCCGGGCGTGAGCGGGGCTATCTGCAGGCGCTGTTCAGCACCTTGCACCGCGAGTACCAGGGCCAGCAGCCGGGGCGTGAGCTGATGCTGCAGTCGTGCATCCAGATCGCCCTGGTGTGGTGCAGCCGCCAGGCGCTGAACCGCCAGGCCGCGGCCGCGCCGCCGGCGCGTGGGCGTGAGTTGATGGCGCGCTTCAACCGCCTGCTCGAAGCCGAATACACCCGCCAGCCCAGCGTCGAGGCCTTGGCCCACCGGCTTGGGGTCAGCGCCGGCACCCTCAACGCCACCTGCCGGCAATGGGCCGGGCACAGCGCCTTGCCGTTGCTGCACCAGCGGCTGCTGCTCGAAGCCCAGCGGCGGCTGACCTACACCACCTCCAGCGTCAGCCAGATCAGCGACGCCCTGGGCTTTGCCGACCCGGCGTATTTCGCGCGGTTTTTCCGCCGCCTGGCCGGGGCCAGCCCGCGGGCGTTCCGCCTGGCGGGGGATCAGGCCTTGGCGCGGGCCAGTACCCACTCCACGAAATGACGCACCTTCGGCACGTCGGCGGCGTGCTCGGGGTAGGCCATGAAGTGCGCGCCGCTGCTGGGCGTGAGGTACGGCAGCGCCACCACCAGCTTGCCCTCGGCGAGCTCATCGGCCACTAGGTAGCGCGGGATCAACGCCACCCCACAGCCGGCGATGGCGGCGTAGATGCACATGTAGAAGGTGTCGAAGCGCGGCCCGTGGTAGCTGTTGGCCGAATGCAGGCCCTGGGCCAGAAACCACTCGTGCCAGGCCTCCGGGCGCGAGGTGCATTGCAGCAGCACGGTGTTGGCCAGGTCCTGGGCACTGTTGATCGGCGCCTCGCGCAGGGCCTCGGGCGCGCACACCGGCACCACGTCTTCGCCGAACAGCTCCACACAGGTAGCCCCCGGCCAGGTGCCCTGGCCGAAGAAGAACGCCACGTCCGCGCGGGACTGGGTGAGGTCGAAGGGTTCGAGCTCGTTGCGGATCTCCAGGTGGATGTTCGGGTACTGCTTGCCAAAGCCCTTCAGCGCCGGGATCAGCCAGCGCGCGCCGAAGGTCGGCTGGGTGGCCACCCGCAGCACTTCGGTTTCGCCGCCGTAAGAGAGGATGTAACGGCTAGACATGTCGATCTGGGTGAGGATCTTGTTCACCTCGGCCAGGTACAACGAGCCGGCGGGGGTGAGCTGCAAGCGCCGGCGCACGCGCTGGAACAGGTGGTGGCGGAGCATATCCTCGAGCTGCGCCACCTGCTTGCTGACCGCGCTTTGGGTCAGGTGCAGCTCTTGCGCGGCGCGGGTGAACGACAAATGCCGGGCGGCGGCCTCGAAGCATTGCAGGGCGGTCATCGAAGGGGTCAGGCGTTTGGACATAACAGCGCAGGCACGGCGGGCAGCGGAGGAGGGCACGACTATACCGCCGCCGCCGCTGGCCTGCCACGGGCGTTTGCGCAGACCGGCGTGGGTGTTGTGCGGTAGTTATCCGTAGTAAAGTCAGTTTTTTGTGACACTTGTTTCATGCGTTACGGCGCATGCTGTTGCACAATAGCCGCCGATCGAATTCCCAGGACCTGCAATGTCTCACTCCAACGGTTTCGGTGCCTCGCGCAAAGGCATCGTGCTGGCCCTGCTGCTGGCCAGCGCCGCCGGCTGCTCCTCTAAAAAAGCCGGCATCTACGAACACGAAAGCTTCGACGATTCCGGCACGTTCTCGCGCAACTACCCGGTCAGCGACCTCGCCTCCTGCGAAGCCGCGCGCCGCGCGCTGCTCAGCCAGGGCTACATCATCACCAGCAGCGACCCCAAGCTGGTGGCCGGGCACAAAAGCTTCCAGCAAACCGCCGATACGCACCTTGAAATCAGCTTCAACGTCACCTGCGCGGCAGACACCCCCAGCGACAAAAGCTCGATCGTGTTCGCCAACGCCCTGCAGGACCGCTACGCGCTGAAAAAAGTGAACAGCTCTGCCAGCCTTGGCGTCGGCGTGCTGGGCTCGGTGTCGATGC
Organism: Pseudomonas sp. NPDC007930; assembly: GCF_042958985.1. NCBI lineage: Bacteria > Pseudomonadati > Pseudomonadota > Gammaproteobacteria > Pseudomonadales > Pseudomonadaceae > Pseudomonas > Pseudomonas sp. NPDC007930. Next base: position 161,745 of record NZ_JBIBKC010000010.1, read on the forward strand.
CCATCGGCTCCACCGACGATTCGATGGTCAAGGTCGCCAGCGAAACCGTCTCGGCAGACACCTTCTACGACCGCTACTTCGCCCTGGTCGAAAGCTTCCTGCCGCCTGAAGCGAAAAAAGCCGCGCACATCGAAGAAAAGCCGAAAAAAGACCTTGGCGTGCCTGAGCAACCGGCGGCCAAGGCCGCCCCCGCACCGGCGCCGGCCGCCGCGGCGGAAGCGCCGGCCCCAGCGCCCGCGCCTGAACCCGCGCCTGAAGTGGTGCAGCAGCCCGCGCCGGCTGCCGTCACCGCTCCGGCCGCCCCCGCCGCACTCGCGCCAGTGGCCCCCGCGGCCGAGTCTGCCCCGGCAGCGGCTGAAGGCAGTTCCAGCTCGGAACCGGTGGTACCTCCCGCGGATGCCGCGCCGATCAGCGCCGAGTAGCCGTTAGGCCCATGCGGTTTGGGTGATGCGGCCCTCTGGGCCGCTGCTACGCGGGGTTTCTGTTTTTTTCGGCTATTGATCCCGATCAAGTTATCCAGAATTGGTTTTTTAGTTGTTAGTGTTTGTTTCGGTAAGTGTATGTTTGGTTAACTTTCGAAAGATGCTGTAACACCTGCGCAATTGTTCTAATTCGCTTCTCATAGATAATCCTTCCCCTTCGAGTTCAGCCGTTGACCAGGAAGGTTATTTCAGTGCCCGACACTACCCCACGCGTTGTCCCTGCCCGTTATCCCTGGCATGAGCCGGAGGAGGGCACGTGCCCGGTCTGTTATCCCTATGGGGGCTGCGGCAGCCCGCAACCGAAGGTTGTGATGAATGATCGCTGGCAGAGCGTTGCGCAGTTCAAGGAGGGGCTGGGGCTGACGGGGGAGCAGTCGGTGCAGTTTGATAGGTTGAATCGCCAGTTTCAGGGCTGGCCGCTGGCCATGATTTATCCGGGTGAGGTTTTGTTGGTGGGGGATTGTAGTGGTCTACTAACCCCGGACACCTCGATAGGTGAAAATGACCCTATCGAGGAGCTTTTCATGACCAAGAAGTACAGAAAATTCGATCCCAG
>NZ_JBIBKC010000011.1:0-146885 GCF_042958985.1 Pseudomonas sp. NPDC007930
CTGAAGCTCATGCACAAAATCAGCAGAGCTCACAGATTGATCTCTTCCGTAAAGCCGTGAAATGGCTTAAGTGAACAGCATTACGGCACAGCCGGAGTGCCGGACCACGGCCTCCCACGGGGTCTGTGTTGCTTCCAAAATCAGTGGCTTACACACATCTGGCGACAGGCCCTAGAACCCAAACAACGCCCGCGCACCCCGCACCCGCAGCGCCTGGCGCTGCTCGGGGCAAGGCAACGCCTGCTCGAGCAGCGCCAACTGGTCGGCATAGCTCAACTGCTCATGCTGGGTGTGTGGCCAATCGCTGCCCCACACCAGCCGCTCGGCACCGAAGTGCTCGAGCAGCAGCGGCAACGCGGCGCGGGCGAAGGCGAGGTTTTCCGCCTGGGTGCCGCCGAGGCGGTAGATCGCCGACACCTTGACCCACACCCCGCCGTCGCGGCCCCAATCGAGCAAGCGCTGGAAGGTCGGGTGCAACACGCCGAAGCCGGCATGGGGGCGGCCAAAGTGGTCGACCACCACCTTGCAGCCGCGCTCGCGCAGCACCGTGCACAGCGCCGGGATGTCTTCGACCTGGCGGTGCAGCTCGACATGCCAACCGAGTTCCGCCACCGCGCCCAGCAACGGTTGCCAGTGCGGCGCGGCGAGGTCGGGCATCGGCTGGCCCATCAGGTTCAGGCGGATGCCCACCACGCCCTGGGCGTGCAGCGCCTGCAGCGCCTCGGCGCCGATCCCCGGCTCGACCACCGCCACCCCACGCAGGCGCTGCGGCTGCTGCGCCAGCGCGGCGAGCAGGTGGCTGTTGTCGGTGCCGAGGAAGCTCGGCTGCACCAACACGCCATGGCTCAGGCCGTGGGCGTCGAGGTGGCCCAACCACTGCGCCAGGGTGGCGTCGTAGTCAGGGGTGTAGCGCCGGCCTTCGGTCAGCGCCAGGGAGCGGTCGAACACATGGGCGTGGCCATCGACAGCGGTCACGGCCAGGCGGGGAGCAGTCTGCATCGTCATCACATCAGTCGGGTAAAAGTAGCGGTCAGGCTTGCGACGGGCTGGCGCTGGACGGCGCGCCATGCCCGGCCGGCTCGGCGGTATCGAGGTTGCGCCCGCGGGTTTCCGGCAGCAGCAGCGCCGCCAGCACGGCCACGCCGTAGGCGATGCCGGCGTCGATGCCGATCGCCGAGCCCAGCGACATGCTTTCGCTCATGTGGCCGACCAGGAACGGGAACACCGCCGACAGCACTCGGCCGAAGTTGTAGCAAAAGCCCACCCCGGCGCCGCGCACGTCGGCCGGGTACAGCTCGTTGAAGAACGCCCCCAGGCTGGCCGGAATCCCGGCGGCGAAGAAGCCCAGCGGGAAGCCCAGGAAGAGCATCTGGGTGTTGCTCAGCGGCAGGAACACATAGCACTGCACGGTGATCACGCAGCACAGCGCGAAGAGGATGATGTTCTTGCGCCGGCCGAGTTTGTCGATCAGCACGCCACTGGCCACGCAGCCACAGAAGAAGGCGAAGATGATCACCGCCAGGTAGCTGCCGGAGCTGAGCACGGTGAGGTTGCGCTCGGTCTTGAGGAAGGTTGGCAGCCAGGTCATCACCGCGTGGTAACCGCCGTGGGCGCCCAAGCCGAGGATGCCGCCGAGCAGGGTCACGCGCAGCAGCTCAGGGCGGAAGATGCCCGCCAGCGAGGCGAAGAACGGCCGGTTTTCGGCGCGCTTGCGCTGGCGCACGGCGGCTTCCGGTTCCTCGACATTGCGCCGTACCCAGATGATCAACAGCGCCGGCAGCAGGCCAACGATGAACATCACCCGCCAGGCGTAATCCTGCGGCAGGTACGAGTAGATCAGCGTGTACAGCCCCACCGCCAGGCCCCAACCCCAGGCCCAGGCGCTTTGCACGGTGCCCATCACCTTGCCGCGGTAACGCGGGTTGATCGACTCGGCCATCAACACCGCGCCGGCGGCCCATTCACCGCCGATGCCAAAGCCTTGCAGGGCCTTGATCACCACCAGTTGCTCGAAGCCGGTAACGAACGCCGAGAGGAACGTGCACAGCGAGAACCAGAGGATCATCCATTGCAGGGTGCGCACCCGGCCGTAACGGTCAGACAAGGTACCGCCGACCCAGCCACCGAGGGCCGAGGTGACCAGGGTCACGCCGCTGATCAAGCCAGCGTCGCCCTTGCTCAGGGCAAAGGCGGCCAGCAGGGCCGGGATCGCCAGGCCGAACATCTGGGTTTCCAGGGCGTCCAGCGCCCAACCGCCAAAGCAGGCCCAGAATGTTTTGCGCTCGCGCGCGGTAATGTCGCGGTACCAAGAGAACATCGGGTTGTAGTCCTTATTCGTGTTGTATGTTGGCAAGGGTGCTAGCGAATTTCGACGCTGTAGCGAAAGTGCCGCGCGTGCCCGCGCGAACGCCGCCACTCCAGCGGTTGCCCGGCATAACCGCGGGCCAGGCGTTCGATCACCACCACCGGGCTGTGCGGGGCGATGCCCAGCCACTGGGCATGCTCGGCATCGACCGGCTCGGCGGTGAGGGTTTCGTCGGCCGAGGCGATCACCTGGCCGCAGAGTTCTTCATAGATGGGGTACAGCAGTGGGCCCTCGGCCGCCAGGTCGAGGCTGAGGATGGCTTCGAACGGCGCGCGCGGCAGCCAGATTTCCTCGGCCAGCACCGCTTCGCCTTCAAGCAGGCGCACCCGCTGAATGCGGATCACCGGGGCATCGCCGGGCAGTTGCAGGGCGTAGCTGACCACCGCCGGCGCCGCCAGCGGGGTGACCGAGAGAATGCGGCTTTCCGGTACCAGGCGTTCGCCCTGCAGGTTCTGAAAACGAAAGAAGCGAAACAGCGAGTCGCGAAACTGCGCGCGGCGAATGTAGGTGCCGCGGCCCTGCTGGCGCTCGAGGATGCGCTCGCTGACGAGCATGTCTACCGCCTTGCGCACGGTGCCGATCGACAAGCCATACTCAGTGGCCAGGGCCGCCTCGGTGGGGATGGCCTCGCCGGCTTTCCAGCGGTTGTCGGCGATCTGCCGGGCAAGCTGGTCGCGCAGGCGCTGGTAAAGGGGCAAACGTTCATCGCTGGACAAGGCATTCATGCGTGGCCTCACTCACTGTTGTAGTTATATAGTCATATAGATGAATACTGGCCGAAAGTATCGGCCGTGATGGCACAGGCGTCAAGGCGTGGCCCGCGACGCCGGTCGGAAGATGTGAACCTTGCCGCAGCCCGGTGTTCCCCTGTGAACAAGACCCACACAGGAGAGCCCCCCATGAGCCTGGCCCAATGCACCCACCGCGAACACACCATCGTCGCTCAGGTTGAAGAACACCCCGGCATCCCCACCCCTTGGGCCGGCGGCTGCCGGATCACCACCCCGGACGGGGAAACCACGCGGCGCCTGCCGCTGCCGGTGCAGGCCCAATACCTGGCCGAGTTGCCGCGCGCGCAGCAGGCGTCGTTGGCCCACGGCCGCTGGCTGGTAGACCAACACCTTGATCACGGCCGTGCGCTGCAACCGCATTAATCAGTGATTAATTGCGCCAAACAGGCTGCTGGCGCAACGCTATAGCGCCAGCAACCGCCACCCCGCCCGCTTTTGCAAAATTTAGTTACATCTATTTCGGTATAGTGGCCGCTTCAGCTTTTTCATCAAGGCCCCGCCCGCCATGCACGCCCCTTCCGACGCCAGCCGCGTCGCCGCCATCTCTGCCCGTATCGACCGTTTGCCTGCCGTAGCCAGCCTGTGGAAGCTCGTTGCGCTGCTGTCGATTGGCGGCTTTTTCGAGCTGTACGACCTGTTCCAAACCGCTTATATCAGCCCTGGGCTGATCAAGGCCGGGATCTTCGCCAGCGGTGCCGAAGGCGCCTTTGGCGTGTCGGACCAAGCCGCCTTCGCCTCGGCGACCTTTCTCGGCCTGTTCTTCGGCGCCAGCCTGCTCAGCCCGATCGCCGACCGCTTCGGCCGGCGCACGGTGTTCACCTTCGCGCTGATCTGGTACACCGCCGCCACCGTGGTGATGGGGCTGCAATCCACGGCCATGGGCTTGATCGTGTGCCGGTTCTTCGTCGGCATTGGCTTGGGCATCGAACTGGTGACCATCGACACCTACCTCTCCGAGCTGGTACCCAAGCGCATGCGCACCTCGGCGTTCGCCTTTGCGTTTTTCGTGCAGTTCCTGTCGGTGCCGGCGGTGGCGCTGATGAGCTGGTGGCTGGTGCCGCAGGCGCCGTTCGGCGTGGCCGGCTGGCGCTGGGTGGTGCTGGCCAGCGCGGTGTTCGCGCTGTTCATCTGGTGGCTGCGCAAGCGCTTGCCGGAATCCCCGCGCTGGCTGGCCCAGCATGGCCACTTCGCCCGCGCCGATGAGGTGGTGGGCGCGCTCGAGGCGCGCTGCCTGCGCGAACACGGCGCGCCGCTGGCCGAGCCTGAGCCGGAAACCGTGCTGCTCGAGAAGCACGGCCGCTTCGCCGACATCTGGAAGCCGCCCTACCGCCGCCGCGCGTTCATGCTGATCGCCTTCAACTTCTTCCAGGCGATCGGTTTCTTTGGCTTTGGCAACTGGCTGCCGGCGCTGCTGGCCGGCAAGGGGATGGAGGCCACCCACAGCTTGGGCTACGCCTTCATCATCACCCTGGCCTACCCGCTCGGCCCGCTGTTGTTCACCCGCTGGGCCAACCGTTTCGAGAATAAATGGCAGATCGTCGGCTCGGCGATCGGCACGGTGATCTTCGGCACCCTGTTCGCCGTGCAGAGCACGCCGCTGGGGCTGGTGTGCTGCGGGGTGATGATCACCTTCTGCAACGCCTGGCTGACCTTCGCCTACCACGCCTACCAGAGCGAGATGTTCCCCACCCACATCCGCGCCCGCGCGGTGGGCTTCTGCTACTCGTTCAGCCGCTTGAGCACGGTGTTCAGCAGCCTGATGATCGGCTTCTTCCTGGAACACTGGGGCACCCCCGGGGTGCTGGCGTTCATCGTCTCGAGCATGCTGGTGGTGACCCTGACCATCGGCGGGTTCGGGCCGCGCACGCGCAACCTGGCGTTGGAGCGGATCGCGCACTAAGGGTTCGAGGGCCCTTCGCCCGGCACAGCCGGCCTCCCACGGGTTCTGTGTTGCCTAGTAAATCAGGTACTTACACCAACCTCGTGGGAGGCCGGCTGTGCCGGGCGAAGGGCCGCACATGCCCTACACTGGCCGTGAACAACGACCCACGGAGCCCTCCATGCCCTTCGACCTCAGCAGCTTCCAACTCCATGGCCGCAGGGCCTTGATCACCGGTTCCGGCAAAGGCATCGGCCTGGAGCTGGCCCGTGGCCTGGGCGCCGCTGGCGCCAGCGTGGTGATCAACGCCCGCGACGGCGCCAGCGCCGAGCGCGCCGCCGGCCAGTTGCGCGCAGAAGGCCTGGCGGCGCAGGCCCTGGTGTTCGACGTGACCGAGCGCGAGCGAGTGTTCAGCGCCATCGACGCCTTTGAAGCCGACACCGGCGCGATCGACATCCTCGTGAACAATGCCGGCATCCAGCGCCGCGCGCCGCTGGAAGACTTCGCCGCCGAAGACTGGCAAGCGCTGATGCGGGTCAACCTCGACGGCGTGTTCCATGCCTCCCAGGCCGTGGCCCGGCACATGATCGGCCGCGGGCGCGGCAAGATCATCAACATCTGTTCGGTGCAGAGTGAACTGGGCCGCCCGACCATCGCCCCCTACGCCGCCTCCAAGGGCGCGCTGAAGATGCTCACCAAAGGCATGTGCGCCGACTGGGCGCGGCACGGCATCCAGGCCAACGGCTTGGCCCCCGGTTATTTCGAAACCCAGATGAACCAAGCGCTGGTGGAGAACCCGGAGTTCTCCCAGTGGTTGTGCAAGCGCACCCCGGCCGGCCGTTGGGGCCGGGTCGAAGAGCTGTGCGGCGCCGCGGTGTTCCTCGCCTCGGCGGCCTCAGACTTCGTCAATGGGCAAATGCTGATCGTCGACGGCGGCCTGACCAGCGTGGTGTGACCACCCCGCGCTCAGTGCGCCATCAGGCTAAACGGCCAGGCCTTGCGCTGCTCTAGCCGTTGCTTAGCTGCCGGCGGTGGTACAGCCACGCCCCGGCAAACGCCCAGAAGCCCCCGACCAAGGCCCCTTCGAGCACGTCGCTGGCGTAGTGCAGGCTGAGGATCAAGCGGCTCAGGCAGATCATCACGATCACCAGGGTGGCCCAGAACACCGCCTCGAGCCTGAGCCCGCGCGAGGGCAAACCGTTGGCCAGCAGCAGTGCGATATAGCCGATCACCGCGGTGGTGGCGGTGGCGTGGCTGCTGGGAAACGACGGTGACAGTTCGAAAATGCCGTGCAAGGTCGGCGGCCGTGGCCGGTCGATCAGCAGCTTCATCGACCACGTGGTCAGCTCCGCGCCGGCGAACGCCACCCACAGCGGCAGCACCACCACGCCACGGCCGGTGAGCCAGCACAGGCCAGACACCAGCGCGGCGATAAAGGCCATGCCGTAGAGGGTGCCGAACAGGGTGATGGCGTAGAACAGGTGCACCACCGCCGGCGCGCGAACCGCCACGAAGGCCTGGTTGAGGAAGGTGTCGAAGCTGCTCAGCCCGGCCCACTCGATCACCAGCACAGTGAGCACAACGGCCAGCAGGCCGGTCCCGGCCATGCCGTATTGCACCCCGCGGATACGCCGCTGGCGCACCGCCACCGGCGCCGCCGAAGCGCCGTGGGTAGCGGGGCCGAACAGCGCCGCGGTGCTGAAGCTGCGCAACAGCAAGCGCAACATGATGGCCGGCAATATCACCACGGAAACCACTGTGAAGGAAATCATACTGCCGCCCGCCGCCCCACCTGCTTGTCATCCCCTAGCGTGGGGGGCTGGCGGTCAAAGCCAGCCCAAGAAAATGTGAAATTTCGGTAAGGCCGGGGGCTGGAGGGGCCTCAGTGCATGATCAGCTTGCGAAAGTCACACACCTGCCGCGCAATCGCCACCATCGCGCCAATGAACGGGTCATCCTCATGGGCCCGGAAAATCGCCTTGTAGGGCAACGGCGGCAGCACCGGGGTCACGTCCAGCACAGTGAGCTGGCCTTGGTCGATCATCCGCTGCAGCGAGTGCCGCGGCAGGTAGGAGGTGGCCAGGCCGCTGACCGCGAGGCCGATCTGCGCCAGCAAGTTGTTGCAGAAGATCGCTCGGCTCACGTCGACCCCGTGCTGGCGAAACCACTGGCCATAGGCGCGGCCCATCCCGGACTGGCCGCTTTGCAGCGCCAGGGTGCGCTCGGCGAGTTGCTGCAGGGGCATCGCCGAGGCGCCGCCAACTTGCCCGGGCGCGCACATCCAGGCGTTTTCCACCGCGTGCAGCGGCTGGTTGGCGAAGCGGCTGTCGGTGAAAATATCCGGCACGATGATCAGGTCGATCGAGTTGCTTTCGAGCCGCGCATACAGCACCGGGCTGACGTCCACCTCCGGCAGGATCTCAACCCGCGGGTACTGCGCGCGGATGCCCTGCACCAGGTCGGGCAGCCAGGTCAGGGCGGTCAGCTCGGTGACCCCCAGGCGCAGCTTGCGTTGCAGCGTGGCCGGGCTTTCGAGGGTTTGCAGGAGCACGTCGCGCTGCTCCAGCAACGGCTCGGCCAGCCGTGCGATCTGCTCCCCCAGCGGAGTGAGCAGGGCCTTGCGGCCGCTGCGGTCGAACAGCGCCTGGCCGTAACGGCCTTCGAGGTCCTGGATGCGCTTGGAAATAGCCGACTGGGTAGTGTTGAGGTGGTCTGCCGCGGCGTCGAAACTGCCCAGCCGCGCCACCCAGAACACCGCCTCGACCTGCTTGAGGGTGATCATGGCTCACTCATGCCCTAATGCGATGAAAGTAACGGCCAAAATATCGTTATTTTTAAAAAACGCCCAGCTTTACTCTCGCTGCATCTTCCGCCGCATTCGCAAAGGCCCCGCCATGTCGTATCCGTTGTCTGCCCGCCTCGATCGCTTCAGCCCCTCCGCCAGTGTCGCGGCCAAGGCCCGCGTGACCGAACTGCTCGCCCAGGGCCGCGACGTGCTTGACTTCACCGCCGGCGAACCCGACCTCGACAGCCCGGCGCTGGCCATCGAGGCGGCCCATGCCGCGGCCTTGGCCGGGCACACCCGCTATACCGCAACCAGCGGCACACCGCTGCTCAAGCGCGCGGTACAGCGCAAGTTCCAACGGGACAACGGCCTGGACTACGCGCTGAATGAAATCATCGTCGGCGCTGGCGCCAAGCAGTTGATCTACACCGCCTTCAGTTGCACCGTGGACGCAGGCGACGAGGTGATCATCCCGGCGCCGTATTGGGTGTCTTACCCGGATGTAGTGCAGCTCAACGGCGGCGTGCCGGTGATCGTGCCCTGCCCGGATGCGCAGGGCTTCAAGATCACCCCCGCGCAGTTGCAGGCGGCAATCACCCCACGGACCAAGTGGCTGGTGCTCAACACCCCCAACAACCCCAGCGGCGCCATCTACAGCCAGGCCGAACTGCAGGGCTTGTGCGAGGTGCTGGTCCGCCACCCGCAGGTGTGGCTGATGACCGACGAGATCTACGAACACTTCAACTACCTCGGCCAGGCGCTGGCCGCGCCGGCGCGCCTGGCCCCTGAATTGAAGGCCCGCACGCTGGTGATCAACGGGGTGTCGAAGGCCTATGCGATGACCGGCTGGCGCATCGGCTTTGCCGGCGGCCCGGCGCCGCTGATCAACGCCATGGACAAGCTGATGTCGCAAAGCGTGGGCGGCGCGGCGGGCATCAACCAGGCGGCCGCGGCGGCCGCGCTAAACGACGGCGCAAGCTTCGTGGCGCACGCCGCCGGGCTGTTCGCCAGCCGCCGCGAGCTCATCATGCAGCGCCTGAACAGCGTGCCCGGGCTGCACTGCCGGCCGATCGAGGGCGCTTTCTATGCCTACCCCAACTGCGCCGGCCTGCTGGGCAAGCGCACCCCCGGTGGGCAGGTGCTGAACAGCGACCTCGACGTGCGCAACTACTTGCTCGAAGCGGCCAATGTGGCGGTGCTGCATGGCGCCGCCTACGGGTTGTCGCCCTACCTGCGGCTGTCGTTCGCCACCTCTACCGAGGTCATCGAAGACGGTTGCCAGCGCATCAAGGCGGCCTGCGAAGCGCTGGCCTGAGCGCAACGACCAGAACAACAAGAACAGCTGCGCGTTACCCTTCTGCCCTCACCGTAAAACAGAGAACTGACTATGAAACGGGCAATTTTCGCTGTAGTGGGCCTGTTGGCCTGTACCACCGCCATGGCCGATGCCCTGGACGACGCCAAGGCGCGCGGCACCCTGCGCTGCGCCACCCTCACCGACAGCGTGCCACTGGGCTACCAAGACCCCACCACCCGGGAAATCGTCGGCCTCGACGTTGACGTGTGCAAGGCCCTGGCCCAGCACCTGGGGCTCAAGCCTGAGCTGCAGGGGATTTCGGTCAGCTCGCGGATCCCGGCGCTGGTCTCCGGCCGCGCCGACGTGGTGGCCGCCGCCCTCGGCTACACCAAGGAACGCGCCGAGCAGATCAACTTCTCCGCCGCGTACTACCAGGTGCCGATCAAGATTCTGGTCAAAGACCCAGCCATCAACACCTTCGACGACCTCAAGGGCAAGCGGGTCAGCGCGATCAAAAGCTCCACCCCAGAGCTGTACGCCCGCCAGCAATTGCCTGAGTCCAGCGTGGTCGCCTTCGAAGACGCGCCGTCGGCGTTTCTCGCCCTGCAACAAGGCAAGACCCAGGGCATGGCCATGACCGAACCGGCCGCGATCCGCTTCCATGCGCGCGCGCAGAACATGCACTTTCTTGACCAGGCGCTGCATTTCGAGCCGAACTGCCTGGGCATCAAGAAAGGCGAAGAAGCCCTCACCCAGGCCTTGGACAGCGCCCTGCAAACCATGGAAAGCAGCGGCGAGCTGCAAGCGCTGTGGGACAAATGGTACGGCCCCAGCACCGAATTCCAGCTGGTGCGCGAGAAAAAACTGACCCCGCTCTCGGCCTTCGAATGATCGCCCTCGGGCCGCCGCCCCGGCGGCCCGGTTGGAGGTACCCGTGTCTGTATTCCATGGCTTCGCTTCCCTCTTGCAGGGCAGCTACCTGCAGCTGTTTCTCGGCGGCATCGCCGTCACCTTGCAGCTGTTCTTGATCTGCGCGGTGCTGGGCTTTGCCCTGGCCTGCGTGTTGATGAGCCTGCGCCTGCTGCCTTGGCGCGCGGCCGGCTGGCTGGTCGATGGCTTCGTTGAATACCACCGTAACGTGCCGAGCCTGGTGCAGTTGTTCGTGTGGTACTTCGGCGTGCCGCAACTGCTGCCGATGGCGGCCCAGGACTGGGTCAACGCCCAAGGCGGGGAAATGGTCTTCGCGGTGATCGCCTTGACCCTGAACGCCGCCGCCTACACCAGCGAAGACCTGCGCAGCGGTTTTCGCGCCCTGCCCGCCGGCCAGCGCGAGGCGGCCACGGCGCTGGGCATGAGCGGCCTGCAAACCTTGCGCAAGGTGCTGATCCCGCAGGCCGTGCGGGCCGCCGCGCCGGCCTTGGTGAACCAGGCCCTGGCGCTGTTCAAGTCGACCGCCCTGGCGATGGCCATCGGCACCGGCGAAATGATGTACGTCACCCGCCAGATCGAAGGCGAAACCTACATGACCTTCCAGAGCTTCGCCGTCGCCAGCCTCTTCTACCTGGTCGGCTCCTGGACCCTGATGACCCTCGGTGGCCTGTGGCAACGGCGCATCGCCGTGCGCGTGGCGAGGTAACCCATGCTGGACATTCTGCACAACTACGGGGTGATGCTGCTGGTCGGCCAATACCCCAACGGCCCGCTCGGCGGCCTGGCGCTTACCCTGCTGCTGGCCATCGCCAGCCTGCTGCTGTCGTTTCCACTGGCGGTGCTGATCGGCGTGGCGCGCACCTCCAGCCTGGCGCCGGTGCGCAACCTGGCCACCGGCTACACCTTCCTGGTGCGCTCGATCCCGCTGGTGCTGCTGATTTTCTGGGCGTACTTCGTGGTGCCGCTGGTCACCGGGGTGAACATCTCCGGCACGGTCACGATGATCGTCGCGCTGGTGGTGTACGAGGGCGCGTTCCTTGGTGAAGTGGTGCGCGCCGGCATCAACGCGGTGCCCACGGGCCAGGTCGAAGCCTCGCGGGCGATCGGCCTGAGCTATGCCCAGACCCTGCGCAAAGTGGTGCTGCCGCAGGCGCTGTTCAACATGCTGCCGAGCATCCTCAACCAGTTCATCCTGATCACCAAGAACACCTCGCTGGCCTACCTGATCGGTACCCAGGAAGTGACCTTCGCGGCATACCAGGTGAACAACCAACTGCTGACCCAGCCGTTTCAGGTGTACCTGCTGCTGGCCGGCTTCTACTTCGTGCTGTGCTTCTCGCTCAGCCGCCTGGCCAAGTGGCTGGAGGGCGCCGTGGCGCGCAAGCGCAGCGGTGTGCGCAGCGCGGCGGGCAGCGGCAGCGATGGCCAACCCGTACTCGTGGGGCAACGCAAATGATCGAATTCAAAGGCGTCAACAAATGGTACGGCGCTTACCGCGCCCTGCATGAGGTGAACGAAACCGTGGCCGCCGGCGAAGTGGTGGTGGTGTGCGGGCCGTCGGGCTCGGGCAAGTCGACGCTGATCCGCACCGTCAACCGCCTCGAAGCCATCCAGGGCGGCAGCATCGAGGTCAACGGGCAAAACGTGCACGCCGCGCGCAAGGACCTCAACGCACTGCGCAGCCGCATTGGTTTTGTGTTCCAGAACTTCAACCTGTTCCCGCACATGAGCGTGCTCGACAACGTGATGATCGGCCCGCTGACGGTGCTCAAGCGCGACAAACCCAGCACCGCGCAAAAGGCCCAGGCGCTGCTGGCCAAGGTGGGCCTGGCGCACAAGGCCGATGCCATGCCGGCGCAGCTTTCCGGCGGCCAGCAGCAACGGGTGGCGATCGCCCGGGCGCTGGCGATGGAGCCACCGGTGATGCTGTTCGACGAGCCCACCAGCGCGCTGGACCCTGAGATGGTCGGCGAAGTGCTGCAGGTGATGAAAGCCTTGGCCGCCGAAGGCATGACCATGATCTGCGTGACCCATGAAATGGGCTTCGCCCGCGAAGTGGCCGACCGCATCTGGTTCATGGACGCCGGCCAGGTGCTCGAGCGGGCCACGCCCGAGGCCTTCTTCACGGCCCCGCGGCACCCGCGCGCGGCCAAGTTCATCGCCGACATCCGGGCGCACTGATGCACCGCGAACCCGCACCGCGCTCCCCTCACCTGCCAGTGCGCCCGGCCTGGCTGGCGCAGGTCGCCGAAGCCGCGCGCGAGCCCGCGCTGCCGATCATCGACGCCCACCACCACCTGTGGGACCGCCCCGGCCAGCGTTACCTGTTCGACGAGTACCAGGCCGACATCGACCAGGGCGGCCACCACGTGCTGGCCACGGTGTACGTGCAGTGCCGCTCGATGTTCGACTTGCAGCGCGCCGAGGCCTTTCGCAGCGTCGGCGAGGTGCAGTTCGCCGCCGGCGTGGCCGCGCGCAGCGCCAGTGGCCTGTATGGCCCCACGCGGATGAACGCGGCGATCATCGCCGGCGCCGACCTGCGCCTGGGCGAGCGGGTGGCGCCGGTGCTCGAAGAAATGCTCGAGCGCGCCGGGCCGCGCCTGCGCGGCGTGCGCAACACCACCGCCTGGCACGCCGACCCACGGCTGCTGACCAACCCCAACCCGCCGCCGGCCGGCGTGCTCAGCGAAACCGCCTTCCTCCAGGGCGCGCGTTGCCTGGCCCGGCACGGCCTGCTGCTGGAGGTGTGGGCCTACCACAGCCAGCTCGATGAAGTGCTCGCCCTGGCCACGCGCCTGCCCGAGCAACCCATCGTCCTCAACCACCTGGGCGGGCCGTTGGGCGCGGGCCCTTATCAGGGCCAGCGTGATGCCGTATTCAGCGACTGGGCCGGCAAGCTGCGGCGCCTGGCGCGGTGCGCCAACGTCAGCCTCAAGCTCGGTGGGCTGGGCATGCAGGTGAGTGGTTTCGACCTGCACCAGCAACCGCTGCCGCCCACCTCGGCGCAGTTGGCCGCGCTCTGGCGCCCGTACATCCTCCACGGCATCGACTGCTTCGGCGCCCAACGCTGCCTGTTCGAGAGCAACTTCCCGGTCGACAAGGGCATGTACGGCTACGCCGTGCTGTGGAACGCCTTCAAACGCCTGACCGAGGGCTTCAGCCCGTTCGAGCGGGCCCACCTGTTCAGCCAAACGGCCGCCGCGCTGTACCGCATCAGCCTGCCGCCCCAACGAGAGCACACACCATGACTGTAGGTTTCAGAGTTCTGCCACGCACCCGCCAGGTCAGCGCGGAGCAAGTCGAGCGCTTTCGCGCGCTGCCCGTGGCCAATATCAGCGATTCGATGGCGCGCATGGCCGCCGCCGGCGCGGCGCTGCGGCCCATGCACCGCGGCGGCGTGCTCGCCGGCCCGGCGCTGACGGTCAAGTGCCGCCCTGGCGATAACCTGATGCTGCACTACGCGATGGACATCGCCGCCCCTGGCGACGTGCTGGTGGTGGACGCCGGCGGCGACCTGACCAACGCCATGATCGGCGAACTGATGACCACCTACGCCGAGCACAAGGGCCTGGGCGGCTTCGTGATCAATGGCGCGATCCGCGACTCACGGGCAATCGCCGAACACTCGCTGCCGGTGTACGCCGCCGGCGTGACCCATCGCGGCCCTTACAAGGATGGCCCCGGCGAGGTCAACGTGGCGGTCGCGATCAACGGCATGGTGATCGAGCCGGGCGACCTGATCATCGGTGACGAAGACGGCCTGCTCTGCGTGCCCTTTGCCGAGCTGGAGGCGGTGTACGCCAAGGCCAAGGCCAAGTCAGACGCCGAGCACGCCCAACTGGCGGCGATCGCCGCCGGGCGCAGTGACCGCCGCTGGGTGATCGAGGCGTTGCGGGCGCGCCAGTGCTTGTTGCCGGAGGGGCCGGTGGCGGTGTAACGCTGCCGGGCGAAGGGCCGGTCAGACCATGCGCTCAGTAAAACCATTCACAAGTGAACACCATTACGGCACAACGGGCGTAGGGCCAATACGCTGCCAACCCTTTACAGTCACCCAATGTAGATTGTATAAAATCTTCAATCCCGGCCCAGCCAAGGCCCCTCCGCCATGCACCGCATCCACGTGATCGACTCCCACACCGGCGGCGAACCCACCCGCCTGGTGGTCACCGGCTTCCCGGCGCTGGCCGGCCAGAGCATGGCCGAGCAGCTGCACAGCCTGCGCGGCGACCACGATGCCTGGCGCAAGGCCTGCCTGCTGGAGCCGCGCGGCAACGACGTGCTGGTGGGCGCGCTGCTGTGCGAGCCGGCCTCCGAAGGCGCCAGTTGCGGGGTGATCTTCTTCAACAATGCCGGTTACCTGGGCATGTGCGGCCACGGCACCATCGGCCTGGTCGCCTCGTTGCATTACCTGGGGCGCCTGCAACCCGGCAGCCACATCATCGACACCCCGGTGGGCCCGGTCACCGCGGTGTTGCACCCGGACCTCAGCGTGACCGTGCAAAACGTACCCGCCTACCGTTATCGCCAACAGGTGACCGTCGAGGTCCCCGGCTACGGCGCGGTGCAAGGCGACATCGCTTGGGGCGGCAACTGGTTCTTCCTGGTCAATGACCACGGCAAACAACTGGAAATGGCCCACGTCGATGCCCTCAGCGCCTACACCTGGGCCCTGCTCCAGGCGCTGCAGGCCCAAGGCATTACCGGTGAGCACGGCGCGCCGATCGACCACATCGAGCTGTTCGCCCCCACCACCGGCGCCGACAGCCGCAATTTCGTGATGTGCCCCGGCAAGGCCTACGACCGCTCCCCCTGCGGCACCGGCACCAGCGCCAAGCTGGCCTGCCTGGCCGCCGACGGCAAGCTGGCGCCGGGCGAACAGTGGCTGCAGGCAAGTATCACCGGCAGTGTGTTCAGCGCCAGCTACACGCCACTGCCCGAGCAACGCATCCGCCCCAGCATCACCGGCAGCGCCTTCGTCACCGCCGACAGCACCCTGTTGATCGACCCCAACGACGCCTTCGGCTGGGGCATACCCCGCTGAGCCCCCTACCCGCCCCCTCCCGAGGAAGCCCCATGAGCGATATTTTCAACGGCACCATCCCGGCCCTGATGACCCCCTGCACCGCCCAGCGCACGCCGGACTACGACGCCTTGGTGAACACCGCCCAGGCGCTGATCGCCGCCGGCATGCGCGCGGTGGTGTATTGCGGTTCGATGGGCGACTGGCCGCTGCTGAGCCAGGCGCAGCGCCAGGAAGGGGTGGCGCGGCTGGTGGCCGCCGGGGTGCCGACCATCGTCGGCACCGGCGCGGTGAATAGCCAGGAGGCCGTGGCCCACGCCGCCCACGCTCAACAGGTCGGCGCCCAGGGCTTGATGGTGATCCCGCGGGTGCTGTCGCGCGGCTCCTCGCCGGCCGCGCAAAAGCATCATTTCTCGGCCATTCTCGGCGCCGCGCCCAGCCTGCCGGCGGTGATCTACAACAGCCCCTATTATGGCTTCGCCACCCGCGCCGAGCTGTTCTTCGCCCTGCGCGCGGCGTACCCGAACCTGGTCGGCTTCAAGGAATTCGGCGGCGCCGCCGACATGCGCTACGCCGCCGAGCACATCACCTCGCAATGCGCCAGCGTGATCCTCATGGCCGGGGTAGACACCCAGGTGTTCCATGGTTTCGTCAACTGCGGCGCCAGCGGCGCCATCACCGGCATCGGCAATGCGCTGCCGCGCGAGGTGCTGCAACTGGTGGCGCTGAGCAAGCAAGCAGCCAAGGGCGATGCACTGGCGCGCCGGCAGGCGCTGGAACTGAGCGAGGCGCTGGCGGTGTTGTCGTCGTTCGACGAAGGCACCGACCTGGTGCTGTATTACAAGTACCTGATGGTGCTCAATGGTGACCTTGCCTACCGCCTGCACTTCAATGAAACCGACGCCCTCAGCGAGGCCCAGCGCAACTACGCGCACAGCCAGTACGCGCTGTTCCGCGAATGGTACGGCAACTGGCCGGGGCGCCTGGCCGCGGCCTGAGCCCAGCGCAGCCCTGGCCGCCAGCGGCCGGGCTGCCTACACTGCGCAACCTTTGTAGAGTCGGGAACACCATGGGCATCATCAAGACACGCGCCGGGCATGTGGCCGACGACCTGCGCAAACGCATCCTCGGTGGCGAGTTCAAGGGCGGCGCGCAATTGCGCCAGGACGCCCTCGCCCAGGACTACGGCGTCAGCCGCATCCCGGTGCGCGAGGCGCTGCTGGCCCTGGAGGCCGAAGGCCTGGTGCAGTTCCACCCGCACCGTGGCGCGTTCATCACCGAGCTGTCGAGCGCGACCATCCGCGAGTTGTTCGAGTTGCGCGTGCTGCTCGAGGGCAAGGCGCTCGCGCAGTCGATCCCACGGCTGAGCGCCGCGCACCTGGAGCAGGCCAGCCAACTGCTGCGCGAGTACGACGCGGCGCTGGACGCCGGGCGCCAGGTCGATGGCTGGAGCGAGTTCAACGCGGCGTTCCACACGGCGCTGTACCAGGCGGCAGAGATGCCAGAAACCCTGGCGCTGATCAGCCACCTGAACACCAAGTGCGACCGCTACGTGCGCATGCAGTTGCTGTATTCCCAGGAAATCAAAAAAGCCGAGCGCGAGCACCAGCAACTGCTGGAGCTGGCCCGGGCCGGCCACAGTGAACAGGCCTGCCAGTTGCTTGAGCAGCACATCCGCGAGGCCTGCGAGAGCATCCTCGCGGTGTTCGAGCGCAGCCTGCTGCAAGGCGCACAGGCCTAAGCCCCCCACTCTGCAAGAGGTGATCGATGCCGAGCATTCAGCCGCCGGGCAGCCCGGCGCAACCGATCGATGTCGCCATCGTCGGCGCCGGGGTGATCGGCGTGGCCTGCGCCACCCTGTTCACCCAGCGCGGCCTGCGCGTGCAGGTGTTCGACCCGCAGCCGCCGGGCATGGGCGCCTCCTACGGCAACGCCAGCCACCTGGCCACCGAACAGGTGTTGCCGATTGCCGAAGCGTCGATCCTCAAGCGCGTGCCGGCCATGCTGCTCGACCCGCTCGGGCCGCTGCGCCTTGACTGGCGCTACCTGCCGCAGGCGCTGCCGTGGTTCGCCCGGCTGCTGCTGAACCTGCGCCCAGGCCCTTACGCCAATAGCGTGGCCGGCATCCGCGCGCTCAACGAGCGCAGCCTCGGCGCCTGGCAGCGCCTGCTGGCGAGCATCGGCCAGGCGCCGCTGTTGCGCCAGCAAGGGTCGGTATTGATGTACGAGCGCGCGGCATCGCTGCCCGCCCTGCATGCCCTGATGGCGCGGCTGCAGGCGCAGCAAGTGGCGGTCGAGCCGTGGAGCGCGGCGCAGTTGCGCGAGGCGGCGCCGGCGCTGGCGGAGCACCTGCTGGGCGGGTTGTTCTTTCCCGCCACCGGGCACTTCATTGACCCACACCAGGTGGTGCAGGCGCTGTGGCAAGCGGCCGAGCGCGGCGGCGCGCGCTTCGCGCAGGCCAAGGTGAGCGGCGCGCAGTTGAACCCCAGCGGGGTGCTGCTGAGCACCGCCGAAGGCGCCACGCTGCAGGCACGCAAGCTGCTGCTGGCCTGCGGCGCGCATTCCCGTGCCCTCACCGAGCAACTGACCGGCGTGCGCGTGCCGCTGGACACCGAGCGCGGCTACCACCTGATGCTGCCCCACGAGGCCGGGCGCCTGCCGTTCGCCGCCACGTCGTTCGAGCGCAAGTTCATCATGACCCCGCTGCAGGGCGGCCTGCGCCTGGCCGGCACCGTGGAGTTCGCCGGGCTGCGGCGGCCACCCAACCTGCAACGGGCGTGGAACCTGCAGCGGCTCAGCCAGGGGCTGTTCACCCGCGAGCTCAACAGCGAGGGCGCAACGCCGTGGATGGGTTTTCGGCCGTCGCTGCCCGACTCGCTGCCGGTGCTCGACCAGGCCTGTGGCGGCAAGGTATTGCTGGCCTTCGGGCACCAGCACCTGGGGCTGACCCAGGCGGCGGCAACCGCGGAGATCATCGCCAGCATCGAGGCGAACGGGCCCGGGCCTGAGCTGGCGCGGTATCGGCTGGGGCGGTTTTAGCCGGGTTTGAGGGCCCATCGCCCGGCACAGCCGGAGTGCCGGACCACGGCCTCCCACGGGTTCTGTGTGGCCTCGTAAATCAAGTGCTTGCACTAATCTGGTGGGAGGCCGGCTGCGCCGGGCGATGGGCCAGTCAGGTCATGCGCTAAGTAAAACCCTTTGAAGAAATAAGGGCCTTACACCCTCAATTTAGCGCTCTGATTGCTTAAGTGAACAACACTCCGGCTGTGCCGGGCGATGAGCCCTTGACTTCCCCCACATAACCCGTACCATCTGGTCCAACCACTGGACATCTAGTTGCCCTACCCCCATGAGCACTTTCGAACCTGTCACCGTGTCGCGCCTGTACCGGGTGATCGCCAACCAGATCAGCGAACGCATCGCCGCCGGTGATTTTCCGCCCGGCACCCGGCTGCCGTCGGAGCGTGAGCTGGCCGAGCAGTTGGCGGTCAGCCGTACCTCGGTGCGCGAGGCGCTGATCGCGCTGGAGATGGAAGGCCGGGTCGAAGTGCGGGTTGGCATCGGCGTCTATGTGCGCGACATTCCCCCAGGGGGCGCGCCGCAGTCGGGCCAGTTGTCGCCCACGGCAGACATCCAGGCCTCCGGCACTCACCCGGCGCACAAGGACGTCGGCGCCTTCGAGCTGCTGCAGGTGCAGTTGATGGTCGAGCCGGAAGCCGCGGCGATGGCCGCCAGCAACGCCAGCGAAGAACAAATGCGCGCCATCGAGGCCGCCGCCCGGGCCATGGAAGGCTCGCCCACGCCGCGGCTGCACAACCGGCTGTTTCACCTGGCCATCGGCGAGGCCACCGGCAACGCGGCGATGGCCCTGACCGTGCGGCACCTGTGGGACATCCACGACGAAAGCGTGATGTTCAACAAGCTCGAACAGCACATCGTCACCCGCACGGCGTGGGAACACGCCGAGCATGAACACAGCGATGTGGTCGAGGCGATTCTCTCGCGCGACCCCAGCGAGGCCAAACGGGCCATGCGTGAACACATCGTTGAAACCCGGCGCAGGCTGCGCCAGGATTTTCAAAACGAAGGACTGTAAAAAAAGTGCCACCATAGGCACGCCCTACGTTAAGAACGCTGGCCGTCACCGGCGTTTTTTTAACGCTCCAGTGGTCCAGCCACTGGACCTTTGCTTCATCCCCTGCCCTTTGCCACTAGCAATCGCTGAGCCAACCTTCGTGGCCCAGTGTCAGGAGCCTGTATGACGCAACGTTTTTCGATCCACGCCCGCCGCTGGGGAGCGGCCCTGGCGCTGTCTGGCGCGCTGCTGGGCACGGCCCACGCCGCCGGCACGCTGAACGCCATCGTGCAACCCGAGCCGCCGATCCTGGTGCTGGGCCTCAACGGCCAGGCACCGGTGCAGTACGTGGCCAGCAAAATCTACGAAGGCCTGCTCACCTATGGTGCAGACCTCAAGCCACAACCGGGCCTGGCCAAGGCCTGGAGCATTTCGCCCGACGGCCTGACCTACACCTTCACCCTGCAAGACAACGTGCAATGGCATGACGGCAAGCCGTTCAGCGCCGACGACGTGGTGTTCAGCGTCGACCAGTTCCTGCGCAAGGTGCACCCACGGGTGCGGCCGATCCTCAACAAGTACCTGGCCTCGGTCAGCGCCAGCGCGCCGAACACCGTGGTGTTCACCCTGAAGGAACCCTTCGCGCCGTTCATTTCGCTGTTTGGCACCGACAACATCGTGATCGTGCCCAAGCACCTCTACGAAGGCACCGACTTCGCCAGCGCCCCGGCCAACCAGCACCCGGTCGGCACCGGGCCGTTCATGTTCGAGAAGTGGGACCGTGGCTCGAGCATCATCCTGGTGAAGAACCCGCACTACTGGAAAGCCGGGCTGCCCAAGCTCGACAAGATCGTGTTCAACGTGATCCCGGACTCCGCCTCGCGCGCGGTGGCCTTCGAGAAGGGCGACGTGCAGGTGCTGCGCGGCGGCGACGTCGACTACGTCGACGTGAAACGCCTGGAGAAGATCGACGGCGTGGAAAAAACCACCCAGGGCACCGAGATGTACTCGACCCTCACCTCGCTGGTGATGAACGAGCGCAAGCCACCGTTCGATAACGTGAAGGTGCGCCAGGCGGTGATGCACGCGCTGAACCGCGACTTCATCGTCAAGAACATCTTCTTCGGCATCGGCAAGGTCGCCACCGGGCCGATTTCCTCGACCACCCAGTTCTACGACCCGAATGTGCCGGCCTATGCCTTCGACCTGAAAAAGGCCAAGGCGCTGATCGCCGAATCCGGGGTGGACGTCAGCCAGTACCCGGTGAAGATCCTCGACTACCCCTATGGCTCGGCCTGGAGCCGCCTGGCCGAATACACCCGCCAGTCGCTGCAGCAGTTGGGCTTCAAGGTCGACATCGAGGCCACCGACGCCGGCGGCTGGGCCCAGCGCGTGGCCAACTTCGACTTCGACCTGACCTTCCACTTCACCGACCAGTTCGGCGACCCGGCCATCGGCGTGTCGCGCCTGTTCGTCAGCAGCAACATCGTCAAGGGTTCGCCGTTCGTCAACAACGAGGGCTACAACAACCCCACGGTTGACGACCTGTTCGCCCGCGCCGCCTCCAGCATCGACCCGGCCCAGCGCCAGGCGTTGTACAGCCAAGTGCAGAAGGTGCTGGTCGATGAGGTGGCCAACGGTTACCTGTTCGAGAACCAGAACGTCACGCTGTACAAGCACAGCGTGAAGAACCTGATCACCTCGGGCGTGGGCACCAACTCGAACTTCGAGTCGGTCACCGTCGAGCCCTGAGTACCCGTGCCAGCCCCGGCGCGATAGGCCGGGGCTGCAGCCTTGAAGGTAAGCAACGTTGAAAACCTTTATCGATGTATTGGCAAAACTCGCCAAGGCGCTGGGCGTGGTCCTGGCGGTGGTGGTGGTGAACTTCTTTCTGATCCGCCTGGCCCCCGGCGACCCGGCCTCGATCATGGCCGGCGAAGCCGGCGCCAGCGACCCGACCTACGTGGCGCGGCTGCGTGAGCAGTTCGGCCTCGACCAACCCCTGCTGCTGCAGCTGTACACGTACATCAAGGGCGTGGTGCAGTTCGACTGGGGGTTCTCCTACCGGATGAAAGTGCCGGTGCTGGAGCTGATTCTCGACCGCCTGCCGGCGACCCTGCTGCTGATGGGCGCGGCCTTCGTCTTCTCGGTGCTGGCTGGCGTGCTGCTCGGCGTGCTGGCCGCCAAAACCCGTTACACCGGGCGCCGCCGCTGGCTCGACAGCCTGATCGTGGCCGGCGCGCTGGTGCTCTACGCCACACCGCTGTTCTGGTTGTCGCTGCTGGCGATCATTCTGTTCTCGGTGTACCTCGACTGGCTGCCGGCGTTCGGCATGCAAACCGTGGGGCTCGACCTGCACGGCTGGGCCTACCTGCGCGACGTGGGCCTGCACCTGGTGCTGCCGGCGCTGACCCTGGGCACCTTCTACATGGCCATGTACGTGCGCCTGACCCGCGGCTCTATGCTCGACGTGATGGGCATGGACTTCGTCAAGACCGCCCGCGCCAAGGGCGTGCCGGCCTCGCGGGTGATCCGCCGGCACGTGCTGCGCAACGCGCTGCTGCCGGTGGTGACCTTCTCGGGCATCCAGCTCGGGCAGATGGCCGGCGGCGCGGTGCTGACCGAAACCGTGTTCGGCTGGCCGGGCATCGGCCGGCTGATGTTCGACGCCCTCATGCAGCGTGACTACCAGTTGCTGCTCGGGGTATTCCTGGTCACCTCCGCGATGGTGGTGGTGTTCAACCTGCTCACCGACCTGGCCTACCGCCTGGTCGACCCGCGTATCCAGTTCCAGGGGGCCGGCCAATGAAAGCTTTTTGCCTGCGTTTTCTCAAGAACCGCGGTGCCGTCGCGGGCCTGCTGATGTTCCTGCTGGTGGTGCTGGTGGCCGCCACCGCGCCGCTGCTGTTCGACACCTCGCCGTGGATGATGGCCGGCCAACCGCTGCTCACGCCCTTCGAAGACCCAGCCTTCCCGCTCGGCACCGACATGCTCGGCCGCGACGTTGCCGCCGGCATGGCCTATGGCGCCCAGGTGTCGCTGCTGGTGAGCCTGGTCTCCACCGCCGTGGCGGTGCTGCTGGGCGTGGCCATCGGCGCGCTGGCCGGTTACCACGGCGGCTGGCTCGACGACCTGCTGATGCGCGTGACCGAGTTCTTCCAGACCATCCCACAACTGGCCATGGCGGTGGTGCTGGTGGCGATCTTCACGCCGTCGATCTACTCCATCGTCGGCGCCATCGCGCTGGTCTCGTGGCCGCCGGTGGCGCGGCTGGTGCGCAGCGAGTTTCTGTCCCTGCGCCAACGTGAATTCGTGCAGGCGGCGGTGGTGATCGGCCTGCGCCCGCTGCGGATCATCTTCACCCAGATCCTGCCCAACGCCATGGGCTCGATCATCATCACCGCCTCGCTGATGGTGGCCACAGCGATCCTCACCGAGTCGGCGCTGTCGTTCCTCGGCCTGGGCGACCGCAACATGATGAGCTGGGGCTTCATGATCGGCGCCGCGCGCACCCTGCTGCGCGAAGCCCCGTGGATGAGCATCCTGCCGGGGCTGGCCATCCTGCTCACGGTGCTGGCCATCAACCTGATCGGCGAGGGGCTGTCCGATGCCCTCAACCCCCAACTGCGCCGCCGCGGAGAATAAGCATGAGCGAGCAACCCTCCCCCCTGCTGAGCGTGCGTAACCTCAGCGTGCGCCTGCCCGGCAAGGCCGACCGCGCCTATGCGGTGCAGAACGTCTCGTTCGACCTGCAGCGTGGCGAAATCCTCTGCATCGTCGGCGAATCCGGCTCAGGCAAGTCGATCAGCGCCAACGCGATCATGGGCCTGTTGCCCGACTACCTGAAGCCCGAACAGGGCAGCATCCTCTTCGCTGGCCAAGACCTGCTGCAGGCCAGCGAAAGCAGCCTGCTGGCCCTGCGCGGGCGGCGCATCGGGATGATCTTCCAGGAGCCGATGTCGGCGCTGAACCCGACCATGAAGGTCGGCGCGCAAATCGCCGAAGTGATGGACACCCACAAGCTCTACCCCGGCGAACAGCGCCAACAGCGGGTGCTCGAGTTGCTGGAGCGGGTGGGCCTGCCCGACCCACCCAGCCTGCAGCACGCCTACCCGTTCCGGTTGTCTGGCGGGCAACGCCAGCGGGTGATGATCGCCATGGCGCTGGCGCTGGAGCCCGACATCCTGATCGCCGACGAGCCGACCACCGCGCTCGACGTCACCACCCAGGCGCAGATCCTTGCCCTGATCAAATCCTTGCAGGCGCGCATGGGCATGGGCGTGATGTTCATCACCCATGACTTCGGCGTGGTCGCCGACATCGCCGACCGCATCGCGGTGATGGAAAAGGGCCTGCTGGTGGAGCAAGGCAGCGCCGAGCAAGTGCTCGATGCGCCGCGCCACCCCTACACCCAGCGGTTGATTGCGGCGGTGCCCCAGGGCCGCGCCGAAGCCGCCGCGCTGGCCAGCCCGCAGCCGCTGCTGGAGGTGCGCGACCTGCGTAAAACCTACGCCAGCGCCAGCGGCTGGTTCAAACGCCAGGCGCGGGTGGTGCATGCGGTCGATGGCGTTAGCTTCAGCCTTGGCCGTGGCGAAACCCTGGGCATCGTCGGTGAGTCGGGCTCGGGCAAAAGCTCGATCGGCCGTTGCCTGCTCAAGCTGCAGGGCATCGACGGCGGGCAGATGCTGTTCAACGGCCAGGACATCGCGCCGTTGAGCCAGGCCGAGTTCCGCCCGCTGCGGCCGAAGATCCAGATGATCTTCCAGGACCCGTTCGCCTCGCTGAACCCGCGCCACACCGTAGGCCGCATCCTCACCGACGGGCCGATCGCCGCCGGCGTGGCGCCGGCCGAGGCACAGCGCAAGGCGCGTGAACTGTTGCGCCTGGTGGAGCTGCCCGAGGCGGCCATGGAGCGCTACCCGAACGAGTTTTCCGGCGGCCAGCGCCAGCGCGTGGGGATCGCCCGCGCCCTGGCGCTGGAGCCGGAGCTGATCGTTGCCGACGAGTCGGTGTCGGCGCTGGATGTTTCGGTGCAGGCGCAGGTGCTGCAACTGTTGCAGGGCATCCAGCAACGGCTCGGCGTGGCCATGGTGTTCATCACCCACGACCTGCGCGTGGCGGCGAAGATCTGCCACCGCATCGGCGTGATGCACCGCGGCCGGCTGGTGGAGTACGGCGAGCCGGGGCAAATCCTTGAGCACCCGCAACAGGCCTACACCCGCGAACTGCTCGCCGCCATGCCAGGCAAGGCCTGGGATGCGCGCCGCGAAGCCCTGGCGAACGCCGCTGACTAACCGCAGGTCCGGCCGCGCGGCCGGGCCCTTTTCGAGTACACCCAAGTGCCAACCGATATCTATGACTACGTAGTGGTGGGGGCCGGCGCGGCCGGCGCCATCCTCGCCAGCCGCCTGAGCGAAAACCCTTCGGTCACGGTGTGCCTGCTCGAAGCCGGCGAGCCAGACCGCTCGCCCTGGCTGCACATCCCGGCCGGCTTCATCAAGGTGATCAACAACCCACGCTGGACCTGGCAGTTCAGCGCCGAACCGAGCGAACACACCCAGGGCCGGCGCATCAACCTGCCCCAGGGCCGCACCCTCGGCGGCACCACCTCGATCAACGGCTTGATCTACAACCGTGGCCAGGCCGAGGACTACGACGACTGGGCCGCCGCCGGCAACCCCGGCTGGAGCTACGCAGAGGTGCTGCCGTATTTTCGCCGCAGCGAAGGCAACCTCGGCGCCGTCGACCCGCGCTACCACGGCAGCGACGGGCCGCTGGCGGTGTCGCCGCTGCAATGGCGGCACCCGGTGTGCGAGGCCTTTATCGAAGGCGCCAGCCACAGCGGCGTGCCGCGCAACCACGACTACAACGGCGAGCGCCAGGCCGGGGTGGGTTACTTCCAGCGCACCATCGGCAAACGCTGGCGCTCCAGCACCGCCCGCGCCTACCTGCGCCCGGCGCGCCAACGCGCCAACCTGGTGGTGCGCACCCAGGCCCAGGCCTGCCGGGTGCTGCTCGACCGCGGCCAGGCCACCGGCGTTGAGTACCTGTGCAAGGGCCAGCGCCACAGCGTGCTGGCGCGGCGCGAGGTGATCCTCAGCAGCGGCACCCTGAACACCCCGAAGCTGCTCGAGTTGTCTGGCATCGGCGCGCCGCAGCACCTGGCCAGCCTCGGCGTGCCATTGCAGCATGCCCTGCCCGGGGTGGGCGAGAACCTCGGCGACCACTACTCGGTACGGGTGGTGGCGAAGGTCAAGGGCTGCGCCACCATCAACGAGATTGCCCGTGGGCCGCGGCTGTGGCGCGAGGTGCTGCGCTGGCTGTTCAACCGCCCTAGCCTGCTGGCGGTAAGCCCGTCGATCGTGCACTGGTTCGCCTCCACTGACCCGGCCCAGGCGCGCCCTGACCTGCAAGGGGTGTTCACCCCGGCCAGCTACCGTGAAGGCGCCATCGGCCAGCTCGACAGCTTCCCCGGGATGACCGTGGGCGTGTGGCAGCACCGCCCCAACGGCCGCGGCAGCGTGCACGCGCAAAGCCTCGACCCGGCCCAGCCGCCGCGGATCGTCGGCGATTACCTGCGCGACAGCGAAGACCGCCGCGTGCTGCTCGCCGGCATCCGCCAGGCCCGCGCACTGCTGCGCACCCCGGCGCTGGCGGGGTTCTTCGACGGCGAGGTGCTGCCGGGCGACCAGGCCCAGAGCGACGCCGAGCTGCTGGCCTTCGCCAGCCGTTATGGCGGTTCCGCGCAGCACCTGGTCGGGACTTCTAAAATGGGCCCTGCCAGTGACCCGATGGCGGTGGTCGATGCCGAGCTGCGCGTGCATGGCCTGCGCGGCCTGCGCATCGCCGATGCCTCGGTGATCCCGCGTACGCCCTCGGCCAATACCTGTGCCGCCAGCATGATGATCGGCGAAAAAGCCGCCGACCTGATCCTCGGCAAGGCACCTTTGACGGAGCACCACCGCCATGCCTGACCGCTTGACCGACGACATCCGCCGCGCCGCCGAGCGCGCCGGCATCCCCCTGGCCGCCGAACGCCCGGCGCAGATCGCCGAGGCCGTCGCGGCGCGCCTGGAAGCCTTCGCGCCGCTGCGGGCGGAGCTGGAGCTGGACACCCCGGCCACCTTTGAGGCTGCCCTGTGGGCCTGCCGTTACGTGGAGTACCCGTGATGGACGCCACCCAAGCGCTGGACCTCGACCTGCTGCAGGTGCGCCCGCTGCTGCAGGCCGGCACCCTGTCAAGCCATGACCTCGCCGCCGCCGCGTTGCAGCGCGCCGAAGCCGTGCAGCCGCTGTGCAACGCCTTTATCGACCTGCAGCGCGAGGCCGCGCTGGCGGCGGCGCGCCAGGCCGACCGCGAGCCGAGCGCTGGCGCGCTCAGCGGCATCCCGATTGCCCTGAAAGACATGTTCTACCGCCGTGGCCAGGTCAGCACCTGCGGCTCGGCGCTGCGCCAACAGTGGCGGGCGAGCAGCACCGCCACCGTGGTGCAGCGCCTCGACGCCGCCGGCGCGGTGTGCCTGGGCACCCTCAACATGACCGAGTTCGCCTACGGCCCCACCGGGCAGAACGCCTTCTATGGCGATGCGCGCAACCCGTGGAACCCGCAGTGCATCAGCGGCGGGTCGTCGTCGGGCGCGGCGATCGCGGTGGCCACCCGCAGCGCCTTCGCCACCCTCGGCTCAGACACCGCCGGCTCGGTGCGCATGCCGGCGGCGCTGTGCGGCATCACCGGGCTGAAAACCACCTACGGGCTGGTGCCGCGCTCCGGCTGCATGCCGCTGTCGGCCAACCTCGATACCGTGGGCCCGCTGACCCGCAGCGTGCTCGACAACGCCCACCTGCTCGACCTGATCGCCGGCAACGACAACAGCGACCCGGCCTGCCTGCCGTTCGCCAGCCTGCCACGCGGCGGTTACCTGGCCGCGGCCCGCGCCGGCGCCGAGGGCGGCAGCCTGGCCGGGCTGCGCATCGGCCTGCCGCGGGGCTACTTCGACCGTGGCCTGGCACCTGTCATCGAGCGCTTGATCGAACAGGCCGCCGCGCAACTGGAGGCGGCCGGCGCGCAGTTGGTCACGGTGAAAATGCCCAACAGCCTCGACGGCCTCAACGCCGCCGCGGTGCTGCTGAACTGGGGCGATGTGCTCAGCCTGCACGGGCGCCACCTGCAAGACCCGAGCGCGCCGCTGAGTGCGCAAACTCGCGGGCGCATGGAAGTGGCGCTGGGCGCCAGCGCCCAGGACTACACCGATGCCCTGCGCTACCGCGGCCTGGCCGTGCAACGCTTCGCCGCCGAAGTGTTCGGCCGCTGCGACCTGCTGCTGGCGCCGGTGCTGGCCATGCACACCCCGGCGCTCAGCGAGGTCGACGTCAGCGGCGGCCCGGCGATGATGCGCACCCTCGATGAAATCACCCGGCTCACGCGCCCGGCCAACATGCTCGGCATTCCCGCCCTGGCCCTGCCCTGCGGCTTCACCCCGGCGGGCATGCCGGTGGGTTTGCAACTGATGGGCCGGCCGTTTTCCGAACGGCTGCTGTACCGCGTCGGCGCCGCCTACCAGGCCCGCACCGGCTGGCACCGGCATTCCCCCACCGCCGCGCTGCTGGCCAGCGCAGGCCACACAGGAGGCTAAACATGCACACCAGCACCGGTACCTTCGCCGCGGGCAACGTTGTATTGCAGTCTGGCTTGACCTTTCGCGACCTCAAGCTGGCCTACAAAACCTACGGCAGGCTGAACCCGCAGCG
The DNA here is from genome assembly GCF_042958985.1 of Pseudomonas sp. NPDC007930. Lineage (NCBI taxonomy): Bacteria > Pseudomonadati > Pseudomonadota > Gammaproteobacteria > Pseudomonadales > Pseudomonadaceae > Pseudomonas > Pseudomonas sp. NPDC007930. The sequence continues at coordinate 27,891 of NZ_JBIBKC010000011.1, forward strand.
CGACAACGTGATCGTCTACCCCACCTCCTACGGCGCCCAGCACAGCGACCTGGAGCACCGCATCCAGCCCGGCGGCGCGCTCGACCCCGAGCGGTACTTCATCGTCATCCCCAACCTGTTCGGCAACGGCCTGTCGAGCTCACCGTCGAACACGCCGTGGCCGTACACCGGCGACCGCTACCCGCACATCACCTGCTATGACGCGGTGCAGGTGCAAAAACGCATGCTCGCCGAGCTGTGGGGGATCGACCAGGTGGCGCTGGTGTACGGCTATTCGATGGGCGCGATGCAGGCCTACCACTGGGCAGCGCTGTTCCCCAGCGCGGTGGCGCGGGTCGCCGTGCTCTGCGGCGCCGCCCGCTGCGCGCCGCACAACAGCGTGTTCATCCAGGGCGTAGAAGCCGCGCTGAAGGCCGACCCGCACTGGCAGGACGGCGCCTTCAACGCCACCCCGGTGCGCGGCCTGCGCGCGATGGGGCGCATCTACGCCGGCTGGGCGCTGTCGCAAACCTTCTACCGCGAAGAGCGCTGGCGCGAACTGGGCGCCAGCTCGCTGGAAGACTTCATGGTGACGAACTGGGAGGGGCACTTCTCCAAGCGCGACGCCCACGACCTGCTGGCGATGTTCTGGACCTGGCGCCACGCCGACATCAGCGCCAACACCCTGTACCACGGCGACCTGGCCGCCGCGCTGGGGGCGATCACGGCGCAGGTATTGCTGATGCCCGGCGACCACGACCTGTACTTCCAGGTGCAGGACAACGCCCTCGAACTGCCCCACCTGCGCCACGCCCGCCTGCAACCGATCCCGTCGATCTGGGGCCACCGCGCCGGTAACCCGGTGGCCAGCCTGCAACCCCAGGACCACGCCCTGATCGAGCAAGAGGTCAAGGCACTGCTGGCGCGCTGAGCGCCAAGAGCAAGCCCCGCGCAGCCTGGTTTGTCTTGCGCAGGCTGCGCGCCTTATGCCGCCCCCCGGGGCGGTTTTTTTTGTGTTGAGGGCCGCCATTTGCAGACTTTTCAGCGCCTAGCTTCGGATTCGTCCTACATACCTCACGCGGCTGGGTGAATACGCTTGCGCCTCAATGTTTGCAACGGGGGAGAAATCCCCCGAAGGGAGAAGGCAATGGCACAGCAGGCCGGTATCTCGGAATACACCGAAGCAGAATTCATTGAGTTGGTACGCGCCATCGGCCGCTGCACATCTGAACACGAACGGGATGAACGGCTGGATCAATGGCTGCGGCTGGCTCAGCATCCGGCGGGCACGGACCTGCTCTACTACCCCAGCGCAGGTGCCGATGATTCGCCTGAGGGCATCACTCAAACCGTGAAAGCGTGGCGGGCGGCGAATGGCCTTCCGGGCTTCAAGGCGGGTTGATTCAGGCTGGGCATTTGTTGGGTCGCAGGCCCCCTCGCCCGGCACAGCCGGCCTCCCACCAGACTTGTGTTAGTGCTTGATTTACAAGGCAACACAGAGCCCGTGGGAGGCCGGCTGTGCCGGGCGATGGGCCCTGAAGCTCATGCACAAAATCAGCAGAGCTCACAGATTGATCTCTTCCGTAAAGCCGTGAAATGGCTTAAGTGAACAGCATTACGGCACAGCCGGGTGAGGGGTGAGTCGCCAGGAAACGTCATGAGCTTGCAAGTGAAAACACAGATCGCTGAGTATACCGAAGCCGAATTCCTGAACTTACTCAAGGAGTTCTTCGAGGACACCAATGATCTGAGAGGGGCTGCTCTGGAAAAGTACCTCAGCCAGTTAGTGGACCACTTCGAAGCCATCACGGGTCACCCCAGCGGTTCAGACTTGATCTTCTACCCTGCCGACGGCGTGGATGACAGCCCGCAAGGGGTGCTGGAAGAGGTTAAACAGTGGCGGGCGGCGAATGGCCTTCCGGGCTTCAAGGTGGGTTGATTCAGGCTGGGCATTTGTTGGGTCGCAGGACCCCTCGCCCGGCACAGCCGTAATGCTGTTCACTTAAGCAATCAGAGCGATAAATCGGGGTTAAAAAGCCCTGATTTCTTCAAATGGTTTTACTGAGCGCATGACCTGACTGGCCCTTCGCCCGGCACAGCCGGCCTCCCACCAGACTTGTGTTAGTGCTTGATTTACAAGGCAACACAGAGCCCGTGGGAGGCCGGCTGTGCCGGGCGATGGGCCCTGAAGCTCATGCACAAAATCAGCAGAGCTCACAGATTGATCTCTTCCGTAAAGCCGTGAAATGGCTTAAGTGAACAGCATTACGGCACAGCCGGCGGTGCCGGGCGAAGGGCCATTAGCCCTGGCGCGAGTTTCCATAGTACGCTTGCCCCACCCCCCTTAAGGATGAGCCGCCATGCTAGAACTCCGCCCCGGCTGTGAATGCTGTGACTGCGACCTGCCGCCGGCCTCGCCGCTGGCGCGCATCTGTTCGTTCGAGTGCACCTTCTGCGCGCCCTGCGCCGAGCAGGTGCTGCACGGCATCTGCCCGAACTGCGGTGGTGAACTGGTGCCGCGGCCGGTGCGCCCGGCGGCCAAGCTGCTGAACAACCCCGCCTCCACCCAGCGGGTGTTCAAGCCGCAGGGCTGCAGCGCCTGAGCCCGCGCGCCGGCGGCCGCGGGCTCAGCCCAGCGGCTTGAGCTCGCGGATCAACTCGATCAACAGCCGCAACCCCATCGGCAATTGGCGGTGGCTGGAATAATAGAGATGAAACCCCGGCGCCACGCTGGCCCAATCGTCCAGCACCGTGACCACCTCGCCCGCCGCCACCAGCGGCGTGATCGTCGGCTCCGGCGCGTACATCAACCCAGCGCCGTGGCGCAGCAACTCCAGGCCCACCCGGGTTTCGTCGATGGTGATCGCCCCCGGCACGGCGACCGCCACGGCCTGCTCGCCCCGGTCGAACTCCCAGTCGTACATCGCGCCGCTGCCCAGGCGAATGCGCAGGCAGCGGTGTGCATGCAGGTCATTGGGGTGCACCGGCACGCCATAGCGCGCCAGGTAGCCAGGCGCGCCGGCCACCACCCAGCGGATGTCTGGGGTCAGCCGCTGGGCGATCATGTCTTCGGGCACCGTGCCGCCGTAACGGATGCCAGCGTCATGGCCGCCGCCGATCACATCGACGATCAGGTTAGTCACCGTCAGGTCGACCTGGATGTCCGGGTAACGGTCGTTGAACACGGGCAACACCGGCCCCAGCAGCAAGGCGGCGGCATCGCCGGGGGTGTTCAGGCGAATACGCCCGGTGGGCTCGTCGCGAAACCGGTTGAGCACCTCGACCGCGCGGTCCATCTCCTGCATCGGCGCGCTGATGACCTTGTGCAGCTCTTCGCCAGCGGCGGTGAGGGTCACGCTGCGGGTGGTGCGGTTGAGCAGGCGCACCCCGATGCGGGTTTCCAGGCCCTTGATCGCGTGGCTCAGCGCCGAGGCACTGATGCCCACCTCCTGGCCGGCGCGGCTGAAGCTCTGGTGCCGGGCGATGGCGAGGAAGTAGACGAAGTCAGCGAGGTTGGCGCGGCTGAGTTGCATGGGGGGCCTTTGCCGAGGTGGGGGCTGGCCGAGTGTAGCGCGCTTTGCGCTGGCTAATTGATGAGTAATGCTCAGCGAATGATTGAGCCTATCTCAATAGTTACAGGCCCATCATCCGGCACAGCCGGCCTCCCACGGTTTTGTGTAAGTTCTTGATTTACGGGGCAACACAGAACCTGTGGGAGGCCGGCTGTGCCGGGCGATAGGCCCTCAACCCCCTACAAATCCAGCAATAACACCGCCGACTTCGCCCGCGACACACAGGTGGTCAGGTACTCGCCCTTTTCCTGGTCATCGAGTATGTAGTCCAGGTGCTCCACCTCGCCCTGCAGGTAGCGCACCTTGCAGGTACCGCACAGGCCACTCTGGCAGGAGGTTTCCACCGGGTAGCCGGCGTCTTGCAGCACCTGCGCCAGGCTTTCGCCCTGCGCCACCGGCAGTTCCTCGCCGCTGCTCGCGACCCTGGCGATAAAGCCTTCGCCGCTGGCCGGCGCCGGGGCGGTCGGCGCGCTGGGGGCCTTGAAGTGCTCGAAGTGCACGGTGCCCGCGGGCCAGTGCGCGGCGGCCTGCTGGCACGCCTGCATAAAGCCGGCCGGCCCGCAGTAGTACACATGGCTGCCCTCTGGGGCCTCTTGCAAAAAGCCTTTGAGGTCGAAGCTGTTGGCCGGGTCGCCGCCATCAAAATGCAGGTGCACCCTGCCCTGCGCCACCAGCGCCGCCATCTCTTCGCTGAAGGCCGCGAACTGCGGCCCCTTGCAGCAGTAATGCAGTTCGAAATCCGCGCCTTGGGCGTGCAGCGCGTGCATCATCGCCTTCATCGGCGTGACCCCGATGCCGCCAGCCAGCAGCAGCGACCGCCGCGCCTGCGGGTGCAGTTCGAAGTGGTTGCGCGGCAGGCTCACGCGCAGCACCTCACCCACCTGCAGCCGGTGCATCGCCGCCGAGCCGCCGCTGCTGTTCGGGTCGCGCAGCACGCCGATCACATAGCGGTGGGTTTCCAGCGGCGAGTTGCTCAGGGAATACTGCCGCACCTGCCCACCAGGCAGGTGCACGTCGATGTGTGCACCAGCGCTGAAGGGCGGCAGCTCACGCCGCTCGGGGTCGACCAGTTCGTAGGAATGAATGCCCTGGGCTTCCAGGGTCACCCGGCGCACCACCAGTTCGAGGGTGGCCACCGCGGGCTGTTGCAACGCTGTCATCATCAATACCTCGCACCCGGCAGGCGCCCCGCAAGGCGGGGCAACCGCGGCTCATTGTGGTTTGAAGCTCTGCTCCAGGGCCTCGAAGCGCTCGCGCACGAACGCCGCGCGGGCCGCCCCCTTCAAGCCGTCGGCCTGGGTGAGGATCGCCACCGCTTCACGGGCCAGGCGCCGGCGGTTGGCCACCTCCTGCTCGGTGGTCGCGGCGATGGGCATCTCGAACACGTTGCCGGTGCAGTAGCTGTTCGGCTCGCCGTTGAGCTCGCGCAGCCATTGGGCAAAACCCTGGGCGCTGGCGTTGGGGTTGGCGCCGCGCACGGCATCGCGCAGCATCTTGCGAAAGGCATACAGGCCGGCGTCGAACTTGGTCGGGTTTTCCAGCGCGTGCACGGCGATCGGCCGCTGGCTGATGATCGCCTCGTAGTCGCCGGGGGCGTACTGGGCGTCTTTGTAGTCGTGGCGTTCGCGGTGGTGGCTGGGGATCGGCGGTAGGTCTTCGAGCGTGTACTTGCCGAAGCGCTCCGGCCGGCGCATGGCCACCTGGCCTTCGAGAAAATCGATGGTCTCGTAACCGACCTTGCCCTTGTCGCCCACGCCGCGGGTGTCGATGCCCGGGCCCATCACTCGCCAGCCGATCATCTTGCTGTTTTCGTCGTCTACCGGCACCGTCCAGCGGATGATATGAAAGCGGCTGAAGAGTTTTTTCTGCTCGCCGTCTTCAGAGGTGTAGGCGTGCAGGCTGAGGTTGGGCAGTACCTGGTGCTGGATGCGCAGGAACATCCGCTCATCGTTGACCCGCCGCGCCCCGGCGCAGGCCAGGCTGCGGCCCTGGTGCACGGGAATGAACTGCATGTCGGGGGCGACTTCCATCGATGCCGCGCCGACCTCGTCGAAGGTGGTGCCCTGGAAGTTACCGCCCACTACGTTGCGCGCGGCGTGCAACGCCGTGGGGTGGAAGTTGTCGGCGGCGTTGTCTTGCACTTGCAGCCAGTTGCAGTGCTGGAAGTTGCTGTAAGGCACCAACTCATCGCCGTCCATCACGGTGAAGTCCTGCTCCCACTCGGGGAACGGCGGTTCTTCTTCGGGCGGGCCCATGTAGGCGAACACCAGGCCATGGCGCTCGAAGGCCTTGTAGGCGCCCTGGCGGATGGAGCAGGCGTATTTCTCGCCGTCCTTCTCTTCACCGGCCGGGAACGGCACGTGCAGGCAGGCGCCATCGACGTCGAAAACCATGCCGTGGTAGCAGCACTTGATGCCGCGCTCCTGGATGGCGCCGTACTCCAGCGACGCGCCACGGTGCACGCAGTGGGCATGCAACAGGCCAACCCGGCCGCTGCCGTCGCGAAACGCCACCAGCTCCTCGCCCATGATCTTCAAGAAGCGCGGCGTGTCGGTGAGCTCCAGGGCCATGCACACCGGCTGCCAGAAGCGCCGCATGTACTCGCCGTTGGGGGTGCCGGGGCCGGTTTCGGTGAGCTCAGGGTCATGCCCTGGGATTTTGCTGGTGTAGTAGCCACCGTAGGCGATCAGTTTTTTCTGCGCGGGGGCACCGCCGCCGGCGCCACGCTGCTCATCAAGCTTGTCGAGTTTCTCGGTCATGGTGCATTGCCTCGCTTTTTGTTCGGCACAGGCGCTCAGGGTGCGAACGCTGTGGCCCTATTGTTTGAATGCAATGGTGTTGCCCGCCGGGACTGCTGCTCACGGCTTTCTGTATTTTGGTCTCTGTATACAGAGTTCTGAGTCTTGACCTACACTGAGGGCCTGTCAAGGGAAAACCTTGAACCCTCGAGGAGAACGTGGACAATGCGCCTCACCACTGAAGAAGCCGCGGGGCGGCAAGGGCAAGCGATGACGGTCAAGCTCAAACGTGTGCAGTCACGCATCGACTACGTCGACGAGGTGTACGGGGCGCTGCTCGATGCGATCAGCGATGGCTCGATCGCGCCGGGCACGCGCCTGACCCAGGAAGACATCGCCGAGCAGATGCAGGTGTCGCGCTCGCCGGTGCTGCAGGCGCTGCGCTTGTTGAAGAAAGATGGCCTGGTGCAGGACGCACCCGGCCGCGGCGTGCTGGTCACGCCGTTGACGGTCGAGTCGATCAACAACCTGTACCTGATCCGTGGCGCGCTCGACAACCTCGCCGCGAAGCTGGCCGCCGCGCAGCGGGTCACCCTTGACCCCGCGTTGCTGAGCCGGGGCCGGGCGTTGGCCGGCGGCAAGAACATCAAGGCGATGATCGACGCCGACATGGCCTTCCACACGGCGATCTACGACGCCTCCGGCAACCCGCTGATCAGCCAGAGTGCCCAGGTGTACTGGGTGCACCTGCGCCGGGCGATGGGCGCGGTGCTGCAAAGCGCGCGGCAGCGCCAGGCGATCTGGGACGAACACGAGGCGATCGCCCAGGCCATCGCCGCCGGTGACGTGGCCGCCGCCGGCGAACTGACCGACGTGCACACCACCCACGCCCGGCAAAACCTCACCGAGCGCCTGCGCCAGTTGCTCGAGGCCTGAGCACGGCGCAAGCGCCCTGCCCTCAGCGGTTGACCACCGCCTTGGGCAACGACAGGCAAATGCACGCGGCAAACACCAGCGAGCCGGCGATCACGTACAGCGCGAGGTTGGTCGACGCGGTGGCGTCTTTGATCCAGCCGATCATGTACGGGCTGATGAACCCCGCCAGGTTGCCGATCGAGTTGATCATGGCGATCCCCGCCGCGGCCGCCACGCCGCTGAGAAACGCCGGCGGCAGGCACCAGAACTGGCACAGCCCGGTGATGATGCCCATGGTCGCCAGCGACAGGAACACCAACGCCACCATCGGGTTGCCCACGGTGAGCGTGCTCAACACCAGGCCCAGGCCACCGAGCAGCGCCGGCACCGCCGCGTGCCAGCGGCGCTCGCGGTGCTTGTCGGCGCTGCGCCCGGTCAGCACCATCGCCAGGGTGGCGCAGGCGTAGGGGATGGTGGTCAGCAGGGCGACGGTGGGCGTGCTCTGGATGCCTGAGCTTTTGATCAACGACGGCAACCAGAAGCTGATGCCGTACAGCCCCATCATGAAGCCGAAATAGCCCGCGCTCATCACCCACACCCGGCGGTTGCGGAACGCGCCGAACACCGAATGCACCTCGGCCTGGTTGGTTTCCCGGGCGAGGTTCTGCTTGAGGGTGTCTTTGTCCGCCTCGCTCAGCCAGCGCGCGTCGTCGATCTTGTCCTGCAGGTAGAACAGCACCGCGACGCCGGCGATGATCGACGGCAGCGCCTCGAGCAGGAACAACCACTGCCAGGCGGAATACCCATGCCAGCCGTGGGTGGTGGCCATGATCCAGCCCGACAACGGCCCGCCGATCACCCCGGCCATGGGGATGCCGGTCATGAACATCGCGGTGATCTTGCCGCGCCGGGATGGCGGGAACCAGTAGGTGAGGTACAGGATGATCCCGGGGAAGAAGCCCGCCTCGGCCACGCCGAGGAAAAACCGGATCAGGTAGAACATCATCGGCGTTTGCACGAACATCATGCACGCCGAGAGGATCCCCCAGGTGATCATGATGCGGGCGATCCAGCGCCGCGCGCCGACCTTGTGGAGGATCACATTACTCGGCACTTCAAACAGAAAGTAACCGAAAAAGAACACCCCGGCGCCGAGGCCGTACACCGTTTCACTGAACCCCAGTTCATCGAGCATCTGCAACTTGGCAAAGCCCACGTTTACCCGGTCGAGGTAAGCGAATACATAGCACATGAATAAAAACGGGATCAGCCGAAGTGTCACCCGGGCATACAGGTGGGCATCCGCGCTGGTTTTACCCGCGGTATAGGTTGCATCGAGTACATTGGCCATGAGCTCATCTCCGCACGCGTATTGTTATTGTCACGTCGTCGAACGCCAGCGCACACGGCTGGCACAGCCGTGGTATTAGCCAAACAGGTCCGGCTGTTCAGCCACGATCTTGTTGTAGAGCGGTTGGAAGTGCAGCCAGCCGATAAACGGGCTGCCGACGTTTTCCCGGCTGTAGCGGGCCCGCTCGGGGGTGACCAACTGGGGCGTGATGCCGGCGGCCTCGATCAGCAACTGTTGCTGGCAGCAGCGCTCCAGCGCGATGAACCAGAACGCCGCCTCGTCGATGCTGTGGCGGCTGGCGGTGAGCAACCCGTGGTTCTGGTGGATCGCCGCGCGCACGTGCTTGAAGTGGCTGGCCACCGAGTTGCCGGCCTTGGTTTCCACCGCCACAGCGCCGGCCTCGGCGGTGATCACCACGTGGTCTTCGAAGAACACCGCGGCATCCTGGCTGATCGGCGGCAGTTCCCGGCCGGTGGCGGCCCAGGCGCCACCGTAAACGGTGTGGGCGTGGCACATGGCGACGATGTCCGGGTGCTCTTCATGCACCGCCGCGTGCAGCACAAAGCCGGCGCGGTTGATCGCGTAGTCGCCCTCCACCACCTGGCCGTTGTGGTCCGCCAGGATCAGGTTGGAGACCTTCACCTGGGAAAAATGCACGGCCATCGGGTTGGTCCAGTACAGCTCGGGGAATTCCGGGTCGCGCACCGTCAGGTGCCCGGCAAAGCCGTAGTCCAGGCTGTGCGCGGCGAACGCGCGGCAGGCGGCGACCAGGTGTTTTTTCCGATAGTCGCGTTCCTCGTCGAAACTTTTGAAGTCAGGGATTTCCGGAAATATCAAACCGGGTTGTTCCGGTTGATAGAGGGAGATACGGCGTTTGCCGTTTGCAGCAGGCTCGACACGCAAGAGTGGGTCCATGGTATTGACCTCGTTGTTGTTATTAGCGTTTGGGATACTCCGCCCCGGGCGCTGCGTTGACAAACGCAGGGAATTAACCCAAGGTTGAATTTAACTCAGCCTCAGCCGCGGGCTTTGGGAATACAACAATGAGAAAGCTTCCCAACTTTGCTTCGGTCAAAGCCTTCGAAGCCGCCGCCCGGCTGGAAAGTTTTGCCAGCGCCGCCGATGAACTTCACCTGTCGGCGTCGGCGATCAGCCATCAAATTCGCAACCTTGAAATGGCCCTGGGCGTGGAGTTGTTCATCCGCCACCCGCGTTCGGTAGAGCTGACCGCCCAAGGGCGGATGCTCGCCCCTGCCCTGAGCACGGCGCTCGATGGCCTGGAAGCGGCGTTTTCGCCGTGGATGCCCAGCGCTGAACAACTGACCCTGGCGGTGCACTGCGCGCCGAGTTTCGCCGCCAAATGGTTGTCTCCACGGCTGGCCCGGCTGATCAGCGAACCCAACCCGCTGCACATCCGCCTGACCTCCAGCGCCCAACCCCCGGAACTCACCCGCCATGAGGAAATCGACGTGGCGATCACCTACGGCGCGCCGATCGACCGGGTTGGCGTAAGCGTAGATGCCCTGGGCCTGGAAACCATCGCGCCGATGGCCAGCCCGCATGCTTTCGACGAAGGGCAGATGCAGGCGGTGGAGACCCTCAAGGCCGGCGCGCTGATCGACTCGCAGTTGAGCCCGGCCGGCTGGCAGGCGTGGTTCCAGCACGAAGGCTTGGTGGAGGCGCCGGGGCTGCATGGGTTGTCGTTCGACCGCGCGGCGCTGGTGCTGTCGGCGGCCGCCGATGGCTTGGGGATTGCCCTGGAGTCGACCCGCCTGGCCGAAACCGAGCTGCGCAACGGCAGCTTGATCGTGCTGCCGGGCCACAAGCCGCCGCTGCGGCGGGAGATGCATTTTCTCTGTTACCGCACCGCGATGAAGGGCAGCCGGCGGATCGAGCGGTTCAGGGAGTGGATCATGAAACAGATTGCCAGTGGTTGAATGGGAGGGCCCATCGCCCGGCACAGCCGGAGTGCCGGACCACGGCCTCCCACCCGATGAGGTGTAAGTGCTTGATTTACTAGGCAACACAGAACCCGTGGGAGGCCGGCTGTGCCGGGCGAAGGGCCAGTCAGTTCATGCACTCAGTAAAACCACCTGAACAGATCAGTCCCCGGACCTTCAGGCAAACATCTCAGGCTGCTCCTTGGCGATCTTGTCGTACAGCGCCTGAAAATGCAGCCAGCCAATAAACGGGCTGCCCACGTTCTCGCGGCTATACCGGGCGCGCTCCGGGGTGACCAGTTTCGGCGTGATGCCACTGGCCTCGATCATCAACTGCTGCTGGCAGCAGCGCTCCAGCGCGATGAACCAGAACGCCGCTTCATCGATGCTGTGGCGGCTGGCGGTGAGCAGCCCGTGGTTCTGGTGGATGGCTGCGCGCACGTTCTTGAACGAGCCACACACGGAGTTGCCCGCTTGGGTCTCCACCGCCACCGCGCCGGCCTCGGCGGTGATCACCACGTGGTCCTCGAAAAACACCGCGGCATCCTGGCTGATCGGTGGCAGCGGCCGGCCGGTGGCCGCCCAGGCGCCGCCGTACACGGTGTGCGCATGGCACATGGCGAGGATGTCGGGGTGGGCTTCATGCACCGCCGCGTGCAGCACGAAACCCGCGCGGTTGATCGCGTAGTCGCCTTCGACCACCTTGCCGGCGTGGTCGGCGAGGATCAGGTTCGAGAGCTTCACCTGGGAGAAGTGCACGCACATCGGGTTGGTCCAGTACAGCTCGGGAAACTCCGGGTCGCGCACGGTGAGGTGGCCGGCAAAGCCGTAGTCCAACTGGTGCTCGGCAAAGGCCCGGCAGGCCGCCACCAGGTGCTTCTTGCGGTACTGGCGCTCTTCTTCGAAGCTGCTGAACGCGGGTATTTCCGGGAAGATCAAGCCGTCCTGCTCAGGCTGGTAAATCGACACACGCGGCTTGCCCGTGCTGGAGGGTTGCAGCTTCAGGACCGTTTCCATAACGCCACCTTTTCAGGATTGTGAGGGGTAGCGTTATGGTTGCCCTGAGGCGCAGGCCTTACAAACGAAGGGTTTTCAACCCAGGCTCAAGAAAATTCAGCCTTCGCCAGGGTTGGCCTACACCGCCCGCGCGATCGCCTTGCCGAGCAACTCCAGGCCCAGGTCGATTTCACTGTCGCTGACCGTCAGCGGCGGCGCGATGCGGAACACCCCGCCCATGCCGGGCAACTGCACGATGTTCATGCTCAGGCCAAGGTTCATGCACTCACGGGTGATGCTCGCGCCCAGCTCCGAAGCCGGCTGCTTGCTGTGCCGGTCGGCAACGATTTCCATGCCCAGCAGCAGGCCGCGGCCACGCACATCGCCAATGCACTCGAAGCGCCCCTGCAGCGCGCGCAGGCCGGCCTCGAGGCGCGCGCCGGCGGTGTGCGCGCGGGCCACCAGGCCGTCGCGCTGTACCACCTCAAGCACCTTCAGGCCCACCGCGGCGGGCAGCGGGTCAGACACGTGGGTGGTGTAGAACAGGAAGCCACGCTCATGGCACAGCTGCTCGATCGCCGTGCTGGTGATCACCGCCGACAGCGGCAGCCCGGCGCCGAGGGTTTTCGACAGGGTGAGGATGTCGGGCACCACGCCGTCGCGCTCGAAGGCGTACATCAGGCCGGTGCGGCCCACGCCGGTTTGCGCCTCGTCGAGAATCAACAGCATGCCGCGTTCTTCGCACTTGCGCTTGAGCGCGGCCAGGTAGCCCAACGGCAACTCGATCAACCCGCCAGAGCTCAGGATCGGCTCGGCGATGAACGCCGCCAGGCTGCCGCTGGACTGCCGGTCGAGCAGGTCGAAGGCGTAGTCGAGTTCGCCCTGCCAGTCTATTTCGCCGTTTTTTTCGAAGCGTGGGCGGTACGGGTACGGCGCCGGGATCGCGAACGAGCCCACTGCCGCCGGGCCATAGCCCTTGCGCCCGGCGCTGTAGGTGGCCGACGCGGCGCCACCGGTCATGCCGTGCCAGGACTGGGCGAAACTGACCACCTCGTATTTGCCAGTGGCCAGTTTGGCCATCTTGATCGCCGCTTCGTTGGCCTCGCCGCCGGTGCTGAGGAACATGCTGCGCGACAGGCCCGGCGGTAAGGTCTGCGCCAGGGCACTGGCCAGGCCCACCACCGGGCGGGTGAGCATGCCGCTGAACAAGTGGTCGAGGTGCTGGATGTGCTGCTGCACCACTTCGCAGATTTCCGGGTGGCCATGGCCGAGCAAGGCGCTCATCTGCCCGGAGGTGAAGTCGAGGATCGGCTGCTGGTCGGCGTCATAGACGAAGCTGCCCTTGGCCCGCTCGATGATCCGCGGCTCGAAGCTGCCGCCGTAGCGGATCAAGTGCTGCTGGGCGTTTTGCCAGAACATCGGTTCCTGGTTATTCGACACGGCGGTTCTCCAAGGCGTGGGTTGCGATGGGCTTGAGTGTAGAAAGTTGACGCCCCCAAGAAAAACTAATACTTCTTATGGCAAACCCTGGCCTGGCTTATACCTTGAGCACTTACCTCGACTTCGAGTTGCTGCGCACCTTCGTGATCATCGCCGAAACCGGCGCGCTAAGCCGCGCCGCCGAGCGCGTGGGGCGCACCCAGGCGGCCATCAGCATGCAGGTCAAGCGCCTGGAACAAACCACCCGCCAGCCGTTGTTGCTGCGCGGGGGCCGTGGCGTGGCGCTGACCGCCCATGGCGAGCGGCTGTTGCTGCATGCGCAGAAGATTCTCCGTGCCCACGACGAGGCCCTGGCCGACCTCTCCGGGCAAGGCCTGGCCGGCACCCTGCGGCTTGGCTGCCCAGACGATTACGCCACGGTGTTCCTGCCGCCGCTGCTGCGTGGCTTTGCCGCGCGCCACCCGCAGGTGCTGGTGGAGGTGTACTGCGCGCCCACGCCGCGGCTGCTGGAGCGCATGGGCAGCCATGCGCTGGACCTGGCGATCATCTCGCTGGCCGAAACCGCCGTCCAGGACGAGGTGATTCGCTATGAGCCGCTGGTGTGGGTGGGCGCGCGCGGCAGCGATGCGGCGGCGATGCAGCCGCTGCAACTGGCGCTGGCCGCCGCCGACACCCTCGACCACCAGGCCGCCGTGGCCAGCCTGAACGCCGCCGGCCGGCCCTACCGGCTGGCCTACGCCAGCCACAGCCTGGCCGGGTTGATCGCGGTGGTGAGGTCGGGCCAGGCCATCGCCGTGCTCACCCACACCGCGGTGCCCGACGACCTCCAGGTGCTGCCCAGCGGCAGCGGCCTGCCCGCCTTGCCACGGGTGGCGATCGGCGTGAAAACCGCCCCGCGCAAGCCCTCGGCGCTGGTGAGCGCGCTGAGTGAGCACATTTGCCTGGCCTTGCCTGACCTCTAGGGCCCATCGCCCGGCACAGCCGGCCTCCCACGGGTTCTATTTCTCCCAGTAAATCAGTGACTTACATAATTCTGGTGGGAGGCCGGCTGTGCCGGGCGAGAGGCCCTCAACCCCTGCACATAACCCCCAGGCAGCCCCTTATGCCAATTTACCAGCACCCCAACCCCCTCCAATCTGCCTACCCTCGCCCACCACCCACCACCGTGTACCGCGCTTATGCCCACCCCAGCACAACCCCGCAAAACCCTCAAACTCGGCGCCGTGCTGGTCGGCGTCGGCGATGCCTCGGCCAGTGAACTGTGGCGCGATGAAGGCGTGCCGCTAGACGCCAGCGTGAACCTCAAGTGGTACGTGCAGCAGGCCCGCGAGGCCGAGGCCGCGCGCTTCGACTTTCTCTTCATCGTCGATAGCCAGTACATCACCAGCGCCTACCCGCACCATCACCTGAACCGCTTCGAACCCCTCACGCTGCTCTCGGCGCTGGCCACCAGCACCGCGCGCATCGGCCTGATCGCCACCGTCAGCACCACCTACGGCGAACCCTTCGACACCGCGCGGCGGCTGGCGTCGCTCGACCTGCTCAGCGATGGCCGGGCCGGCTGGAACATCGTCACCAGCCAGGACGCTGGCACCGCCGGCAACTTCAGCCGCGCCGAGCATGGCGACTATCAAACCCGTTACCGCCGCGCCGCCGAGGCCGTCGAGGTGGTCACCGGCCTGTGGAACTCCTACGAAACCGGCGCCTTCGCCAGCAGCCGGCAGGCGCCGGAATTCCTCGACAAAACCAAGCTGCACAGCCTCGACCACGAGGGCGAGTTCTACCGCGTCAAAGGCCCGCTGAACATCTTCCGCTCGCGCCAGGGCCAGCCGCCGCTGGTGCAGGCCGGCACCTCGCCCGAGGGCCGCGACTTGAGCGCGCGTGTGGCCGACATCGTCTTCAGCTTCGCCAGGACCCCCGCCGAATCTCTCGAACTGGCCGCCGACGTGCGCCGCCGCGCCCAAGCCTACGGGCGTAACCTCGATGAGTTGCTGTTCATGCCGGCACTGAACGTGGTGCTGGCCAACACCCAGGCAGAAGCCGAGCAGATCGAGGCGCAGCGCGCGGCCAAGCTCAGCCTGGAGAAAATGCACCAGGCGCTGTCGCGCCAATACAACGGCCATGATTTTCGCCACTACCCGCTGGACGAACCCTTCCCGCAGGTCGATGCGGCCGACGCGGCGGCGGGGCTCAGCCAGTTCCGCGACGAGATCGAACACGGCCGCCAGCGCGGGCAGACCCTGCGGCAGGTGTTGTACTCATTGCAAACCCCGTGGCTACGGCTGGTGGGCACGCCTGAATACGTGGCCGAGCAGATCAGCCAATGGCACGCCAGCGGCGCCGCCGACGGCTTCAACCTGTTCGTGCACCACCCACAGGACTGGCTGCGTTTTCGTCAGCAGGTAGTGCCGCTGCTGCGCGCGCGCGGGTTGCTCAGCGAGGACTATGAAGGCGCGACCTTGCGCGAACACCTGGGCTTGAGCGTGCCCGAACACCGCGCGAGGGGCGGGGAGGCGCTTCGCCCAGGCCCGCGGCCTGGGCAAGCTCGCGGCTAGGTGATTTTCCCGGCGCTGGTGGGCGCCGCGGCCTCTGCCGGCGCGCCCTGGGGCTGGCTGGCGGCGTGCAGTTCGCGCCGCGCCTGCTGCAGGTCGAAGGCGTTGTCCCACTTGGCGATGGCGATGGTGCCGATGCCATTGCCAATCAGGTTGGTGACGGCCCGCGCCTCGTTGAGGAAACGATCAATGCCCAACAGCAACACCAGGCCCACCAGCGGGATGCTGTGAATCGTGGTCAAGGTGGCGGCGAGGGTCACGAAACCCGCCCCGGCGACCCCGGCGGAGCCTTTGGAGGTGAGCAGCAGCACCCCGAGCAGCACGCATTGGTCCATCAGCGCCAACGGGGTATTGGTCGCCTGCGCCACGAACACCGCGGCCATGGTCAGGTAGATGCAGGTGCCGTCGGCGTTGAAGGTGTAGCCGGTGGGCAACACCATGCCGACCACGGACTTCTCGCAGCCGAGCTTCTCCAGCTTGGCCATCATCCGCGGCAGCACCGCCTCGGTCGAACAGGTGCCCAGGGTGATGAGGATTTCATCCTTGAAATAGCGCAAGAACTGCAACAACGGCAACCCCGACCACCTCGCCACCGCCCCCAGCACCACCAGGATGAACAGCAGCGTGGTCACGTACAGCGCCACCAGCAAATGCCCCAGCGACAGCAACGTGCCAATGCCGTACTTGCCGATGGTGAACGCCATGCCGGCGCCCGCGCCCAGTGGGGCCAGGCGCATGACCATCGCGACGATCCGGAACAGCCCCTGCAGCAGCAGGTCGATCACGTTGATCAACGGCTTGCTGACGCTGCCCATCTGCACCAGCGCGACCCCCATCAAGACCGAGAGCAGGATCACCTGCAGCATCGAGCCCTTGGCGAACGCATCGACGAAAGTGTTGGGGATGATGTTCAGGAAGAACTCGACGGTACCGCCCTGCTCCTGGGCCACCTGGCTGTACTTGCTGATCGCGCTGCCATCGAGGCTGGCGGAATTGATGTTCATGCCCACGCCAGGCTTCATCAGGTTGACCACCACCAGCCCGATCACCAGGGCAATGGTCGACAGCACCTCGAAGTACAGCAGCGCCTTGACGCCAATCCGCCCGACCTCCTTGATGTTGCCCATCTTGGCGATGCCCACCACCACGGTGCCGAAAATGATCGGCGCCAGCAGCATCTTGATCAGTTTGATGAAGCCATCGGCCAGTGGCTGCAACTGGGCGGCGAAGGCCGGTTGCAGGTAACCGAGGATCGCACCGAGCAGGATGCCGATCAGCACCTGCACATAGAGCTGGCCGTACCAGCGGGAACGGGACTGTTGCATCTGTCGCACCTCATGTTGTTCTTGTAGGGAGGGCTTGGCAAAACAGGGCGCGGGCGGCCGCGCTCAAGGCACGGCCGCCGGGGCCTTAACCTTCGCCGAGTTCACGCATCACGCGGTACAGCGCGGCCTTGGCCTCGAAGCCGACGCCGGGGATGTCGGGCAGGCCGACGTAGCCGTTTTCCACCCGGATGCCATCGGCGAAGCCGCCAAACGGCTGGAACACATCCGGGTAGGATTCATTGCCGCCCAGGTGCAGGCCGGCGGCGATGTTCAGCGACATCTGGTGGCCGCCATGGGGCACCACGCGGCGCGAAGACCAGCCCAGTTCCTGCATCACCTCGAGCGTGCGCAGATACTCCACCAGCCCGTAGGACAACGCGCAGTCGAACTGCAGGAAATCGCGGTCCGGGCGCATGCCGCCGTGGCGCAGCAGGTTGCGCGCGTCCTGGTGGGAGAACAGGTTTTCGCCGGTGGCCATGGGCCGGTCGTAGTGGTTGGCCAACTCCGCCTGCAACGCGTAGTCGAGGGGGTCGCCGGCTTCTTCGTACCAGAACAGGTCATAGGGCTTGAGCGCTTCGGCGTAGGCGATGGCGGTTTTCAGGTCGAAGCGGCCGTTGGCATCGACCGCCAGGCGCTTGCCGCTGCCCACCACCTCCAGCACCGCCTCGATCCGCGACAGGTCTTCGGCCAGGGGCACCGCGCCGATCTTCATCTTCACCACCTCATAGCCGCGGTCGAGGTAGCCTTGCATCTCGGCCTTGAGCTGGGAGTGGTCCTTGCCTGGGTAGTAGTAGCCGCCCGCGGCGTACACCCAGACCTTGTCATCGGCCACGCCATCGCGGTAGCGGTCGGCCAGCAGGCGATACAGCGGCTTGCCTTCGATCTTCGCCACGGCATCCCACACCGCCATGTCGATCGTGCCCACGGCCACCGAGCGTTCACCGTGGCCGCCAGGCTTCTCGTTGGTCATCAGGGTTTTCCAGATGGCGAACGGGTCGAGGTTGTCGTGGGCGTGGTCGATCAGCGACTCGGGCTTGGCTTCGCTGACCCGCGCCAGAAACCGGTCTCGCATCAGCGCGCCTTGGCCATAGCGGCCGTTGGAGTTGAAGCCATACCCCACCACGGGTTTGCCGTCGCGGATCACGTCGGTGACCACCGCGACCACCGAGCAGGTCATCTTGGAAAAGTCGATGTAGGCGTTGGCGATGGGCGAGGCGATGGAGACGGTTTTCTCGCGGATGTCGACGATGCGCATGGCAGCTTCCTCTTGTTGTGAGGGCTTCACGGTAGGCCGCGGCGGCACTGGCGCATAATGCTGTTATCGGCGCGGGCAATGCCGAAACGGCATTACAGATGGCCCGCCAGGCCCGATACTCTGGGGGCCGTTGAGGAGAACGCGAATGGAACTGGTGTGGCTCGAAGACTTCGTGGCGCTGGCCGAACACGGCGGGTTCATCCGCGCGGCGCAAGCCCGGCATGTGACGCAGCCGGCATTCAGCCGGCGAATCCGCGCGCTGGAGCAGTGGATGGGCGTGGCGTTGTTCGTGCGCACCGCCCAGGGCGCTACCCTGACCCCGGCCGGGGCCCACGTATTGCTGAGCATCCAGGACGCCGCCACGCGGCTTTACCGCATCCGCGACGAGGCCCGCGAGGTGGCCGGCGCAGCGGCCAAGAGCCTGCGCTTCGCCGCTACCCACTCGTTGTCGTTCACGTTCTTCCCGCGGTGGATCCGCGAGGCGGGCAAGGGCGCGCCGATCCAGGCGGTGCAGTTGCAGTCCGACAGCATGGCCGAATGCGAGCGCATGCTCAGCCACGGCAAGGTGCAGTTCCTGCTGTGCCACCGCCACCCGCAGGTGCCGCCGCTACTGCCCGCCGGGCACTACATCAGCAAAGCCGTGGGCAGCGACACGCTGATCCCGCTGATGGGCGCCGGGCTGGCGTTTACCGGCGAGCTCAGCACCCTGCCCTACCTGGCCTACACCAAGGCGTCCGGCCTGGGCCGGATCGTCGCCCACCACCTGAAGGGCAACCCGCAGTTCAACGCGCTGCAGCCCAGCTTCAGCAGCCACCTGGCCGCCGTGCTGACCTCCATCGCGCTGGAAAACAAAGGCGTGGCCTGGCTACCGCAAAGCCTGACCGAACAGGAATGCGCCGACCAGCGGCTGGTGCGCGCGCTGGATGAGGGCTGGGATATACCGCTGCAGGTGCATTTGACCCGCCCGGTGGCGCCCCTCACGCCGTTTGCCGAGGCGTTTTGGGCGGGGCTTGGGTAGCTTGTGCCGGGTTTCAGGGCCTCTCGCCTTTGTCGATGGCATAGACCAGGCTTTGCGGTTGGCCGGGCACATCGTCGAGGCTGCCGCAGCGCCGCAGGCCGAGTTTCTCCAGCACGCGGATAGACGCCGCGTGCCCGGGCCGGACCAGTGCCCAAACCCGTTCGATGCCCGGCGTGGCGAAGGCGCTGCGCAGCGCCAATTGGCCGAGTTCGGTGGCATAGCCCTGCCCCCAGGCTTCAGGGGCGAAGCGGTAGCCGAGGTTCAGCCGCGCTTCATCCAGGTAGTCGTGGTAGGCCACGCCGCCGAACCCGATCAGCTCATCGGGCGCCGCCGCCAGCGCCACCGCCCACCAGCCGTAGCCGAGCCGTTGCCAGTGTTCCAGCCAACTGGCCAGCAGCGCGTCGGCCTCCCTCCGGCTGGCCATCGGGCCGGCCGGGTTGAACTGCTGGGTGCGTGGGTCGCTGTAAATGTTGAACAGGCGCGGGGCATCGCTGGCCAGGGGTGGGCGGCAGATCAGGCGTGGGTGGGTCATGGGCAGGGTGAATATCATGTGGCCGGGGTTCGGTGAACGCTACCTAACACGCGGGCGTGCCTGCAAGCAGGGGCCCTCGCCCGGCACAGCCGGGATGTTGTTCACTTAAGCGATTTCAGGGCTTCATGGAGGGGATCAATCTGTGAGCTCTGCAGAATTTGTGCATGAGCTTCAGGGCCTATCGCCCGGCACAGCCGGCCTCCCACCAGATGTGTGCTAGTGCTTGATTTACAAGGCAACACAGACCCCGTGGGAGGCCGGCTGTGCCGGGCGATAGGCCGGGCAGCCCGGCTACCCCCCCACCCGTTGAGCGGTTGCGATGGGCCCTAAAAACCCGCCACCGTGCGCTCGCCCAACGCCAAGCCGACGCTCATGCCCAGGCCAGTGTGCATCAGCACCGCGGTCACCCCCTCGGCCACCGGCAGCACGCTGAACGGCCCTGGGCCGCGGGCGCCGTACACGCCTTGCCAGCGTTCGAGCACCCGCACCCGGCCGGCGAAAGTGTGCTCGGCCAGTTCGAGCATCAAGCGGTCGACGCCTTCGTCGTTGAACGGCGCGGCATCGCTGCCGTAGTCGTGGGAGTCGCCGATGATCAGCTCGCCGTTCGGCGTGGGGCTGGCCAGCAGGTGGATGCCATGGGTTTCCAGCGCCGGGCAGTCGCGGCGGATTTCCGCGCGCACCGCGTCGGCCTCGGGCAGGTCGCTGAAGGCGCCGTAGTGCACGCAACTGAGCCCGGTGAGCACCGCGTGCTGCAGCGCCAGCGGCTGCTCCAGGCGCACCCGGAGCATTTGCAGGCGGGTCACCTGAGGCTTGAGCGCGGCCATCTGCTCGGCCAGCAGGGTCTGGTAATCGTGGCCGGAACACACCACGATCTGCCCGGCGCGAAAACGCCCGGCGGTGGTCAGCGCGCGGCCCGGCTCGACATCGCGCACCAGAGTGCTGAAGTGGAACTGCACGCCCAGCCCACGCAGGTACTCAACGATCTGCGGCAGCGCCTCGCGCGAATACAGCTGTTGGTCGTCCAGCCCGTGCAAGGCCGCGCGGTGGTGGCCAAAGCGGCCGCCGTACAGCTCCGCCAGGGCCGCGCCGCGCAGCAGCTCGGTGCGGTAACCCAGTTCCCGCGCGCGGCCGCGCTGGAAGGCCTCGAGCACGTGTTCTTCGGCTTCGCTGCGGGCAAACAGCAGCGAGCCTTGCTGGCGCAGCGACAACCCTGCCGCCTGGCCCAGCTCGGCCCACAGCCCACGGGCCTGGCGCGCCAGCTCGAGCATCGGCCCGGGCGCCTGGCCGGTCACCAAGGCCTGGCCAAAGTTGCGCACCGAGGCGCCCAATGGCGTGTGGCTGCGCTCGAACACGCACACGCTAAGGCCGCGCTTGATACCGGCCCAGGCATGGGCCAGGCCAAGGATGCCGGCGCCTACCACCAGCAGGTCAGAATGTTGTTCAGTCATGGCAAATCACCTTGAAACGGGTACGGGCTCACTGGGCCTTGGGTTCGGTCTTGCCGTCGTAGCGCTTGCGCCACTCGGCCAATACGGCGTCACGCTGGCTCGAGGCCCAGTCGAAATCGTTCTTCACCAGGCGTTGCTCGTAGTCTGCCGGCAGCTCGTCGAAGCGCTCGGCGATGCCGGGCCGGGCGAGCACGGCGAAGTTGGCTTTGTAGAGGTCCATGGCCTGGCGGCTGGCGGAGAAGTCGGCGAGTTTTTTCGCCGCGGCCAGGTGCTCGGTGCCCTTGATGATCGCCGTGGCTTCGATCTCCCAGCCCAGGCCCTCTTGCGGCAGCACGATGGCCAGCGGCGCGCCCTTGCGCTTGAGCTGCACGGCCGGGTATTCGAACGAGATACCGATCGGGAACTCACCCGAGGCGGCCAACTTGCACGGTTTGGAGCCGGAGTGGGTGTACTGGCCGATGTTCTGGTGCAGTTGGTCCATGTACGCCCAGCCCTGGGCCTGGCCGAAGGTCTGCAGCCAGGCGCTCACATCCAGGTAACCGGTGCCGCTGGAGGCCGGGTTGGGCATCACGATCTTGCCCTGGTACACCGGCTTGGTCAGGTCTTGCCAACGGGTGGGCATCGGCAGGCCCTGCTTCTCGGCCTCCACGGTGTTGAAGCAAACGCTCGCCGCCCACACGTCCATGCCGACCCAGGCCGGCGGGTTGGCGCTGTCGCGGTAGCTGGCGCCGATCTGCGCGAGGTCGGCCGGGGCGTACGGGTCGAGCATGCCTTGCTGCTTGAGGATGGCCAGGCTGGAGGCCGCCAGGCCCCACACCGCGTCGGCCTGGGGGCGGTCTTTCTCGGCCAGCAGCTTGGCGGTGACGATACCCGTGGAGTCGCGCACCCACTTGATCTTGATGTCGGGGTTCTGTTGTTCGAAGGCTTGCTGGTAAGGCTTGAGCTGTTCGGTTTCCAGCGCGGTGTACACAGTCAGTTCAGTGGCGGCCTGGGCCTGGGCGGCGCCGGCCAGCAACAGGGCAACGGTCAAGGCGGTGTGTTTGAACATGGTGCGCTTCCTGGTGGGTTGAGGGGGGTTACTGCGCCTGGGGGCATTCGCCCCGGGCCAGGCGCGCGTTGATCGCGTTGACCACCGCCGGCAGCTCGGCCAGGGTGTCGATCAGGTAATGCGGGCGGCTGGGGGCGAACAGCGCGCTGATGCGCTCGCGCTCCTCGGCCAGGCGCGCGGCCGGCAGCGCCTGGTACTGCGCCCAGTCCAGGCCGAGGAAATTGCCCGAGCAACGCAGGGCCACGGTCCACATGCCGGCGCGGCGGCCCTCGAGGATGCCCGGCAAGGTGTCGTCGACCTTCACACAGGCGGCCACGTCGTCCAGCCCCAGGGCGATCACGTTGGCCAGGGCCTGGGCCGGGCCGGGGCGGCCGCGCGGCACTTCATCGGTGGCGACCACGTGGTCAGGGTGGTAGCCGGCGGCGGCGGCCAGCGCTTGTACCTTGCTCATCACCGCCCGTGGGTAACCGGAGCAGGTGCCGATCTTCAAGCCCTCGGCGCGCAACGCGGCGATCGCCTCCAGCGCGCCGGGGATCAACGCCGAGTGCTCAGCGACCTTGGCGATCTGCAGCGGCATGAAGCGCTCGTAGATCGCAGTGACGTCGGCATCGCTGGGCACGCGGTCGAAGCGCTGGGCGAAGCGCGCCGCCACCGCCGGCTGGTTACATAGGGTGCGAATGTGGTCCCACTTGCCCATGCCCATCGGGCCGCGGGCTTCTTCCAGGCTGATGGCCACGCCGAACTCGGCGAAGGCTTCAACGAAGATGCGGGTGGGCGCGAACGAGCCGAAATCGACCACGGTGCCCGCCCAGTCGAGGATGGCCGCCTGCAGGCGGCCAGGGGGTGAATAACGCGTAGTTGTTCAACCCCAGCGACAGGTTGTACGGCCAGAACTTCACCAGCGAGGCGTACACCGCCATGCCGAACACCGCCAGCAGCGCCGTGCACACCAGCACCACCAGCAGCAGCAAGGCACAGTCCCGCCCACGCCGCGGCCGCGGCTGGTACACCTGGGCGCGGCCACTGAGCCCGGCGCCCTGGCGGCGGCGCAGCCACAGGTCGACGGCAAAGCTGAACAGCGCCGGCAGCAACAGCACCAGGCCGATCAGCGCGCCACGGCCAAACTGCTGCTGGCCGACCACCGCCTTGTAGGCCTCCAGCGCCAGCACCTGGTAATCCCCACCCACCACCACCGGCACGCCGAAGTCGGTCACGCAGAGGGTGAACACCAGGCAGCCGGCGGCGAACAGCGCGTGGCGGCTGGCCGGCCAGGTGATGCTGGCGAACGCCCGCCAGGGCGAGGCCCCCATGCTCGCGGCGGCGTCGAACAGGCGCGCATCGGCCAGCGCCAAGGCACTCATCAACACCATCAGCGCGTGCGGAAAGGTGTACAGCGCCTGGCCCAGCACAATGCCCCAGAAGCCGTAGACATTGCCCGGCAGCCAGTCACGCAGCACGCCCTGGTTGCCGAACAGGTAGACCAAGGCGATGCCCGGCAGCATCGACGGCGCCAGCAGCGGCAGCAACGAGATGCCCCGCCACAGCGGCTTGCCGGTGATGCAGCTGCGCTGCAGCGCGTAGGCAAAACCAAACGCCAGCGGCAGCACAATGGCCACCACCGCCGCTGCGGTTTTCAGGCTGTTGCCCAGCAGCCAGCGGAAGTTTTCGCTGCCCAGCAACTGCGCGGCCGCCACCAGGCCACCGCCCTGCTCCGGGCTGCCGGCCAGGCCGCGCCAGAGGATGGCCAGCAGCGGCAGCACCACCGCCAGTGATAAAAAGCCCAGCAACAGCAGCTTGCCGCCGCCCACGAACAAGCGGTCGGCGAGGTCTGCCGGGCGCTGCCGGGGGGCGGCCACGGGCTTGAGTGTGCTCAGTTGTTCGATCATGGGAACACCTGCAGGCTGCGCGGTGGCAGCGCCACCCAGAGTTGCCCAGTGCCATCGCGCGGCACTTGGTGGGCAGCGACTTCCGCCAGCAGCGCCTGGCCGGGCAGCGCGTGCAGCTCCAGGCTCAGGCGGCAGCGGTTGCCCAGGTAGGTCACCTGGCGCAGTTGGGCGGGGAACAGGTTGTCTTCATGCACCGGCGGGTTGACCTGCAGCGCCTCCGGCCGGCAGAACAGCCGGCCGCGGGCGGCCGGGGCGGCGCTGGCCAGGCGCAGGTCGAGGGCGCCGACCCGGGCGTGTTCACCGTGGCGTTCGTAGGCCAGCCAATTGCCCTGGCCGATGAACCCGGCCACGAACGGCGTGGCCGGCGCGCCGTACAACTCGCGGGCGGTGCCGTACTGCTCGACGCGGCCGGCGTTCATCAGGGCGATGCGGTCGGCCATCAGCATGGCCTCGTCCTGGTTGTGGGTGACCATCAGGGTGGTGATGCCCAGTGCCTGCTGCAACGCGCGCAGCTCGCCGCAGAGGTGCTCGCGGACCTGGGCATCGAGGGCCGACATCGGCTCGTCGAGCAACAGCAGCGACGGGCTCGGCGCCAGCGCCCGGGCCAAGGCCACGCGCTGCTGCTGGCCACCAGAGAGCTGCCCGGGGTACTTGTGCTCGCTGCCACTGAGGTTGACCAGCTCGAGCATCTGCCCTACCCGCTCACGCTGCGCCGCCCGCGGCTGGCGGTTCAGGCCATAGGCAATGTTCTGCGCCACCGTGAGGTTGGGGAACAGCGCGTAGCTCTGGAACAGAATGCCGTAGTCACGGGCCTGCGGCGGCAGCGCGGACACATCGCGCCCGCCCAGGAAGATGGCGCCGCGGTCCTGTTGCTCGAGGCCGGCGATGCAGCGCAGCAAGGTGGTTTTGCCGCAGCCGGAGGGGCCGAGCAGGCACACCAGCTCACCGGCGTTGACCGCCAGCGACACGCCGTCGAGGGCGGTGTGGCGGGCGTACTGTTTGTGGATGGCGCGCAGGTGCAGGTCGGCGCTGGGCATGGGGCGGGCCTCGTGTGGGGACGAGGCTTATGCTGGGCGCGGCGTGAGACGGATTGATGGCGTTAGGGCAAAAGGTCGCGATAGTGGTATTGGCGGATTTTGGGGGTGGCTTGGCGGGCCGCTCGCACGGCACAGCCGTAATGCTGTTCAGCTAAGCCATTTCAGGGATTCAGGGAGGGGATCAATCTGTGAACTCTGCTAATTGTGTGCATGAGCTTCAGGGCCCATCGCCCGGCACAGCCGGCCTCCCACGGGTTGTGTAGTGCTCTGTAAATCAATGACTTACACACATCTGATGGGAGGCCGTGGTCCGGCACTCCGGCTGTGCCGGGCGGTAGGCCCTGAAACTCATGCACAAAATCAGCAGAGCTCACCCGTTCATGCCCTCCGCGAGGCCGTGAAGTGGCTTAAGTGAACAGCGTTACGGCACAGCCGGCCCACGGGTTGTTCAGCCAGCTCAGGGCGCAGATCGGCGGCGGCATCAGCGCGCCGAGCTTTTACGCCGCGTTTGGCTCCAAGCAGGCGTTGTTCGGCGAGGTGATGGCGCACTACCTGAACACCCACGGGCGGGTCACCGAGAGCCTGTTCGACCCCACCCTGCCGCCGCGCCAAGCCATCGAGCAGGCACTACGCCGCGGTGACTCAACTGATGAGGGTATGGGACAACCTGGCAGTGGCGGGCTGAGGTTGGCCGCGGGTGGTGTTCAGCCGGCGGTTGTGCCGCGCGGGGATCAAGCCCCCCCTTGCAATCGGCCCACGCGCCCAAATAACCCAGCTACCTCCACCACCCCACAGGACACCTCACACCATGGCCAGCCACACTGAAACCGCGCTGCTCGCCGGCGGCTGCTTCTGGGGCATGCAAGACCTGCTGCGGCGCTACCCCGGAGTGCTGCGCACTCGGGTCGGCTACAGCGGCGGCGAGGTGGCCAATGCCACCTACCGCAACCACGGCAACCACGCCGAAGCGATCGAAATCGTCTTCGACCCGGCGCTGATCAGCTACCGGCAGCTCCTCGAGTTCTTTTTCCAGATCCACGACCCGACCACACCAAACCGCCAAGGCAACGACCGCGGCCCCAGCTACCGCTCGGCGATTTACTACCTGAGCGAGCAGCAGCGCGACACCGCCGAAGACACCGCGGCAGACGTCGACGCCTCTGGCCTCTGGCCCGGCCGCGTGGTCACCGAGATCGAACCGGCCGGGCCGTTCTGGGAGGCGGAGCCGGAGCACCAGGATTACCTCGAGCGGATCCCCAACGGCTACACCTGCCATTTCATTCGGCCGCAGTGGAAGCTGCCCAAGCGCGGGTAGCCTTGGGCGGGCTTTGCCCGCCACCGTTACACCAACGTGTTCAACACGCTAGCCACAATCGCCTCGGGGCAATCCTCCTGAAGCAAGTGGCCGGCGTTTTCAACGGGCATGCAGGGCTTGGCGGAGATCAACGCCGCCAGGGCTTCACCCTGGGCGTAGGGAAGCCACTGGTCCTGCCGCCCCCAGAGCACGCTGACCGGGCAGTCCAGGCGGCCATAGAGGCCCTGCACCTCGTCGGTGTAAGCCTGGTCCATCTGCGCGATCTGCCGGTAGAACGCTGGCTGGCCCACCGGCCCCAGCCAAGGGGCGCTGTAGATGTCCAGCGCCTGTTCAGCCAGCGGCTGGTGCGCCGCGCTTTGCAGGTAGGCGCGTAGCAACGCGCGGTGCATGTAGGCCGGCATGCCGGCGAAGGCGGCTTCGTGCTGGCGCACATGCTGGACGAACGGCGAGCCCCAGGGGGCCAGGGCCACCGCGTCGAAAATCGTCAAGGAGGCATAGCGCAGCCCGTTCAGGTAATAGCCACGCAACGCAGTGGCACCGCCGAAGTCATGGGCGAGCACGTCTGGGCGCTCGAGCCCCCATGCCTGAAACAACGCGTGCAACACCCGGTTCTGCACCGCCAGTGAAACGTCTTGGCCGGCGCGCTGTTCCGACTGCCCATAACCGACCAGGTCGAAGTAGTACACCGTGCGCCGGGCCGCCAAGTGGGGCACTACCCGGCGCCACACCTGAGATGAAAACGGCGTGCCGTGGATCGCCACCAGGGCCGGGCCGCTGCCCAGGGTACCCCAGCGCACGGCATTGCCGTCGATGAGCGTGGTGTGGGGTAAGTCGAGCATGGCGGGGTTCCCTTTATGTCAGTGCGCTTGGAAGCGGTACCGCGTGCTGATCATCATAGTGCCGGGGTTGCCCAAAGCGTAGGCCGCGGTAAAGCGCTAGCACGGCGGCGCCACCCGGGGCTCGGCTTCAGCCGATAGTATCGCTGGCTCACGCCCGGCGCAGCTGCAACAGGTAAGCACTGCGCCCGTCGTCGTCATGCCAGGCGTCGGTGTGCTCCACCGGCGTCCATTGGCTGCGGGCAACGTCGCGCACATAGACATTGCCATTCGGCGCCTTGACCCACGGTGTGTCGTTGCGCGCCACGGCGCCGATCTGCCAGGTGTTGAACAGGTCGGGCATGCCCGGCGCTTTGTACAGGTATTCCCTATAGAAGAACGGGTCGATGGCGAGCTCCAGCTCCCCTTCGAACCAGGCGCCATTGGCCGCGCCAGCGGGCGGCGGGCATTCCTGGAAAGCGCCCAAGCCGAAGTCGATGGCCCAGGCGTGTGGGGCGCTGAACACCACCTGCGCGCACACCCGGTAGAGGTTCTCCTTGAGGTGCGTGATCGCGGCGCGGCGCTGGGCCGAGGCGCGCAGCTCGCCATAGAACTCGATGGCGCAGGTGAGGCTGTCGCCCCGGTGGAATTCACCGTAGTTGCCGTCCTGGATGATCCAGGCGTCGACGCAGAGGGTGAGTTCGGGCAGGTTCACGGTGGCGGCCTCCTGGAGGTGGTGGGGTGTCAGGGTAACCGGTTTTCCGGCCCACGGCCCGGGCGAAGGGCGTTGTAACCGGCCACCAGTTCCTCGCAGCGCCCCTGCAAAAAGCCCCTCAACTGCGTGATCACCGGCGTCAGCCGCGACCGGTGCGCGCACATCAAGTGCAGAGGCAACGGCTCGCACCACGGGCTGGGGAACACCTCGAGCAGGCGCCCGGCGAGCAGGTCGGGAATCAGGTCGAGGCGCGATTTGTAGATCAGCCCCTCCCCGGCCAGGGCCCAGCGGCGCACCACGTCGGCATCGTCGCTGATGCGGTTGCCAGTCACGGCCACGGTGCGCTCGCCGTCAGGCAAGGTGAAGCGCCAGCGCTCGTGCAGTTGTTCGCTCCAGACAAACCGCAGGCAGTTGTGCTGGCGCAGGTCCTCGGGCCGCTGCGGGCGGCCGTGGCGCGCCAGGTACGCGGGCGCCGCGCACAGGGCGCGGCGGTTGTGCTCGATCAGCGGCAGCGCCAGCAGCGACGAATCGGCCAACGGGCCGTAGCGCACCACCGCGTCCAGCGGCTGGCGCAGCAGGTCGGCGGCGCGGTCGCTGAGGCGCAGGTGCACGGTGATCCGCGGGTGCAGGTGCTGAAAGGCATCCAGCCAGGGCAGCAGCAGGTTACGGCCCAGGTCCGACGGCAGCGACAAGCGCAGCGGCCCGGCCAGCTCGCACTGGGCGTCGGCCAGCGCCGCCTGGCCCTGGCGCTGCGCCTCGAGCAGCGCCAGGGCGTGGGGCAGATAGCGTTCGCCGTCTTCGGCCAGTTGCAGGCTGCGGGTGGAACGGATGAACAAGCGGGCATTGAGGGTTTTTTCCAGCCGCTGCACGGCGGCACTGGCCAAGCCCGGAGAGATGTTCAACTGCCGCGCGGCCTCGGAGAAGCTCACCGCCTGCGCCGCGCGCACGAAGATTTCCACGTCATCGAGGCGGATCATTTTCTGGTTTTTCCGGAAAGTGTTATGGCCGAGCGCTTATTTTTCCTGAACCACAAGAAAGCCACAATGGCCAACGTTCAAACCCTACCCTGCCCACAAGGATTGCCCCCATGAAAGCCGTTGGTTTTTACCACAACCACCCCGTCGGCCACCCCGAGGCCCTGCAAGACGTCGAACTGCCCACCCCCAGCCTCGGCGAGCATGACCTGCTGGTGGAGGTTAAAGCGGTGTCGGTGAACCCAGTCGACACCAAGGTCCGCGCCAAGGGCGACGTGCCCGAGGGCGCCCCGCGGGTGCTCGGCTGGGATGCCGCCGGGGTGGTGCGCGAAGTGGGCGCGCGGGTCTCGCTGTTCAAGCCCGGCGACCGCGTGTGGTACGCCGGCGACATCACCCGCCCAGGCAGCAATGCCGAACTGCAGGCGGTAGACGAGCGCATCGTCGGCCCGATGCCCGAGCGCCTGGATTTTGCCGAAGCGGCGGCCATGCCGTTGACCGCCATCACGGCCTGGGAGTTGCTGTTCGACCGCCTGCGCGCCCACGAAGCAGACCCTACCGAGGCCCGCGTGCTGCTGGTGGTCGGCGCCGCCGGTGGGGTGGGCTCGATCCTCACCCAATTGGCCCGGCGCCTGACCGGCCTGACGGTGATCGGCACCGCCTCGCGCCCGCAAACCCGCGACTGGGTACTGGCCCACGGCGCCCACCATGTGATCGACCACCACCAGCCCTGGGTGCCACAACTGGCCGCGCTGGGCATTACCGAAGTGGATGACGTGATCGGCCTCACCCACAGCGCCACCTATGTGCCGCAGGTGGCGGCGGTGCTGCGCGCCGAAGGCCGCTTCGCCCTGATCGACGACCCGCAAAGCCTGGACATCGCGCCGTTCAAGGCCAAATCGATTTCGCTGCACTGGGAGCTGATGTTCACCCGCGCGATCTTCAACACCCCCACCCTCGCCCGCCAGCACGCGCTGCTGCGGCGGGTGGCACAACTGGTCGACCGCGGCGACCTGGCGCACACCCTCACCCAGCGTATCGACGGCATCGATGCGGCGGCGTTGCTCAAGGCCCATGCCCTGGTTGAGGCGGGCAGCATGATGGGCAAGGTGGTGTTGGTGCGTTGAGGTGTGGCGGGGGTTGAGGGCCCTTCGCCCGGCACAGCCGGCCTCCCACGGGTTCTATGTTGCCCCGTAAATCAATTACTTACACAAATCTGGTGGGAGGCCGGCACAGCCGGGCGAGGGGCCCTACTCAATCGACCACCGCTTCGCCCAGCAACATCATGACGGGTGGGGCGTAGCTGCCGACCGTCAAGGCGAGCTTATCCATCACCAGCGCGGGGTTGTGCGCGTGCACCGCCGCGGAGAATGCCAGCCACTGCTGCAGTGAAGTATCCACCTCCCCGCACAGGCAGCCGTAGATCACCCGGTAAGGCGGCCCCTGATGCTTCAGGTAGGGCACCACGTCGTAGCGGTCGTAGGCCAGGTATTCAAACCTCAGGGTTTTCGTGCGGCACGCATCGAGGGCTGTACGGAAATCGGCATAGTCGACACAGACCATGCCGATATGAAACAGCATCCGCTGGAAAAACGTCGCACACCGCGCCGCCCACTGCAGGAAGCCGCACCGATCACCCGGCTCACCTTCATACATCAGCTTAAATTGGTTGGCCGCCAGCACCCTGCCCTTATCGAACGGCTCAACGAAGAATACGTACTGGCCCTCGGCTTCGTACGCCGCCGGCGCATCGATCACCACGTGGATGGCGCAGCGCGCAAGCGAGAGCGGTTCGAATGCATCCGCCAAACCCATCTCGACGGATCGAACGCCCTGGGCGAAATCCGTTACGGCGACCGCAAGGTAAACGGCGGGCGGTTGAGCTACTGGCCTAGGCATGCGAGCACCTCATAAGCCACGCGAACATCGACCCACAGCGTTTCAAGGCTGAGCACTGGGTGCCAACTGAGGCCGTGGTGATCATGCAAATCATGGAAAGCTGCGCATATTCGTTGGCCATTCAGCCCAGCGATACCCTCGTTCCAGTTGTCACTCATGCGCTCGAATACCTCCGCGGCCTGTTGGGCGCTTGGCCTCAAAAGCCACCATCATCCCCGCCAGGCGCGTCAAAATCCGTCGCGACGCATTACGTCTTGGCCTCGTGGAAAATGCAGCAGCCATTTGCCCGATAGCGAGCTGTACGATGACGAATGAACAGGCCTTCGCCCAGGCCGTAAGCAGCCTAGGCAATGCCCACAACGTTGTGGTGTTCACCGGCGCTGGGGTGTCGGCTGAAAGCGGCATCGCGACCTTCCGCGATCAAGCAGGGGGTAGGTGGAACGCCTTTGATCCGGCGCGGTTGGCAACGCCTGCCGCCTTTCGCCGAGACCCAGCCCGGGTGTGGGGGTGGTATGAGTGGCGCAGGGCTTGCGCTGCCCAGGCGCGCCCCAATGCCGCACATGTGGCCATCGCGGCGCTGCAACAGCACGTGCGCAAACTGCTGGTGGTGACCCAGAACGTCGATGCCCTGCATGAGTGCGCGGGCAGTGAAGCAGTGGTCCATCTTCACGGAACGCTGCAAGGTGCGCGCTGCTTCGCCTGCGCGCGGCCCCATGCCTTGGGTGAGCCGCCGTTGCCGGAAGCCACTCCAGCCTGCCTTGAGCCGCCGCGCTGCAGCCACTGCGGCGGCAGGGTTCGCCCCGGCGTGGTCTGGTTTGGCGAACAGTTGCCCAAGCGGGAATTACGCACGGCGCTCAACGCCGCCCAGCAATGCGACCTGATCATGGTGGTCGGTACCTCCGGGGTGGTGTACCCGGCGGCACAACTGCCTGAAGTGGCTCTGAAACACGGCGCGCGAGTGATTCAGGTGAACACGGAGCCGGCCGATAACGCGGATAGCCCAACGCTCGTCGGGCGTGCGGGTGAGTGGTTACCCAAACTGCTCAGCGCCACCTTCGGCGCCGGCCCAACGCGCTGAAGCACAGCCAAGCCCTGCATTCGCAACCTACAAGGACGCCCCGTGCTGCATGCCTTCAACCAGAAAAAGTCTCGGCTTTATCTGCGCTACCTCGGCCACCGGGATGACCCTGACGAAAAGCGCGTGGCCGAAGAAGACGAAATCATCTCACTGATCATGGGCCCACTGGCCTTCCTCTCGCCTGGCGCGATCGCGGCGTTCTGGGAAGCGCTGGTGCGCCTGCGCAATCCTCAGGTCGCCTTCCCCGCCGGGGCACCGAGCCGGGCCACGGTGCAGTTCTGGCCACGCAACCACAACGTCGAACCGGACCTGCGTGTCGATCTGGCGTGGGGCGCGGTCACCCGCACCCTCCTGGTGGAGTTCAAATGGCGGGCCCCTCTGAGCAGCCAGAACCAACTGCACGACCAGTGGACTATCTACCTCGATGAACAAGAGCGGGCCAATGCCCTGCATCTGTTTATTGGGCTGGATACCAGCGAGGGCCTCAATGCACAGAACCGCCAGGACGACTGGCACGGCAAGCTGATCCTGCGCTCATGGTTCGATGTGCTGACGGCTCTGTCGACAATCAAGGAGGGTGCTGGGCTTGAATTGCATCGCTGGAGCGAGCAGGTGCGCGAGTGCTTCGAGCTGCTCGCAGTGAAGGAGTTTAGTGGCTTCGATAAGCTCGCCGCGCCAGTACTGCCCACCCCCGAGGCGGCGCTGTTCTTCAGGCTGCCTGATCCCGATACCCTGATGGAGCATGATGCAAAATGACTGAGATCGGTAAAGCCGTCACCCAGGCCTTCGCTTTTGTCGCCAAGGCTGGCGAGGAATGCGAGGCCTTGGCCACGTTGATCAAGGGCGAGCTCAGCAACCTGTTGCAACACCCGCCGTTTGGCGCGCTGTACCAGCCCGGCACTTGGGCCAGCAGCTATCGCGACCAGGGCTGGGTGTACTCTGAGGTGGCCTGGTGTCTGCCTTTGGCCCTGGCAGGTGAACCCGAGCCAACTGCCCACCTGGCTGTTCAAATCAGCTTTATGGGCAACAACCCCGCCGGAGGCTGGAGTGACGAGCCCATCCTCTATGTAAACCTGTGGGATGAACCGACCGAGGTAAAGCGTGGCGAATACATGGGCTTCCCGATGTATAGCCTGTGCCCGCAAACCCTGGCGCGCCTGAAAGCGGGCGACGCCCGGCTGTTTCGCTGGAAGGCCGCAAACGGCAAGGCTGACCGCTGGACCTTCGCCCTGCGCCTGGCCGAAATCAACAGCCCGGACGATGTACGGCGCATGATCTGCGCCCCGATCAGCCAGTTGCTGGCGGATGTGGATGCAGGCGAGGCCGCGCTTGGTGCCTTGGAGGGCGTTGTCACTTATAGCGCTGTTGCTGAAATGCCAGACTATTACCGAGCTGGGTAGCCGCAGGAGAACAGCCAGGGGGGTGAACCCTGGCTGTGAGGCGCAGGGCTTGCTGGCCCCTCGCCCGGCACAGCCGGGCGACGGGCCCCGCAACCCTACCGCCGCGCCGGCAACCCCTCGACAAACGCCCGCAACGGCTCGGCATAGAACTTCGCATAGCCGGTGGTGCCGTGCCCGCGGGTGGCTTCACTTTCCGGAATCAACAGCAGCCGGGCGTTGGGCAGGGCCTTGAGCGCGGCTTCGAGGGTGCCGGTTTGCGGGGGGTTGCGTTCGTCGTCGGCGCTGTTGATCGCCAGCAGCGGTGCCTGGATGTTGCCCAGGCGCGGCGCCGGGTTGTAGTCGGCGGAGGCTTGCCACTGGTAGATGAAATCATTGGCGTCATCCGCGAGCGGTTGCGCCAGGCGCGCCTGGGCCTGTTGCTCGGCCAGCGCATGGGTGGGCGCCTGGGCGTACCAGCCGAGGTCGCCGCCGCTGGTGCCGGCGCTGAACAGCGCATTGGCCAGGCGCAGCGACGGCGGCTGGGTGGTGTAGTTGCCGTTGTTCCAGGCCGGGTCTTGCTTGATCGCTTCGATCAGCAGGCGCCGCATCACCCAGTTGCGCGACGCCATTTCGCTGGGCTGGGAGGCCATTGGCACCAGGCCGTCCATCATCGCCGGGTACTCGGTGCCCCACAGCCAGGTTTGCATGCCGCCCATGGAGTTGCCGATCACCAGGCGCAGATGCTTGACCTTGAGGCCTTCGGTCAGCAGGCGGTACTGCGCGTTGACCAGGTCGCTGTAGTTGTAGGCGGGGTACTGCGCGCGCAAGCCATCGGAGGGCTTGCTCGAC
Organism: Pseudomonas sp. NPDC007930; assembly: GCF_042958985.1. Lineage (NCBI taxonomy): Bacteria > Pseudomonadati > Pseudomonadota > Gammaproteobacteria > Pseudomonadales > Pseudomonadaceae > Pseudomonas > Pseudomonas sp. NPDC007930. Next base: position 61,944 of record NZ_JBIBKC010000011.1, read on the forward strand.
TGCCCCACACCGATGCCGTCGGGGGCGATGATGTAGTAGCGGCTGGCGTCCAGCGGCTGGCCGGGGCCGAACAGCACGCCGGCGAATTCGGGCTTCAGCACGTCGCTGCCGGGGCGGTTGGTGCCATGCAGGTAGAGCACCGCCGGGTTTTTCGGGTCGCCGACGGTCACGTAGTGCATGTTCAGGTTGGCCAGTGTTTCGCCGCTGTGAAAGGTGAAGCTGGGGATCACCCAGTCACCCTGGGTGCTGGGCAAGGCCGCGGCGCTGGCGTTGGCGCCGGTGATCAACAGGGGCAGCAAGGCGAGGCGATACAGGGGCATGGGCGTTGGGCTCTTGTGTTTGTTCGCTGGCAGTGTAGTTGCGCGCGCCGCACTGAACACGGCCCGTTGAACCCTAGGCCGCGGCCAAGGCTCTGAACCTCGCTAGGCTATGTACGAAACCGCTTGAAACTTGCTTATGCGGCGTTGAAAACCGGCTCGGAATGCTCATTGACAACCAGTCAACTCCGCTTCCTCGCCGGTTTTCGCCTTGCCTAACCTGCGTTTCAATCAATTTCGTACACAGCCTAGCGTTGCGCTTTCACCGAGATGGCCAGAGGAGCGACCCGATGTTCCACCTGATGTTCAGCACCCCGTGCCTGTATGTGATCGTGCGGTTTATCTGGCCGCTGCCCTGGCCACTGCCCGCCCGCCTGCTGGCGGCACTGCTGTTGCTGCTTGCCTCGCAGTATCACCTGTACGCGCGCTGGTCGTCCGGCAGCGTGTTCTCACCGGAGTTCGCCCGGCCGCTGTTGTTGTTCTTCAACTGGGCGTTTGGCGCGATCCTGCTGCTGGCGGTGCTGCAACTGCTGGTTGACGTCGGCAGCCTGCTGGTGATGCTGGCCCGCCGGCAATGGCTGGTGATCCCGCCGCCGCTGCGCTACGGCCTGGGCACCGCGGCGCTGTTGCTCGCCGCGCTGGGCGTACAGCAGGCCACCCGGGTGCCGCCGCTGAAAGACATCGAAGTGGCGATCCCCAACCTGCCGCCGCAGTTCGACGGCTACACCCTGCTGCAACTGACCGACCTGCACATCAGCCGGCTGTTCGATCAACACTGGGCGCAGGCGGTGGTGGAGCGCGCCAACGCGCTCGGGGTGGACCTGATCGTGATCAGCGGCGACCTGGTCGACGGCCCGATCAGCGCCCGCCGGGCCGATGTCGAGCCGCTGCGGGCCCTGCGCGCGGCGGATGGGGTGTACGTGATCCCGGGCAACCATGAGTACTTTTTCGACAACGAAGCCTGGATGCAGTACTTCGTCGGGCTGGGCATGCGCCGGCTGAACAACAGCCATGCGCTGATCGAGCGTGGCGGCGCGCAGTGGGTGCTGGCCGGGGTCAACGACCTCAGCGCGCCGCGCGCCGGCCTACCCGGGCCAGACCTGCCACAGGCCCTGGCCGGTGCCCCGGCCGGCGCCCCGGTGATCCTCCTCGACCACCAGCCGCGCAATGCCCGCAAGGCCGCGCGCCTGGGGGTGGCGTTGCAGCTGTCGGGGCACACCCACGGCGGCATGATCCGCCTGCTCGACTACGTGGTGGCGCGTTCGAACGAGGGGTTTGTGTCGGGCTTTTACCCGGTGGAGGGCATGCAGTTGTACGTGAACAACGGCACCGCCCTCTGGCCCGGCTTTGCCGTACGCCTGGGGGTGCCGTCGGAGTTGACGCGGATTACCTTGCGCCGGGGCTGAACGGCGCCTCGCCCGGCACAGCCGGGCGAAGGGCCGTTAAGAGGCGGAGAAACCCCTCAGGCGTCATTGAGCGCTTAAGGGTCCAAAACTGTTTACATCTATTTTAAAAAGTCCTGTTCGGATCATTATAAAAATATATTGAAACATCTTTGAGGTTCTGCCCAGGCTGCTCTTAGAGATAATCCTTCCTATTCAAATGAATCACTATTGACCAGGAAGATAAATTCATGGCTGAACAGCCCCCGCGCATTGCACCTGCTCGCTACCCCTGGCATGAACAGGAAGAAGGGACCTGCCCGATATGTTACCCGTATGGGAACAGCAGCAGCCCCCACCCTAAAGTAGTGATGAACGATCGCTGGCAAAGCGTTGCTCAGTTAAAGGAGGCTCTGGCACTAACGCCCGAGCAATCACTGGCGTTCGACAGGTTGAACCCTCAATTGTTGAATTGGCCAATGGCGATGATTTATCCTGGGGAACTGTTGCTGGTCGGGAACCCAGAGGGGGGATGCCGCCATGAATTGGATGAGCAGATCAAGATTCTTCGGGATGTACGGCGAACGCTTTCAGAGAACGATGCGCCCACGGATGATTTCCTGATTCGCAACCATGCGCTACTCAGCCAAATATTGGGCTACGCTGCACTTTATCCTGGCCTGATCGCTGATTCATGGAGTGCGTACCTCAAGCAAATCGCGCAGACTATGAAGGAAATTGAAGCGATACATCACTTGCACCTCAAGCCGAGGGGAGATGGGAATTTAGACCTGTTTCATGAGAAGCGCGCACGCCTTTTCAAAAAGCTTGATAGCCAGCTTCAGGGTATCGGCCGGCTGATGACCAAGCTGCGAAAAGAAAGGTATATCAAGGACGTGCTGGAAATCTCCACAAAAAGCTTTCAAAAGAAAGGCTACATCAAAGGGTATGCGGAGAAACTGAATAGCGTCAATCGCGCCGCAAAAATAATGAAGCATGGTGGTTATCTTGGGATGGTCATTACGTCCGGCAACACGGTATTGGATATTCGCAAGGCATGCGCGTTAGGCCGAGAGGAGCACTGCAGGCGGGCGAAGATAGTGCAAACGAGTAAGCTGGGTGGGAATCTGATTTTGGGCGCGGGGTTTGCCGCTGTCATGCCTGTGATCTGTGTCGTTGTAGGTGCACCTACGGCCGGCGTAGGAACAGCAGTCTGTGGTGTAGCCATGAGTGCATTAGGCGCTTGGGGCGGAGGCAAAGCTGGAGACGTGTTAGGTGAAAATGCCGGGGAGCTTATTTATGAAAGTGTGTATGAATGAGAGAGGTCCTCGGGTGGGCTACGGTCACGTTCATGCTGGTTTCTATGATCTTCACATTGGCCAATGTGATCGTGGTCAATAGGTGTTTCAAGGAAGTCGAGAAGGCATTGGAGAAAAGCGTACATTTACAGAGCCTGATGCTTTTTGCACAGGGGGGAGTACGAGCAAAGGTCATTGTAGCCACACAAATAGTTGCCATGCTCTTTACTAAAGAGCGTAGCGCGCGAAAAGGAATGATGGAAAAGGAAGTGTCCGACCAGTTCCCCACGAACCTAGAGGCCACGCTAAAGAGATGGTGGTGTTTGATGATCACGTCCCTGATGGTTGCCGTAGGCGTTGGGTCGGTATTCTTTTTGGCTACTGAGTTATAAATATTATTTGCGGTTCAGCGCGTAGCGAAGCAGTGGCCTAATAGTATGGGGTGGCTGGCCCTTCGCCCGGCCCAGCCACCCCAAACACAGCCCCTCACCCCTGCGGCGGAAACTGCCCCAACTGCAAAAACAACCCAAACCAGTCTTCCAAATGCCAGGTGTGGGTAATGCGCCCCTCTTCGAGGTGGTGAAACTCCTGTAGGCGCAGGCTCACTGCCTTGCCGGTGGGGGCGATGCCGAACAGTTCGCCCAAGTGGGTGCCGGTGATTTCCGCGCGCACGGCGATCTTGCCGGGGGCTTGCAGCAGCTCGTGGACGACGATGCGCACGTCTGGGAAGGCTTCGCCGAGGCTGCGGATGATCGGCTTGATGCCCTCCGGGCCGGGGACCTGCCCGGGTGCCAGGGGAATGTCGTCCCAGTGGGCGGCCAATACGCTGTCGACCAGGTCGGGGGCTTTTTCACTGAAGGCGCGGTAGAGGGTTTCTACCGCCTGGCGTTCGGTTTGCAGGCGAGTGTCGAGGGTGTCAGGGGTCATGGCAAGGCTCTGGGTGGGGGGTGTGGAAAGAGTCTGCCGTGGGCGTTACCATCCGTAAAACAAATGAACGGTATATATGATTATCTGATTTATGGATTTTAACGGCATCGACCTCAACCTGCTGGCGGCCTTCAACGCGCTGATGACCGAACGCAACGTGACCCGCGCGGCCACCCAGGTGGGGGTAAGCCAGCCGGCCATGAGCGCGGCGCTGGCGCGCCTGCGCAAGGTGGTGGGAGACCCGCTGTTTCTGCGCAGCGCCGAGGGGCTGTTGCCCACGCCGCGGGCGCGGGAACTGGCCGAACCGATTGCCCAGGCGTTGCGGCAGATCGAAGCCGTGCTGGTGACCCGGCCGGGCTTCGATGCCGCCAGCAGCCGCCTCGCCTTCACCCTGGGGATGTCTGACTACCCGGCCTTCGTGCTACTGCCGGGGTTGCTGCGCGCCCTTGACCAACAGGCCCCGGGGGTGACGGTGAACGTGCACGCCTTCAACGACCGCGACCATGCCGTGGACTTGCTCGACGCCGGGGTGATCGACGCGGCGATCGGGGTGCTGCCCACCCACCTCGACGGGCGCATCCTCACCCGGCCGATCTTCAGCGACAGCTTTGTCACCATCGTCGCCCGCGACCACCCCGCCGCTGACCATGGAATGGACCTGGCCACGTACCTGCAACAGCGCCACGTGCTCGCCTCCCCCGAGGGCGAGCGCCACGGGCTGGTGGACCAGGCCCTGGCGCAACTGGGCCAGCAGCGCACCCTTGCACTGACCTTGCCGCACATGTTCGCGGTGCCGGCGGTGGTCGCCGCCTCGCACATGGTTGCCACGGTGATGAAGCGCGTGGCGTTGCACTCCGCGGCCAGGCCGCGGTTGGCGATGTTGCCGCCGCCGGTGGCGCTGCCAAAGATCACCAGCCATCTGCTCTGGCATCGCCGGGCCAACGAGCACCCGGCGCAGCGGTGGTTCAGGGGGGTGATCAAGGCGGTGGCGCTGGGGGTTTAGGGGCGGATCAAGCTGTGAGCTCTGCTGATTTTGTGCATGCGCTTCAGGGCCCATCGCCCGGCACAGCCGGCCTCCCACGGGTTCTATGTTGCCTCGTAAATCAAGTACTTACACAAATCTGTGTGGGAGGCCGGCTGTGCCGGGCGATGGATTGCCCCTGGCTCAAGCCGGCAACTGCCCTTCGCCGCTGCCGATGATCGCCGCGTAGCTGTTCACCTTGTCGACATAAGCGGCATCGCCGGTGCCGTATTTGGAGATGTCGCCGGCGTCATTGGGGTTCACGTTGAGCGGCCCGGAGTTGTAGGCGCGCAGGGCCAGGTCGAGGCTGCCGAAGCTGTTCATCTGCTCTTTCAGGTACAGGGCGCCGGCCATGATGTTGGTGGCTGGGTCGCTCAGGGTTTTACCGCCCAGCAACTCTGGGTATTTGCCTTGCAGGTCGGCGAAGGTGTTCGGGTTGACCTGCATCAGCCCGGTGTCGCCCAGGCCGTTGCCGCCGTTGGTGGTCAGCGCGCTGATGTCGCCACGCGACTCGTCCCAGATCATCCCGGCGATCACGTTGGCGGGAATGCCCGAGGCCTCGGCGGCGCCCTGGATTGCCTCGCGGAACGGCTCCAGCGCCGGCGGCAGGTTCAGGCCCTCGCCGCCCGGGCCCGTAACCGGGGTGTTGGCGGCGGGCGTGGCGGGCGTTTCGACCACCTTTTGCTGCGCCGGTGGCTGCTCGCCGGGCGGCACGCTCACAGGCGGCTGGCCAGCGCTGTCGGTGGCCAGGCCGAGCTGTTCCATCACCGGGCGCATGGCGTCGAGTTCCGCCTGGTAATGCTGGGCCAGGGCTTCGTTGCCCTCGGCCTTGGCCGCGTCGCGGGCCTCGACCCGCCGTTGCCACTCGCCCTCCCAGCCGCTGGCGAGGGTGTCGCGGCTGCGTTCCACGGCCTGGTCGAAGCGGTTGCCGGCGGAGCTGCCGGCGCCTTCGCCAGGGGTTTGGGTTATCGGTTGAACGTCCATGCTGGGCCACCCGCGGTGAGAGACTGGTGGGGGGTTTATAGCAACGGGCGGGGGCAGGCAGAAGGCAGCGCGGCGGGGTTTCGCAAGGTTTCACAACGTTTCACGGCGCCGGGCGCCGGCCTCAACGCTCAGCGCGCCAAGCCGAGGAACGCCGCCGGCAGCCGCGCCCCGCGGCGCTCCTTCAGGCAATACAGGTACTCCGGGATCACCGGCGCGCCGTCCAGGGCGATCACGCGCAGTTCCGGGTTGTCGGGCACTTCGTGGCGGGCGATCACGCTGATGCCAAGGTCGCGCAGCACCGCCTCGCGGCACGCGGGTGGTCGAGCCGGCTTCGCGCATCAGCAGGCATTGCCCGGCCAGCGCCGCCACCGGCAGGCTTTTGTGCTGGGCCAGCGGGTGGCGCCGGTGCACGGCCAGCACCAGCGGGTCTTCACCCAGCACCAGGCGGGTGAAGCGCGCGTCTTGCTCCAGTTGCGAGGAGGCGGCGAGGTCTACCCGGTACTCCTCCAAGGCTTCGATCACCTGCTGGGAGTTGCCGATCTCGAGAGTGACCTGGATCTGCGGCAGTTGCTGGCGAAAGCGTTTGACCAGGTCGAGCACGTAATACGGCGCGGTGGCGGCCAGGCGCAGGGTGCCCTGCAGTTGGCCGCTGTTGCGCAGGAAGAATTCGATGTCAGCCTCTTGCTGCAGCAATCGCTGCACTATCGGCAGCAGCCGCGCGCCCTCCTCGCTCACGGTCATGCGCCGGCCGCCGCGGTAGAGCAGCTCCACCCCGTACTGGGCTTCGAGGTTGCGCACCTGGGTGGTCACGGTGGGCTGGCTGAGGCCGAGCTTTTTCGCCGCCTGGGTGATGCTGCCCAGGCGCGCGACCCTGTAGAAGGCTTTCAAATCGGCGCTGAGCATGGCGGTGGCGCTCGTGGAGAAATGTGACGGTTATACGCAGCTTTGATGACAGCTAGATGGCGGCGATCAGCGCCTGCACGCGGGCGGCGTCCTCGCTGCTGGCGGGGTTGTACACCACCAGCGCCAGGTCGGGGCGGCCGTCGACGCCGAACGAGGAGTACTCCAGGGTCAGCAGCCCGGCGCTGGCGTGGCGCAGCACCTTGGTGCCCTCGCCGTAGCCGCCCACTTCGTGGGCGCCCCACAGTTGGGCGAACTCCGGGCTGGCCGCGCACAGCTCGTCGACCAGTGCCTGCACCCGGCCTTCGGCGCGGGCCCGGGCCACGTCGGCGCGAAACGCCGCCACCACGAAGCGGGCGACCTTCGGCCAGTCGGGCTGGGCGGCGCGCACCCGGCCCTCGAGGAACATCATCCGCAGGATGTTGCGCTGCGCCGGCGGCAACGCGGCGTAATCCGTGAGCACCGCGCGCGCCGCGGTGTTCCAGGCGAGCACGTCCCAACAGGCGTTACGCACCAGCGCCGGGCTCAACGGCATGCCGTCGAGCAGGCGCTGCAGGCGTGGGCTCACACCCTCCTCGGGCAGCGCGCGGCTGGCCGGCAGGCGGCCGAGGCCAAGCAGGAACAGGTGCTCGCGCTCGACCTCGGTGAGCAGCAACGCCTGGGCGATGCGCTCGAGCACCTCGGCGCTGGGCGCGCCGCCACGGCCCTGTTCGAGCCAGGTGTACCAGGTAGGGCTGACGTTGGCCCGCTGGGCCACTTCTTCGCGGCGCAGGCCCGGCGTGCGGCGCCGGCCCATGGGGTAGCCGAGGGCTTGCGGGTCGAGCCGGGCGCGGCGGTCGCGCAGGTAACTGCCGAGGGGGTTTTCGCGGGCCATGGGCATCCTGTTAGCGGTTATACCGGGATAACGCCACTACTTTACCCGGATAGTGAAGGCGCTGAGAGTGAGCCTACACCCACGCAGAGGAACACCACCATGAAGATTTTCCTGACCGGCGCCAGCGGCTTCGTTGGCAGCGCGGTTGTGCAAGAGCTACTGCGCCATGGCCACCAGGTGCTTGGCCTGGCCCGTTCCGAGGCCGCCGCCCAGGCATTGGCGCAACAGGGTGCCAGCGTGCTGCGCGGGCACCTGCAAGCGCTGCCCAGCCTGGCCGAGGGCGCGACCGAGGCCGACGCGGTGATCCACTGCGCGTTCATCCATGATTTCACCCGCTTCGCGGAAAACTGCGAAATCGACCGCCAGGCCGTGCTTGCTCTCGGCGCCGCGCTGGCCGGCAGCACTAAGCCGTTGATCGTCACCTCCGGCACCGGCCTGCTGGCGGGGCTGGGCGAGGCCACCGAGGGGATGCCGGCGCCGGCCCGAGGCATCCCGCGGATTGCCTCGGAACAGGCAGTGTTGGCCCTGCGCGAACAAGGGGTGAAGGCCTCGATCATGCGCCTACCACCCTCAGTGCATGGCGAAGGCGACCATGGCTTTGTGCCGATGCTGATCGGCCTGGCCCGTGAGCGCGGGCTGGCCGCTTACATCGGCAACGGCGACAACCGCTGGCCGGCAGTGCACCGCCACGCCGCCGCGCGGCTCTACCGCTTGGCCATCGAGCGCGGCGAGGCGCGCTGCTACCACGCGGTGGCCGAGCCCGGTATCGCCTTCAAGGCCATCGCCGAGGCCATCGGCCAGGGCCTGGGGGTGCCGGTGCGCAGCCTGAGCGCCGCCGAGGCCGAGGGGCACTTTGGCTGGATGGCGCACTTCGCCGCCATGGACAACCCCGCCAGCAGCGCCCTCAGCCGCCAGCTCACCGGCTGGCAAGCCGAGGGGCCGGGGCTGCTGGCAGACATCGCCGAGGCCGGCTACCTCACCGGCGCCTAGTCGATCAACCCGTTGGCATCGTAGAACGGCCAAGGGCCTGGGTGCTCACCGATGGCGCAGAGGTGGGTGCTCATGCCTTGCTGGGGGTGCCAGCGGTGCAGCAAAAAGCCCGGCGGCTCCAGCACGAAGTTGGCCGGGGCGCCTTCGGCCAGGTCGAACGCCACCTGATGCGACACCCCCGGGGCCACACAGGCGAGGGTCCCGGCAAAGCGGGCTTGCACCGACCGGTGCAGGTGGCCGCTGAGCACCCGCTCCACCTGCGGGTGCTTGCCGATCACTGCCGCCAGCGCCTCGGCGTTACGCAGCGGTTGTTTGTCCATGTGTTCGATGCCGCACAAAAACGGCGGGTGGTGCAGCATCACCACGGCCGGCAGCTGCGGCTCGCGGGCCAAGTGTTCGTCCAACCATTGCAACTGCGCGGCATCCACATGGCCCCACGGCTGCCCCGGCACGCTGGAGTCCAGCGCCAGCAGTTGCAGGCCTTTGATGCGCATCTGCCAGTGCAGGGTGTGCGCGCCTTGCAGGTACTGATGTTCCGGGAACGCCACGCGCAGCGCCTGGCGCTCGTCATGGTTGCCCGGCAGCAGCAGGTACGGCAGTTGCAGGCCGCGCAACGCCTGGCGCAGGGTTTGGTACTCTTCCGGCGCGCCGAAGTCGACCAGGTCGCCGGTGATCACCACCGCGTCCGGGCGCGGCAGCAAGGCGTTGAGGGTGGCGATCACCCGCAGCAGCGCGGCGTGGGTATCGACTTTTTTATACGTCAGGCGGCCATTGGCCTTGATATGTAAATCGCTGATCTGCGCGATCAGCGTCATGGCATCAGACACAACAGGGCTCCTCAAACGGCGGAAAATTGCAGTGCGTCGGCGTCGGCCAGCGCCCAACTGACCGGTTGCCCGGCATGCCAGGCTTCACGGGCGTGGCGGTCAACCTGGATCGGCGCGGCCAGGCCGATGTCGATCAGCAGCCGCTGCGAGGCGCCCAGGAAGGTGCTGGCCACCACCCGGCCCTGGCCGTTATAACGATGGTCGTCCGCCAGCAATACGTCTTCCGGGCGGCAGAAGCGCTGCGGGGTGCCCTGGGCATCCACCGCCACGCAGTTGATCGCGCCGACAAAATCGGCCACGAACTTCGAGGCCGGGTGCTGATAGATGCGCTGCGGCGTATCGACCTGCACCAAGCGGCCCTGCTCCATCACCGCGATGCGGTCGCCCAGCGCCATGGCCTCCTGCTGGTCGTGGGTGACGTACACAGCGGTGATGGCGAGCTTCTTCAGCAAGGCGCCGATCTCATGGCGCAAACGGTCGCGCAGGCGCGCGTCCAGCGCCGCCAGCGGCTCATCGAACAGCAGCACCTTGGGCCGCGCGGCCAGGGCGCGGGCCAGCGCCACGCGCTGCTTTTGCCCGCCGGAGAGTTTGTCGATGCCGCGCTGGGCCAGCGCGCCGAGGTCGACCAGTTCGAGCATCTCGCGCACCCGCGCTTCACGCTCGGCCCGGGCCACGCCCTGCACTTTCAGGCCATAGGCAACGTTGCCGGCCACGTTGAGGTTGGGGAACAGCGCGTAGTTCTGGAACACCATGCCGACATTGCGTTTTTCGATCGGCAACGCGGTGACGTTCCGCTCGCCAAACCACACCTCCCCGCCCGGGTCACAGCGCTCCAGCCCGCTGATGATGCGCAAGGTGGTGGTTTTGCCGCAGCCGGAGGGGCCGAGCAGCACCAGGGTTTCGCCGGGCTGGACGGTCAGGTCGAGCGGGTGCAGGGCCTGATGGTGGTTGAAGCGCCGCGCGCAGCCGCGCAACGTCACGGTCACGGCTGAAGGGTTCATGCCGCCTCCTCGTTCTGGCGCGAGACCGCGCGGTTAAGCCAGTGATTGGCCGCGTTGAGCATCAGCAACAGCGGCAGGATCATCAGGATGAAAATCAACGTGTAGGCCGAGCCCACTTCCAGGCGCATCGAGGCGTAGCTGTCGGCCAGGCCCACCGGCAGGGTTTTGGTCAACGGCGTGTGCAGCATCCAGGTGATGTTGAATTCACCCACCGACAGCGTGATCACCATGAAGGCACCGGCGAGAATGCCGTTGCGGCAGTTCGGCACCACCACGCTGAAGAAGCGCTGCCACAGGCTGGCGCCGAGGCTGGCCGCGGCTTCTTCCTGGCGCGGCATGTCCACCGCCTGCATCACCGCCAGCACCGGGCGCATCATGAACGGCAAGGTGAACAGCACATGGCCGATGAGGATGAACAGCCAGCTGTCGCGCAGCCCGGAGAACTGCCCGTACAGCAGGATCAGGCCCAGCGCGGTGGCCAGGCCGGGCAGCGCCACCGGCAGCATCAGGCATTCTTCGATGCGCGCGGCCCAACGCCCCGGCGCCTTGAGCAAGCCCCAGGCGGCGGGCACGCCCAGCAGCAAGGTCAGCAGCAGGCACGCCAGGGCGATCAGCAGCGACAACCAGAAGGTACCGGCGTACATCGCCCACACCTGCGCCAGCCACTTCAGCGTCAGGCCGCTGCGCAGGCCGATGAAATAATTGTTGGTCACCCCCGCCAGCATCGACAGCACCACCGGCACGATCATGAACAGCGCGGTCAGGGTGGTGATCAACAGTTGCAGGTAAAACACGCCACGGCGCTTCATCGGGCCTCCCGTTGCGCCAGGCGGCGCGCCAGCATCAGGGCCAACCAGGCGACGCCGCCCATCACCACCGACAGCGCCGCGGCGGTGGCGAAGTTGGCGTAGTTGGTGAATTCGCCGTAGATGGTCAGCGGCAGCACCGCCAGGTCGGTGCCCAGGGTAAAGGCGGTACCAAAGGCGCCCATGCTGGTGGCGAAGCACAGCGCGCCGGTCGACAACAGCGCCGGTTGCAAGCCGGGCACGATCACATCCCAGGTGATCCGCCATTGGCTGGCGCCCAGCGAGCGCGCGGCTTCCTCCAGCGAGCGGTCGAGTTTTTCACTGGCCGCCACCAGCGTGACGATGGCCCGCGGCAGCGAGAAATACAGGTAGCCGATGAACAACCCGGCCAGCGAATAGGCTAAGGTCCAGCGCTGCTGCAGCAGGCCCATGCTGACTTGCGCGAGCAAGCCCTGGCGCCCGGCCAGCATCACCACCAGAAAGCCCACCACCACGCCCGGGAACGCCAGCGGGAAGGTCAGCAAGGCCAGCAAAGTGCCGCGCCCGGCAAAACGCTGGCGCGCCAGAAAGCAGCCCACCGTGGCGGCGATGGCCAGGGTCACCAGGGTGACCGCCAACGACAGCAGCACGGTATTGGCCACGCTCACCAGGTAATGCGGCGCGCTGAGCACCGTCCAGTAACCGCTGTGCTGGGTGTTGCGATCATTCTGCAGGCCCATGTTCAGCAAGCGCACGAACGGCAGCAGCCAAAAGGCGCAGAAGAACAGCAGCGCCGGCAGCGCCAGCCAGAGCCAGAGGCCGCCCGGCCGGCGCAAGGCTGCCGGAGTGGCGGGCAGCGGCATCAGTGAACCTCGCTCAGGTACTTCGCCGAGAAGGCTTTCTGCGCATCGGCCATCTGCTGGTAGTCCACGGTGCGCGCGCGGGCATAGTCGCTGTCCGGCAGGAAGAACTGCTTGGCCTGGGCGCTCATCGCCGCGGTGCGGACCGGGCGCAGGTAGGCATTGGCCCAGATCGCCTGGCCTTTATCCGACAGCACATAGTCGATGACCTTCTTGCCGTTGGCCTCATGCGGGGCGTTCTTCACCAGGCTGATCACATAGGGCACCGTGACCGTACCCTCTTGCGGGATCACGAACGCCACGTTGGCGTGGTCTTTGTACTTGGCGCGGTAAGCGTTGAAGTCGTAGTCGAGCAGGATCGGGATCTCCCCAGACAACAACCGCGCGTAAGCGGTTTGCTTCGGCACGATCGGCTGGTTCGCCTGGAGCTTCTTGAACCACTCGAGGCCCGGCGCGAAATTCTGCAGGGTGCCGCCCTTGGCCTGGTTCACCGCCACCGCGGCGACATAGCCAACAAATGCACTGGCCGGGTCGAGGTAGCCGACCATGCCTTTGTATTCGGGCTTGAGCAGGTCGTCCCAGGTTTGCGGGACCGGCGCGCCACCCAGGGCATCGACGTTGACCATAAAGCCCATGGTCCCGGAGTGCAGCGCTACCCACTTGCCGTTGGGGTCTTTCATGCCGGCGGGCACGTCGTCCCAGTGGGCGGGCTTGTAGCCGGTGATCACCCCGGCGCTGTCGGCCTGGATGCCAAAGCTGACGCCGTAGTACACCACGTCGGCCACCGGGTTGCCCTGCTCGGCGACCATCTGCGCCAGGGCCTGGCCGGAGTTCTTGTTGTCTTGCGGCACCTGGATGCCCGTGTCGGCGGCGATGGCGTTGAGCTGGGTGCCCCAATCGGCCCATTCGGGCGGGCAGTTGTAGCAGATCGCCGTGTCGGCGGCCTGCGCCAGCGTGCTGAACAGCGAACCGGCGGCCAGCGCGAGCGCCCCGGCAACCACTTTGGCGTGACTTAGCTTCATGAGGGTTCCCCGATGTTGGCAATGGAAGAAAACGCCCGCGCGGCAATGCTTTCGCCGCCACGCAACTGGTGGGCCAGCACGCGGGTGCCGCGTGGGGCGTGGTCGAGCAACAGGTCAATGGCCGCCGCGCCGAGGCTGGCGGCCGGCTGCACCACGCTGGCCAGCGAAGGGGCCATCTGCTCGCCGATGTCGATGCCATCGAAGCCCATCACCGACAGCTGCCGCGGTACGCGCACGCCGGCGCGGGCGGCGCCGCCGATCAGGCTGATGGCGAGCAGGTCGTTGCTGCAGATCACCGCGCTGAGGGCGCTGCCGCCGCGCAGGTGGGGCTGCAACAGGGCGAAGTCGGCGTGGGTATGGCTGGCCATTTCAAGCACGGGCCGCGCGCACAGCCCGGCCGCCTGCATGGCGTCGCAATAGCCTTGGTAGCGCAGGCGCGCGCGGTCCGATTGCAGCATCGGCCCGGCGATCATGCCGATCTGCCGGTGGCCGAGGCCGAGCAAGTGTTCGGTGGCCTGCTGCATCGCCCGGCGGTTGTCGACGCAGATCGCCGGCCACTGCGCCGTTTGCGGTACGTTGTGCGCCAGCACGAAAGGCATGCCAGCCTGGTGCAGGGTCTGCAGGATCGCGCTGTTATCGGCGTCGGCCACCGTCAGTACCAACCCCGCCACGCGCTGGTTGAGCATGTGCTCGACGATCGCCGCCTCACGCTCGGGCTTGTAGTCACTGGTGGCGACCAGCAAGCCATACCCGGCCAAGCGCGCCTGCTGCTCCATGGCCTGTAACTGGCGCGCGAACACCGGGTTGAGCAGCGATGGCAGCAGCACGCCGACCGTGGTCGAACTCTGCGTGCGCAGCTGGCGGGCAATGTGGTTGGGCCGAAAACCCAACTGCTCGGCCGCCGTGAGCACCTTGCGCAGGGTGTCTGCGCGGAGCAGGTGCGGGTCGGAAAACGCCCGCGCGGCCGTGGCGCGAGACACCCCCGCCACCTTTGCCACACTGATTAAATCGGCCATGCTTGCCCCGTTGAACGCGTTTGAGATCGATCTCATCGGCGCTCAAGGTAGCGGCACACTGTGACAGCGACATCGCACAAAGATGGCAAAATGATTACAGCCGCCCCGGCTAGCGCCAGTGCAGCGTGCCATCGGCCTCCACCGCCCAATGCCCCTCGCCGCTGGCCAGGCGTACCCCGCCCACCCAGCGCAGCGGGGCCTGGTGGTCGAGCCAATAGGCTTGCCCGGCCAGCACCTGCTCGCCCAGGCGGGTGAGTTGCAATGGGCGTTGCCCCCAGTATTCGGCCTGGCCTTCGATGAGCAGCGGCTGCGGGCCGTCGATCAACGGCCGAATCAAGGCGTGGAACATCAGGTCACCGAGGTAAGGCAGCGGGTCATCGCGCAGCATCAGTTGGCCAAACACCTTGCCGGCCGGGCATTCGCCGCGCTGGGCGAGCACCCTCAGGGTAAGGCGCTCGGTCAGCCCAAGGCCGTCTTGCACGCCCGGCAACTCTTGCAGTTGCCGGGCCAATGCCGGGCCCAGCAGGGGCAGTGGCAGGTGCTGCACCCGGGCCAGTTGCGCCCAGCGCCCGGGGTCGGCGGCGGTGTAGGCCGCCCACACCTCGCGGGCCAAAGCCAGCGCGCCCTCCCCCAGTGGCCGGCGCTGCGGCCACAGCCAGGCGAGCACGTCCGGGGCCAACTGGCCGATGCCGATAAAACGTTCAACCCCGGGCACCCGGGCGGTTTCGATCAGTTCCAGGCGCTTGGGCAACGCGGGCAGGCCGGCCAGCAGGCGCACCAGGAACAGTTGGTCGTAGGCGTCGGCCTCGCACCACAGCACCACCTCGCTGTCGCCGTCGATGCGCGCCAGGGCGGCGTACTCCTGGGCCTGGCGCTGCTGCACGGCGGCTTCGCCAAGGCCAAAGGCCTGCTGGATGTAGGCACAGCGCACGCGGTGGTAGGCCGGGGCTTCGAGGGCAGGCACCGGGCCCATGGCCAGCGGGTCTACCAGCATATGAAAGGCGCCGCGCAGGCCGGCGGTGCGCAGGCTGTGCTCGATGTCGTTGCCGCAGCGCCAGTGCTGCACCTGGGCCTCGTCGGCATGGGCAAAGCCTGGGTGGCGGGCGGCGAAGTCGAGGGCGTCGGCGTGGGCCTTGAGCTTGGGCCAACTGCTGAAGCCGGCCTCGCGGGCCACCAGCCATTGGCTGTCGGCCAGTTGGTAGGCCGGGCCGGGGCGGCCGAGGCTGAGCAGTTGCGCGCGTTCAGGCTCGGCCTGCCCCAGGCGCAGGGCCTTGAGCAGGTGCTTGGCGCGTTTGCGCAGGGCGGGTAGATCAACGCGCCCGTGCTGGCGCGAGGGGGTAATGGCGGGCATGCCAACTCCTTTGAGGGCTAGGTCCGCCACAAGCCGGGAGCTGGTGATTGAATGGGGTGTACACAGGCCATGGGCAACCCCTTCGCGCGGACCGCGGGCGTGGCAAGCGCCGGGCTGCGAGCATAGCGCCCCTGAGGGTGCCAGGCAAATGCCGGGCTGTTGCGCCACCGGCCGGCGGGCTATGCTGGCGCCCTGTTTACGCTTTTTGGTGAGTTGAATGCCCGCGCCCGCTCGCGACTGGCTGTTGCGCAGCCAACACCCCACCCAGGTTGAACGCATCGAGGCGTACTTCTGCGGCCACGGCTTCGACCCGCACCGCCACGACACCTACGCCATCGGCCGCACCCTCAGCGGCGTGCAAAGCTTTCGCTACCGCCAGGCACTGCGCCACAGCGTGCCCGGCGGCACCCTGGTGCTGCACCCCGATGAACTGCACGACGGCCACGCCGGCACCGATGAGGGCTTTCGCTACCGGATGATCTACGTCGAGCCGGCGTTGATCCAGCAGGTGCTCGGCGGCCAACCGCTGCCCTTCATTGCCGGCGGCCTGAGCGATGACCCGCGCCTGTTCGCCGCCACGTCGCCGTTCGTGCGGGCGATGGAACAGGGCTTCGAGCCCCTGGAGGAAGACGACGCGCTGTTCGACCTCGCCCACGCGCTGCAGGCGGTGGCCGCGCCACACCGCGGCCGGCGCGTGGCCAACTACCCCGCCGCCGAACGCGCCCGGGCCTACATCAACGACTGCTTTGCCCAGGCCATTAGCCTGGATGACCTGGCGCTGGCCAGCGGCCTTGACCGCTGGCGGCTGACCCGCGATTTTCGCCTGCTCTACGGCACCAGCCCCTATCGCTACGTCACCCTGCGCCGGCTGGCCTGTTGCCGGCGGTTGCTGCGCCTGGGCCTGAGCCTGGCCGATGCCGCGGCCAGCGCCGGCTTCGCCGACCAAAGCCACATGACCCGCCAGTTCGCGGCCAACTGGGGGCAAACGCCGGGGCGTTGGCTGGCGATGCAAACGTAAGCGCGTGGCACGATCCTTCAATACCGCCACCGCCGCCCTCCTGCATGCTGGGCGCTCCCTTCCTACCAGGAGCGCAACATGCCGAACGCCATCAATTTTGCCGAAAAATTCAGCCACATCCCCGAGTGCTGGCAGCCGCGGGTGATCGCCGAGATGAACGACTACCAGTTCAAGCTGGCGCGCCTCGACGGTGAGTTCATCTGGCACCAGCATGCCAGCACCGACGAGGCGTTTATCGTGATCAGCGGCAGCCTGCGCATCGACCTGCCCGAAGGCCCGGTGCTGCTGGGCCCGGGCGAGCTGTACGTGGTGCCACGTGGGGTGGAGCACCGGCCCTGCGCGTTGGGCGAGGTGCAACTGCTGCTGATCGAACCGCGCGGGGTGCTCAACACCGGCGAGCAAGGCGGTGAGCGCAGCGCGCCGAACGATGTGTGGGTTTAGCCTTCGCGGCGGCCGGGCAGCATGCGCTTGAGGGTGTTGTCGCGCACCACGTAGTGGTGAAACAACCCCGCCAGCGCGTGCAGGCCGATCAGCCAATAGCCGGCGTTGCCGATCCACTCGTGCACGGCCTTGAGGGTTTTCGCCAGGTCTGGGTCTTGCGCCATTGGCGAGGGGAGTTCGAAGCCCAGCCACGGGAACGGTTTGCCGGCAAGGGCGAGCATCAGCCAGGCGAGCACCGGCGGCACGATCATCAGCAGGTACAGCAGGCTGTGGGTGGCATGGGCGAGGCCGGTTTGCCAGCGTGGCGGGCGCGGCTCGATGGGCGGCGCGGCGTATAGCTTGCGCGCCAGCAAACGCAGCCATACCAGCAGGAAAATGCTCACCCCGAAAATACCGTGGCCGCCCACCAGCGCCGCGCGCAGCGGCGTACCCCGGGGCACGTAGCCCTTGAGCTCGATACAGGCGTAGAGGGCGATGAACAACAGCACCGTTAACCAGTGCAAGGTGATCGACAACGTGGCGTAACGCCGGGCCGGCGCCGCAGCGCTGAGGGGAATGGTGGTCATGGTCAGGCTCACGGGTAGGTTTGGGATCGTTATGCGCCCAAGCTTACCCGAGGCCTGCCGTAGATGGGTTAACGCTGTATTAACCGGCCACTGGCCTTCCCCTTCGTGACCACTCAGCCGTACGGTTCAAACCGTTTGGAACTTGCCGCGCGGCCTGCTGACCGATGCTTATAAGCTCATAACCGGCAGCAAGGTGCCCTCCATGGCGGACCCGTTCAACCTGCAGCGCTTCGTCGAGGCCCAACAGGGCGCCTACGATACGGCCCTGGCCGAACTGCACGCGGGCCACAAGCGCAGCCACTGGATGTGGTTCGTGTTCCCGCAACTGCATGGCCTGGGCCGCAGTGAAATGGCCGAGCGCTACGCCATCAGTGGCGCGGCCGAGGCCGAGGCGTACCTCGAACACCCTGTGCTCGGCCCGCGCCTGCGGGCCTGTGCCGAGGCCTTGCTGGCCCACCGGGAGCACCACCCGAAACAGATACTGGGCGACGTCGACGCGCTGAAACTGCATTCGTCGATGACCCTGTTCGCCCGCTGCGCCGCACCTGGCTCGCCCTTCGACCAGGTGCTGGTGGCGTTCTACGCCGGCGCGGAAGACCCGCGCACGCTGTTCGCGCTGCGCGCATGAGCCGCTGCTTTTATTTTCCCAACCACGGCCGCCGGACGGCGGCGTTGCTGGAGCTTGCCGATGATCAGCCCTTCGCACCAGGCCCTCAGGCTCACCCCCACCCCGCGCCCTGACCCGGCCCCGCGCTTTCGCCGCATCCGCCAGCACAGTGAGCGCCTGGCCGAACGGCTGAGCGCCGAAGACATGTGTGCCCAGTCGATGGCCGACGCCAGCCCGACCAAATGGCACCTGGGCCACACCAGCTGGTTTTTCGAAACCTTTCTGCTGGTGCCGAAGCTGGCGAACTACGCGCCGTTCGACGAGGCCTTCGGCTACCTGTTCAATTCCTACTACGAGGCGGTGGGCCCACGCCAGCCACGGCCCCAACGCGGGCTGATGACCCGCCCCGGGCTGGACCGGGTGATGGCCTACCGGCAATACGTTGACCTGCACATGGCCGCGCTGTTCGACCAAGGCCTGGACGAGCCCACCCTGGAGCTGATCGAGCTGGGCCTGCAGCACGAGCAACAGCACCAGGAGCTGATCCTGATGGACATCCTCCACCTGTTCAGCCTGTCGGCGCTCAAGCCGGCCTTCGACCCCAGCTGGCCCCACGACGCCCCCGGCCGCCGCGGCCGCTGGCGCCAGCAGGCCGGCGGCTTGGTGGAGATCGGCCACCACGCCGGCGAGGGCTTTGCCTTCGACCACGAAAGCCCGCGGCACAAAACCTACGTGGCGCCGTTCGAGATCAGCGACCGCCTGGTGACCAACGGCCAGTGGCTCGAATTCATCGCCGCGGGCGGCTACGCCGAGGCCGGGCTGTGGTTGTCCGAAGGCTGGGCGACGGTGCAGGCCCAGCAGTGGCAGGCACCGCTGTACTGGCAGCGGCTGCCCGAGCACCCCGCCGAGCGCGCCGAGGGCTGGCAGGAGATGACCCTGCGCGGCGCCCAGCCGCTGGTGCTGGAAGCACCGGTGACCCACCTGAGTTACTTCGAAGCCAACGCCTTCGCCCAATGGGCCGGCGCACGCCTGCCCACCGAGGCGGAATGGGAGGTGGCCGCCAGCGCCGGGGCCCTGGAGCAACAGGCCGAGGTGGCCTGGCAATGGACGCAAAGCGCGTTCGCCGCCTACCCCGGCTTCAAGGCCTTGCCCAGCGCGGTGGGCGAGTACAACGGCAAGTTCATGTGCAACCAATACGTGCTGCGCGGCGGCTGCCAGTTCACCCCGGCCGAGCACGCCCGGCCCAGCTACCGCAATTTCTTCCCGGCATCGGCGCGCTGGGCCCGCAGCGGCCTGCGCCTGGCCCGCGACCTGCGCCCAGCCAGCCTGCACCCGGTAGGCGAGAAAACCACCCGCGCGCCAGCCGACCACTTCCGCCGCGACGTGCTGGCGGGCTTGGCCGCCACGCCGAGAACCCTTTCGCCGAAGTACTTCTACGATGCCAACGGCTCGAAGCTGTTCGAGGCGATCTGCCGGCTGCCGGAGTACTACCCGACCCGCGCCGAGACCGCCCTGCTGCAGCGCATCGCCCCGGAACTGGCGGGGTTGATCCCCGACGGCGCGGCGCTGGTGGAATTCGGCAGCGGCGCCAGCGAAAAAACCCAGCTGCTGCTCGATGCCGCGCCCCAGGTGGGCGCCTATGTGCCGATCGACATCAGCGCCAGCGCCGTGCAAGGCGCCTGCCAGGCCCTGCGTGAGCGCTACCCGCGGCTGGAACTGCTGGCCCTGGTCGAAGACTTCACCCGCCCGCTGCAACTGCCCGCGGCCCTGGCCCAACGCCCACGGGTGGGGTTCTTCCCCGGCTCGACCCTGGGCAACTTCAACCACGATGAGGCCGTGGCGTTCTTGCGCAGCGCGCGCCAGTCTCTCGGCCGCCAGGCGTGTTTCATCCTTGGCGTAGACATGCTCAAGCCGATCCCGCCGCTGTTGGCCGCCTACAACGACGCCGCCGGGGTGACCGCGGCGTTCAACAAAAACCTGCTGGCGCGGATCAACCGCGAACTGGGCGCGGACTTCGACCTTGACGCCTTCGACCACCAGGCGCGCTGGAACCCCGAGCACGAGCGGGTGGAAATGCACCTGGTGGCGCGCAGCGCGCAAACCGTGACCCTAGACGGCCAACGCTTCAGCTTTGCCGCCGGCGAAAGCCTGCACAGCGAGAACTCGCACAAGTTCAGCGTGGCGCGGGTCACCGCGTTGGCGGCGCAGGCCGGCTGGAAGGTTGCCGGGCAATGGCTGAGCGAAACCCCGCAGGTGGGGATGTTCTGCCTGCGCTAGCGGAATTATTCAGCGCAGCGGCTTTCTGTTATTGGGTAACCGGAACAGGAGGCCGCCCGCGGTGATCAGCAATAAGCTCTACGTAATCGACTACCGGCTGCATGGCGATGAGAAGTCTTTCATCATCCGCGCCGACACCATGAATAACGCCGAGGCCTGGCATTGGGCGAGCTGCGATGCTGGGGTGGGCCGCATCGCCCGCTTCGGCCGCGAGCGCGTGCAAAAAACCACCCGCCCGGTGGCCGAGCAATACGGCATCGAAGCGGTGGCCTGGCGCCCGGCTTGAACCCTCGCCGCCACACAACGCCTAAGCTTGAGCGTTTTACATGAAAAGGAGCTCACCCCATGGCCTTGGGTATCGTCAGTTGGACCCTGCCCCAGCGTGAGCTGGGCGCGCTGTTCGAAAAGGTCGGCCAGTTGGGCCTGGGCGCGCTGCAGTTTGCCAGTGACCAGCGCCACTACAAGGCCCGCGAACTGCGTGAGCACGCCGCTGGCAGCGGCATCGGCCTGATCGCCATCGACCCGTTCGACTGCGGCCCCGAGGGCCGCCCCAGCGCCCAGGGCGCGATCGACTATTACCGCGCCGTGGTGGATTTCGCCGCCGAGGCCGGGCAAGTGCCGGTCACCCTGCACGGGCTGGCGCGCTGGACCACCGATTGCGCCGATAAACTCAGCGCCTACGAACGCCTGCTCAGTTGCTGCGCGGCGGTCAACGAGCACGCCAAGGCCAGTGGCGTGCGCACCCTGTATGAGGTGTGCAACCACTACGAGTTGCCGCTGATCAACACCGCCGCCCAGTGCCATGAGCTGATCGGCCACGTTGGCGCCGGCAACATGGGCATGGTGCTCGACGCCTACCACATGAACATCAACGAAGCCGACCCGGTCGCCACCCTGCGCGAGCACGCCGCGCTGCTGGCGGTGTACCACATTGCCGACTCCGGGCGCGGCGGCATCGGCAGCGGCCACATCGACTTCGTGGCCCAGTACCGGGCGCTGCGCCAGGCCGGCTACGAGGGCGCGGTGGCGATCGAAGCGGTGCTGCCGCACCTGGCCCCGAGCAGCGCCCCCGGCAGCGATGGCGAGCGTGCCTGGCTGGATGAAGAAATCCGCCGCAGCGCCGAGCGCTGGCAGGGCTACGCCGGGCCGGCCTGAGCGCACTGGGCGCGAATGTTCGCGGCGCTGGCCTCCAGCGCCTGGCGCAGGCTGGCGCGCTGGGCGTCGATACGCCAAGCCGGGCCGACCACGCTCAGCGCGTAATGGCCCTGGCGGGTGTCGAGGCCCACGGCCATGGCGCCCACGCCGGCCAGTTGCTCTTCGAGGTCACAGGAAAAATTCTCCGCGCGAATGGTCTCCAACTCCGCCAACAGCTGCGCCAGGCTGCGGGTGTTGGCGGTGAGCGCGCGCATCTTGCCGTCGAGCAGGGCCACTACCGCCTCGTTGCTCATCCGCGACAGCAACACCTTGCCGGCGGAGGTGGCGTAGCTGGCCAGGTAGCTGCCGTCGCCTGGGGCCACCCGCAGGGTTTGCGTCGACACCTCTGATTGCAGGATCAGAATATCCAACCCGGCCGGCTGGGCCAGCACCACGGTTTCGCCGGTCAGCCGCGCCAACAGCTGCAGCTGCGGCCGCGCCACGCTGAGCACGTCCATGTGGCTGTGGCTGGCCAGGCGCATCAGCGCCGGGCCCAGGCGCACCCCAGCGGCGCCCTGCACTTCGAGCAACTGCTCCAGCGCCAACGCATCGACCAGCCGCTGCACGGTCGAGCGTGGCAATTCGATGCGCTTGGCGATCGCGCCAAGGCTCAAGCCGTCGGGCTCATCTTGCAGGCAGCGCAAAATCGCCGCCGCCCGGGAAATCACCTGTATACCGCCCCGTTCCTGTTCGCTCATCGCTTGCTCTCTGTACCGCAGGTCAATACACTGTACCGAAATACGCCCACCACTGCCTACCTTTTAGCCGAGCCACCCCGTGAGCCCTCCACCGCCCCCCGCCCCTACCCCCTTCACCGGCCGCCTGGCACTGGGCCTGGTGGGCGTGCTGATCGCCGCGCTGGTGTCGGGCATCAATGACCGGGTGACCGACATCGCCCTGGCCGACCTGCTCGGCAACTTCGGCCTGGGCCATGACGAAGGCAGCTGGATCAGCTCGGCCTACGCCGCCGCCGAAGTGTCGGCGATGCTGATCGCGCCGTGGCTGGCGGTGACCTTGTCGCTGCGCCGCTTCGCCATCGTCGCCACCTTTGCCTTCGCGCTGTTCGGGGTGCTCTGCCCGCTGGCGCCGAATGTTGCCACATTGCTGCTGTTACGGGTGCTGCAAGGCCTGGCCGGGGGCTTTTTGCCGCCGCTGCTGATGACCGTGGCGCTGCGCTTCCTGCCTTGGCACATCAAGCTGTATGGCCTGTCGGCCTATGCCATGACCGCCACCTTCGGGCCGAACCTGGCGCTGCCGTTGGCGGCGCTGTGGGGCGAAGGTGCCGACTGGCGGTTGTTGTTCTGGCAGATCGTGCCGGCCTGCTTGCTCGGCGCCGCGCTGATTGCCTACGGCCTGCCGCAAGACCCACTGCGCCTGGAGCGCTTCAAGCAGCTCGACTGGCGCGGCGCGCTGCTGGGCGTGGCTGGGCTGTCGCTGCTGGTGGTCGGCCTGACCCAGGGCGAGCGCCTCGATTGGCTGGCCTCGCCGGTAGTGGTGGGTTGCCTGCTCGGCGCCGCGGTGTGCCTGCCGTTGTTCGTGGTCAACGAGTGGTACCACCCGTTGCCGCTGTTCAAAGTGCAGCTGTTGGCCCGGCGCAACTTCAGCTACGGCATCCTCACGCTGATGCTGTTCGTGTTCATCGCGTTGGCCGGCAGCGCCCTGCCGGCGGGCTACCTGGGCCACGTGCAAGGCTACCGGCCGCTGCAAAGCATGCCGCTGGCGCTGACCATCGCCCTGCCGCAACTGTTGCTGGCGCCGCTGGTGGCCTGGGTGATCAACCGCAACTGGGTCGACTCGCGCTACGTGATCGCCGCCGGGCTGGCGCTGGTGGCACTGGCCTGCCTGGGCAACGCCCAGCTCACCGGCGCGTGGATCCGCGATGACTTCTACCTCTACCAGGTGCTGCAGATGCTCGGCCAGCCGATGGTGGTGGTGCCGCTGCTGATGACCGCCACCGGGGTGATCGCGCCCATGGAGGGGCCGTTCGCCTCGGCGATGGTCAACAGCCTGCGCGGCCTGGCCGCCACCCTGGCCGGGGTGGCGCTGGAAAACTTCGTCACCGCGCGCCAGCACTTTCACGCCAACGTACTGCTCGACCAAGCCCTGCAGAACAGCGCCTACCTGCCGCCGGCCGCCACCGCGGGCCTGGCCGCGCGGGTGCGCGAACAGGCCTTCGTGCTCACCTACGCCGATGGCTTCCTGGCGCTGCTGGGGGTGCTCGCGCTGATGCTGTTGGTGCTGATCACCCTGCCCAAACGCCCCTACCCACCTCAACCGCCGGTACCCGCATGAAACACAGAACCGCCGTTTCCCTGTTCAGCCTGGCCGTGCTCGCCGGCGCCGGCTACGCCGCCTGGCACCTGCTGGCCAGCGATGGCCATGAGCGCACCGACGACGCCTACATCCGCGCCGACGCGGTACAGGTGGCGCCACGCATCGCCGGGCAAGTGGCCGAGGTGGCCGTAGAAGACAACCAGCGGGTGAAACGCGGTGAGCTGCTGGCGCGCCTGGACGGTGCCGATTTCGAAGTCGCCCTGGCCGCGGCCCAGGCCAATGTGGCCGGCGCCCAGGCAGAGCTGAAAAACCTCGAGGCGAGCATCGCCCGCCAGGGGGCGTTGATCAACCAGGCCGGCGCCACGCTCAAGGCCACCGAGGCCAACCTGACCTTCGCCCAGGCCAACGCGCAGCGCTACCGCAACCTCTCCAGCAGCGGCGCCGGCACCCAGCAAGACCGCCAGCGCTCGGAGGCCGAGTTGCTCGGCGCGCAAGCCGCGCGCGAACGCGACGCCGCCGCCCAGGTGGCCGCCAGCCGCGCGCTCGACGTGCTCAAGGCCCAACACGACGTCGCCCAGGCCACCGTGGCGCGCGCCGAAGCCGCCCAGCGCCAGGCCGAGCTGAACCTGCGCTACACCCGCATCGAAGCGCCGTTCGACGGCATGATCGGCCAGCGCTCGGCACGGGTGGGCGCCTACGTGCAGCCCGGCGCCACGCTGATGGCGGTGGTGCCGGTGCAGGCGCTGTACGTGGTCGCCAACTTCCGCGAAACCCAACTGGCGCATATGCGCGCCGGGCAAGCGGTGCAACTGCGGGTCGACAGCCACCCCGACGAGGTGTTCAAGGGCCACCTCGACAGCCTCGCCCCCGGCACCGGCCTGAGCTATTCAGTGATCACCCCGGACAACGCCACCGGTAACTTCACCAAGGTGGTGCAGCGCATCCCGGTGAAGGTGCGCTTCGACGAAGCCCCGGAGCGCCTGCAAGCGCTGCGCATGGGCATGTCGGTGGTGGTCGACGTGAACCTGGCGGAGCAACCCTGAGATGCGCACCCTTGCCCTGCTCGCCGCCGCCATCAGCCTTGCCGCCTGCAGCGTTGGCCCGCGCTACAGCGCCCCCAGCGCCGAACTGCCGGCCCAGTGGGCTGCCGCCGCGCCCAGCGGCCAGGCGCTGAACCCTGCCTGGTGGCGCGAGTTGGGCGACGCCCAGTTGGCGAGCCTGGTGGAACGCGCCGCCAGCGCCAACCTCGACGCCGCCAGCGCCGCCAACCGCCTGGCGCAAAGCCGCGCGCTGCTGCGGGTGGCCGGCGCCGAGCAACTGCCCGGGGTGGCCGCCCACGGCGCCTACCAGCGCCAACGCAACAGCGCCGAAGGCCTCAACGACCCCTCCGGTTACCAGGGCCGGGCGCCCTTCGAGCTGTGGAGCGCCAGCCTCGACACCAGTTGGGAAGTCGACCTCTGGGGCCGCGTGCGCCACTCGCTGGACGCGGCCCAGGCGCAACTGGCGTTGACCCAGGCCGAGCGTGACGGCGTGCTGCTGGCAGTGGCCGCCGAGACCGCCAGCGACTACGTGCAACTGCGCGGCGTGCAAGCCCAGCAGGCAGTGACCGAACAAAACCTGGCGATCGCCCGGCAAAGCCTGGCGCTGACCCGCAGCCGCTTCGACAACGGCGTGACCACCCACCTCGACGTGGCCAACGCCGCCGCCCAGGTGGCCACGGTCGAGGCCCGCCTGGCACCGCTGCAGGCCCAGCAGGCACGGCTGGGCAACGCCCTGAGCTTTATGCTCGGCCAGGCGCCCGGCAGCCTCGCCGGCGAACTGAACACGCCCAAGCCCGTACCACAGCCGCGCGCCGAGGTGCCCCTGGGGGTGCCCTCGGAGCTCGCCCACCGGCGCCCGGACATCCTCCGTAGCGAGGCGGCGCTGCGCCGCGCCACCGCCGCGGTGGGCATGGCCGAGGCGGACTTCTACCCGCGCCTGACCCTCGGCGCCAGCTTCGGCTACCAGGCCTTGGAAGGCTCGAACCTCGGTGATTGGGGCGCGCGCGACTGGGCCTACGGGCCGAGCCTGTACCTGCCGGTGTTCCAGGGCGGGCGCCTAACCGGCACCCTGGCACTGCGCGAACAGCAACAGCAGGCGGCGGCGATCGACTACCGCCGCACCGTGCTGGCGGCCTGGCACGAAGTGGCCGATGCCTTGAGCGACTACGCCGCCGAGCAGCGCCACGCCCAGGCCTTGGCCGAAGCGGTGGGGCAAAACCAGCAGGCACTGGACGCCGCCGGGCAGCGTTACCGCGAAGGCGCGATTGATTTTCTCAACGTGCTGAACGTGCAGCGGGCGCTGCTCGACACCCAGAGCGCGCAGGTGGCCAGCGCCACCCAGGCGGCGCTGGCGAGGGTGCGTTTGTACAAGGCATTGGCTGGCGGTTGGCCGGCGGCGAGCTGACCGTTCGTCGCCATGGTGGCACTGCGGCAGCGCGCTGGGGCCCAAGCAATACACCCCGCAAACGCAGAGGTACACCATGAAAAAGCAACTGATCAGCCTGACCTTCACCGGCGTATTGGCCGCGCTGTCGCTGGGCGCGATGGCCGCCCAGCCGCAAGCTGGCGCGTCGAACACCCCGGAGCACAACACCGGCAACCCAAGCACCCAGGCCAACCCGAGTTCGGCCAGCACCGGTGGCCAGGGCGGTTCGTCGATCCCCGACCCGCAGCAAACCCCGGCCGGTAAAAGCAAGGCCGAGCACGGTAAGACCCACAGCACCAGCGGCAGTGGCGCGGTGGGGGGCAATAGCCAGAGCAAAGGGACCGATAAGCAGCAATAACGGTGCGGCATACGGTGCGGCTGGCGGGCCGCACCGCGGGCAACGCTGGGGCTAACGCCAGTGCGCCTGTGCCAACGCAATCGTCAAATCGCGCAACAGCACGTTTTCGGCATCTTCGCGGCTGCTAAGCAGTAACTGGGCCGCCCGCTCGTACAGGGCGCTTTCGCCTTCATAGCGGCCTGAGACTAGGTCGACTCTTTGCAACACCCCGTCGATACGCCAGGCCACTTGCGCCAACTCCCCTTCCAACGCTTGCACATACCCCAGCGGCACCGCCGCGCCTGCATAGGGCCCGGCTTCTGCGGCCTCGCTGAGGTCGGTGAAGTACGCCGAAGCGCCCTCCCACTCCAGCGCCAGGTCGCTGAACGCCTGCGGCCGCAAACGGCGCATCCAGGCCCGCCAGAAGCGTTGGTCCACGGCCCAGATCGCCACGCTGTGCGCATTGACTTCGGCCAGTACCGCCTCGCCCAGCCGATGCAACGTGGCATCGCTCAGGCGCGCCAGGTCGCCGAAGAGGATCTGCTCCGGCTGGGCCGGCAGGTGCAACGCTTGGCGCAACTGCTGGCGGGCGGCCAGGGCCATTTCGATCTCGTCGATCAGGTAGTCTGGCTCGGTCAGTTGCGTGTCGTTCATGTCGTCGTCGCCGTGCAGCGGCGGGGCGGCTTCGCGGGCAGCGTCGTCTTCGGCCGCGGCCAGGGCGCGGCGGCGCGCCACGCGGGCGTTGTACAACTGGCCCACGCGCTCGTCCAGGCGGCCTTGGCGCAGCAAGGCGGTGGCCACGTCGACCGCCACCTGGTCGCTGCTGGCGCCCGGCGCGGCCTCGGCGACGCTGCGCCACACCAGCACTTCGGTGTCGATACGCTGGAACAGCAAGGCGGCTTGGTCCACGCAGCCCTGGGCGGCGTCGTTGAGCTCTTCAATAATGCCTTCATGCAACTGCGCGCGCCCCCAGCCAGGCACCGCGTCGGTTTCAGCGGCGCTCAGCGTTTCGAGGATGTGCGCCATGCGCGCTTGCACAGCGCGCGTGTGCTGCAGGTAGTCCGGCGTGTCGACCATGCGCTCGAACAACGCATAGATCGGCTGCCAGGCGGGGTCATCGAGGGTGGCGGCGCGGTGCAATTGCACAGCCTCTGGCAGGTCGGCGTACCAGGGCGCTACGTCGTATTCCCGGGGGATGGCCGGCAGGCCAGCGGCGGCCAGTTGGCGCAGGCTCGCCTCGTCGAAGAGGTTGCCGTCAAAGTCGTAGCTGGCCTCCCCTGCCAATACGCCCTCGGCGAACGCTGTATCACGCAGTGCTGGCGCGCTGCTCAGGCTGTTGCCGCTGAGGTCCAGGGCTTGCAGGCGCAAGGGCCGTTGCTGCAGCAGCTCAAGCAGCCCGGCTGGCCATTCGCTGATTTCAGCTTGGCCGAGGTCGAGCACCCGCAAGCCCAACCAGCCGGTCACGTCGGGGGCGAGCTCAAGGGAGTTTTCTTCCAGCAGCAGCACTTCCAGGCGGTTCAGCCCGGCCAGCGCGGTGCGTGAGGCCTCGGTCAGGGTGATGCCGTTACCGCTGGCGCTCAGTTCCAGCAGCGCCGGCCACTGCCGCAGCGCCTCGAAGTGCTCGGCGCTCAGCTCCAGGCCGTTAAGGTCGAGGCTGAGGGTGCGCAGTTGCGGCAAGCCGCCCAGCCGCTGCAGGGCCGCCACCGGCAGGTTTTCCACGGCGCCGCTGAGGTTCAGCCGTTGCAGCCCGGGCAGGCGCGCCAACACCGCGAGGTTGCGTTCGTGGTCCAGCGGCAGGTAATTATCGGCCAGGTCCAGGCTGTGCAATTCGGCCATGCTGGCGACTTCTTCGGGGAGCCAGCGCAACAGGTTGTTGCTGATATCCAACTGGCGCACGCCGGGGAAGCGGCTTAGAAAACCACCCAGGTTGCTGGCTTCGCCGGCCCGCGAGCCGCTGAGTATCAACTGCCGCACATGGGGCAAGGGCACCGGCAGCGTGGGCAACGCGCCGAGGTGGCTGGCGTCGAGCCGCAGCACGACAAAATCGTCGGTGCCGTTCGGCTCGCCCAGGCTCTCGCGGCGCCAGGCCATGCGCAGTTGCACCGCCGCGTGGCGGCGCGCCAGGCGCACCGATTCGAGGTCGCCGGCCGGGACCCGGTGGCTGTCCGCGGCCCAACGGTCCAGCGCTTCATTGAGCTGGCGGTACTCCTGGCGCAGCCCTTCAAGCAACCGGCCAAACGCCGCCGGCTCCTGCCCGGCCTGGGCCCGCAAGCGCTGGCGCAAGGCTTGGCGCGGCCGGCCTTCACTGCTGGGGAACAGCTCGTCGAACAGTTCGTCTTCGCTCAACCAGCCGCGCCCACGGCCGCTGAGTCGGTACCCCCAGCGGCGTTCGCCGAGCACCCGCGTGGGCAGGCGGTACAACGGCCGCAGCGGGGCCATGCCAAGCAGCACCGCGCTGGCTTCACGGTCACCGCTGGCCAGGCTGAACAGCGCATCGCGTAGGCCATCGGGGGCGTGAATCTCCAGCCCCAGGGCGACCCGCTCGCTGTCGGGCAGGGCGTTGAGCACGGCCTGGTAGAGGTCGAGCGGGCTGGCCAGGGCCTGGCCGCTCTCATCGTAGGGCACGTAGCCCTCTTCAGTGCGCACCACGGCCTTGCCGGCGGCGGCCTCGGGCCCGCTGCTGGCGAGCACGTCACCGCTCAGGCTGCCTTCGCGTAGTACCACCCGGACCTCGCCGCTGGCCCCCGGCAGCCGGCCTAGCCAGCCGATGGCCAGGGCGTCGCGGTCCTGGCTGGCCCCGGCGGTTTGGTAGAAGCGCGCCAAGGCGCGGTTGATACGCCCTTCACGCAGGTACAGGCGGGCGCTCTCGGCCATGCGCAGCGGCACCCGGCCGCGGGCCCACAGCGCATGCTGGTCCGCGGCGGCGGCACGGCTGGCGATTTCGTTCACCGCACGGGGGCTGAGCCTAGGGAAGTCCCGCGCCAGCGCCGTGGCCTGGGGCAGCACTGCGGGCGCGGCGGGCGCGGTGCCGGTAAAGGCCTCCAGGGTGTCGAGCAACAGCGCCGGGGTAGCCTCCTGGTTGGCCAGCAGCCGGCGCAGGGCGGCGGCGTCATAGCTGCTGCAGGCCAAGGCCTGCTGCAAGGCCGCCTCGCTCAGCCCGGCACTGGCCGGGCCAAGGCGCTGCAGCAGTTCGGGCATACCCCAGCTCATGGGCCGTTCGTGGCCAAACCACCAGGCGCCACTGCCGTTGCCCTGCAGCGTCGGCCGGTGGCCATGGCCGCTGGCCGCGCGCGCCTGCCAACGGCCCGGCCCGGCACGTTCCAAGGGGTAGGCTTCGCTACCTTGGGCCAACCAGCGCTCGCCCTGCCAATCGAGCAAACCATCAGCGCCGGCCACGGTGCCCTCCGGCCACGGTAGCGGGCGGCTGAACGGCGCCAGGCGGCCATGCCACAGCCGCTCGCCGGCGCTGGCGGGCACCGCCGCCCAGGCGTCCAGCACACCTAGCGGCGCGGCAGCGGCATGCGCGGCGCCGAGCACGGCCACCTGGGCGAGGTTTTCCAGCACCTCGAACAGGTGGGCGATGGCGGCGTCGGCGTCGCCTTCGTTGGCGGCGTGCACGCCCTCGAGAAATTCACCCACCAACTGCGCGCCGCCAATCACCAACATCACCTCGCCCAGCGCCGGCACGAACAACCCGGCCACGTTCAGCACCGACAGGCCCAGCCCCAGCCAGCCCTCTAGCCGCTGCCGTTGCGCGGCGGCATCGCGCTGCGCCACCGGCACGGCGATGGCCGCGGCGTCTACCCGGCGCCGGGCCACCCCGGCGCGGGCGCGGGCGGCAAAACAGTCACCCGGCCACGGGGTAGCCTCCCAGAGCAGCCGGGCGTTTTGGTCGAGGGTTTCTTGCCAGAGGTCCCGCGGGCTGGGGAAGGCCCGTTTGATCCAACTGAAGCGGTCGCCTTTGCGCAGCACCGGCGGCACCCGGTGCAGTGCCGCGTAGGGGTAACGCGGGTACAAGGTGCTGCGCAAGCGCGCGGCAAAGGCCGCCTGCTCGGTATGGCCAACGAACCGGCAGAAAAACACCCGGTACGGCTCCTGCCACAAGCGCCGGGTAAGCTCGGCGCCGGCCGCCTGCAGCGACTCGAAAGCGCTCATCGCGCCGTGCGGGTCGCCGGGGACGTACAACAGGCAGGGCTCGGTGGCCCCGCGCGGCGCCAGGCGTAACAGCAGCGGGCCATCCAGGGCGATGCCAAACAGGCTGAGGAACTGGCACTGCAGCGCCTGCGGCTCGCCGCCCAGGGTCGGCACCTCGCTCGCGCCCAGTAGCGCGGCCTCGCCGAGGGCCTCGGCGGCGGCGTCGATGCGCCCACTGAGGCGCGCCAGGCTCAGTTCGGCGGCGAAGCTGGCGCGGTCGCTGGCGCTGAGCACGCTGTGGAAGTGGTCGGTATCAAGGTGGTCAGCCAGGTGGTCTTGGTAACGCTGGCCAAGGTCGAGGTTGCGCAGGCCACTGGCGAAGCGGGCAGCATCCAAGCTCAGCGGCGCGCTGGCCCTTTCCGAGGCATAGAGGGTCAGCGCCGCGCCGGCGTCGACGTTCTGCAGCGCTGCCTCCAGCCAGCTCAGGTACTGCCGCGGCGAATGCACCACCACCTGGGCTTGCGCCACTGGCGGCAGGGCTTCGCCGCTGAACCAATCGGCCAGGGCGGTTTCGAGCAATGGCTGGCAGTAACTGTGCACCGGCTGGATGGCGCCGAGGGCCTTGGCCAGTTCGCGCTGGGCCCGGTGGCTGTGGCGCAGGCGTTCGGCAAGCACGGCGCGCTCGGCGGTGCTGGCTTGCAGTAGCCAGGCGGGTGCCTGGCGCTGGATCAGCGCCAGGTGGGAAGCGTGCAAGGTGGTCATGGTGCGGCTCCTTGGGTAAAAGAGCCGCTACTCTAGGAAGGCGCGCCGGGCGCGGGGCCTAACCGGCTACCGCCGTGGCGCTACTCGATGATGTCCACCGCCCCGGGGACGCGGGCGTAGTCGAAGATCAACTGGCGGCTGAGGCGCGCCAGCACCGCCTGGGCCTCGGCGTCGCGGCCACGCACCATCAAATTGGACGCGCCGTACGCCGAACCGCTGTCGATTTCCGGCACCTCCAACTGTTCACCTTCGCGCCAGCGCAGGTTGGGGAACGCGGCTTCCAGGTCAGTCACGAAGCGCGGCGGCACCGCCGGGCCGTTGTAGGCCGTGCCGCGGGCCACCGCTTCATCGAGCAGGGTGGTCAGGTACTCACTGGCGCCCTCCCAACGCTCTACCACTTCGGCAAACGGCGCAGGGTTCAGCCGGCGTATCCAGCGTTCCCAGAAGGGTTGCTCCAGTGACCAGCCAAGCAGGCGCTCGGCAGTGATCTCGCTGGCAACGTGGTTGCCCAGGTGGGTGAGCATCGTTTCTGGCATCCACCCAGTATCGGTGTAGCGCATGCCCGCTGGCTGGCGAGGCAAGCCCAAGCGGCGGCGCAGGTGCAGGCGGGCATAGAGCATCAGTTCCACGTCGTCGCTGACCAAGCGGTTCGGGTCGGTGAGCTCGGCATCGGTGATTTCGTCGAGCGGGTGCAGCGCTGGCGCCGGCTCGGTACCCGCGGCCAGCGCGGCGCGGCGCGCCTGGCGGGCCACGGCGATGCGCTTGACGACATCGTCCAGTTCAAGCTGGCGCAGGCGCCCGAGCGCGGTCAAGGTCGCCACCTCGCCGTCTTCCAGGCCGGCCGCTTCGGCGCCCAATGCCTCTCGCCACACCAGCACTTCCTGCTCGATCTGCTGGAACAGGTAGAGCGCTTGGTCATCGCAGGAGGCCTGCTGCGCCTGCAACTGTTCCGTGATCGTGCCGAACACTTCGTTGGCGCCCTGCTCAGGGCCTTCGGGGTGGCCCGCAAAACCGAGGTCTTCAAGCACGTGGTACATGCGCTCGCGCATGCCCAGCGGGCTGGCTTCGTACTCGACGGTGTCCTGCAAGCGGCCATACAGCTCAAGCAACGGTTGCCACGGGCTGTTGTCGCCGCGGGCCTGGGCCAGCGCCTCGGCCAGCCAGGCCGGTGCATCAGCGTGGCGGGCCCAGCCGTCGGCTTCTTCGCCCAGTTCCATCTCATCGCCACTGCTCAGCGAGCCCGCTTCGCGATGGCCCAACACGCCCTGTTCGGTCAGCCGCTGGCGCACCTCGGCGGTGAATTCGTTATTGTCCAGGTCCAACACTTCACCGTGCCAGCCGCCGACCCGCTGCTGTTGCATGATGCCCAGCAGCTCGCTCCCGGCTAGGTCCGGGGCATCCTGCAAGCGGTTGCGGTCGAGCAATAGTTGCCGCAGCACGATCGGCCGGCGTTGCAGCAACGCCTCGATGCCGGTGGGCCAGGCTTCCAGGCCGGTGTTGCTCAGCACCAGCGATTCCAGCGAGTCCCAGCCAGTCACATCGGGCGCCGCGGCCAGTTGGAGGTCGGTGATGGCCAAACGCTGCAAGCGATTGAGGCCACTGAGTGCCTGCACTGTTTCGGCGGCCAGCGGCGCGCCACCGATGCCCAAGTGCAGTTCGCGCAGGCTGGGCCACTGCGCCAGCGCCTGAAAGTGCTCGGCGGTCCAGGTGAACGTGCCCAGGCCAGTGGCTTCGAAGGTGTGCAGGTGGTCAAGCCCGGCCAGGGCCTCCAACATCGGTACTGGAATGCCGTCGGCAGCGGCATTGAGGGTCAGGTTGCGCAGCGCACGCAGCCTGACCAGTATCTGGATGTTGTCGGCGGGGGCCAGCTCAAGGTCGTTCTCCGATAGATCCAGTTGCTGCAAGGGCAGCTCGGCCAGGCTCGCGGGTAGGCTGCGCAGGCTGTTGAAATTCAGAGCCAGGTGGGTGAGGTTAGGGAAAACCATGAGAAATTCGCCCAGCGCTGCCGAGTCACTGATGCCGGAGCTGCTCAAGTCGATGCTGGTAACATGATCGAATGCTCCCTCCAGCCGGGGGAAACTGTCGCCAGGCCAGCGATCCAGGTCGAGGTGCAACTGGTCGATCTGATCGACCGCGTCACCGAATGCCTGGCGCCGCCAGGCCATGCGTAGCAACTGGGCCAGGTTGGAGCGGTGCAGCGAGCGGCCCAAGTCGGTTTCGAGGTTAACCCAGCTCACCAAGCTTTGGTCCAGTTGCTGGTACTCGCGCCCCAAACGCGTGAGCACGTTGTGCAATGCTCCTGGGGCGTCGCCAGCTTGCTCGCGCAGTTCGGCCAGCAGGCGCTCGCGCACGCTGGGCGTGCGCGGCAGATAAAGCATGTCGAGCAACGCTTCGTCGCTGAACGGCCCTTGGCCCCGCCCACTGAGCGGATAGCCCAGGCGGCCATCGGGCAGGCGCTTGGGCAAGCGATAGAACGGCCGCCGCGGCACCATGCCCAGCGCCAGGCTGGCGCCGTCACGGCGCTGGCGGGCCTGCTCGAACAGCAGGTCACGCAGGCGGTCGCCGTCGTGGATGGCCAGGCCGAGGGCGTCGCGTTCGGCGTCGGGCAGCGCGTTGAGCACGGCTTCATAAACATTGCCAGCCGTTGCGAGGTCCAGCCCTTGCTCATCGAAGGCTTCGTAGCGGTTACCGATGCGCACCACCACTTTCACCGGCACCCCTTCAGCCACCGCGGTGCTCGCCAGCAGTGTGCCGCCCCGGTGCTCGGCACGTAACTCGACCGCGACCGTGTTGCTCCACCCAGGCAGCCGGTCGAGTTCAGCGAACAGCACCAGGTCGCGGTCGGCGAGCTGTTCACCCTCGCGGTAGAAGCTGGCCAGCGCTCGGTCGATGCGCCCTTCGCGCAGGTACCCACGGGCCTGCTCAGCCATTGGCAGGGGCACCTTGCCGCTGCTGCGCATGGCTACCCGCTCGGCTTCGCTGGCCTGCGCAACAATCTGTTCGGCGGCGCGCTCGCTCAGGCCAGGGAAGTCACGTTTGAGCCAAGCGGTGTCGGCACTGGCGGCTGGCTCGGCCTGCCCCAGGGGGGCGAAGCGCTCCAGCGAATCCAGTACCCGCGGCGGCAGTGGCTGGCGGTCGGTGAGCAAGGCGCGTACGGCGGCGTCGTCATAACCACAGGCTTTCAGCGCCCGTGCCAGGTCTTCATCGCTCAGCCCTTGGGCCGCCGGGCCCAGCCGCCGATGGAGGGCGGTACCTTCCCAGGCCAGCGGCTGCTCGTGGGCCAATTGCCAGCCGCCGCGACCATTGCCGAGCAACCGCGGCCGGTAACCCTCGCCACCGGCCAGGCGCCAATGGCCTTCGCCGTCCCGGGCCACGGCGTAGGCCTTGCCGTCGGTTTGCCACCAGCGCCGCCCCTCCCAGGTGTAAAAACCGTCGGCGGCGGCGTGGGTGCCCTCCGGCCAGGCCACCGGTTTGGCGAAGGTGCCCAGGTGGCCATGCCACAGGCGCTCGCCCTGGGGCGTTTGCACGGGGTGCCATTGATCCAGGGCGCCCGCGGGCGCTTCGGCCTCGCCCAGCCCACCCAGCGCGGCGGCCTGGATCGCCGTGTCGATCAGGTTGAACAGGTGCACCAGCGCCTGCTCGGTTTCACCTTCGTTGGCGGCATGCACGGCCTCGACGATTTCGCCGACCACCTGCGCGCCCCACACACCCAGCATCACTTCACCCAGGCCGGGCACGAACAGCCCGGCCACGTTGAGCACGTTCAGCCCCGCGCCCAGCCACCACTGGAGGCGCGCCTGCTGCGCGGCGGCATCCAGTTGCGCGGTGGGCACAGCAATGGCGGCGGCACTCTGCAACTGGCGCTCCACCTGCACCTCGGCGCGCCGGGCGAAGCATTCGCCGCGCCATGGGGTGGCCTCAAGGAGCACGCGCCCTTGCGGGTTGATCACCTCCTCGCTCGGCTCGCTGGGTTGGCCGTAAAACAACCGCGCCAGCCAGTCACCGCCTTCATCGCCGAAGCCTGGCAGCGGCCCGTCGGGGATCGGCGCCGCCGGCTGCAGGTACAACGCCTCTCGCAATTGGGTAAAGAAGCGCGCCTGGTCGGCCTGGCCGACGAACCGGCTGAAGAAGGCCCGATAGCCTGGGTCATAGAGCTTTTGCCGCAGCCCGGCGGTCAGCGCCTCGGCCGAGGCGTACTCGACCAATTCAGCCTCACCGCCCCCGGGGGTGTACAGCACGCAGGGCGCAAGCTGGCCAGGCTGGGGGGCTTCACGCATCACCAGCAAGCCGCTCAGCGGGACCTCGAACAGCGTGAGGTAGGCGCACTCGACCTCGGCGCCGCCCTCCACCGTGGCCGTGCCCGCCAGCACAGCGTCGAGCACCTGCTCGCTGCGGAACTGAAGGAACTGCCGCTTGATCTTGGCGGTTTTCACCGCAACCGCCAGCGTCGCGATGTCGTGGGCGCGCAGGCGCGCGCGGTAGGCGTCGGTGTCGATGGCATCGCCCAGGTGGTCGCGGTACAACTGGCCCAGGTCGAGGTTGCGGCAGCCACGGGCGAACGTTCCGCCCTCGCCGGGTAGGAAGGCGGCACCCTCTTGATCGCTGTAGAGCGTGACCGAGTCAACCTCGTCGGCGTTGAAGTTCTGCAGCGCGGCTTCCAGCCAGGTGGTGCGTTGCGAGGTCCCGGCACGGGTGAAGGTCAGCTCAGCCGCGTTGACGTCGGGGTAATACGGCTGATCGGGGTACCAACGGCTGAGCTGGGCTTGCAGCAACGGCTGGGCGAATTCATCCAGCGGTTGCAGCAGGCCGAGCACGCTGCGCACCGCCCGGTAGGCCGTGTCGTTGGCGATCAGTAGGCGCAACAACGCCTTGCGGTCTTCTTCGCTGGCCTGGCGCAGCCAGCCTGGCAGGGTGCGGTCGATGTGAGCCAGCGCGGGGGTTACGGGATGTGTAGGCATGGGATGCTCCTGTTTCAAGGGAGCGCCACCCTAGCGGGCCTGCCACGCGGTACCGCAATAGTGGCTTACCGCACCTTCGCCAGGGCACCCTTGGCAGTGGCGGCGGTCCAACGTTTAGTGGCGCACAGGCGCCTCCCCGCCGAGAGAACCCAGCCGATGATGAACCTGTTGCACTGGCGCGTACTGGTCGCCGTGGCCGACACCGGCAGCCTGGCCCAGGCGGCCGAGCAGTGCGCCCTCAGCAGCGCGGCCGCCAGCCAGGCCTTGAGCGAGTTGGAACAGCAACTGGGCGCGCCGCTGGTGCTACGCGAAGGGCGCCAAGCGCGGCTTACCGCCTTGGGTGAAGAAGTGATCGGCGACGCCCGGCAGATGCTCGCGCTCTACCACAGCCTGCGCCAGCGCGTGGCCAAGCGCTTGGGCCTGCACCACGGCTGCATTCACCTGGGCGCCTTCGAGCACCCACTGTTCGACGCCCTGGCCGGGCCGCTGGCGGAATTTCGCGCGCTGCACCCGCAGGTGCAGATCCAGACCGTGCACGGCCAGCCGGCCGACATGCCG
The DNA here is from genome assembly GCF_042958985.1 of Pseudomonas sp. NPDC007930. NCBI lineage: Bacteria > Pseudomonadati > Pseudomonadota > Gammaproteobacteria > Pseudomonadales > Pseudomonadaceae > Pseudomonas > Pseudomonas sp. NPDC007930. Next base: position 99,091 of record NZ_JBIBKC010000011.1, read on the forward strand.
GCTTGGCTGGCCCGCGGCAGCGTGGACCTGGCGCTGACGCTGGACAGCGGCCAGGGCTTGGCACTGGGCAAGGACGATTGGTGGGTAGCGGTACCCGCAGCGCACCCGCTGGCGCGCCGCGACCGTGGCAGCCGCTTGCGCTTGGGTGAGTTGGCCAGCTTGCCCTTTGTGCTGGCCCACCCCGAGCAGGTGCAACCGCTGTTTGCCCGCGCCGGGCTGGCGCTGGAGAACGTCAGCCGCCAGCCCGCTGACTGGGCCGCGGCGGTGAGTTGTGTGCGCGAAGGCTATGGGGTCAGCTTGCTGCCGGCTAGCTGCTTGCCCGCGCGGCGCGAGGGGGTGGCGCTGTTTGGCCTGGCGCCGGCGCTGGCCCAGCGCTTGAGCCTGGTGGCGCGTGAGGGGGCGCAGCCGGCGGTGGCGGTGTTGCTGGATTATCTCAAGGCTGGGCAGCCGGCCTGAGGTTCAGGGCCCTTCGCCCGACACAGCCGGCCTCCCACTGGTTGTATGTTTCGTTGTAAATCAATGGCTTACACAAATCTGGTGGGAGGCCGGCTGTGCCGGGCGAAGGGCCCTGAAGCTCATGCACAAAATCCGCAGAGCTCACAGATTGATCCCTCCATGAAGCCCTGAAATAGCTTAAGTGAACAGCATTACGGCACAGCCGGGGCCGTCAAAGGTCGCGCAGGATCCACGCCAGCGCCCGCCACGGGTACTGCTCGCCGAGGGCGGTGCCGCGGCAGCCTGGGTCATGCACAAAGGAGCGGTCAGCGTGCAGCGCGGTTTGCACGCTGTGGCAGAACGGGCAACGGACCATGTCGGCTTCCAGCGCCCACTGGCGCCCCCACTCGGCCATCTGCTCGCCCATCTTCAGGCGGCGCGCCCGGTTATCGTCGTTGATCAACTGACCGCGCCCTCCTCGCGAACTGCAGCGTCTTAAATCTTGGGTGGGGCGGTGGCCACACCTGCGCGAGGGTACAGGATGACACTCTTTTTACCTAGCCCGAGGCGGCGAGCGGTGTGTGACGCCAATCACAATGCCTGCGCGGCATCGGCCTGGTCGCTCCAGGGCACCTGCACGGCGGCGCGGCCACGGTGGGCCTCGATGGCCCGCGCGTTAGGCTCATCGGTCACCCGCACCCAGTGCTCGGCCTGCTCGCGGCTGCGCCCGTAGCGCATGTGCCGCGCCACCAGCCGCGCGCGGCGTTCGTCAGCCGGCACGTCAACGTACCAGCACTCGTGGAACAACCCCGCCAGCGGCGCCCAGGGGCCTTCGGGCAACAGCAGGTAGTTGCCCTCGCTGATCACCAAGCGGGCATCGGCCGGTACCGCGATGGCGCCGGCGATGCCCTCCTCCAGCGCGCGGTCGAAGTACGGGGCATACACCAGTTCATCGCCGGGCTGCTCGCGCAGGCGCTGCAACAGCGCGCGGTAGCCGGCGGCGTCGAAGGTGTCGGCGGCGCCCTTGCGCCCAGCGCGGCCAAGCCGGGCCAGCTCCTGGTTGGCCAGGTGGAAGCCGTCCATCGGCACCACCACCGCCTGCTCGCCCAAGGCTTCAGCCAGTAGCCGGGCCACGGTGGACTTGCCCGCGCCAGGGGCGCCGGCGATGCCCAGCAGGCTGCGCGGGCGTTGCGCGATCAGCGCCTGGGCGCGTTGAACGAGGGCGGCGGGTAACTGCATGGGGGCGTGGCTCCGGTGGCTGAATCGTTTCAAAAGGACACAAAAAATTACAAATAATTGCACTAATCGTTATCGCGCACGTCTCTTGGTTCATCTGCCCAGCGGCTGGGCAGCGGGATGGAGACCCACATGCACGCGACACACACCCCTCTCGCCGCGGCCCGGCGCCAGCCCGGGCTGGTGATCCTGATCGCGGTGATCGCCGCCCTCGGCGGCCTGCTGTTTGGCTACGACACCGGCATCATCGGCGTCGCCCTGCTCGGCCTTGGCCGGGAATTTGCCCTGAACGACACCCTCAAGCAACTGGTCACCGGCGGCATTATCTTCGGCGCGCTGTTTGGCTGCCTGGGTACCGGGCCGTTGTCCGACCATTTCGGGCGGCGCCGCTCGATCATCCTGGTGGGGGTGGTGTTTGCCCTCGGCTCGCTGCTCTCGGCCGGCTCCAGCAACGTGACGATGCTGGTGGCGTCGCGGTTTCTGCTCGGCCTGTCGGCGGGTAGCTCGACACAGATCATCCCGGTGTACATCGCCGAGGTGGCGCCGCCAGAGCACCGCGGCAAGCTGGTGGTGCTGTTCCAGTTCATGGTGGTGTTCGGCATTACCGTGGCCTACTTCACCGGCTTCGCCCTGGGCGAGCACTGGCGCTGGATGTTCGCCCTCGGCGTGGTGCCGGCGGTGATCCTCCTGGCCGGCATGGCGGTGCTGCCGGAAAGCCCACGCTGGCTGTTGATCAAGCAGCGCGAGGCGGATGCCCAGGCGGTGCTGGAGAAGGTCCGCGGCGACCGCAACGCGGCGCAGGCGGAGATCGAAGAAATCAAGACCGTGGCGCTGAAGCAAGCCGAAGGCACCTGGAAAGACCTCTTCGCCCCCTGGGTGCGCCCGGCGCTGGTGGTCGGCGCGAGCATCTCGATGTTCTCGCAGATCACCGGCAACAACGCGCTGATCTACTACGCGCCGACCATCCTCACCCAGGCCGGGTTCTCCGATGAAATGGCCGTGCTCGCCACCGGCGCCAGCACCCTGCTGGTGGTGATCATGACGGTGATCGGCAGCGTGTTGGTCGACCGCTACGGGCGGCGCCGCTACCTGCTGTGGATGATCCCGGGCTCGATCGTCGCGCTGGCGCTGATGGGCTACCTGTTCCAGGGCGCCGGGCCGACCACCGACACCGAGCGCTACCTCACCGTGGCCTGCCTGGCGGCCTACCTGATGCTCAACTGCGGCGGCTTCGGCGTGTGCATCTGGCTGATCAACGCCGAGGTGTACCCGTTGTTCGTGCGCGGCAAGGGCGCCAGCGTGGGGGCCTTCAGCCATTGGTTCTTCGACCTGCTGGTGACCCTGACCACCCTCAGCCTGGTCACCTGGCTGGGCATTGCCCACACCCTGTGGCTGTACACGGCGATCTCGCTGGTGTCGCTGGTGTTCATCTACCGCTGTGTGCCGGAAACCCGCGGGCGCAGCCTGGAGTCGATCGAGCACGCGCTGCGCGCTGATCACTTCTACCCCTATAAAGAGAAGGCTACCCAGGCCAAGGCCGGCGCTCAGTAGCGGCCTTTCATCAGCGCGCGCACGTCGATGCGCGACCATTCCCGCGCCGGCCCATGGGCCGGCGGTGGCGCCCAGCGTTCAGCGGCTTCGGTGATCAGCCCGTGCAGGCGCTCCCATTCGGCGAAGCCGTCGAGCAACCCTTGGTAGTACAGCGCGTTGATCCAGCCCAGGGCGATGCCGGTGCTGAGCATCAGCGCCGGTTGGTCGTCGCTGTACTCCAGGTCTGCCACCAGTTCGTCGAACTTGGCCAGCAATTGTTGTTTGTCCATGTGGCTGGGCCTCCCGTATGCCTATTGATGTCGACCGGGGCTCAGGTTGATTTGTTTCTTTTCATGTAGCAAGCGGCGCCGCGAGTCTGCCGCGGCGAACCGTTGCCCCGGGAAGGCGTCCATTGGCAAAGGCCCGTGCGCGAGGAAGCGAACATGAGCAGCACCGCGAAAAAGACCAAACCCAAGCTCTGGGACCGGATCAAGCAGCGCGTAACCGACAGCGACAAGGGCGGCCGCCCGGGGCAATGGAGCGCGCGCAAGGCGCAACTGGCCACCCAGGACTACCAGCGCGAAGGCGGCGGCTATGAGGGGCCGAAACGCGCCGACAACGGCCTGCGCGAATGGGCCGAGCAAGAGCGCCTGAGCAAGCTGAGCAAACCGGCGTTGCTGGAGAAGGCCAGCGCGCTGCGCATTCGTGGCCGTTCGCGAATGAACAAGGTGGAATTGATCGAGGCGCTGGAAAAAAATACCGCGACTGTTCGCTGATCGAACGCTATCGGATCGCCAGCTTGCGGTAATATTGACACTCGTCAAGCCGGGAGGTATCTATGTACCACCCAGTTAGTTTTTGCCCCTCCCGGCGCAATACCAACGGCCAACATAAAAAGCTCGATAATAAAAACAACGGAGATCGCCATGGCTAGCCATGACACCCACGGTTCCAACCAAACGAAAAAAGCGACCGCCAGCGGATGGGTCGGCTCGGCGCTCGAATACTACGACTTCTTCATCTACGCCCAGGCGGCGGCACTGATTTTCCCGCAAATCTTCTTCCCTTCGACCGATCCGAAAATCGCGATCGTGGCCTCGTTGGCCACTTACGGCGTGGGTTACGTTGCCCGCCCAATCGGTGCCTTCGTGCTGGGCCACCTGGGTGATACCCGCGGCCGCAAGAACGTCCTGCTGATGTGCATGTTCCTCATGGGCCTGGCCACCATGGCCGTCGGCCTGCTGCCCACCTACAACCAGGTCGGCGTGTTGGCGCCGGTGCTGCTGGTGGTGCTGCGCCTGATCCAGGGCTTTGCGGTGGCCGGGGAAATCTCCGGGGCCAGCTCGATGATCCTCGAGCACGCGCCCTTCGGCCGGCGAGGCTATTACGCCAGCTACACCCTGCAGGGCGTTCAGGCCGGGCAAATCTTCGCCGCGGCGATCTTCCTGCCGCTGGCTTACTTCATGCCTGACGACGCCTTCAACAGCTGGGGCTGGCGGATCCCGTTCCTGCTCAGCGCCATCGTGCTGATCGCCGGTTTGATCATCCGCAAGGAAGTGCACGAAACCCCGGTGTTCACCGAGGAAACCGCGGCCGCGAAAACCCCGAAATCGCCGATCGCCGAAGCCTTCCGCTACAACTGGCGGAACATGGGCCTGGTGATGTGCATGGCGCTGATGAACGTGATCCCGGTGGTCGCGACCATCTTCGGCGCCGCCTACGCGGTGCAACCGGCCTACGGCATCGGCTTCTCGAAAAGCGTGTACCTGTGGATCCCGGTGGTGGGCAACATCGTCGCCGTGCTGGTGATCCCGTTCGTAGGCAACTGGTCCGACAAAGTCGGCCGCCGGCCGATGATCATCGGTGGCGCGCTGGGTTCGGGGCTGCTGTCGTTCGGTTACCTCTATGCGATCAGCATCCACAACGTACCGCTGGCCTTCGCCATGTCGCTGCTGATGTGGGGCGTGGTCTACCAGGGCTACAACGCGGTGTTCCCAAGCTTCTACCCTGAGCTGTTCCAGGCCCGCTACCGGGTGACCGCCATGGCCATCTCGCAGAACGTCGGCACCATGTTCACCGCGCTGCTGCCGGCCCTGTTCGCCGCCGTGGCCCCGCCCGGCTCGGACAACATCCCGATGACCGTGGGCAGCCTGGCCTTCGCCATCACCGTGATCTGCGCCGCGGCGGCCTACAAGGCCCGCGAAACCTACCGCATCCCGATGAATGAACTGGGCCTGCGCGACGCCCAGCCGATGCAAAAGCAGGACTACGACGCCCAGCGCATGCAGGCGGCCGAGGTTCGCCACTGATCGGTTGAAGGTGATGAAGAACCCCCGCCTGTGTGCGGGGGTTCTTTTTTTGCGGTATCGCTAGCGTTCCAGCCCCAGGCGCTGGTGCCAATCTGCGATCGACTCCTGCGGGTACCCGTCGAAGCGCTTGTCATCCGCCCCACCCTGCACCTCGACCCAGGTTGCCTTCGAATCGATCAGCAAGTGGGTATGCTCCGGCGGCACCGGCAGGTCGGTATCTATGGCGCTGGCAAAGGGGTGGATCAGCTCCGGCCACTCTGGGCTGAACAGCCACAAGCCGCTGCCGCACTGGTTGCAAAAGTGTCGCTCGGCGCTGCTGGTGGTTTCTTCGCCGCCGCCGCGCATTTTCGCGTGGTACACGCTGATGTGCTGCTTGCCCTTGACCGTCAGGCTGCTGGCATCGCCGCCGAGGTTGATGGCGTAGCCGCCACCGCCCTGGGTTTTACGGCAGATCGAGCAATAGCAGCGTTGGTAAGGGTACGGGTGGGCGCTGTTCAGGCTGAAGGTAACGGCGCGGCAATGGCAGGAGCCTTCGAGGTGCATGGCGGTTCTCCTTGGCGTGGTGGTCAAGGGGAGACCCGCCCGGCGCCCATTCAGTTTCTTAGGCTATGTACGAAATCGCTTGAAACTTGGTTATGCGGCGTTGAAAACCAGCTCGGAATGCTCATTGACAACCAGTCAACTCCGCTTCCTCGCCGGTTTTCGCCTTGCCTAACCCGCGTTTCAATCAATTTCGTACACAGCCTAAATATCGCCCGCTGGCCGCCACCGCGGCCAACAGCACGATCAGCACGCCCAGGGCCCACAGCAGGTTGCTCAGGTGGGCAAGAAACCCGATCAGCGCCGGGCCCAGCAGGATGCCCGCATACCCCATGGAAATCACCGCCGGGATCGCCACCCGCTGTGGCATGCGGGTTTGCCGGCCGACTGCGGTGAACAGCACTGGCACGATATTGGCGCAGCCCGCGCCCACCAGCCCGTAGCCCAGCAGCGCCACCGGCCAGCCCAGTGGCAGCAACGAAATTCCCAGCCCCAGCGCCGCCAGCAGGCCGCCGAACAGCACCACCTTGGGCCCACCCAGGCGGCTGACGATACCATCGCCGGTCAAGCGCCCGGCGGTCATCATCGCCGCGAAGGCGGCATAGCCCAGCCCTGCCCAGCTCGGCGGCATCGCCCGCTCGCCCACCAGGAACACCGCGCTCCAGTCGAGCATGGCGCCTTCGGTCATGAACACGATGAAGCACAGCGCGCCGAGAAACAGCACCACCCCGTGGGGCACCGCGAAGGCCGGGCCATCGCGCTCGCTGCCATAGGGCAGGAAGTGCCGCCCCGCCCACAGCAGCAAGGCCACCGTCAGCGCGACCACGCAGAGGGTGGCCGGCAACGCCTCCAGCCCCAGGCTGAGCAGCCCGGTCATGCCCGCCGCGCCGGCAATGCCGCCGACGCTGAACAAGCCGTGAAAGCCCGACATCAGCGGCCGGTCACTGGCTTTTTCGACCAACACCGACTGGATGTTCATTGCGCAATCGAGCAGGCCCATGGCGGCGCCGAACAGCAGGATCGCCGGCACCAGCGCGGCGAGGCTGGAGAGCGTGGCCAGCAACGGCAAGGTCAGGCAAATGCCCAGCGCGCCCAGCACCATCACCCAGCGGCAGCCGCGCACACTGGCCAGGTGCCCGGCCAGCGGCATGCTGGCGATCGAACCGGCGCCCAGGCCCAGCAGCAACAGCCCGAGGGTGCCGTCGTCCAGGGCCGCGCGGCTTTTCGCCAGCGGCACCAGCGGCGCCCAGGCGGCCATGCACAAGCCGGCAATAAAGAAGGCAACACGGGTGGAAAAACGCTCGGCGGCGCCCACGGGCGGGTGCTGGAAGGGTTCGGGGGCGGTCATGGCAGGCCGGGTCCATCAGGCAGAAAGCGCATACCCTCGGCCTTGCCAGGGGAAAAATCAAGCCGACCGGCGCGAAGGCGTTCGGTTCCAGTGCCGAGCCGCAAGGCCAGCACGCTGAGCTGGCCAGCGTTTGACGCGCTGGCGCAACTCCCCTACCCTCCGCGCTCCACCGCCTGGCGCGGGAAGCCGGTGAGAAACCGGCGCGGTCGCGCCACTGTATGCAGGCGTTGTCTCAACCCCTGTAAGCCAGACCCCCGCCAGGCCCATCCCCCCTTGGAGGCGCGTGATCCTCCGGAGTGTGTTGCATGCGTAGCGTTATCTGCGCCACGGCCTTGTTCGGCCTGGCCCTGCCCGCCCTGGCGGCGAATTACCCGGTCAGCCTGAACAACTGCGGCCACCGCCTGACCTTCAGCGCCGCCCCCGAACGGGTGGTGAGCATCGGCCAGGCCAGTACCGAAATCCTCCTGAGCCTGGGCCTGGCCGAGAAGATAAAGGGCACCGCGCTGTGGTTCGGGCCGCTGCCGGCACCGCTGCAGGCCGCGGCCGCGGGCATTCCCCGGCTGGCCGACAACGCCCCTAGCCTGGAAGCCGTGGCCGGCCAACTGCCGCAACTGGTCACCGCCCAGTACACCTACGACATCGGCCCCCAGGGCGATGTCGGCACCTTCGAGCAGTTCCAAGGCTTGGGCATCCCGGCCTATGTGTCGCCCAGCGATTGCGAGGGCAAGGCGCTGACCGCCACCAGCAATGGCGATGGCGCCCGCGAGGTGCCGTTCAGCCTGGCGCTGATCGACCGCGAAATCACCGAGCTGGGCCAGGTGTTCGATGTGCCGGCGCGCAGCCAGGCGTTGATCGCCGAACAGCACGCGCGGCTTGCACGGGCAGTGGCCAAGGCGCAGGCGCAACGCCAGCCGGCGTCGGTCGTGTTCTGGTTTTCCAGCGCCCGCCTCGAGGGCGACGCCTGGGTCGCCGGGAACACCGGCGTGCCGGCCTGGGTGGCGCGCACCCTGGGCCTGCGCAACGTGATCGACAGCCACGATGAGTGGCCCAATGTGAGCTGGGAACAGATCGCCAAGCAAGACCCGGATTACCTGGTGATCACCCGCATGGACCGGCGCCGCTACCCGGCCGACGACGTCGACAAAAAACTCGCATTCCTGCGCAGCGACCCGGTCGCCTCGCAACTGAGCGCGGTGCGCAATAACCGGGTGATCGTGGTCCAGGCGCAAGCGCTGAACCCATCGTTGCGGGTGATCGACGCTCTTGAAGACGTCGCCGCCGGCCTGGGGCCCGCACACCCATGAGGCGCCGCCGTGGCAGCCTGTTGCTGCTCGGGCTGTTGGCGCTGCCGGTGTCGATGTTGCTGGCGGCGTCGATCGGCGAAGTGCGCCTGCCCTGGCTGACCACCCTGCACGCGGTGCTCAACGGCCTGGGCCTGGGCCAGTGGCCGGTGGCGCCGATCCAGCAAGGCATCGTCTGGGACTACCGCGCCAGCCGCGCGGTGGTGGCGGCCTGCTGCGGCGCCGGCCTGGCGGTGTGCGGCACGTTGTTGCAAGCGTTGCTGCGCAATGCCCTGGCCGAACCCTACGTACTGGGCATCAGCGCCGGCGCCTCGACCGGCGCGGTGCTGGTGATGTTGCTGGGGGTTGGCGGCGCGGCCTTGGGGCTGCCGCTGGGGGCCTTCCTCGGCGCCAGCCTGGCCTTCGTGCTGGTGCTGGCACTGGCCGCCCGCCTCGACGGCGGCCCCACGCGCATGCTGCTGGCCGGGGTGGCCGGCTCGCAGTTGTTCAATGCCTTGACCGCCTACATCGTTTCCACCTCGGCCAACGCCGAACAGGCCCGCAGCGTGATGTTCTGGCTGCTCGGCAGCCTGGCCGGGGTGCGCTGGGGCGACGCCGGGCTGGCCGCCGCGGTGGTGTTGCCCGGGCTGTTGGCCAGTGCCCTGTGCGCGCGCTTGCTCGACGCCTTCACCTTTGGCGACAACGCCGCGGCCAGCCTTGGCGTGCCGGTACCGGCGCTGCGCCTGGCGCTGCTGGGGCTGACCGCCCTGCTCACCGCCACGCTGGTGAGCATCGTCGGCGCGGTGGGCTTCGTCGGGTTGGTGATCCCCCACGCCGCGCGCTTTATCGTCGGCCCCGGGCACGCCCGGCTGTTGCCGGCGGCGGCGCTGATCGGCGCGCACTTCGTGGTACTGGCCGACATCGCCTCGCGCCTGCTGGTGCCGCAGCAGGTGCTGCCAATCGGCGTGGTCACCGCGCTGGTCGGCGCGCCAGCGTTCGCCTGGATCCTCTACCGCAGCGGGCAACGCCGGTGAGCCTGCACGGCCGTGACCTGAGCTGGCGCCTGCGCGGCCACCCGCTGCTGGCCGGGGTCAGCCTGCGGGTGCCCGACGGCGGCGTGCTGGGGCTGATCGGGCCGAACGGCTCGGGCAAATCCTCCCTGCTCAAACTGCTTGCCGGGCTGGCCTGGCCAGACCACGGCGAAGTGCTGCTGGCCGGCACGCCGCTGGCGCAGTGGCGCCGCCGCGCGCTGGCACGGCGCCTGGCAGTGGTGGAGCAACACGCCCACACCGAGGCCGACGTTACCGTGCAGGAGGTGGTGCGCCTGGGCCGCACGCCGCACCTGGGGCTGCTCGGCGGCGCCGGCGCCGAGTGCGATGCCGCCGTTAGCGCAGCGCTGCGCCAGGTGGGCCTTGGCCAGCAGCACCGGCGCGCCTGGCACAGCCTCTCCGGCGGCGAACGCCAGCGCGTGCAGATCGCCCGCGCGCTGGCCCAGCAACCGCGCGAACTGCTGCTCGACGAGCCGACCAACCACCTTGACATCCAGCACCAGCTCGAGCTGCTTGCCCTGCTGCAGCAGCTACCGGTGACCTGCGTGGTGGCCCTGCACGACCTGAACCTGGCCGCGCGTTTTTGCGACCGGCTGGTGTTGTTGCATCAAGGCAGGGTACTGGCTGAAGGCACGCCCGAAGGGGTGCTCACGCCGAGCCTGATTGCCCAGGCGTTCGGGGTGCAGGCCCAGGTGGAACGCTCGGCGTTGACTGGCCGGTTGCGGGTAGAGTGCCTGGGCTGACGGGCTTGCTGGCCTGGCACTTTGCCAACGCCCAATAAAAAACCCGCCGAGGCGGGTTCTTCGTTCCAGACCATCCAGCGTCCTGCCGGCGGCCTCCGAGGCCTATGGTCGATCGTCCTTGATCACCGGTGCCTGTTCCGTGGCACCGTTTGGATGTGTGTAGATTAGGGCCTGGCTGGGTGCGTGGAAATAGGCGTTCGCTGCGCCGTGATGTAAGCCTTTCGCCATAGCCCCTGTGCGCCGCGGTCAATGGGAAAAATGCGTGCTGCGCACGCGCATGGCGCGGTCGAGCTCGCCCAGTACCACGTGGGCATAACGCTGCCAGCCGGCGGCGATCTGCCGGGTGCGGGGCATGTCGCTGGGCAGCCAGCGCTCCGGCGGCAGGCCGTGGCCGGTGACCAGGCCCATCTCGCGGCCCACTCGAGGGAGGAAGTCTTCATACAGGGCCAGCATGCGGAACGGGTGCACCGGCTCGCCGGGGTGATCGAGGGCAAAGCCCAGGTGCGGGGAGAACGAGTCCGGCCCGTCGGCCGCGACCACCTCGCGCACCAGTTGGCTCATGCGCGGCCCCCCCAGGGGGTGGTGGTCAGCCTGCAGGGCCTCGTCCAATTGCTGCAACAGCCCGTCGAGGGTCCGGGTGCGCGGGAGTGCCAGGGTCAGCGGAGGGTCATCGTTCATCTGCGGTTCTCACTACGCTTAGGGTTAACGCCTAAGCCTAGAAGCCCTGCCGCGCGGCCGCGAACTCGTTTTACCAATGGTCAGGCGTCGCCGCCGCGCTTGCCCCGCCCGCCGAGCACCCAAACGAAGAACACCGGCACCAGCAGCACCCCCAGCAGCGTGGCACTGAGCATCCCGCCCAGCACCCCGGTACCGATCGCCCGCTGGCTGGCGGCACCCGCGCCATGGGCCACCACCAGCGGCAGCACCCCGAGCATGAACGCCAGCGAGGTCATCACGATCGGCCGCAGCCGCAGCCGCGCGGCGGTCATGGCCGCGTCGCGCAGGCTGGCGCCGCCCTGCTGCAGGGCGCGGGCGAACTCGACGATCAGGATCGCGTTCTTCGCCGCCAGGCCGATGATGGTCACCAGCCCCACCTTGAAGTACACATCGTTGGGCATGCCGGCGGCGCTCACCGCCGCCACCGCGCCGAGGGCGCCGACCGGTACAATCAGCATCACCGCCAGCGGCACCGCCCAGCTTTCGTACAGCGCCACCAACAGCAGGAACACCACCACAATGGCCAGGGCAAACAATTGCCCGGCCTGGCCGCTGGCGATCCGCTGCTGGTAAGACAACCCCGTCCATTCGTAGCCGATGCCCTTGGGCAGCGCGGCGAGCATGCCCTGCAGCTCGGCCATCGCCTGGCCGGTGCTCACCCCGGGAGCCACGTCACCGCTGATGCGGATGCTCGGGTAGCCGTTATAGCGGGCGATCTGTACCGGGCCGTTTTCCCAACTGGCGGTGATGAACGCGCGCAGCGGCACCAGCGCCCCGCTCGCCCCCGGCACCTGCAACTGCAGCACCTGGTCGGGGGCCATGCGGGTGCGGGTTTCGGCCTGGATCACCACCCGCTGCTGGCGCCCGGCATTGGTGAAGTCGTTGACCACCGCCGAGCCGAAGGCGCTGGACAGCGCCGCGCTCAGGGTGTCGAAGGCCACCCCCAGGGCTTGGGCCTTTTCCCGGTCGATGCTCAACCGCAGTTGCGGTGCGTCGGCCAGGCCTTCCATCATCGCGTAGAGGAAGGTCGGGCTTTTCGCGGCCGCGCCGAGCAGTTGGTCACGGGCCGCCAGCAATGCCTCGCGGCCCAGGCCGGCGCGGTCTTGCAGGCGCAAGGCGAAGCCGCCGGAGTTGCCCAGGCCGTCGATCGGCGGCGGGGTGACCGCCAGCAGGTTGCCGTCCATCGACTGGGCAAAGCGGGCGTTCACCTGGGCGCTGATCGCTTGCGCCGAGCTGTTGGCATCGCGCTGGCCCCAGTCGGTCAAGGTGGGAAAGGCCAGCGCGGCGTTCTCGCCCATGCCGGAAAAACTGAAGCCCAGGATGAAGAACGTCGCCCGCACCGCCGGGTTCTGCCCCAGGTACTGCTCCAGGGCTTCGCCAGTGGCCGAAGTGCGCGCCTGGGTGGCGTTGGCCGGCAGTTGCACGTCGACGATCAGGTAGCCTTGGTCTTCGACCGGCACGAAGGATTCAGGCAGGCGCAGGTAGCCCCAGCCCAGCAGCACCACCAGCACCGCGTAGGCCAGCATCGGCCGCTCGGGGCGGCGCAGCAGCCAGCCGTTGAGGGTGCTGTAGCGCGCAGTGAGCCGCGCCAGGCCGCGGTTGAACAGGCCAAACAGCCCGCCCTTGGCGTGGTCCCCGGGCGCCACCGGCTTGAGCAAGGTGGCGCACAAGGCCGGGGTGAACGTCAGCGCGACCAGCCCGGAGAACAAGATCGACACCGCCAGCGACAGTGAAAACTGCCGGTAGATCACCCCCACCGAGCCGGCCATGAACGCCATCGGCACGAACACCGCCGCCAGCACCAGGGTGATCGCAACGATCGCCCCGCCCACCTGGTTCATCGCCTTGGCGGTCGCCGCCACCGGCCCCAGGCCTTCCTCGGCCATGATCCGCTCGACGTTCTCGACCACCACGATGGCATCGTCGACCAGCACGCCAATGGCCAGCACCATGCCGAACATCGTCAGCATGTTCACCGAAAACCCCAGCGCGTACATCACCGCCAGGGTGCCAAGCAGGCACACCGGCACCACCAGCGTGGGGATCAGCGTGTAGCGCAGGTTCTGCAGGAACAGGAACATCACCAGGAACACCAGCAGCATGGCCTCGGCCAGGGTTTGCAGGACCTTGCCGATGGCCACGTCAACGAACAGCGAGGTGTCGTACGGCACCGACCACTCCACGTCGCTGGGGAAGTTCTGCGCCAGCTCGCCCAGGCGTTGGCGCACCGCCTCGGCGGTGGCCAGGGCATTGGCCTCTGGCGCCAACTGGATGGCCGCGCCCACCGCCGGCTTGCCGTTGAGCCGGGTGCCGAAGTTGTAGTCCTGGCTGCCCAGCTCGACCCGCGCCACGTCGCGCAGGCGCACGCTGGCACCGGTTTCGCTGGCGCGCAGCACGATGCCGCCGAACTGCTCGGCGGTGATCAGCGTGCCTTGCACCGCGAGCGTGGCGGTCAGTTCCTGGCCCGGCGCGCCGGGCGCGGCACCGAACGCGCCGGCCGGCACCTGGATGTTCTGCGCGGCAATCGCCGCGCGCACATCGTCGATGCCCAGCCCGTAGCCGATCAACGCCTGCGGGTCGACCCACACCCGCATCGCCGCCTCGGAGGCGAAGAACTGCACCTTGCCGACGCCGGGCAGGCGGCGGATTTCATTGTTGACGCTGCGCGCGGCGTAGTCGGCCAGCGCCACTGGGTCTTGCCGGGCGGCACCGGCCTTGTAGCTGAGGGCGTAGATCAGCAGAAAGCCAGCGCTGGTTTGCTGCACGTCGATGCCCTGGGCCAGCACCGCCTGGGGGATGCGCGCCTCGGCCTTCTTCAGGCGGTTCTGCACGTCGATTTGCGCCAGCGCCGGGGCCACGCCGGGCTTGAAGGTGACGACGATCTCGGCCACGCCGTTGGCATTGCTGGTCGACTCGAAGTACAGCAGCCCGGTGGCGCCATTGAGCTCGTCTTCGATCACGCTGGTGACCGTGTCGGCCAGCACCTGCGCCGAGGCGCCGGGGTAGCTGGCGGTGATGGTGATCTGTGGCGGCGCCACGTTGGGGTACTGCGCCACCGGCAGCAGCGGCAGCGCCAGCAACCCGGCCAGGCAGATGAACAACGCGACGACCCAGGCGAAGTTGGGCCGCTGGATGAAAAACCCGGAGAGTTTCATGGCGCTGGCACCACCTGCACGCGGTCGCCCGGGTTGACCGCGCCCTGGCCGCCGACGATCACCTGCTCACCGGGCTTGAGCCCGGCGCTGATCTGCCAGCCGTCGGGGAGCATCGCCCCGGTACTCACCGCCCGCGCCTCGACCACGCCCTCGGCGCTGACCAGCAACACCTGGGCCGCGCCAGTGGCGGTGTGCTGCACCGCCCGCTGCGGCACCACGATGGCCGCCGGGTCGATGCCCTGTGGCGCGCGCACCCGGACGTACATGCCCGGCAGCAGCCATTTGTCTGGGTTGGCGAAACGCCCGCGCAGGCTCACTTGGCCGGTTTGCCGGTCAACGCTGACATCGCTGAACACCAGTTCCCCCGGCACCCGCCGCTCCAGGCTTTCGACCCCCAGGCTGAGCGCCGCCGGGGCGCCGCCGCTGGCCTGGGCCTGGCGCAGGCGCAGGCGCAGGGCGTCGGCGACCGGCTGGGTGAAGTCGGCGTAGACCGGGTCCAATTGCTGAATACGCGCCATCAGCGTGGCCTCGCCCTGCCCCACCAGCGCGCCTTCGGTGACCAGCGCGCGGCCGATGCGCCCGGCGATCGGCGCGCGCACCGTGGCGTAGCCGAGGTTGAGCTGGGCGGTGTCGAGGTCGGCCGCCGCGCTCTGCCGGGTGGCCTCGGCGGCCTTGAGGTTGACCCGCGCGCTGTCGAGGTCCTGGCCGCTGACGGCGCCCTCGCTGGCCAGCGCTTCGGCGCGGTTGAGCCGGGCACGGGTGTCGAACACCTGCGCCTCGCTGCGCGCCAGCTCGGCGCGGGCGCGGGCCACGGTGGCGCGCAGCGGCGCCGGGTCGATCTGGAACAGCAGCTCGCCGGCCTGCACGTCGGCGCCCTCGTTGAACACCTGCTTGAGCACCACCCCCGGCACCCGCGCGCGCACCTCGGCGACCCGTACCGGTTCGATCCGCCCCGGCAGCTCGGCGAACAGCGCCAAGGGCGCGGCATGGGTGGTGACCACCTGCACCTGCCGCGGCGCCGGCGCCTCGGCCGCCGGCGGCTTGTCGCAACCGCCCAGCCCACCCAGTACCAGCACGGCAAGGCCCGCGCAACGCCAACGGCGCAGTGAACCACAGGTCGTCATAAGGCCTCCCAGGCCAGATCGCAAAGCGGCGATCATAGAGCAACGCTTCCATTGAGACAATAATGTCTCATTTGAACCTATTTTAATTATTTCACTATGTAACGCAGGGTTATTTGGGCACAATGCTCAGCGTAAGCCCTCAGCCTGGACCCCTGGATGCGCCGCACCGAACTGGACGATACCCTGCTCAAAGCCCTGGCCGTGGCCATCGTCGACCGCCCGCGGGCGACCGTGAAGGCCCTGGCCGAAGCCGTGGGCGTGAGCAAGGCAACCCTGCACCGGCTGTGCGGCACCCGCGAGGCGCTCATTGAGCAACTGATGGCCCACACTTCGGTGGTGATGAAGCGCCTGATCGCGGCCGCCAACCTGGAACACGCCGCCCCGCCCGAGGCGTTGCGCGCACTGATCGACGGCCACCTGGCCGAGCGCGAGCTGCTGCTGTTTCTGATCTTCCAGTACAAACCCGACACGCTCGCCTGGACCGACCCCGCCAGCCCATGGAACCCCTACATCGCCGCGCTCGACGGGTACTTCCTGCGCGGCCAACAGGCCGGGTTCTTCCGCATCGACATCAGCGCCGCGGTGCTCAGCGACCTGTTCGCCTCGCTGCTGATCGGCATGATCGACGCCGAACGCAACGGCCGCGCCGCGCCGGCGGCGTCGGCGCGGGTTTTGGAGAGTATGTTCTTGCGGGGGGCGGCGGGGTGATCTTCGAAGGAACTGTAGAGCTGTAGTGAGCTGGCGCCCCTTCGCCCGGCACCGCCGGGCGAAGGGGCGATCGGCGCTAAACGATTACCCCTGCGCACTGCTCCAATCCACCCAACCAAACTGCCAGGTCGCCAGGATCACCAGGCCGAAGGCGATCCGGTACCAGGCGAACACCGCATAGCTGTGGTTGGCGATGAACTTGAGCAGCGCGCGCACGGCGATCATGGCGAAGATGAACGACACCACGAAGCCCAGCGCGAACACGGGGAAATCACTGGCCTGGAACAGGTGGCGGTACTTGTAGCCCGAGTAAACCGCCGCGCCGACCATGGTCGGCATCGCCAGGAAGAACGAGAACTCGGTGGCCGCCTTGCGCGACAGGCCGAACAACAGGCCGCCGATGATGGTCGAGCCGGAGCGCGAGGTACCGGGGATCATCGCCAGGCACTGGCAGCAGCCCACCTTCAGCGCATCGCTCCAGCGCATGAAGTCGACATGATCGACCCGCACGGTGTGCTGGCGTTTTTCCGCCCAAAGCATGACGAAGCCGCCGACCACCAGGGCCACCGCCACGGTGATGGGGTTGAACAGGTATTCCTGGATCTGGTCGGCGAACAGCACACCGAGAATCACTGCCGGGAAGAACGCCAGCATCAGGTTGACGGTGAAGCGCCGCGCCTTGGGCTCGCTGGCCAGGCCGCCGACCACTTCAAGGATTTTGCGGCGGAATTCCCACACCACCGCGAGGATGGCGCCGAGCTGGATGATGATGTTGAACGCTTTGAAACGCTCACCGCCAAAGCCGAGCAGGTCGGCGACGATGATCTGGTGCCCGGTGCTGGAAATGGGCAGGAATTCCGTGAGCCCCTCGACGATGCCGAGGATAATAGTTTGCGTAGCCGTCCAAACGTCCATCTTTCCCCCTGGTGGGCCCGTACTGATAAGGCGGGCCGCGTTATTGCGTTCAATTTAAAGATGGCAGCTTGAAAAAAACGTGAAACTTATCAACAGGTTCGTAAAGCTAATTATGGATGCGGCGGTTTTCTGACCCTCGGATAATAGCCCAATGCCACGACTCTCCGATAAAAACCGTGTAACAGCAGTTCAGCGGCGACGAACGGTGCCCAGTTAACACGCAACGCATTACAATCGCTAGCGTGGTGATATCGGAGTGAAAGCATGTCGAACCTCGAATGGCTGGCAGTGGCCATCAGCGCCTTGTCGGTGTGGCTGACGGTGATCCGCACCCCTTGGTGCTGGCCGATCGGCCTGGTGGGCGTGGCGTTGTACGCCTGGCTGTTCTTTACCGTGAAGCTGTATTCCGATGCCCTGCTGCAGGTGGTGTTCGCCGTGCTGCAACTGTATGGCTGGTGGCAATGGACCCGCGGCGGCGCGGCCCACGAGGGCCGCCCGCTCAGCCGCCTGGGCGGGCGCGGCATTGCCCTGGGCCTGGCCTGCGGCGCGGCCGGCGCGCTGGCGCTGGGGGCGCTGATGGCGCACTTCACCGACGCCGAGCAGCCCTGGCTGGATGCCGCGCTCACCGCTTTCAGCCTGGTGGCCCAGGCCTGGATGGCGCGCAAGTACCTGCAATGCTGGCCGCTGTGGCTGGCGATCGACGTGGTGTACGTAGGCCTGTACCTGTTCAAGGGGCTGAACCTCACCGCCGCGCTGTACGTGGTGTTCGTCGCCCTGGCCGCGCTGGGCTGGCGCCAGTGGCGGGCCGCGCCGGCGCCGGCAGCGTGAAGGTGGTGGCACTGCTGGGCCCGGAGTCGGCCGGTAAAAGCCGGCTGGCCGAGCAGCTGCGGGCGCACTTTGGCGGCGAAGTGGTCGGCGAGTACGTGCGCGAATACTTCGCCGCCCTGGGCCGCGACACCTGCCTGGCCGACATCACCCCGATCGCCCGCGGCCAACTGGCCCGCGAAGACGCCGCGCGGGCCCGCGCGCCGGCGCTGCTGCTGCTCGACACCCACCTGCTGAGCAACCGTTTGTGGAGCCTGGCGCTGTTCGGCGCCTGCCCGCGCTGGCTCAACCCCACCCTGCTCAGCCGCCATTACGACCTGCACCTGCTGCTGTCGCCCCACGGCGTGCCCTGGCAGGCCGACGGCCAACGCTGCCAGCCGGCGCTGGAACAACGCCTGGCGTTTTTCGACGCCAACCGCCACTGGCTGGAACTGCACGGCCAGCCTTATGCCGTGCTGGAGGGCGACTGGGCCGCCCGCGAAGCCGCAGCGGTGCGGCACGTTGCCACACTCCTGGGCGGCGCTTAATACCCTGCCGTTGGTCTGCCGGCGGCGCCGCTATTGAATTAAACCGACAAAAAAACGTCAGAGGCAGCAACAACGCCGCGCGGTTTTTTTAAAGTTTTTTCAAAACCGGTGTGACTCCACCCGGCACGGCAAGCATCCACACTTTCAACCGGCCGCAAAACACACCGTGAAGCCGCGGCCACATTTTTGTTTGGTCACTAGAGAGTCCGAACCCCATGAATGCATCACTGCGCGTCAACGAAGCCCTTCTGATCGCCGGTAACGCCTTCCAGCCCTTCCAATGCGTGGCCTGGGCGCCAGACGCCAATGGCGCGCTGAGCCTCGCCGTGGTCGACCGCACCAGCACCCGCATCGGCCAGGCGCTGCTGCCAAGCAGCACTTACACCGACGCCCAACAACTGGCCACGCGCCTTCAGGAAGTTCGCCAGGAACTTCAGGAAGAAGGCTATTCGCTGCAGGCCTGGCACATGCCCGCCTAACTCGCTGCGGGGGAACTTAATACCCCCAAGTGCTGCCGATAGAGCGTCTGCGTTAACAAGCGGCGCTCGCCATGAATGCCTTCGACTGGCACCGGTTATTGCTGGAAAAGACCACCCCCAACTTTCTTTGGGAAGTCGCCGCGCGCACCCTGCTGGCCTATGTGGTGGTGTTCATCTTTCTGAAGATTGCCGGGCGCCGTGGCGTGCGACAGTTGTCGTTGTTCGAGTTGGTGGTGATCCTCACCCTTGGCTCCGCCGCCGGCGACGTGACCTTCTATGAAGACGTGCCGATCCTGCCGGTGCTGATGGTTTTCGTGGCGATGACCGTGCTCTACCGCCTGACCATTCGCCTGACCCAAGCCAGCACCCGCTTTGGCGAGTGGTTCGAGGGCAAGCCGATCCTGATTGTGCGTGACGGGCGCTTCGCCCTGCAGCACTTGGATGCCGGCAACGTCAGCCACGACGAATTCCTCATGGAACTGCGCCTGCACGGCGCTGAACACCTGGGCCAGGTGCGCCTGGCGTTTCTCGAGGTGAACGGCGATGTGAGCCTGTACTTCTATGAACGCGACCAGGTGCGCGCGGGGTTGTCGATCCTGCCGCGCGAGCATCGCGGGCCGCTGGAAGAAGCGCTGGAGCCGGGGTTGTATGCCTGCGAATGGTGCGGCGGGGTGCAGCGCCTGGCCACGGCGCAGCGGCTGCAGTGCCCGCATTGCCAGAAGCACGTGTGGAGCCGGGCGTTGGAGCATCCGCGGGCTTGAGGGCCCATCGCCCGGCACAGCCGGCCTCCCACGGGGTCTGTGTTGCGCCTAAAATCAATGGCTTACACAAATCTGGTGGGAGGCCGGCTGTGCCGGGCGAAGGGCCCGATCAAACACCATCAATATGCAGGTACTGCGCCCCCAACTGCTGCGCCAGCACCCTGCCCCGCCCCAATCTCAGTGCCCCGCGTTCAATATCCAGCAGCCAGGTGGCGCACCCCAACGGCTGCGCCTCGAGCTCGCGCACGCGGCCGTCGGTGATCACCAGGCAGCGCACCTGTTCCTCCGGGCACGCCGCGCGCCGGCGCGCCAGCCAGGGGCCGGCCAGGGCCAGGGCTTCAGCCAGCGGCGTGCCACCGCCGCCGCCCAGCGCTGCCAGCCAACCCTGCAAAGCGGCGCTGGCCTTCAACCCCTGGCGCGCCCACCGCGGGCTGGCGCCACTGGCGTTGAGCAGCGCCAGCCGGGCGCGGGCGCGATAGGCGCTGTCGAACAGCGCGGCCAGCACCCCCTTGGCATCGCGCAGGGCGCCGTGGCGCTGGGTAGACGCCGAGGCATCGACGATCACCAGCCACAACTGCGCCGCCGGGCCTTGGCGCAAGCGCCAGCGCAGCGCTGCGCGGGCCCGTGGCCGGCCAGCGGCCAGGGTCGCCGCCCAATCGATACGCCCGTGCTGTGTGCCGTGGCCCGCGTGACCGCGGGGGCCACGGCTCAGGGCTTTTTTGCCCAGCCGGGCAACTCCCGGCGCGCGCCTGTGGCCTCTGGCCGCGCCGGCATGGCGCCCCAATCGCCGCTGCCGGCGCTGCCCTCGGCATTGCCCCCCGCCTGCGGCGGTGGCGGTGGTGGCGGCGCTGTGGCGGCCTCAGGCGCGGCCTTGCGCCGATGGCGCAGGGCAAACTCGGCCACCGCGTCGATATCTTCCTGGGCGATCGCCGCCGCGCCGCGCCAAGCGGCGTGGGCACGGGCGGCGCGCAACCAGACCAAGTCGGCGCGCAGGCCATCGACCTGGGCGGCGTGGCAGCGCTCGTTGATCTGCGCCAGGGCTTGGTCATCCAGGGCAATGCTGCTCAGTTGCCCGCGCGCGGTGTCGCAACGCTCACGCAGCGCCGCCTGGGCCGCGGCCCAGTGCGCGGCAAACGCCAGCGGGTCGGCATCGAAGGCCAGCCGCCGGCGCACGATCTCACCGCGCTGGGACGGGCTGGGCACCTGCTCCAGCGCCAGGTTCAAGCCAAAGCGGTCGAGCAACTGCGGGCGCAGCTCGCCCTCTTCCGGGTTCATCGTGCCGATCAGCACAAAGCGCGCCGGGTGCTCGTGGCTGAGGCCGTCGCGCTCAACCCGGTTCACCCCGCTGGCGGCGACGTCGAGCAGCACGTCGACCAAGTGGTCTGGCAGCAGGTTGACCTCATCCACATACAGCACCCCGCCATCGGCGGCGGCCAGCACTCCGGGGGCGAAGCGCACCTGGCCGTGGCCGAGGGCGGCGTCCAGGTCGAGGGTGCCGATCAGCCGTTCTTCGCTAGCGCCCAGCGGCAGGGTCACGAACGCGCCCCCGGGCAACAGCGCCGCCAGGCCGCGGGCCAGGGTGCTCTTGGCCATGCCGCGCGGGCCTTCGATCAGTACGCCGCCGAGCTTCGGGTCGATGGCGGCCAGGCACAGGGCCAGCTTCAGGGCGTCGGCGCCGACCACGGCGGCGAGGGGGTAATGGGGCATCAGTGTTCTTCGCTGTCGATCAACTGGTCTTCAAGGGCCTGGCGGTAATCCCCCGGGGCCTGCCATAGGCCGCGCTGCTGGGCCTCGAGCAGGCGCTCGGTGATGTCACGCAGGGCCGCCGGGTTGTGCTGCTGCAAAAAGGCGCGGGTATCGGGGTCGAGCACGTAAGCCTCGGCGAGCATGGCGTACTGGTGGTCATCGACCAGTTCACTGGTGGCGTCGAAGGCGAACAGGTTGTCGACCGTGGCCGCCAGCTCGAACGCGCCCTTGTAGCCGTGGCGCTTGGCGCCTTCGATCCACTTCGGGTTGGCGGCGCGGCCGCGCACCACACGCGCCAGTTCTTCTTTGAGGGTGCGGATGCGCGGTACGTCGGCCACGCTGTGGTCGCCGTGGTAGCTGGCGGCCTCTTCGCCGCTGAGGTGGCGCACGGCGGCGAGCATGCCGCCCTGGAACTGGTAGTAGTCGTTGGAATCGAGCAGGTCGTGCTCGCGGTTGTCCTGGTTGTGCAGCACCGCCTCGACCCGGCCCAAGCGCGCGGCAAAGGCGCCACGGGCTTCTTCACCATCGCCGTCGGCGCCGCTGTAGGCGTAGCCGCCGTGGTTCAGGTACACCTCGGCCAAATCCGCGCGGTTGTTCCATAAGCGCCCTTCGATCGCGCCCTGCACCCCGGCGCCATAGGCCCCCGGCTTGGCCCCGAACACCCGCCAACTGGCCTGGCGCTGGGCCTGCTCGGCGCCCAGGCCCTCGGCCCGCAGCTGCGCGGCGGCCTCCCTCACCCGCGCGGCCAGCGGGTTCAGCTCGGCCGGCTCGTCCAGTTCGGCCACCGCCTGCACGGCGGCGTCGAACAGGCGGATCAGGTTGCCAAAGGCATCGCGGAAGAACCCCGACACCCGCAGGGTAACGTCGACCCGCGGGCGGTCGAGCAACGACAGCGGGAGGATTTCAAAGTCATCGACGCGCTGGCTACCGGTGGCCCACACCGGGCGCACGCCCATCAGCGCCAGGGCCTGGGCGATGTCATCGCCGCCGGTGCGCATGGTCGCCGTGCCCCACACCGACAAGCCCAGGTGCCGCAGGTAGTCGCCGTGGTCCTGCAGGTGCCGCTCGAGGATCAGGTTCGCCGAGGCAAAGCCGATGCGCCAGGCGGTCACCGTGGGCAGGCCGCGCACATCGACCGAATAAAAGTTGCGCCCAGTGGGCAGCACATCCAGCCGGCCACGGCTGGGCGCGCCGCTCGGGCCAGCCGGTACGAAGCGCCCGGCCAGCGCCGCGAGCAAGCCTTGCAGCTCCGCCGCGCCGCAGCCATCGAGGCACGGCGCCACCTGGTTGGCCAGGCCGGCGAGCACTTCGCGCACCGCGGCGAAGGCCTCGCCGGCCGGCGCCGCGGCACCCTCGACCAAGGCCAGGGCGTAGGCTTCCAAGCGCTCGCGGGTGTCGCCGTGGCTGCGCCAGGGCGCGCTGCTCAGCGCCGCCAGCTCGGCCGGGCGCGGGCCCTGCCAGGGCTCGCCGAACAGGCAGTCGAGCGGGTCGAAGCCCAGCCCCCAGGCCTTGGCCAGCGCCCGTGGCAGGCTGGCGTTGGCGCCTTGGCCATCGCCGCGCGGCACCCGCAGCAGTGCCACCAGGGTGTCGCTGCGCAGGCGCCCGGCCGGGGCCTCGCCGAACACGTGCAGGCCATCGCGGATCTGCGATTCCTTCAAATCGCACAGGTAGGTGTCCAGCTGCGGCAGCCACTCGCTGGCGTCCAGCGCGGTGTCCAGTTGCAGCTCGCGGTCCAGCGCGGTGGCGCGCACCAGCGCGAGGATGTCGCCCTGCAGCGCCAGGGCCCGGCGCGGGTCGAGCAGTTGCGCCTCGAAGTATTCGTCGGCCAGGCGCTCGAGGTCGCGCAGCGGGCCGTAGGTTTCGGCGCGGGTCAGCGGCGGCATCAAGTGGTCGATGATCACCGCCTGGGTGCGCCGCTTGGCCTGGGCGCCCTCGCCTGGGTCGTTGACGATGAACGGGTACACGTTCGGCATCGGCCCCAGCAGCGCATCGGGCCAGCAACTGGCACTCAGGCCCACGCCCTTGCCCGGCAGCCATTCGAGGTTGCCATGTTTGCCCACGTGCACCAGCGCGTCGGCGCGGTAGCTGTGGCGCAGCCAGAAGTAGAACGCCAGGTAGCCGTGGGGCGGCACCAGGTCCGGGTCGTGGTACACCGCGCTAGGGTCTAGCTGGTAGCCACGGGCCGGCTGGATGCCGACGAAGGTCAGGCCAAAGCGCAAGCCGGCGACCATCATGCGCCCGTCGCGGAACATCGGGTCGCTCATCGGCGCGCCCCACCGCGCGTTGACCGCCGCCCGCAGGCTGGCCGGCAGGCACTCGAACGCCGCGCGGTAGTCTGCCAGCGCCAGGCTTTGCGCGCAGGGGCGCTGGTCGAGGTGCTCCAGGTCGTTGGTGACCCCACCGAGCAGGGCGTGGATCAACGCCGTGCCACTGGCCGGCAAGCCCTCTACCGGGTAACCCTGCTGGCCAAGGGCGCGGAGGATGTTCAGCGCCGCGGCCGGGGTGTCGAGCCCTACCCCGTTGCCGATGCGGCCGTCGCGGGTAGGGTAGTTGGCCAGCACCAGGCCGATGCGTTTATCGGCGTTGGCGGTGCTGGCCAGCGCCGCCCAGCGCTTGGCCAATTGGGCCATGAAGGCCATGCGCTCGGGGTGGGCGCGGTAGCACACCACGTCGCTCTGGCTGCGCTCGCTGCGCCAGGCTAAATCCTTGAAGCTGATCGGCCGGCCGATGATGCGGCCGTCGAGCTCGGGCAGCGCGATGTGCATGGCCAGGTCACGCGGGCCGAGGCCCTGGGGGTTGGCCAGCCAGTCGGGCTCGTTGCTTTGCGCGCAGATCGCCTGCAGCACCGGGATGTCGCGGCGCAGCGGGCGCAGGTGCGGCGCCTCCGGGTTGCTCAGGGCAAAACCGGTGGTGTTGAGCACCACTGCGGCGCCGGCCTCGTCCATCCAGGCCTCGGCCTGGGCCAGGCAGGCGGGCTCCTTGAGGCTGGCCACGGCGATCGGCAAGGGGTTCACCCCGTGCTCGGCCAGCACCTGGCAAAACACATCCACGAACGCCGTGTTGGCCGCCTGCAGGTGCGAGCGGTAGAACAGGATCGGTGCCACCGGCGCGCCCGCCTGCCACTGCGCCTGCCAGGCGGCCAGGGTGGGCGTGGCCAGCCGTGGGTGGTACAGCGCCACCCGCGGCAGCGCCTGCGGTTCGGCCCAGGGCTGCGGGCAGCCGAGGTAGCGGTCGGCCAAAAAGCCGTACAGCCCGTGGGCGTTGCCCAGCCCTCCCTGGCGCAGGTAGTGCCACACCCGCTCGGCGTCTTCGCCAGGCACGTTGCACAGGGCCGCCAGCTCTGGGTCCGGGCGGTCGTCGCCGGGCACGAACAGCACCCGCACGCCGGCCTCGGCCAGCGCCAGCAGTTGCTCCACGCCATAGCGCCAATAACTCACGCCGCCGTGCAACGACACCACCACCACCTCGGCGTGGCGCAGCACCTGGTCGACGTAGAGGTCGACCGAGGCGTGGTTCTGCACCTGCATCGGGTTGGCCAGGCGCAGGCTCGGGTAGCCCTCGGGCAACGCCCGGGCGGCTTCGGCGAGCAGCGCCAGGTGCGAATCGCCGCTGCACAGGATCACCAGCCGCGCGGGCGTCTGGCCGAGGTCGGCAATGCTGTCGTCGGGCACGAAACCGCCCGGCTGGGTGCGCAACAGGTGCATCGGTCAGCCTTGCAACGCGGCCAGCAGCTCACCGCGCAGGGCTGCTTCGTTGAGTTCCTGGCCGATCAGCACCATGCGCGTGACGCGCGCCTCGCCGGCCTTCCAGGGGCGGTCGAAGTGCTTGTCGAAACGCTTGCCCACCCCTTGCACCAGCAGCCGCAGCGGCTTGCCCGGCACCGCCGCGAAGCCCTTCACACGGAGGATGCCGTGGCGCAGCACCAGGCTGGTCAGCGCCGCCAGCAGCTTGCCTTCGTCGGCCTCGGGCAGGTCGAGCGAGATGGAATCGAAGGCGTCGTGGTCGTGATCGTCTTCACCGTCGCCGTGGTGGCTGTCGTGGTGGGTGGCGCGGCCGTCGATGTGCGCTTCGGATTCCGCGCCCAGGCCCAGCAGCACTTCCAGCGGCAGGCGGCCGTTGCTGGCTTCGATCACTTTCACCGCCGGCGGCAGTTCTTCACACACCTGCTCGCGAACCTGCTTGAGGGTTTCGGCGGCGATCAGGTCGGCTTTGTTCAGTACCACCAGGTCGGCGCTGGCGAGTTGGTCTTCGAACAGCTCGTGCAGTGGCGACTCGTGGTCAAGGTTTGGGTCTTGCTGGCGTTGCGCGTCGACCTGCTCGGGGTAGGCGGCGAAGGTGCCGGCGGCCACCGCCGGGCTGTCGACCACGGTGATCACCGCGTCGACCGTGCAGGCGTTGCGGATTTCCGGCCACTGGAAGGCCTGCACCAGCGGCTTGGGCAAGGCCAGGCCGCTGGTTTCGATGAGGATGTGGTCGAGGTCGCCGCGGCGCTGCACCAGTTCGCGCATCACCGGGAAGAATTCTTCCTGCACGGTGCAGCACAGGCAGCCGTTGGCCAGCTCGTACACGCGGCCGTTGGCTTCTTCTTCGCTGCAGCCGATGCTGCACTGCTTGAGCAGGTCGCCGTCGATGCCCAGCTCGCCGAACTCGTTGACGATCACCGCGATGCGCCGGCCCTGGGCGTGGTCGAGCAGGTGGCGCAGCAGCGTGGTTTTGCCCGAGCCGAGAAAGCCGGTAACGATCGTGACGGGGGTTTTGGCCAGCGTTTTCATCAGGTGCCCTTTGGCTGCGCGGCGGGCGCGGCGCCATGGCTACCGCCGGGCCGCCAGGGGCGCCCGCAGGAAGGCATTCGCCACCGGATCACCCCGCCCGGTTGAAAGATAAGTGTACGAGGCAGGTCTCCTGGCTCGTGGCCTGGCTTGCGCCGGCCCTGGCGCCTTCCCGCGCGGTGGGCGCAGTGGCTTGGCCAGGGTATGGACCACTTACAGTTGCGGGGGCAGCCGCGGCTTTGCCCACTGCGGGGCACCGCGTTCCCTATTGACCCTTGCGCGCAAGGGTACCTCGAACGCGCAAGGCTACGCGCAGCTGGCCGCCGGGGCAAGCCGCGCGGCCAGGCGGTGTCAGGTTTCCTGCATCCCCGGCAGGTTGCGCGCGTACCACGGGCGGCGCTTGGCCTGGGTCAGGGTGTCGCCGAGGCGGTTGCGCTCCAGCGCCGTGGTGCGCAGGGCGATTTTCATCACTTCGAGGTCTTTTTCCACGGCTTTGTCGATCCACATGCCGGGGCCGGCGGCGCAGTCGTGGCTGACCGGGCCCAGCCAGGGGTCGTCGATCTCCACCCAGCGGCCCTTGGCGAACCAGTTCGGCACATCGCCCAGCGCCACCCGCTGCACTTCACCGGGGTGGGCGCGCTCGTGGGCGTCGTACCAGTCTTCGATGCGGTCGTCGATCCAGCCGTGGAAGCCCCAGAACACCGGGTTCACATGGGAGGAAAACGGGTCGCCGAGAAAGTCGTTGCTTTGCGCGAACCAATGCTCGGAGAAGTCCGCCGGGTCCCGCGCCCACGGCTGCGGCACGCCGTTGCTCGGGTCGCGCGGCACCGCTGCCCAGCAGATGTGCAGCCAGTCGTGCAGGGTCATTTCGATTTCCGAACCGAACTGCCCGAGGGTCATGCTGGCCAGGTAGTGCGGGTCGCGAAAGCGCGATTCCCAGACCTGGAAGTTGCCAAAGAAGGTGTCGCGGCTTTTGATCCGCGCCACGCCAATGCTGTAGGCCTCGTCGTTGGGCGCCAGCCAGGTGGGCGGCGCCGAACGCGCTTCGTGGTTTTCGAAGTAACGGATGAACCCTACCCGGTCGGTCTCGGCCATCGGCACCGGCAACGGGAAGTGCTGCCAGGCCGGCGGCGCGTTCATGGTGCGGGCGATGCCGAGCATGTGCCGGTGCATGTACAAAAAATCGATGCCCGAGCCGTTGTGGTCTTTGTACTTGCCGCGGGCGTCGCGCTCGTTCTCCTTGGGCCCCGGCTGCCAGCCGAGGGTGCGCAGGGCCACGCGGCGGTCTTCGCCGAGCAGGTGCCATTTGTCGCGCACGGTGTGCCACAACTGGTGCGCCACGCGGTGCTGCGGGGCGATCACCCAGGCCGCCAGGGCCGGGTCGAGCGGGGCGCGCTCGCGGGCCTCGACGAAGTTCAGCTTGCGGGCGACGAAGTCTTGCTCCAGGGGCTCGGCGGAGTCGACCTTGTCGAGCCGGCGCAGTTTGCCGCTGAGGGTGTCGTCGCGGTCGACGCCAAACTGCGCCCATTGGTCCTCGAGCTCAACGACAAACTCATAGGCAGCCGGGCGGCGGCTGCTGGTGAGGTCGAGCAAACGCCAGCGCACCTGCCCGTGGCTGGCGCCGACGAGGTCGCCGAGCACCTGGTAGCGTGGCAGTTGGCGGGTGTCGAGCAGGGCGTCGTAGTGGTCGATGTAGCCGCGCAGGCCGCGGCCGCGCTCGCCGACGTCGAGCAGCAGGGTCATGCCTTGCAGCGGGCCGCTGTTGGCCTGGCCGGTGGGCGCGGCCACTTCGACCGTCCACACCCCGCGCAACAGGTTGCCCAGGCGCTGCATCGGCACGTCGGCCAGTTCCTGGGAAGCTTCGTTCGGCGTGCCGCCCTCGGCCCACCACTTCTTCACCTGGTAGGCGCCCTTATAGGCCACTGGCGCCAGCAGGCCAGTCACTGCCACACCCGCCATCAACGTGCGTCGAGAGAGTTTCATGCTGTCCACCCATGTCCTATGAAACCTGCAAAAAGGCCAAACGCTTTAAAAAACGCAAAACCATTAAAAAACAGCAGCTTACATTCCATTAGCACGCAGGCAGGCAGACCCGACGGCTTCTTGGCGAAAATGTACCAGAATATTTCTTCGCGCCAAGGAACTTTTTGGAGCCAATCCAAAATGGCCTAGAAGGTGGGTTTATGCCGGGAAAATGCCGCTTGGCTGGCGCCACTTGGGTGAGGATGGCGGGCAGTGCCGGCCGGGCAGCGCCAGAAAGGCGGCGGGGCCTCGCCGGTCAAGCCGCCAAATGCTCCGCCAACCACGGCAGCACCTGCTCGCACGGGTCGGCCAGCTTGATCGCCAGCAGCGCATCGGCGCGGGTGCGGCCGAGGTTGATCGCCAGCAGCGGTTTGCCCAGCCGGGAAATTTCCTGGCACAGGCGGAAGCTCGAATAGGCCATCAGCGACGAGCCGATCACCAGCAGCCCGTCGGCCCGCTCCACCGCCTGCCAGGCGGCGCTGGCGATCGGCTTGGCCACCGCGTCGCCAAAGAACACCACGTCGGGCTTGAGCAGGTCGCTGCCGCAGCCCGAGCAATGGGGCATCTGAAACTGTTCGAGAAAGTGCGCGGCCAGTTGCGCGTCGCCGTCAGGCGCGAGCACTGCGTGGACGTCTTGCAGGTAGGGGTTGCTGGCTTCGAGGTCGGCCTGTACATCCTTGCGCCGCAGGCGCAGGCCACAGCCCATGCACACCACCCGGTGCAGGTTGCCGTGCAACTCGATCACCCCTTCGCTGCCGGCAGCTTCGTGCAGGCCGTCTACATTTTGCGTGACCACCCCGCTCACGTGGCCGCTGGCCTGCAACCGCGCCACCGCCTCGTGGGCCGGGTTCGGCCGCGCCAGGCTGACCCCATGCCAGCCGAGCATGGCCCGCGCCCAGTAGCGTTTGCGCGCCTGCGCCGAACCGACGAACTCCTGGTGCATCATCGGCGCGTTGCCACGGCGCACGCCGTCGGTGTCACGGTAATCGGGGATGCCCGACGCGGTGCTGATGCCGGCGCCGGTCAGCACCAGCACCGGGTGCCGGGCCAGGTGCGCCTGGAGCGCGTCGCGGGTGGCGGGCGGAAGCGGGTCGGGCATGGCAAACCTCCTGGCGGCGTCACAACGGCTCACGTTCGGGTGCGTTAGCAGGTTAGCCGATGGCGCCGCGGCTGCCAGCTGCCCTCCATCGGAAACGACCGTTCATCGGCCCGTGAACACTCAATGCTTGCGCGCACTACAACTTTTTTGCATAGCAGTTCAAAGTTAAAGACGTTTCGGTGATACTGGCTTTATGACATTGATTTTACGCCGTTCCTGCCAAGGGCGGTGCCTCAGGCCATCAGGGAACCCGCGATGAACCTCGACCACCCAGACATGCTGTACAAGCTGCTTGTACAAGGTGTCGTTGACTACGCCATCTATATGCTTACACCCGAAGGCGTGGTGGCGAACTGGAACGCCGGTGCCCAGCGGGCCAAGGGGTATACCGCCGAGGAAATCGTCGGCAAACACTTCTCGTGCTTCTACAGCGAGGCCGACCGCGCCCGGGGCCTGCCGGAAAACGGCCTGCGCATCGCCCGCGACACCGGCCACTTCGAGGCCGAGGGTTGGCGCTACCGCAAGGATGGCTCGGCGTTCTGGTCGCTGGTGGTGATCGACGCGCTGCGCGACGAAGCCGGCAACCTGCTCGGTTTCGCCAAGGTCACCCGCGACATCACCGAGCGGCGCCAGGCCCAGGAAGTCACCGAGAAGCAAAAGGACGAACTGGCCAAGCTGTCGTCGTTCCTCGATGTGATCATCGCCAACATTCCCTCGGCGGTGATCGTGCAAGACGCCGTCAGCCGCAACGTGCTGCTGGCCAACCGCCAGGCGCAGGCACTGTTCGGCACCCAGGGTGACCGGCTGGTCGGCGAGCAGCTGCAGAACCTGCTGGCGCCCAGCGTGGCCGAGTACCTGGAACAGGTGGCCGATGAAGCCATGCGCACCCAGGATGCCTACCGCGACGAAGAAAACCTGCAAACCGCCCACGGCGTGCGCACCCTGCGCACCAGTGGCCAGGTGATCCCCGGGGCGGACCCGCGCAGCCGCTATGTGCTGTTGATCAGCGACGACATCACCGACGAGCGCGCCGCCAGCGAGCAGATCCAGCACCTGGCGCACCACGACACCCTCACCGGCCTGCCCAACCGCATCCTGTTCCGCCAGCGCCTCGACCAGACCCTCGCCACCCCGCTGCCGCGGCGGCCGTGCACGGCGGTGATGTGCCTGGACATGGACAACTTCAAGGTGGTCAACGATGCCCTCGGCCACGCCGTCGGTGATGCCCTGCTGCGCGCCCTGGCGCTGCGCCTGCGCCCGGAGCTGCGTGACCCCGACATCCTCGCCCGCCTTGGTGGCGACGAATTCGCCGTGGTCCTGCCGGGCCTGCGCGATGCCCAATCGGCCGCCCTCAGCGCCCAGCGGCTGATCGACGCGGTGCGCGCGCCGTTCCTGATCGACGGCCATACCGTCAGCGTCGGCTTGTCGATCGGCATCGCCGTGGCCCCGTACGACCACGACAACAGCGAGCAACTGCTGCGCCGCGCCGACATGGCCCTGTACGAGGCCAAGCGCAACGGCCGCAACCGCTACGAATACTTCCGCCTCGACATGGACGAAGCCGCGCGCAAGCGCCGCTCGATCGAAATGGACCTGCGCGAAGCCATCGCCCAGCAGCAGCTTGAGCTGTATTACCAGCCGATCACCGACATGAGCCGCACGCGGGTCACCGGCTACGAGGCGCTGCTGCGTTGGCAGCACCCGCTCAACGGCCTGGTGATGCCGATGGATTTCATCCCGATCGCCGAAGAAACCGGGCTGATCCACGAAGTCGGCACCCTCGCCCTGCACCAGGCCTGCCGCGAGGCGATGGGCTGGAACGACGACCAGACAGTGGCGGTGAACCTCTCGCCGATCCAGTTCAAGAACGACCGGCTGCTCGAGGTGGTGCGTTCCGCGCTGGAGGAATCCGGGCTGCCGCCGCACCGGCTGGAGCTGGAAATCACCGAATCGGTGCTGCTCGACAACACCGATGGCAACATCCAGACGCTACAAGCGCTGAAGGAACTGGGCGTGCGCATCGCCCTGGACGACTTCGGCACCGGTTACTCGTCGCTGAGCTACCTGCGCTCGTTCCCCTTCGACAAGATCAAGATCGACAAGTCGTTCATCCACGACATGCAGCAAAGCCGCGAGTCGCTGGCGATCATCCGGGCAATCACCGGCATGAGCCGCAGCCTGGAGATCCAGATCACCGCCGAGGGCGTGGAAACCGCCGAGCAGTACGCGCGCCTGCGCGAAGAGGGCTGCTCGCACTTCCAGGGCTACCTGTTCGGCAAGCCGGTGCCGGCCGAGCAGCGGGTCAGGGAGCTTTGAAGCCGGCTCAGCGCCCGCCGCCCAGGTCGAGGAAGGTGCCGGTCACGTAGCTGGCCATTTCCGAGCTGAGCCAGAGGATCGCCTCGGCCACTTCGTCGGGCTGGCCACCGCGGCCCACGGGCAGGGCTTTTTCCAGCTTGCGCACGCGGTCCGGGTCGCCAGACAACGCATGGAACTGGGTGTGGATGTACCCCGGGCGCACCGCGTTGACGCGTATCCCCTCCCCGGCCAGCTCCTTGGACAACCCCAGGGTAAAGGCGTCGATGGCGCCCTTGGAGGCGGCGTAGTCGACGTATTCATTGGGCGAGCCCAGCCGCGCGGCCACCGAGCTCACATTGACGATGCTGCCGCCAAAGCCGCCATGGCGGGTCGACATGCGCGCGATGGCGTGCTTGGCGCACAGCATCGGCCCGACCACGTTGGTTTTCATCATCTTCAGCAAGCGGAATTCAGACATCTCTTCCACCCGGCTCTGGTGGGCGATGGTCGCGGCGTTGTTGACCAACGCGGTGATCGGCCCCAACTCGGCGTCTACCCGGTGGAACAGCGCGATCACTTCGTCTTCGTTGCTGGCGTCGGCCTTGATGGCGATTGCCCGGGCACCGAAGGCGTGAATCTGCTCAAGGGTGTCGCGCGCCTGCGCGTCGTCCGTCTGGTAGTTGATGCACACTCTGTACCCATCGCGGGCCGCGAGCAGCGCCGTCGCCGCCCCAATGCCCCGGCTGCCGCCGGTGATGACCATGACTTTTGCCATTTTACGCGCGCTACCCTCTTTGCAAGACGCAACGCCAAGGCTACCTTACGCGCGCCCGCGGGGAAATGGCTTTAAGCCAGCACCGCGTCGGATTGTGCCTTCAGCTGTGCGATCAACTGCTCCGGTGGCTGCGGTTGGCCGAGCAGGTAGCCCTGCAGCGAGTCACACCCCAGGCGGGTCAGAAACGCCTGCTGCGGGCCGGTTTCCACCCCTTCGGCAACGATCCGCAGGCCCAGCGCCTGGCCCAGGGCGACGATCGCCGAGACGATCGCGGCGTCGTCGCTGTCTTGCTCCAGGTCGCGGACAAACCCGCGGTCGATCTTCAGCTCGTTGGCCGGCAGGCGCTTCAAGTACATCAGGCTCGAATAGCCGGTGCCGAAGTCGTCGATAGACAGGTCGATGCCCATCGCCGCCAGGCGCTGCAGCACCACCAGGCTGGTGTCGGCGTCTTGCATGGCGGTGGTTTCGGTGATTTCGAGGGTCAGTTGCTGTGGCGCCAACTGGTGCCGGGCCAGTGCCGCGGCGACGCTATCCACGAGCCCGGCATGGCAAAACTGCAAGGCGGAGAGGTTCACCGCCATGCGCCAGTGGCCGTAGCCCTGGCTGGCCCACTCGGCCATTTGCCGGCAGGCCTCGCCCAACACCCAGTCACCGATGGCGATGATCAGGCCGCTTTTTTCCGCCAGTTCGATGAACGCATCAGGCTTGAGCAGGCCCAGTTGCGGGTGCTGCCAGCGCAGCAGCGCTTCGGCGCCGATGGCCGCGCCGCTGGCGGCGTCGAACTTGGGCTGGTAGTGCAGGCACAGCTCGCCGCGCGGCACCGCGCAGCGCAGTTCCTGCAGCAGCTGCAACTGGCGGCGGGCGTTGTTGTTCATCGACGCATCGAAAAAACTGTAGCCGTTCTTGCCCGCGTTCTTGGCGTGGTACATCGCCGCGTCGGCGTGCATCAACAGCGCTTGCTGGTCTTCGCCATTGCCGGGGTACAGGGCGATGCCGATGCTGGCGGAAATCTGCAAGCGTTGCTCGCCCACCTCGAACGGCTGCGCCAACCGCTCGACCTGCTCGCTGGCCAGGGCCACGGCGTCGTCGCGGCTGGCCAGGGCCACCAGCAGGATGAATTCATCGCCGCCGATGCGGGCGATGGTGTCTTGCCCGCCCAGGCCCGCGCGCAGGCGCTCGCCCACCGCCTTGAGCAAGGCATCGCCCATGTGGTGGCCAAAGGCGTCGTTGACCGGCTTGAAGCCGTCCAGATCAATGAACATCAGCGCGAAGGCCCCACCCTGCTCGCGCACCTGCACGATCGCCTGGCCGATGCGGTCGGCCAGCAGCAGGCGGTTGGGCAGCCCGGTGAGGGTGTCGTGCAGCGCCAGCCGGGTGAGCTGTTCGTTGGCCTTGGACAACGACTGCGCCAGCGCCGCGGTGCGCGCCTCCAGGCGCGCGTCGAGCACCGAGGTGAGCAAGGTAATGGCCAGCACCGCCAGGCTGGTGATCAGCACCAGGTAGCCCAGGCTGTCGTTGCTCAGGCCCATGCCGGCGCCGGCACCACACTCGCTGCCGGCCGGGAAGCTGGCCGCGGCCATGCCGGTGTAGTGCATGCCGACGATGGCCACGCCCATCACCACCGCCGCTACCCCGCGCGCCAGCCACACATGAGGGGTGTGCCGGCGCAGGCGGAAGGCGATCAACAGCGCCGCCGCCGAAGCGCCGATGGCGATCAATACCGAGGCGCTGAACAGCCACGGGTCATAGACGATGCCCGGCTGCATGCGCATGGCGGCCATGCCGGTGTAGTGCATCGCCGCGATGCCCAGGCCCATCACCAGCGCGCCGCCGGCCAGGCGCGCCCACGGCAGGCGCGGCTGGCTGACCAGCCACAGCGCCAGGCCCGACGCGAGCATCGCCAGGCCCAAGGACAACCCGGTGAGTGGCAGGTCGTAACGCAGCTCGATGGGCAGGTGGAAGGCGAGCATGCCGATAAAGTGCATCGACCACACGCCGATGCCCATCGCCAGGGTGCCGCCGGCCATCCACAGGCGCGCGGCCAGGCCCTTGGCGGTGCTGATGCGGCCGGCAAGGTCGAGGGCGGTATACGAGGCCAGGATCGCCACGCACAGCGAGATGGCGACCAGGGTGAAGGAATAGCTGCCGATAAGCATGGGGAATCCGCGGGCAAACGGGCGGGCCAGAGCCCCCCGAGCAAAAAGGCGGCAAGCTTACCGTAACGCCCGCGGCGAATGAAGGTGGCACAACGCCACAACCGCGCCGTTTCAGTGGCCCAATTGCTCGCGCAGGAACTCCACCAACGCCCGCACCGGCTGCGACGCTTGGCGGTGCCCGGGGTACAGCGCCGACAACGGCAACGGCGGCGGGCGAAATTCATCCAGCAGCCGGCACAGCTGCCCCTGGGCCAACGCCTTGGCCACGATGAACGCCGGCAGGTAGGCGATGCCCAGCCCAGCGATGGCGGCATCGCGCAACACCTCGCCGTTGTTGGCGCGCAAGCGCCCACTGACCTGGATCGCCTGGGCCTTGCCGGCGCGCTCGAAACGCCAGGTTTCGTTGCGGCCATGGCCGTACGGCAAGCATTGGTGCCCGGCCAGGGCCTCGGGGGTTTGCGGCTCGCCATGGGCGGCCAGGTACCCGGGGCTGGCGCACCACAGCCGGTCGACCTCGGCGATGTGCCGCACGATCAGGCTCGAATCGCTCAGCTCGCCGATGCGCAGGGCGAGGTCAAAGCCCTCGCCGAGCAGGTCGACGTTGCGGTCAGACAAATCCAGCTCCAGGGTCACCCCTGGGTAGCGCTGCAAGAATGCCGGCAGCAAGGCCGACAGGTGCTCCACCGCGAACGACAACGGCGCGCTGACCCGCACCACCCCACGCGGCTCGCCCTGCTCGCCGGCGATGCTCTGCTCCACCTGCTCCACCTCGGCCAGCAAACGCTGGGCGGCGTCGTAATAGGCCTGGCCGAGGGGGGTTACGTCGAGGCGGCGGGTCGAGCGGTTGAGCAAGCGCACGCCCAGGCGCGCTTCGAGCGCCATCACCCGGCGGCTGATCAACTGCTTGGACACCCCCAGGTGCTCGGCGGCGGCGGTGAAGCTCCCGGCGTCGAGCACCTGGCTGAACAAACGCATGTCTTCGAACGGGTTCATGGCAGTGGCCGCTATTGTCTACTGGTGCGTGACAGTATGGCCAATTCCGCCTACTTAATGCGACCCCTGCGAGACAGTAAACTGGCCCCATCAACGAATCAGGAGGTCAACATGCTTACCCTTCGCAAAAATACCGATCGCGGCGTGGCCAACCATGGCTGGCTGAATTCGCACCACACGTTCTCCTTTGCCTCGTACCGCAACCCGCGCGAACAAGGCTTCAGCGACCTGCTGGTGATCAACGACGACCGCGTGGCCCCGGCCCGCGGCTTTGGCCAGCACCCGCACCGCGACATGGAGATTTTTTCCTACGTGCTCGACGGCGCGCTGGAACACAAAGACAGCATGGGCACCGGCTCGGTGATCCGCCCGGGCGATGTGCAACTGATGAGCGCCGGCTCTGGGGTCACCCACAGTGAGTTCAACCACTCGCCGAGTGAAGGCGTGCACTTTCTGCAAATCTGGATCGTGCCCAACGAAACCGGCGCCGAACCGCGCTACCAGCAGCAGCACTTCAGCGACGCGGAAAAACGCGGCCAACTGCGGCTGATCATCTCGCCCAGCGGCGAGCAGGGTTCGCTGCAGGTGCGCCAGGATGCGCGGGTGTATGCCGGGCTGTTCGACGGCACCGACAGCGCTGAGTTGGTGCTCGACGAAGGCCGCTTTGCCTATGTGCACGTCGCCCGCGGCAGTGTGCTGCTCAACGGCCAGCGGCTGGAAGCCGGAGACGGGGTGCGGGTGCGCAATGAGCGCGAACTGCGGCTCGCCGAGGGTGAGCAGGCGGAGGTGCTGGTGTTTGACCTGCGGCCCAATGAGTTGCCGGGGATGTAAGGCAGGTTGCCGCCACCGGCCCTTCGCCCGGCACAGCCGGAGTGCCGGACCACGGCCTCCCACGGGTTTGTGTAAATCCTTGATTTAAGGGGCAATACACAACCTGTGGGAGGCCGGCTGTGCCGGGCGATGTGCCCTGAAGCTCATGCACACAATCAGCAGAGCACACAGATTGACCCCCTCCATGAAGCCGTGAAATGGCTTGAGCGAACAGCATTACGGCGCAGCCGGGCAAAGGGCCAGCCCAGCCCCCATCTGATCCTGTTTTTCAATGAACAACTGCCTCTGTTACCCAAACCCATCCCGGCGCATGCTGGCTCCATTCTCATCTGCTGCCCTCAAGGAGGTGCAAAATGGACGGTGTCATCATGCTGATCATCGTGGCCGGTACCCTGGGTTCGTTCGCCTACACCATGTACTTGATTCACAAGGCCAGCCGCGAATAGCGCCGATTTTTGTCTAGGCTTGGCGGGGTACCCACAATAAAAAGGCCCCCGCCATGCTCCGCTGGCGCTCCCTGCTGTTCATCTCCCTGCTCCCCACCCTCGCCCACGCGGCCCAGGTCGATGTGATGACCTCCGGCGGCTTTACCGCGGCGTACCAGATACTCGGCCCGAAATGGGCCCAGGCCACCGGCAACACCCTGCACACCGAACTCGGCCCGTCGATGGGCCAGGCGCCCCAGGCGATCCCCAACCGCCTGGCCCGGGGCGAGCACGCCGACGTGGTGATCATGGTCGGTTATGCCCTCGATGAGCTGATCAAGCAAGGCAAGGTGCAGCCCGGCTCGCGGGTCGAGCTGGCCGACTCGCGCATCGGCGTGGCGGTCAAGGACGGCGCCGCGGTGCCCGACATCTCCAGCGAGGCGGCCTTCAAGGCGGCGCTGCTCAACGCCCGCTCGGTTGGCTACTCAGACAGCGCCAGCGGCGTGTACATCGAGCAGCAACTGTTCAAGAAGCTGGGCATCGAGGAACAGCTCAAGGGCCGCGCGCGGATGATCCCGCGGCTGCCGGTGGCCGGTGAGGTGGCCAGCGGCGAGGTCGAGCTGGGCATGCAACAGGTGGCTGAGCTGCTGCCGGTCAAGGGCGCGCATTTCGTCGGCAAGATTCCCGAAAGCCTGCAGTCGGTGACCCGCTACGCGGCGGGTATCCCGGTCGGCGCCCAACACCCCGAGCAGGCCCGTAAGTTACTGGAATATTTGGCATCACCCAGCGCCCTGGGCACGGTGCAAGGCACCGGGCTGGATCCGGTTTCACCCTGAACGCTCAACGCCGGGCTTGCGCGCAGGGTAAAGCGAATGTTTTGCTCTGCCGCCAGTCAAACCCGTTAACCCCGCCGTTCGAGGAACGCACCGCGATGAACAGCAAAACCCTGCTCTGTGCCTTGGTCTTGATGGGCTGCATGAGCGACGCCAGCCTGGTGGCCAACGCTGCCCAGGTGGTCGAAAGCCAAAGCAGCGCCAATGACACGCTGCAAGTGGGCGACAAGGCCCCAGACAAGTACACCACCAGCGCCACCGAGGTGAAGGACTGGCAAAAACGCGGCCTGAAGGCGCCCGAGGCCGGCACCCAGTGGGTGCAGTTCGGTGGCAAGTACGTATTGGTCAACCGCGGCAACGCGGCCATCGTGCAAATTCAGGAAGGGGTGAACTGAGCCCTTCTGGCGAGTGCAAAAAAGTATCACCCCGCGTGCGGCGCTGGCGTTGTGAGGCGCACGCCCGCGGGCTGTAATGGTCACAGCACCTGCCCTGTGCAGTACAGGTGAAAACAAAAATAACAGGAGAGCACGATGCGAATCCCAGCAAACGCATGGCTGGCGGCAGCCTGCCTGAGCCTGGCCGGCCCTGCCCTGGCAGCCGAGACCACGCTGACCATCGCCACGGTCAACAACAGCGACATGATCCGCATGCAGCGGTTGTCCAAGGCCTTCGAAGCGCAGCACCCCGACATCAAGCTGAACTGGGTGGTGCTCGAAGAAAACGTACTGCGCCAACGCCTGACCACCGACATCGCCACCCAAGGCGGCCAGTTCGACGTGCTGACCATCGGCATGTACGAAGCCTCACTCTGGGGCCAGAAGAACTGGCTGGTGCCAATGGCCAACCTGCCCGCCAATTACAACCTTGACGACGTGTTCCCCTCGGTGCGCGAAGGCCTCTCGGTGGATGGCAAGCTGTACGCCCTGCCGTTCTACGCCGAAAGCTCGATCACCTACTACCGCACCGACCTGTTCAAGGCCGCTGGGCTGAGCATGCCGGAAAAACCCACCTGGGAGCAGATCGGCCAGTTCGCTGAAAAACTCACCGACAAAAGCAAAGACCAGTACGGCCTGTGCCTGCGCGGCAAGCCCGGTTGGGGCGAGAACATGGCGTTGATCACCACCCTGGCCAACGGCTATGGCGGCAAGTGGTTCGATAAGAGCTGGGCGCCGCAATTCAACACCGATTCGTGGAAGCAAGCGCTGAACTTCTACGTCGACAACATGAAGAAATCCGGCCCGCCCGGCGCTTCGAGCAACGGCTTCAACGAAAACCTCGCGCTGTTCAACAGCGGCAAGTGCGCGATCTGGGTCGACGCCTCGGTGGCCGGCTCGTTCGTGACCGACAAAGCCCAGAGCAAGGTGGCCGACGACGTTGGCTTTACCTTCGCCCCGCACCAGAGCACCGAGAACGGCACGTCGTGGCTGTACTCCTGGGCCCTGGCCATCCCCACCAGCTCGAAGAAGCAAGACGCCGCCAAGGCGTTCGCCGCCTGGGCCACCTCCACCGACTACGCCAAGCTGGTGGCCGACAAAGACGGCATCGCCAACGTGCCGCCAGGCACCCGCGCCTCGACCTACAGCGATGCCTACCTGAAGGCCGCGCCGTTCGCCAAGGTCACCCTCGAGTCGCTGAAGGTGGCCAACCCGGCCGCTAACGAAGGCAAGCCGTACGTGGGCATCCAGTTGGTGACCATTCCGGAGTTCCAGGCCATCGGCACCGCCGTGGGCAAGATCTTCTCCGGCGCCCTCACCGGGCAAATGACCGCCGACGCGGCCCTGACCGCGGCGCAGTCGAGTACCGAGCGTGAAATGAAACGCGCGGGCTATCCGAAGTAAACCGCTGCTGGCGGGCGGCGCCCGGTTGAATGGGCGCCGCTGCCTCACACAGGTGCGTACATCATGTCTATCCATACCGCCAAGGCCCAGTTGAGCGTCGACCGCCAGGCTGCGCGCCGCCGCACCCCGAATCCGGGCTGGTTCCTGGTCAGCCCTTCGGTGCTGCTGTTGTTACTGTGGATGATCGTGCCGCTGGGCATGACCCTTTACTTCTCGCTGATCCGCTACAACCTGCTGTACCCGGGCGAGAACGAATTCGTCGGGATCGACAACTTCAGTTTCTTCCTGACCGACTCCGGGTTTTTGCCGGGCGCCTGGAACACCGTGTTGCTGGTGGTCAGCGTGCTGGTAATCAGCGTGGTCGGCGGGGTGCTGATCGCCGCCCTGCTCGAGGCCAGCGAGTTCATCGGCCGCGGCATCGTGCGGGTGATGCTGATTTCGCCGTTCTTCATCATGCCCACGGTCGGCGCGCTGGTGTTCAAGAACCTGATCTTCCACCCAGTGTCGGGCATCCTCGCGGCGGTGTGGCGGTTCTTCGGCGCCCAGCCGATCGACTGGCTGGCCAATTACCCCTTGCTGTCGATCATCATCATCGTGGCCTGGCAGTGGTTGCCGTTCGCCATCCTGCTGCTGATGACCGCCATGCAGTCCCAGGACCTGGAGCAAAAAGAAGCCGCGCGCCTCGACGGCGCCGGGCCGCTGGCGATCTTCTGGCACCTGACCCTGCCACACCTGGCGCGGCCGATCGCCGTGGTGGTGATGATCGAGACGATCTTCTTGCTGTCTGTGTTCGCCGAGATCTTCACCACCACCAACGGCGGCCCGGGCTTTGCCTCGACCAACCTGGCGTACCTGATCTACAACCAGGCGCTGGTGCAGTTCGACGTCGGCATGGCGTCGGCCGGGGGCCTGATCGCCGTGGTGATCGCCAACATCGCTGCCATCCTGCTGGTGCGGATGATCGGCAAAAACCTGACCGACAAAGGCTGAGGGCCCGACCATGATGACGCTCAAAACCTCCCGCCGCCTGCAAAGCGTGGCCCTGGGCGGGCTGTCGTGGCTGATCGCGCTGCTGATCTTCTTCCCCATCCTGTGGATGGTGATGACCAGCTTCAAGACCGAGATCGACGCCTTCGCCACGCCGCCGCTATTCATTTTCCACCCCACCCTGGAGAACTACACGCACATCCAGGAGCGCAGCGATTACCTGCACTTTGCCTGGAACTCCATCGCCATCTCGTTCAGCGCGACCCTGTTGTGCCTGCTGATCGCGGTGCCGGCCGCCTACTCGATGGCCTTCTACGAGACCAAGCGCACCAAGCAAACCCTGCTGTGGATGCTCTCGACCAAGATGCTGCCGCCGGTGGGCGTGCTGATGCCGATCTACCTGCTGGCCAAGGGCGCCGGGCTGCTCGACAGCAAGACCGGGCTGATCATCATCTACACCCTGGTGAACCTGCCGATCGTGGTGTGGATGGTGTACACCTACTTCAAGGA
This sequence comes from Pseudomonas sp. NPDC007930, assembly GCF_042958985.1. Lineage (NCBI taxonomy): Bacteria > Pseudomonadati > Pseudomonadota > Gammaproteobacteria > Pseudomonadales > Pseudomonadaceae > Pseudomonas > Pseudomonas sp. NPDC007930. The sequence continues at coordinate 140,051 of NZ_JBIBKC010000011.1, forward strand.
CATCCCCCGCGACATCCTCGAAGCCGCCCGCCTCGACGGCGCCACCCTGCTGCAGGAAATGCTCCGTGTGCTGCTGCCGATCGCCAAGGGCGGGCTGGCCTCCACCGTGCTGCTGTCGTTGATCCTGTGCTGGAACGAGGCGTTCTGGTCATTGAACCTGACCAGTTCCCAGGCCGCCCCGCTCACCGCATTGATTGCCTCCTACTCCAGCCCCGAGGGGTTGTTCTGGGCCAAGCTGTCGGCGGTGTCGACCCTGGCCTGCGCGCCCATCCTGATTTTCGGCTGGATCAGCCAGAAACAACTGGTTCGTGGTTTGTCGTTCGGCGCGGTGAAGTGACCCGCGCCCCTACCCCTTTCATGCACAGGAGCCAGCCATGGCCACGCTGAAACTGAAAAACCTGAAAAAAGGCTTCGAAGACCTGCAGATCATCAAGGGCGTCGACCTCGAAGTGCGCGACAAGGAATTCGTGGTGTTCGTCGGCCCCTCGGGCTGCGGCAAATCCACCCTGCTGCGGCTGATCGCCGGGCTCGAGGACGTGAGCAGCGGCCACATCGAGCTGGACGGGCGCGACATCACCGAAGTCAGCCCGGCCAAGCGCGACCTGGCGATGGTGTTTCAAACCTACGCCCTGTACCCGCACATGACCGTGCGCAAGAACATGAGCTTCGCCCTGGACCTGGCCAAGGTCGACAAGGCCGAGGTGCAGCGCAAGGTCGATGACGCCGCGCGCATCCTCGAGCTGGGCCACCTGCTCGAGCGCAAGCCCAAGCAGCTCTCCGGCGGCCAGCGCCAGCGCGTGGCGATCGGCCGGGCGATCGTGCGCCAGCCGAAAATCTTCCTGTTCGACGAACCGCTGTCGAACCTCGACGCCGCCCTGCGCGTGCAGATGCGCCTGGAGCTGGCGCGCCTGCACCAGGAGCTGCAAGCGACGATGATCTACGTGACCCACGACCAGGTCGAGGCGATGACCCTGGCCGACAAAGTGGTGGTGCTCAACGGCGGGCGCATCGAGCAAGTGGGCTCGCCGCTGGAGCTGTACCACCACCCCGCCAACCTGTTCGTGGCGGCGTTCCTCGGCACGCCGAAGATGGGCCTGCTCAAGGGCCGGATAGACGCCGCCCACAGCGACGGCTGCGAAGTGCTGCTCGACGCCGGCCTGCGCATCACCCTGCCGCGCGCCAACGGCACGCTGAAGGCCGGCGATGAAGTCACCCTGGGCATCCGCCCCGAGCACCTGGAACTGGCCGCGCCCGGCCAGCCGGGCCTAGGGGTGACCGCGGACGTCAGCGAGCGGCTGGGCAGCGACACCTTCTGCCACGTGGTCACCGACTCGAACGAACCGCTGACCCTGCGCCTGCGCGGCGACCTCGACAACCCCTATGGCCAGCGCCTGGCGCTGCACCTCGACGCCCAGCACTGCCACCTGTTCGACGCCCAGGGCGCCGCCGTGGCACCCGCCCTGCGCGCCGCGGCGTGAACCTTCCGGCCAACGAATTTGGAGTGTTCCATGACCACTGCTGCCGTAAAACTGAGCCTCGACACCCTTGAAGACGGCGACCTGCCCCCACAGGTGAAGCTGCCCGCCTACCAGACCGGGCTGACCAACGAGGGCATCGTGCACATTGGCGTGGGCGGTTTTCACCGCGCCCACCAGGCCTTCTACACCGACGCCCTGATGAACCAGGGCAAGGCCCTCGACTGGGCCATCTGCGGCGCCGGCCTGCGCGGCGAAGACCGCAAGGCCCGCGACGACCTCGCCGGCCAGGACTTTCTCTTCACCCTGTTCGAGCTGGGCGACAACCCCGACACCGAAGTGCGGGTGATCGGCAGCATGAAACAGATGCTGCTCGCCGAAGACAGCCCCGAAGCGCTGATCGCCAAGCTTGCCGAACCGAACATCCGCATCGCCTCGCTGACCATCACCGAAGGCGGCTACTGCATCGACGACAGCACCGGCCAGTTCATGGCCCACTTGCCGTTGATCCAGCATGACCTGGCCCACCCCGAGGCACCGAAAACCGTGTTCGGGTTCTTCTGCGCCGCGCTGCAACGGCGCCGCCAGGCCGGGCACAAGCCGTTCACGGTGATGAGCTGCGATAACCTGCCGCACAACGGCCAGGTGGCGCGCAAGGCGCTGCTGGCGTTCGCCGAGCTGGCCGGGGATGCCTACGGCGCCGGCCTGGGCGAGTGGATCGCGGCCAACGTGAGCTTCCCCAACGCCATGGTCGACCGCATCACCCCGATGACCAGCGCCGCCCACCGCCAGCAACTGCTGGAGCAGCACGGCGTGGACGACAACTGGCCGGTGGTCTGCGAGCCGTTCGTGCAATGGGTGCTCGAAGACAAGTTCGCTGACGGCCGCCCGGCCTGGGAAGACGTCGGCGTGCAGTTCACCGACGACGTGACCCCTTACGAAGAAATGAAGATCAAGCTGCTCAACGGCAGCCACCTGGCGCTGACCTACCTGGGCTTTCTCAAGGGCTACCGGTTCGTGCACGACACCATGAACGACCCGCTGTTCGTGGAGTACATCGAAACCTACATGGACCGCGACGTGACCCCGCAACTGGCGCCGGTGCCGGGCATCGACCTGACCGCCTACAAGGCCAAGCTGATCGAGCGGTTTTCCAACCAGGCCATCGCCGACCAGTTGGAACGGGTGTGCTCCGACGGCTCGTCGAAATTCCCCAAGTTCACCGTGCCGACGATCAACACGCTGATCAACAGCGGCGGCGAACTGGACCGCGCCGCGCTGGTGGTGGCGGCCTGGGCCCTGTACCTGAAAGGCGTGGACGAAACCGGTGCCACCTATCGCATCCCGGACCCACGCGCGGCCTTTTGCCAACAGCTGGTGGCCAGCGACACCGGCCTGACCGCGCGGCTGCTGGGTGTGGAAGAAATTTTCGGCCAGAGCCTGCCGAACTCGCCAGCCTTCGTGGCGGCGTTCGAGCGCCAATTGCAGAACTTACGCACCCTCGGGGTGACCAATACGCTCAAGGCCCTGCTGGGCAAGGCGTAAGGAGCCAAGCATGTATCTGGGCATCGACTGCGGCACCCAGGGCACCAAAGCCCTGGTGCTGTGCGCTGAAACAGGCCGCGTGCTGGGCCTGGGCGCGGCGCCGCACAGCATGATCAGCGGTGCCCACGGGCGCCGCGAGCAAGACCCGGCACAGTGGCTGGAGGCCTTTGAACGGGCCACCGCCCAGGCGCTGGCCGCGGCCAAGGTGAGCGGCGAGGCGATTCTCGGCATTGGTGTGTCTGGCCAACAGCACGGGCTGGTGATGCTCGACGGCGCCGGCCAGGTGCTGCGCCCGGCCAAGCTCTGGTGCGACACCGAAAGCACCCCGCAGAACAACCAACTGCTCGAGCAACTGGGCGGCGTGAAGGGCTCGCTTGAGCGCCTGGGCCTGGCCATCGCCCCGGGCTACACGGTGAGCAAGCTGCTGTGGACGCAGCAGCAGTTCCCCGAGCTGTTCGGCCAGGTCGCGTCGATCCTGCTGCCCCACGATTACCTCAACTACTGGCTGACCGGCCAGCACTGCACCGAATACGGCGACGCCTCCGGCACGGGCTACTTCAACGTGCGCACCCGCCAGTGGGACCTTGCGCTGCTGCGCGGCATCGACCCCAGCGGCCGCCTGGAAGCCGCCCTGCCCACCCTGCTGGAGGCCCACCAGGCCGCCGGCACGCTGCTCCCCGAGGTGGCCAAGCGGCTGGGCCTGACGCCCGGCATCTTGGTGGCCAGCGGTGGCGGCGACAACATGATGGGCGCCATCGGCACCGGCAACATCGCCCCCGGCCAGGTGACCATGAGCCTGGGGTCCTCCGGCACGGTCTACGCCTATGTCGACCAGCCGCTGGTCAGCGACGAGCCCGCCGTGGCGGCGTTCTGCTCCTCCAGCGGCGGCTGGTTGCCGTTGATCTGCACCATGAACCTGACCAACGCCACCGGCGCCGTGCGCGAGCTGTTGCAACTCGACCTGCCGGCCTTCAACGCGGCGGTCGAGCAGGCCCCGATCGGCGCCGACGGGGTGCTGATGCTGCCGTTTCTGAACGGCGAACGGGTGCCGGCCCTGCCCGAGGCGACCGGTAGCTTCCACGGCCTGACCAGCACCAACCTGACCCGCGCCAACCTCAGCCGGGCGGTGGTCGAAGGCACCACCTTCGGCCTGCGCTATGGCCTCGACCTGCTGCGCCAGGCCGGCCTGACCAGCGAGGGCATCCGCCTGGTCGGCGGCGGCGCGAAAAGCCCGGTGTGGCGGCAGATCGTCGCTGACATCATGGCCACCCCGGTGGTGTGCGCCGAAGAGCCCGAAGCGGCGGCCCTGGGCGGCGCCATCCAGGCTGCCTGGTGCGCCGCCGGTGGCGGCGCCGAGCGCCTGGCGCAGCTGTGCGAACGTTGCGTGCGGCTGGATGCCAGCAGCCGCGCCGAGCCGCAGGCGGCTAACGTCAGCGCCTACCAGGCGGTGTTCGACCAGTACCGCGCCCACCTCGCCCATTTGTTCTGACCTTTCGTTCTGGAGCCAGCATGTTTCTCGTCTGCGGCGAAGCACTGTTCGACTTTTTCACCCAACCCGACACCGGCCACCCGGCGCGGGTCGACTTCCACGCGGTGGCCGGCGGCTCGCCGTACAACGTGGCCATCGGCCTGGCCCGGCTGGGGGTGCCCAGCGCGCTGCTGGCGGGGTTGTCCAACGACTACCTGGGCCAACGCCTGGCCAGCCTGCTCGACGCCGAAGGGGTCAACCCAGGCTACCTGCAACGCTTCGACGCGCCGACCACCCTGGCGATGGTCGCGGTGGGCGCCGACGGCTCGCCGCAGTACAGCTTCCGTGGCGAAGGCTGCGCCGACCGGCAGATCAGCCCGGCCACCCTGCCCGCCCTTGGCGACGACGTGCGTGGCCTGCACCTGGGCTCGTTCTCGCTGGTGGTCGAGCCGATCGCCAGCGCCCTGCTGGCGTTGGTCGAGCGCGAGCAGGGGCGGCGGCTGATCAGCCTTGACCCGAACGTGCGGCTGAACCCGGCGCCAGACATCAACGCCTGGCGCGCGCGCATCGAAACCCTGGCGGCGCGGGCGCACCTGATCAAGGTCAGCGATGAAGACCTCGGCCTGCTCTACCCTGGCGAGGCGCCCGCGGCCATCGCCCAGCGCTGGCTGGGCGAGCGCTGCGCGGCGGTGTTCGTCACCCACGGCGGCGAAGGTGCCGAGGTGTTCACCGGCCAGCACCATGTGCGCGAAGCCGCGCAAGCGGTGAAAGTGGCCGACACCGTGGGCGCCGGGGATACCTTTCAGGCGGCCTTGCTGGCGTGGCTCAGCGAACAGCAACTGGACACTCCACACGCCTTGCAACAATTGCACGAAGGGCAATTACGGCAACTTCTGCAGTTCTGCATTCGCGCCGCCGCGCTCACCTGCACCCGCACCGGGCCTGATCTTCCGCGGCGCGCCGAGCTCTAACTTTTTTGTACTTTGTGCACTTCCCGCGCCCTGTTGCGCGGCTGTTGGCTGATCGCGGCGCGGAACAAAAGTTGTCGAAGCGCGGATCAGCCACTATTCTATGGGGCAAATCCACCTGTTTGCCGGAGCCCCCTCATGTCCCGACTCGCCGAATTTCGCGCCGCCGAAAAAGCACTTCAGGAACAACTTGCCCAGTTGGAATCGCTGAAGAACGACGCCGGCCTTAAAAAGGAAATCGAGTTCGAAGAAAAACTCAAGGCGCTGATGCAGGACTACGGCAAGAACCTGCGTGACGTGGTCGCGATCCTCGACCCGAGCAAACACGCTGCGCGCGTGGCCGCCCCGGTCAAGCAGTCGCGCAAGCCGCGCGTGGTCAAGGTGTACGAAAACCCCCACACCGGCGAGTTGATCGAAACCAAAGGCGGCAACCACCGCGGCCTCAAGGCCTGGAAGGCCGAGCACGGCGCGGCCACCGTCGAAAGCTGGGTGCGCGGCTGAGGTTTTTTCGGGGTGCTCGGGCTTTCACGGTTTTTTCACGGCGCATGGCGCAGTATCAAAGCTGCTGAAGGACCAGCGCCCCATATGCCCGCTTCGGCGGGCTTCTTATTTTCTGTTCCCCCGCTTTTTCCCCTTCTTATAATTGCCCCTGACCGGAGTTGCCCATGAGCCTTCATGAGCTGAACAACCTGCCGGGCGTTACCGCTGTACCGGATAGCGCCACCGAACACTTCGTGTTCAACCACACCATGCTGCGCGTGAAAGACATTACCCGCTCGCTGGACTTCTACACCCGCGTGCTGGGTTTCAGCCTGGTGGAAAAACGCGACTTCCCGGAAGCGGCCTTCAGCCTGTACTTCCTCGCGCTGGTCGATAAAAAAACCATTCCGCAAGACGCCGCCGCGCGCACTGAATGGATGAAGTCGATCCCCGGGATTCTTGAACTGACCCACAACCACGGCACTGAAACCGACGCAAGCTTCGCCTACCACAACGGCAACACCGACCCGCGTGGTTTTGGCCATATCTGCATCGCCGTGCCGGATGTTCGCGCCGCCTGCGAGCGTTTCGAAAGCCTCGGCGTGGACTTTCAAAAGCGCCTGAGCGACGGGCGCATGAAGAGCCTGGCGTTCATCAAGGACCCTGACGGCTATTGGGTAGAGATCATTCAGCCGACCCCGGTTTCGGCCTGAGGCTGCGGGGCCCATCGCCCGGCACAGCCGGAGTGCCGGACCACGGCCTCCCACAGGTTTTGTGTTGCCGCGTAAATCAAGCACTTACACAAATCTGGTGGGAGTCGCCCCGCCGCCAAGGCGCCGCGCTGTCGCGCAGCAAACAGGGGGCGCACGGCATTCGAGCCAAGGTGATCCGACCTGATT
>NZ_JBIBKC010000012.1:0-135917 GCF_042958985.1 Pseudomonas sp. NPDC007930
TGGTAGTGTGGGGTTTCCCCATGTGAGAGTAGGTCATCGTCAAGATTAAACACCGCAGAACCCCGGTCGTGAAAACGATCGGGGTTTTGTCTTTTCTGCATCCCGCCAGATGTGACCATTTCTTTGCATTAGCGCCCGGCATGGCTATCATGCGGGCCTTGTTCAGAAGCAGGTTCTGCCATGCTGGCTTTGTTGAAATTACTGGCGGACGGGCGCTTCCATTCTGGCGAAGTGCTCGGCCAGGCCTTGGGCGTCAGCCGCAGCGCTGTGTGGAAACAGCTGCAGCAGTTGGAGGCGCAGTACCAGGTAGAGGTGCACAAGGTCAGGGGCCGAGGTTATCGCCTGGCGGCCCCGTTGTCCTTGCTTGATGAGGGTGCCCTGCGCCCGACCATCGAAGCACAGGGCATCGCCCTTGAGTTGCATGCCGAGATCGGCTCCACCAATGCCCAGGCACTGAAGCTTGTCACCGAGCGGCGTAATCAGCCTTGCTTGGTACTGGCCGAGTCGCAGAGCGCTGGCCGTGGTAGGCGAGGGCGCCAGTGGGTAAGCCCATTCGGAGTAAACCTCTATTACAGCCTGGCGCTGCCAATCGAAGGCGGCATGCACCGTATCGAAGGGTTGAGCCTTGTCGTGGGCCTTGCCGTGCAAGCGGCCCTGCTCGAGGCTGGCGTGAATAACGCTGCGTTGAAGTGGCCAAACGATGTGCTGGTGGGCGGGCGCAAGATTGCCGGCATCCTTCTGGAGATGGTGGGTGATCCCGCGGACCTGTGCCACGTCGTGCTGGGTATCGGCATCAATGTGAACATGAAACTGGCGCCTGAAGTCGACCAGGCCTGGACATCGCTGCAGCTGTGCAAGGGGGCGATGGTGGATCGTAATGCACTGGTACTCGCGCTGACCCAGCAATTGTGGGCTTATCTTGAAAAGCATAGGCTGCAAGGCTTTACCGCCCTGCGCGGTGAGTGGGAGCGGAACCACGCCTGGCAGGGGCGCGAAGTCACTGTGCACGCCGGCGTTCACCAGACCAGCGGAACGGTATTGGGGATCGACGACCATGGTGCGTTGCGTTTGCACGTGGATGGCCAAGAGCGGGTGTTCAATGGCGGCGAACTCAGCTTGAGGTTGCGAGATGATTCTTGAGCTTGATTGCGGTAACAGCTTCGTAAAATGGCGCGTGACTTCCAGTACCGGGCAGCCGCTGCGCGGCGGAGTGGTCGAGTCCAACAATGAGCTGCTCCACACCCTCAGTGCGGCGAGCGATATTCACCTGCGCGTGGGCAGGGTGGTCAGTGTGCGTAACGAGGAAGAAACCCGAAAACTGACAGACGCCATCGAAGCTGCGTTCTCAATCGAGATGCACGTTGCTTTGCCCCACCAGGAGCAGGCCGGTGTGCACAACGGCTACGACGATTACCAGCGCTTGGGAATGGACCGCTGGGTTGCCGTGTTGGGTGCTTATACGCAAGCGCAAGGCGCCTGTGTGGTCATCGACTTCGGCACCGCCGTGACTTCCGATTTCGTTGATGCGCAGGGCCAGCACCTGGGTGGTTACATCTGCCCTGGGCTTCCACTGATGAGAACGCAACTGCGCACCCACACCCGGCGTATTCGTTACGATGACTTCTCCGCCGAGCAGGCCTACCACGCGCTTCGCCCTGGCACGGCGACGGTCCAGGCAGTGGAGCGTGGCTGCATATTGATGCTGCGTGGTTTTGTGACCACCCAGCTCGAGCAGGCCGCGTTGTTGTGGGGTGAGGCCTATACCTTGTTCCTCACCGGCGGCGATGCGCAACTGGTGGCGGATGTCGCCCCTGGCGCGCGTTACATTCCGGACTTGGTGTTCCAAGGGCTGGCTATCGCCTGCCCATTGAAGTGAGGTCATGATGCGCTGGTTGTTCGTGCTGCTGGTGGTACTCAATGGTTTCTATTTTGTCTGGAGCCAACTGGAAGCGCCGGTCAGGCCCAAGGAAATCGCCGGCGCCGCCGCTGGGCGCCCGGCCGGTAAAGACATCCGCCTGCTCAGCGAAGGGGGAGACGGGCCGGGTTGCTTGTATCTCGGCGGCTATGCCGATCGCGGCGGCTTGGCTCCGTTGCTGGAGCGGCTCCAGGCGCAGGGCATAGAGGCGCGCGCCTACGCGCTGCCGGCCTCCGCAGGTGGTGGCCATTGGGCGCGGGTCTCGCCGCAGCGCCGCGAAGCGGCCGACGATCAGGTGGTGGAACGGCTCTCCAAGGATATCAAAGACTTAAAACGTAAAATAATGATGTGCGAAGGCATTGCAACTCCCGAATAAGTTGCATAGAATGGCGCCCGCTTCGCAGGGTAAAGCAACACCGCGAAGCGCTGTCAAAATAGCTAACCTCAAGATTTTAATGAGAAAATGCTTGACAGTGATGTGGGATAGGTTAAAATGCCGCCCACGTTCGGAGGGGTTCCCGAGCGGCCAAAGGGATCAGACTGTAAATCTGACGTCTACGACTTCGAAGGTTCGAATCCTTCCCCCTCCACCAGTTTTAGCGAGAGCCGCAAGCTCCGCGGGTATAGTTTAGTGGTAGAACCTCAGCCTTCCAAGCTGATGATGCGGGTTCGATTCCCGCTACCCGCTCCAAGTTTGCAGCTGTTGCGCAGTGTTTCGCTCTTGTAGCTCAGTTGGTAGAGCACACCCTTGGTAAGGGTGAGGTCAGCGGTTCAAATCCGCTCAAGAGCTCCACTTTTACAGAGGCAGATATGAAAATATCTGCCTTTGTTTTATCGATCAAAGTGTTTCGCTTAATTCTTCCGCCGGAGATCGCGTAGATGGCTAAGGAAAAGTTCGAACGGAATAAGCCGCACGTTAACGTGGGCACCATCGGTCACGTTGACCATGGCAAAACTACTCTGACCGCGGCGCTGACCCGCGTTTGCTCGGAAGTTTTCGGTTCCGCTCGCGTTGACTTCGACAAGATCGACAGCGCCCCGGAAGAGAAAGCCCGTGGTATCACCATCAACACCGCGCACGTAGAGTACGACTCGAACGAGCGTCACTACGCGCACGTTGACTGCCCGGGTCACGCCGACTACGTCAAGAACATGATCACCGGTGCTGCCCAGATGGACGGCGCTATCCTGGTCTGCTCGGCCGCTGATGGTCCGATGCCTCAGACTCGCGAGCACATCCTGCTGTCCCGTCAGGTTGGCGTGCCGTACATCGTCGTGTTCCTGAACAAGGCCGACATGGTTGACGACGCTGAGCTGCTGGAACTGGTCGAGATGGAAGTTCGTGACCTGCTGAGCACCTACGACTTCCCAGGCGACGACACGCCGATCATCATCGGTTCGGCGCTGATGGCCCTGAACGGCCAGGACGACAACGAGATGGGCACCACTGCCGTCAAGAAGCTCGTTGAGACCCTGGACAGCTACATTCCGCAACCAGAGCGCGCTATCGACAAGCCGTTCCTGATGCCGATCGAAGACGTGTTCTCGATCTCGGGTCGCGGTACTGTAGTCACCGGTCGTGTTGAGCGTGGCATCGTCCGCATCCAGGAAGAAGTCGAGATCGTTGGCCTGCGTCCAACCACCAAGACTACCTGCACCGGCGTTGAAATGTTCCGCAAGCTGCTCGACGAAGGTCGTGCGGGTGAGAACTGCGGCGTTCTGCTGCGTGGTACCAAGCGTGACGACGTAGAGCGTGGTCAGGTTCTGGCCAAGCCGGGTTCGGTCAAGCCGCACACCAAGTTCACCGCTGAGGTGTACGTGCTGTCGAAAGAAGAAGGTGGTCGTCACACACCGTTCTTCAAAGGCTACCGCCCACAGTTCTACTTCCGTACCACCGACGTAACCGGTTCGTGCGAACTGCCGGAAGGCGTTGAAATGGTCATGCCAGGTGACAACGTCCAGATGGTCGTTACCCTGATCAAAACCATCGCCATGGAAGACGGCCTGCGCTTCGCTATTCGCGAAGGCGGCCGTACCGTTGGCGCCGGTGTTGTGGCAAAGATCATCGAATAAAAGCTTGAAATGTCTCCATCAGGCCGGCATAATGGCCGGCCTGATTCAGTTCTAGGTCAGTAGCTCAATTGGCAGAGCGACGGTCTCCAAAACCGTAGGTTGGGGGTTCGATTCCCTCCTGGCCTGCCAGATTCACTCTCGGTGAACCTGGCTTTCTTCTCCACAGGATTTCCCTAGATGACTCCGAAGGCCGAAGCCCAAGATTCCCGTTTCGATCTGCTCAAGTGGTTGGTCGTTGTCGTGTTGGTGGTCGTTGGTGTTGTTGGTAATCAGTATTTCGCCGGCACGCCTCTGCTTTATCGTGTGCTTGGCTTGATCGTGATTGCCGCCGTCGCTGCCTATGTGGCGCTGCAAACCGGCAAGGGTAAGTCGTTCTTCGTCCTGGCGAAGGAAGCGCGCACCGAGATTCGCAAAGTCGTTTGGCCTACGCGCCAAGAGACTACGCAGACCACCATGATCGTGGTGGCTGTGGTTCTGGTTATGGCCTTGCTGTTGTGGGGGCTCGATTCCCTCCTCGGCTGGCTGGTTTCCTTGATTGTAGGCTAAGGGTGTCCCGTGGCTAAGCGTTGGTACGTCGTGCATGCTTACTCGGGTTACGAGAAGCATGTTATGCGCTCGCTGATCGAGCGTGTAAAGCTGGCTGGCATGGAAGACGGGTTTGGCGAAATTCTGGTCCCTACCGAAGAAGTGGTAGAGATGCGTAATGGCCAGAAGCGCAAAAGTGAACGCAAGTTCTTCCCGGGCTACGTGCTGGTACAGATGGAAATGAACGAGGGCACTTGGCACTTGGTCAAGGATACCCCTCGTGTAATGGGCTTTATCGGTGGTACTGCCGACAAGCCTGCGCCGATCACCGACAAGGAAGCTGAAGCTATCCTCCGTCGCGTTGCTGATGGCAGCGATAAGCCCAAGCCGAAGACGCTCTTCGAGCCGGGTGAAGTGGTTCGCGTTATCGACGGTCCGTTCGCAGATTTCAACGGCACGGTCGAAGAGGTCAACTACGAAAAGAGTCGCATCCAGGTGGCTGTGCTCATTTTCGGCCGCTCTACTCCGGTGGAGCTGGAATTCAGCCAGGTCGAGAAAGTCTGACCCGGCAATAGATCCCATACCCCGCAGCGTTGGCTGCGGGGTTTTGTCGTCACTGGGATAAACGAAAGCAACCGGGGAGCCGCAGCGCGGCGTTCGTACCCGACAGTGGAGTAGCTCATGGCTAAGAAGATTCAGGCTTATATCAAGCTGCAAGTCAAGGCCGGCCAGGCCAACCCAAGCCCGCCCGTAGGCCCGGCTCTGGGTCAACATGGCGTGAACATCATGGAATTCTGCAAGACCTTCAACGCCCGTACCTCGGGTATGGAGCCAGGTCTGCCGACTCCGGTGATCATCACTGTTTACAGTGACCGTAGCTTCACGTTCGAAACCAAGAGCACCCCGGCTTCGGTACTGCTGAAAAAAGCAGCAGGCCTGACCAGCGGTTCGGCTCGCCCGAACACCGTTAAGGTCGGTACCGTGACCCGTGCTCAGCTCGAAGAGATCGCGAAAACCAAAAACGCTGATCTGACTGCTGCCAGCCTGGACGCCGCTGTGCGCACCATCGCCGGCTCTGCCCGCAGCATGGGCCTGAACGTGGAGGGTGTGTAATGGCTAAGCTGACCAAACGCCAAAAGGCGATTGCTGCCAAAGTAGAAGCTGGCAAACTGTACGGCTTCGAAGACGCCGCCACCCTGCTGGCTGAAATCTCCAACGTCAAGTTCACCGAGTCGTTCGACATCGCCGTGAACCTGGGCGTTGACCCGCGTAAATCCGACCAGGTCGTGCGTAGCGCTACCGTGCTGCCTCACGGCACCGGCAAAACCGTTCGCGTAGCCGTCTTCACCCAGGGCCCAGCTGCTGAAGCCGCTCTGGCTGCCGGCGCTGACCGCGTTGGCATGGACGAACTGGCTGCCGAAATGAAAGGCGGCGACCTGAACTATGACGTCGTCATCGCCTCCCCGGATGCCATGCGCGTTGTAGGCCAGCTCGGCCAGGTACTGGGTCCTCGTGGCCTGATGCCTAACCCGAAAGTCGGCACCGTAACTCCTGATGTCGCCACCGCGGTTAAAAACGCCAAGGCTGGTCAGGTTCGTTACCGCACCGACAAAAACGGCATCATCCACACCTCCGTTGGCAAGGTTGGCTTCGAAGCCGGCAAGCTGAAGGAAAACGTCGAAGCGCTGATCGCTGACCTCAAGCGTATCAAGCCTGCCTCGTCGAAAGGTATTTACGTCAAGCGCGTCACCCTGAGCACCACCATGGGCCCAGGTCTGGTCATCGACCAGAGCTCGCTGGACGCTTGATGTCGCGGCGCGGGCTTGGCCCGCGCCCAACCAAATTGGGGTCCCTGCCTGGCGGGGGCTATCCAAGACCGTAGGCGGCGCAAGCCTTAAACCCTACAGCCTACGCAGATGGTGCTCCCGATTCGTTACCGAATCAGACACCAAAACGACACCCGGCTCCGGCCAGGTAACGGTAAAAACCAGGAGTAAACCCGTGGCAATTAAACTCGAAGACAAGAAGGCCATCGTCGCTGAAGTCAACGAGGCTGCCAAAGTCGCTCTGTCTGCTGTCGCGGCTGATGCCCGTGGCGTGACTGTGAGCGCAATGACCGGACTCCGTAAAGAGGCCCGCGAAGCTGGCGTATACGTACGTGTCGTACGTAACACCCTGCTGCGCCGCGCCGTTGAAGGTACTGCTTTCAGCAACCTCAACGACGTGTTCAAAGGCCCGACCCTGATCGCGTTCTCCAATGAACATCCGGGCGCTGCTGCCCGTATTTTCAAAGAGTTCTCGAAGGGTCAGGACAAGTTCGAGATCAAGGCAGCATCGTTCGAGGGCCAGTTCCTCGCAGCTAACCAGATCGACGTACTGGCATCCCTGCCGACCCGCGACGAAGCCATTTCGCAGCTGATGAGCGTGATCCAAGGCGCCACCAGCAAGCTGGCTCGTACTTTGGCGGCTATTCGCGACCAGAAAGAAGCAAGCGCGGCCTAAGCCTCGTAAGCCTTTCAGTTTATTTGTTTATTCTGATGGCCGCGAAGGCTGTCCCCCAATACAGGAATTAGAGTCATGGCTCTGTCTCAAGAAGATATCATCAACGCCGTTGCCGAAATGTCGGTTATGCAAGTCGTTGAGCTGATCAAGGCAATGGAAGAGAAGTTCGGCGTTAGCGCAGCTGCTGCTGTTGCTGCTGGCCCGGCTGCTGCCGCTGTTGTTGAAGAACAAACCGAGTTCACCGTTACCCTGACCTCCGCTGGCGAGAAAAAAGTCAACGTGATCAAGGCTGTACGTGAGCTGACCGGTCTGGGCCTGAAAGAAGCCAAAGACCTGGTTGACGGCGCTCCGAAAGCAATCAAAGAGAACGTCTCCAAGGACGAGGCCGCCGCGGCCAAGAAATCCCTGGAAGAAGCAGGCGCCCAAGTCGAAGTCAAGTAAGCTTCGACCTTGGATCTGCAGCCTGAGCTTCACGCAGACGGCTGACGGCTGGTGGCTTACGCCACCGGCCTTTTTCCGTTACAGCATCTGATACGATCAGGGGTTGTGACGAGCGGTATCCACCCTGAACGGGTGCTGCAAACCAAGGGGTTTGCAAGATTTTCTGGCCACTCCCGCCGGGAGGGGCCAAACAAGCAGGTGACCAAGCTGGGGAACGCTGATGGCTTACTCATACACTGAGAAAAAACGTATCCGCAAGGACTTTAGCAAGTTGCCGGACGTCATGGATGTGCCGTACCTCCTGGCCATCCAGCTGGATTCCTATCGTGAATTCCTGCAGGCGGGAGTGACCAAGGATCAGTTCCGCGACGTCGGCCTGCATGCGGCCTTCAAATCTGTTTTCCCGATTATCAGCTACTCCGGCAACGCTGCCCTGGAGTACGTTGGTTATCGCCTGGGCGAGCCCGCGTTCGACGTTAAAGAATGCGTGTTGCGTGGTGTGACCTTCGCGGTTCCGCTGCGCGTGAAGGTGCGCCTGATCATTTTCGACAAAGAATCGTCGAACAAAGCGATCAAGGACATCAAAGAGCAAGAAGTCTACATGGGCGAAATCCCATTGATGACCGAGAACGGTACCTTCGTCATCAACGGTACCGAGCGTGTGATCGTTTCCCAGCTGCACCGCTCGCCGGGCGTGTTCTTCGACCACGACCGTGGCAAGACCCACAGCTCCGGTAAGCTGCTGTACTCCGCCCGCATCATTCCGTACCGCGGTTCGTGGCTCGACTTCGAATTCGACCCGAAAGACTGCGTGTTCGTCCGTATCGACCGCCGCCGTAAGCTGCCGGCCTCGGTACTGCTGCGCGCGCTGGGCTACAGCACTGAAGAAGTGCTCGACACCTTCTACACCACCAACGTATTCCACGTGAAAGGCGAGAGCCTGAGCCTGGAGCTGGTGCCTCAGCGCCTGCGCGGTGAAGTCGCTGCGCTGGACATCACCGACGGCAGCGGCAAGCTGATCGTCGAGCAGGGCCGCCGTATCACCGCGCGCCACATCAACCAGCTCGAGAAGGCTGGTGTGACCGAGCTGGACGTGCCTCTGGACTACATCCTGGGCCGGACCACCGCGAAGGCGATCGTGCACCCCGCAACCGGCGAAATCATCGCCGAGTGCAACACCGAGCTGACCACCGAGCTGCTGGCGAAGATCGCCAAGGCCCAGGTTGTTCGCATCGAGACCCTGTACACCAACGACATCGACTGCGGTCCGTTCATCTCCGACACGCTGAAGATCGATTCGACCACCAACCAGCTCGAAGCGTTGGTCGAAATCTATCGCATGATGCGCCCGGGCGAGCCGCCGACCAAGGATGCCGCCGAGACCCTGTTCAACAACCTGTTCTTCAGTGCCGAGCGCTACGACCTGTCGGCCGTGGGCCGGATGAAGTTCAACCGTCGTATCGGCCGCACCGAGATCGAAGGTTCGGGCGTGCTGAGCAAGGACGACATCGTCGCCGTGCTGCGTACCCTGGTCGACATCCGTAACGGCAAGGGCATCGTCGACGACATCGACCACCTGGGTAACCGCCGCGTCCGTTGCGTCGGCGAGATGGCCGAGAACCAGTTCCGTGTTGGCCTGGTGCGTGTTGAGCGCGCGGTCAAGGAACGCCTGTCGATGGCCGAAAGCGAAGGCCTGATGCCGCAAGACCTGATCAACGCCAAGCCTGTGGCTGCCGCGGTCAAGGAATTCTTCGGCTCCAGCCAGCTTTCGCAGTTCATGGACCAGAACAACCCGCTCTCGGAGATCACCCACAAGCGCCGCGTTTCCGCGCTTGGCCCGGGCGGCCTGACCCGCGAACGTGCGGGCTTCGAAGTTCGTGACGTACACCCGACCCACTACGGCCGTGTGTGCCCGATCGAAACGCCGGAAGGTCCGAACATCGGCCTGATCAACTCCCTGGCCGCTTATGCCCGCACCAACCAGTACGGCTTCCTCGAAAGCCCGTACCGCGTGGTGAAAGAGGGCGTGGTCAGCGACGACATCGTGTTCCTGTCCGCCATTGAAGAGGCCGATCACGTGATCGCCCAGGCTTCGGCCGCGATGAACGACAAGAAACAGCTGATCGACGAACTGGTTGCCGTGCGCCACCTGAACGAATTCACCGTCAAGGCGCCGGAAGACGTCACCCTGATGGACGTTTCGCCGAAGCAGGTTGTGTCGGTCGCCGCGTCGCTGATTCCGTTCCTCGAGCACGACGACGCCAACCGTGCGTTGATGGGTTCGAACATGCAGCGCCAGGCCGTTCCGACCCTGCGTGCCGACAAGCCGCTGGTCGGCACCGGCATGGAGCGTAACGTTGCCCGTGACTCCGGCGTGTGCGTCGTGGCCCGCCGCGGTGGCGTGATCGACTCCGTCGATGCCAGCCGCATCGTGGTGCGCGTGGCGGACGACGAAGTTGAAACCGGCGAGGCGGGTGTAGACATCTACAACCTGACCAAGTACACCCGTTCGAACCAGAACACCTGCATCAACCAGCGCCCGCTGGTCAATAAAGGTGACGTGGTCAACCGCGGTGACATCATGGCCGACGGCCCGTCCACCGACATGGGTGAACTGGCGCTGGGCCAGAACATGCGCATCGCGTTCATGGCGTGGAACGGCTTCAACTTCGAAGACTCCATCTGCCTGTCCGAGCGTGTGGTTCAGGAAGACCGCTTCACCACGATCCACATTCAGGAACTGACCTGTGTGGCGCGTGACACCAAGCTCGGCCCGGAAGAAATCACCGCGGACATCCCGAACGTCGGTGAAGCCGCGCTGAACAAGCTCGACGAAGCCGGCATCGTGTACGTAGGTGCTGAAGTCAGCGCCGGCGACATCCTGGTGGGCAAGGTCACCCCGAAAGGCGAAACCCAGCTGACCCCGGAAGAGAAGCTGCTGCGCGCGATCTTCGGTGAAAAAGCCAGCGACGTGAAAGACACCTCCCTGCGCGTGCCGACCGGCACCAAGGGTACCGTGATCGACGTCCAGGTCTTCACCCGTGATGGCGTTGAGCGCGACTCGCGCGCCCTGTCGATCGAGAAGAGCCAGCTCGACCAGATCCGCAAGGACCTGAACGAAGAGTTCCGTATCGTCGAAGGCGCGACCTTCGAGCGCCTGCGTTCGGCCCTGGTTGGCCAGATCGTCGACGGCGGCGCGGGCCTGAAAAAAGGCACCGAGCTGACCAACGAAGTACTGGACGGCCTCGAGCATGGCCAGTGGTTCAAGCTGCGCATGGCTGAAGACGCCCTCAACGAACAGCTGGAAAAAGCCCAGCAGTACATCGTTGACCGTCGCCGCCTGCTCGACGACAAGTTCGAAGACAAGAAGCGCAAGCTGCAGCAGGGCGATGACCTGGCTCCGGGCGTACTGAAGATCGTCAAGGTCTACCTGGCTATCCGCCGTCGCATCCAGCCGGGCGACAAGATGGCCGGCCGCCACGGTAACAAGGGTGTGGTCTCGGTGATCATGCCGGTCGAAGACATGCCGCACGACGCCTACGGTACCCCGGTCGACGTGGTCCTGAACCCGCTCGGCGTACCGTCGCGGATGAACGTCGGGCAGATCCTCGAAACCCACCTGGGCCTCGCGGCCAAGGGCCTGGGCGAGAAGATCAACCGCATGCTCGAAGAGCAGCGCAAGGTCGCCGAACTGCGCCAGTTCCTGACCGAGATCTACAACGAAATCGGTGGCCGCCAGGAAAACCTGGAAAGCTTCACCGACGCCGAAGTGCTCGAGCTCGCCAGCAACCTGAAGAAGGGCGTGCCGATGGCAACGCCGGTCTTCGACGGTGCCAAGGAAAGCGAGATCAAGGCCATGCTGAAGCTGGCAGACATGCCAGAAAGCGGCCAGATGGTGCTGTTCGACGGCCGGACCGGCAATAAGTTTGAGCGCTCGGTTACAGTCGGCTACATGTATATGCTGAAACTGAACCACTTGGTGGACGACAAGATGCACGCGCGTTCCACTGGTTCGTACAGCCTGGTTACCCAGCAACCGCTGGGTGGTAAGGCGCAGTTCGGTGGCCAGCGTTTCGGGGAGATGGAAGTGTGGGCACTGGAAGCATACGGTGCCGCCTATACCCTCCAGGAAATGCTCACGGTCAAGTCGGACGATGTGAACGGTCGGACCAAGATGTACAAGAACATCGTGGACGGCGATCACCGTATGGAGCCGGGCATGCCCGAGTCCTTCAACGTGTTGATCAAAGAAATCCGTTCGCTCGGTATCGACATCGATCTGGAAACCGAATAACACGTGACGTGAAGGGGAGTGGGCCGGGCGGCCCGCTCCCTGCTCCGCCAGGAGGAAAAGGCCTTGAAAGACCTGCTGAATCTGCTGAAAAACCAGGGTCAAGTCGAAGAATTCGACGCCATCCGTATTGGTCTCGCTTCGCCTGAAATGATCCGTTCGTGGTCGTTCGGTGAAGTCAAGAAGCCAGAGACCATCAACTACCGTACGTTCAAGCCTGAGCGTGACGGCCTGTTCTGCGCCAAGATCTTTGGCCCGGTCAAGGACTACGAGTGCCTGTGCGGTAAGTACAAGCGCTTGAAGCACCGCGGCGTGATCTGCGAGAAGTGCGGCGTTGAAGTCGCGCTGGCCAAGGTGCGCCGCGAGCGCATGGCTCACATCGAGCTGGCTTCGCCTGTCGCCCACATCTGGTTCCTGAAGTCGCTGCCGTCGCGTATCGGCCTGCTGATGGACATGACCCTGCGTGACATCGAACGCGTGCTCTATTTCGAGAGCTACGTCGTTATCGACCCGGGCATGACCACCCTCGAGAAGGGCCAACTGCTCAACGACGAACAGTACTTCGAAGCCCTCGAAGAGTTCGGTGACGACTTCGACGCCCGCATGGGTGCCGAGGCCGTTCGCGAGCTGCTGCACGCCATTGACCTGGAACACGAGATTGGTCGCCTGCGCGAAGAGATTCCGCAGACCAACTCGGAAACCAAGATCAAGAAGCTGTCCAAGCGCCTGAAACTGATGGAAGCCTTCCAGGAATCCGGCAACCTGCCGGAGTGGATGGTCCTGACCGTACTGCCGGTGCTGCCGCCTGACCTGCGCCCATTGGTGCCGCTGGACGGTGGCCGCTTCGCGACCTCCGACCTGAACGACCTGTATCGCCGTGTCATCAACCGTAACAACCGCCTCAAGCGCCTGCTGGACCTCTCCGCGCCCGACATCATCGTGCGCAACGAGAAGCGCATGCTGCAGGAAGCGGTCGACGCGTTGCTCGACAACGGCCGCCGCGGCCGTGCGATCACCGGTTCGAACAAGCGCCCGCTGAAATCCCTGGCTGACATGATCAAGGGTAAGCAAGGCCGCTTCCGTCAGAACTTGCTCGGTAAGCGCGTTGACTACTCCGGCCGTTCGGTGATCACCGTAGGCCCGACCCTG
This sequence comes from Pseudomonas sp. NPDC007930, assembly GCF_042958985.1. Taxonomy (NCBI): domain Bacteria; kingdom Pseudomonadati; phylum Pseudomonadota; class Gammaproteobacteria; order Pseudomonadales; family Pseudomonadaceae; genus Pseudomonas; species Pseudomonas sp. NPDC007930. The sequence goes on from NZ_JBIBKC010000012.1 coordinate 12,897, forward strand.
CGCCTGCATCAGTGCGGCCTGCCGAAGAAGATGGCCCTCGAGCTGTTCAAGCCGTTCATTTTCGGCAAGCTTGAAGTGCGTGGCCTGGCCACCACCATCAAAGCCGCCAAGAAGATGGTCGAGCGCGAGCTGCCCGAGGTTTGGGACGTTCTGGCTGAAGTGATTCGCGAACACCCCGTGCTGCTCAACCGTGCACCGACCCTCCACCGTCTGGGTATCCAGGCGTTCGAGCCGGTGTTGATCGAAGGTAAGGCAATCCAGCTGCACCCGTTGGTGTGTGCGGCGTACAACGCCGACTTCGACGGTGACCAGATGGCCGTTCACGTGCCGCTGACCCTCGAGGCGCAACTCGAAGCTCGCGCCCTGATGATGTCGACCAACAACATCCTCTCGCCGGCGAACGGCGAGCCGATCATCGTGCCGTCCCAGGACGTGGTTCTGGGCCTGTACTACATGACCCGCGAGGCGATCAACGCCAAGGGTGAAGGCCGCGTATTCGCCGACCTGCAGGAAGTCGACCGTGTCTTCCGCGCCGGTGAGGCCGCGCTGCACGCCAAGATCAAGGTTCGTATCACCGAAACGGTGAATGAGCGTGACGGCACCTCGCAGACCAACACCCGCATCGTCGACACCACCGTCGGCCGCGCGCTGTTGTTCCAGGTCGTGCCTGCTGGCCTGTCGTTCGACGTGGTCAACACGCCGATGAAGAAAAAGGCGATTTCCAAGCTGATCAACCAGTGCTACCGCGTGGTTGGCCTGAAAGAAACCGTTATCTTCGCTGACCAGCTGATGTACACCGGTTTCGCCTACTCGACCATCTCCGGTGTGTCGATCGGCGTGAACGACTTCGTTATCCCGGACGAAAAAGCCCGCATCATCGGTGTCGCCACCGACGAAGTGAAAGAGATCGAAAGCCAGTACGCATCGGGCCTGGTTACCCAGGGCGAGAAGTACAACAAGGTGATCGACCTCTGGTCCAAGGCGAACGATGAAGTGTCCAAGGCGATGATGGCCAACCTCTCGAAAGAGAAGGTCATCGACCGCGAGGGCAACGAAGTCGATCAGGAATCGTTCAACTCGATGTACATGATGGCTGACTCGGGTGCGCGGGGTTCCGCCGCACAGATTCGCCAGTTGGCCGGTATGCGTGGCCTGATGGCCAAGCCGGACGGCTCCATCATCGAAACGCCGATCACGGCGAACTTCCGTGAAGGCCTGAGCGTTCTGCAGTACTTCATCTCCACGCACGGTGCGCGGAAAGGTCTGGCGGATACCGCGTTGAAAACCGCGAACTCCGGTTACCTGACTCGCCGTCTGGTAGACGTGGCGCAAGACTTGGTCGTGACCGAGATCGATTGCGGTACCGAGCAAGGCCTGATCATGACCCCGCACATCGAAGGCGGTGACGTGGTCGAGCCGTTGGGTGAGCGCGTACTGGGCCGTGTTATCGCCCGCGACGTGTTCAAGCCTGGCACCGAGGACGTGATCGTTCCGGCCGGTACCCTGGTCGACGAGAAGTGGGTCGAGTTCATCGAAATGAACAGCATCGACGAAGTCGTCGTGCGTTCGCCGATCAGCTGCGAAACCCGTTTCGGTATCTGCGCCAAGTGCTACGGTCGCGATCTGGCTCGCGGGCATCAGGTGAACATCGGTGAAGCGGTCGGCGTTATCGCTGCCCAGTCCATCGGTGAGCCGGGTACCCAGCTGACCATGCGTACCTTCCACATCGGTGGTGCGGCCAGCCGTACTTCCGCCGCGGACAGCGTACAGGTCAAGAACGGTGGCGTGGTGCGCCTGCACAACCTCAAGCACGTCGAGCGCCTCGACGGCAACCTGGTTGCCGTATCGCGTTCCGGTGAGTTGGCCGTGGCTGACGAATTCGGCCGCGAGCGTGAGCGCTACAAGCTGCCGTACGGTGCCGTGCTGTCGGTGAAGGAAGGTGACAAGGTCGAAGCTGGCGCCATCGTCGCCAAGTGGGACCCGCACACCCACCCGATCGTGACCGAAATGAAAGGTACGGTGAACTTCGTTGGCATGGAAGAAGGCATCACCATCAAGCGCCAGACCGACGAACTGACCGGCCTGACCAACATCGAAGTCCTCGATGTGAAGGACCGCCCAGCCGCCGGTAAGGAAATCCGCCCTGCCGTCAAGCTGGTCGGCGCCGATGGCAAAGACTTGCTGCTGCCAGGTACCGACGTACCCGCGCAGTACTTCCTGCCAGCCAACGCCTTGGTCGGTGTGGCTGACGGTGCTCAGGTGGGCGTAGGTGACGTGGTTGCGCGTATCCCGCAAGAAACTTCCAAGACCCGCGACATCACCGGTGGTCTGCCACGCGTGGCCGACCTCTTCGAAGCGCGCCGCCCGAAAGAAGCCTCGATCCTGGCGGAAATCAGCGGCACCATCGCCTTCGGCAAGGAAACCAAAGGCAAGCGCCGCTTGGTGATCACGCCGACCGATGGCAGCGATCCGTACGAAGAGCTGATCCCGAAATGGCGCCACCTGAACGTGTTCGAAGGTGAGCAGGTCAACAAGGGCGAGGTTATCTCCGACGGCCCGAGCGACCCGCATGACATCCTGCGTTTGCTGGGTGTGAGCGCGCTGGCCAAGTACATCGTCAACGAGATCCAGGACGTGTACCGCCTGCAGGGCGTGAAGATCAACGACAAGCACATCGAGACCATCCTGCGTCAGATGCTGCGTAAGGTGGAAGTGGCCGAAGCCGGCGACTCCAGCTTCATCAAGGGCGACCAGGTCGAACTGACCCAGGTGCTGGGCGAGAACGAGCGCCTGGCCACCGAAGACAAGTTCGCGGCCAAGTACTCCCGTGTGTTGCTGGGTATTACCAAGGCTTCGCTGTCGACCGAGTCGTTCATCTCCGCGGCATCGTTCCAGGAGACCACCCGCGTCCTCACCGAGGCGGCGGTCACCGGCAAGCGCGATTACCTGCGCGGCCTGAAAGAAAACGTGGTCGTGGGTCGCCTGATCCCGGCCGGTACCGGTCTGGCGTATCACAGCGAGCGTAAGCGCCGCCGTGAAGCAGACAAACCACTGCGAGTGAGCGCGAGCGAGGTCGAAGCAGCACTGACCGAAGCGCTGAACTCCAGCGGTAACTGATCGAGGGCTGCACCTGCCCCTCCTGCCCGAAAGGGTAGGGTGGGGCAGGTGCTGTTGCCTTGACGGGGGGGAGTATCCTCTTTAGACTCTCGTACCCCTAAATTGGCGGGACTTCGTTCCTGCCTCTTTTTGTTTATGTCGAAAGACAACAGTGGAGCTAGTAGATGGCAACGATCAACCAGCTGGTACGTCAGCCGCGCAAGCGTATCGTCGAGAAATCCGACGTACCTGCGCTGCAGAACTGCCCGCAACGCCGTGGCGTGTGCACCCGTGTGTACACCACCACGCCGAAGAAACCGAACTCTGCATTGCGTAAAGTTTGCCGTGTTCGCCTGACCAACGGTTTCGAGGTTTCCTCGTACATCGGCGGTGAAGGCCACAACCTGCAAGAGCACAGCGTCGTCCTGATTCGCGGCGGCCGTGTAAAAGACTTGCCAGGTGTGCGTTATCACACCGTTCGCGGTTCGCTCGACACCTCGGGTGTCAAGGGCCGTAACCAAGGTCGTTCGAAATACGGTACCAAGCGTCCGAAGTAATCGGCCGCTTGCTGTGTTTTGCAGTCAACATTTTTACTGAGTCGATAAGAGTAAGGTCGGGCGGCAGCTTGCCAGTCCCGGGCTAACCTGAAGACCGTTTGAGGGCTTATCAATGCCAAGACGTCGTGTAGCAGCCAAGCGTGAGATCCTTGATGATCCGAAATACGGGTCCCAGATCCTCGCCAAATTCATGAACCACGTGATGGAAAGCGGCAAAAAGGCCGTGGCCGAGCGCATCGTTTACGGTGCTCTGGACACTGTCAAAGCTCGCAAGAACAGCGACCCCCTGGAGATCTTCGAGAAAGCTCTCGACGCCATCGCTCCGCTGGTCGAAGTTAAGTCCCGCCGTGTCGGCGGTGCCACTTACCAGGTTCCGGTCGAAGTTCGTCCATCCCGTCGTAACGCGCTGGCCATGCGCTGGCTGGTAGACTTCGCGCGCAAGCGCGGCGAGAAGTCCATGGCCCTGCGCCTGGCTGGCGAGCTGCTGGATGCTGCTGAAGGCAAAGGTGCTGCAGTCAAGAAGCGTGAAGACGTGCACCGTATGGCCGAGGCCAACAAGGCCTTCTCGCACTACCGCTTCTAAACCCAGCGTCACTCAATTTGCGAGGGCTTTATGGCTCGTACTACTCCGATTAATCGCTACCGTAACATCGGTATCGTTGCACACGTGGACGCGGGTAAAACCACTACCACCGAGCGCGTACTGTTCTATACGGGCGTGAATCACAAGATGGGCGAGGTGCACGACGGCGCCGCGACCATGGACTGGATGGTGCAGGAGCAGGAGCGGGGTATTACCATTACCTCCGCTGCGACCACCGCCTTCTGGGCTGGCTCGAACAAGCAGTTCGACAAGCACCGCTTCAATATCATCGATACCCCCGGCCACGTTGACTTCACCATTGAAGTAGAGCGTTCGCTGCGTGTACTCGACGGTGCTGTCGTGGTGTTCTGCGGCACCTCCGGCGTTGAGCCGCAGTCTGAAACCGTATGGCGCCAAGCCAACAAGTACGGTGTTCCGCGCCTGGTCTACGTCAACAAGATGGACCGCGCCGGTGCCAACTTCCTGCGCGTAGTCGGCCAGATCAAACAGCGCCTGGGTCACACCCCGGTGCCTATCCAGCTGGCCATCGGTGCCGAAGACAACTTCCAAGGTCAGATCGACCTGATGACCATGGAAGCCGTCTACTGGAACGACGACGACAAGGGCATGGCCGCACGCCGCGAGCCGATCCCTGCCGAGCTTCAGTCCCTGGCTGAAGAGTGGCGCGCGAACATGGTCGAGGCAGCCGCCGAAGCCACTGAAGAGCTGATGAACAAGTACCTCGAGGGCGAAGAGCTCACCATCGAGGAAATCAAAGGCGCCCTGCGTCAGCGTACCATCGCTGGCGAAATCGTCTTGGCTGTTTGCGGTTCTTCGTTCAAGAACAAGGGCGTTCCCCTGGTTCTCGACGCGGTCATCGACTTCCTGCCTGCGCCGGTCGACATTCCCGCCATCAAGGGTTCGCACCCGGATGACGAGACCAAGGAAATGGAGCGCCATGCAGATGACGCCGAACCGTTCTCCGCGCTGGCCTTCAAGATCGCAACCGACCCGTTCGTGGGTACCCTGACCTTCGCTCGCGTTTACTCGGGCGTGTTGAACTCCGGCGACGGCGTGGTCAACTCGGTCAAGGGCAAGAAAGAGCGTGTGGGCCGTATGGTTCAAATGCACGCCAACACCCGCGAAGAGATCAAAGAAGTACGCGCTGGCGACATCGCGGCCCTGATCGGCATGAAGGACGTCACCACCGGTGACACCCTGTGCTCGGCTGAACAGCCAATCATCCTGGTTCGCATGGACTTCCCGGAGCCGGTTATCTCGGTTGCCGTAGAGCCTAAAACCAAGGACGACCAGGAAAAAATGGGTATCGCACTGGGCAAGCTCGCTCAGGAAGACCCATCCTTCCGCGTCAAGACCGACGAAGAGACCGGCCAGACCATCATCTCGGGCATGGGCGAGTTGCACCTCGACATTCTCGTAGACCGTATGCGTCGCGAGTTCAACGTCGAAGCCAACATCGGCAAGCCGCAAGTGTCCTACCGTGAGCAGATCACCAAGGACAACGTCGAGATCGAAGGCAAGTTCGTTCGCCAGTCCGGCGGCCGCGGCCAGTTCGGTCACTGCTGGGTTCGTTTCTCGAAACCCGATGCTGACGAAAACGGCAACATCACCGAAGGCCTGGTGTTCTCCAACGAAGTCGTGGGCGGTGTGATTCCGAAGGAATACATCCCTGCTATTCAGAAGGGCATCGAAGAGCAGATGAAAAACGGCGTAGTTGCCGGCTATCCTCTGATCGGCCTGAAGGCGACTGTGTTCGACGGTTCGTACCACGACGTCGACTCCAACGAAATGGCGTTCAAGGTCGCGGCCTCGATGGCTACCAAGCAACTGGCCCAGAAGGGCGGTGGCGAGGTGCTCGAGCCGATCATGAAGGTCGAAGTAGTGACCCCTGAGGACTACATGGGTGACGTGATGGGTGACCTGAACCGTCGTCGTGGCATGATCCAGGGTATGGAAGACACCGTCTCCGGCAAGGTTATCCGTGCCGAAGTACCGTTGGGTGAAATGTTCGGTTATGCGACCGACGTTCGTTCCATGTCTCAGGGTCGCGCAAGCTACTCCATGGAATTCTCCAAATACGCGCCAGCTCCGTCGAACATCGTCGAAGCTCTGATCAAGAAACAAGGCTAACCAAGCCCTTTAGGCAAGAGGTTCACAGTCGTGGCTAAAGAAAAGTTCGAACGTAACAAACCGCACGTCAACGTTGGCACCATCGGTCACGTTGACCACGGCAAAACCACTCTGACCGCAGCGCTGACCCGCGTTTGCTCGGAAGTTTTCGGTTCCGCTCGCGTTGACTTCGACAAGATCGACAGCGCCCCGGAAGAGAAAGCCCGTGGTATCACCATCAACACCGCGCACGTAGAGTACGACTCGAACGAGCGTCACTACGCGCACGTTGACTGCCCGGGTCACGCCGACTACGTCAAGAACATGATCACCGGTGCTGCCCAGATGGACGGCGCTATCCTGGTCTGCTCGGCCGCTGATGGTCCGATGCCTCAGACTCGCGAGCACATCCTGCTGTCCCGTCAGGTTGGCGTACCGTACATCGTCGTGTTCCTGAACAAGGCCGACATGGTTGACGACGCTGAGCTGCTGGAACTGGTCGAGATGGAAGTTCGTGACCTGCTGAGCACCTACGACTTCCCAGGCGACGACACTCCGATCATCATCGGTTCGGCGCTGATGGCCCTGAACGGCCAGGACGACAACGAGATGGGCACCACTGCCGTCAAGAAACTCGTTGAGACCCTGGACAGCTACATTCCGCAACCAGAGCGCGCTATCGACAAGCCGTTCCTGATGCCGATCGAAGACGTGTTCTCGATCTCGGGTCGCGGTACTGTAGTCACCGGTCGTGTTGAGCGTGGCATCGTCCGCATCCAGGAAGAAGTCGAGATCGTTGGCCTGCGTCCAACCACCAAGACTACCTGCACCGGCGTTGAAATGTTCCGCAAGCTGCTCGACGAAGGTCGTGCGGGTGAGAACTGTGGCGTTCTGCTGCGTGGCACCAAGCGTGACGACGTAGAGCGTGGCCAGGTTCTGGCCAAGCCGGGTTCGGTCAAGCCGCACACCAAGTTCACCGCTGAGGTGTACGTGCTGTCGAAAGAAGAAGGTGGTCGTCACACCCCGTTCTTCAAAGGCTACCGCCCACAGTTCTACTTCCGTACCACCGACGTAACCGGTTCGTGCGAACTGCCGGAAGGCGTTGAAATGGTCATGCCAGGTGACAACGTCCAGATGGTCGTTACCCTGATCAAAACCATCGCCATGGAAGACGGCCTGCGCTTCGCTATTCGCGAAGGCGGCCGTACCGTTGGCGCCGGTGTTGTGGCCAAAATCATCGAGTAACACTTGATGGTTTAAGAAAAACCCCCGCTCAGCGGGGGTTTTTTTTATCCGGTTGACACTGCAATGGGCCGTCTATAGAATCACGCCTCCTTTTAACGGGCATAGTGCGCCCGTTGGGAATGAGCCTGGAGTCTGAAATCCAATGCAAAATCAGCAAATCCGTATCAGGTTGAAGGCTTTTGACCATCGCCTGATCGACCAATCCACCCAGGAAATCGTGGAAACCGCGAAACGTACTGGTGCACAAGTGCGTGGTCCGATTCCACTGCCTACCCGTAAAGAGCGTTTCACCGTTCTGGTCTCCCCGCACGTCAACAAAGACGCGCGTGACCAGTACGAGATCCGCACTCACAAGCGCGTTCTGGACATCGTTCAGCCCACCGACAAAACCGTCGATGCGCTGATGAAACTGGACCTCGCGGCAGGCGTGGAAGTACAGATCAGCCTCGGCTAAGCCCAGCTTGGTCGTGTAACGCTCTGAAATGGGCGGCCATAGCGGGTGAAAGCCCCGTACACTCATGAGGTTACAACATGACTATTGGTGTAGTCGGTCGTAAGTGCGGTATGACCCGCATTTTTACCGAAGATGGTGTCTCTATTCCGGTTACGGTCATCGAGGTCGAACCGAATCGCGTCACCCAGTTTAAATCCGAAGAAACCGATGGCTATCGCGCAGTGCAAGTCACTGTCGGTGAGCGTCGTGCTTCGCGCGTGACCGCTGCTCAAGCGGGCCACTTCGCAAAAGCGAACGTTGCTGCAGGCCGTAATGTCATGGAATTCCGCCTTGAAGAAGGCGAGTACCAGGCAGGTGACCTGATCAAAGCAGAACTGTTCTCCGCTGGCCAGCTGGTCGATGTGACCGGTCAGTCCAAGGGTAAAGGCTTCGCCGGTACCATCAAGCGTTGGAACTTCCGCGGTCAGGACAACACCCACGGTAACTCCGTTTCCCACCGCGTCCCGGGCTCCATCGGCCAGTGCCAGACTCCTGGTCGTGTATTCAAGGGCAAGAAAATGTCCGGTCACATGGGCGCCGAGCGCGTGACCGTTCAGTCCCTGGAAATTGTCCGCGTTGACGCTGAACGCAATCTGTTGCTGGTCAAGGGTGCCGTTCCGGGCGCAACTGGCGGCGACGTGATTGTACGTCCGGCTGTTAAGGCTCGCGGTTAAGGGGAAGCTGACATGCAATTGAATGTAAATGACGCGCAAGCGATCGAAGTTTCCGAGCGGACTTTCGGTGGCGAGTTCAACGAGACCCTGGTTCACCAGGCAGTCGTAGCCTTCATGGCCGGTGGCCGTCAGGGCAGCAAGCAGCAGAAGACTCGTTCTGACGTTGCTGGTGGCGGCAAGCGCCCATGGCGCCAGAAAGGCACCGGCCGCGCCCGTGCCGGTACTATCCGTAGCCCGCTGTGGCGTGGCGGTGGTACCACTTTCGCTGCTCGCCCTCAGGATCACTCGCAAAAGCTCAACAAGAAGATGTACCGCGCAGCACTGCGCTCCATCCTCGCTGAGCTGGTGCGTACCGATCGCCTGGTCGTGGTTCAGGACTTCGCTGTTGAAGCCCCGAAAACCAAAGACCTGCTGGGCAAGCTGAATGGTATGGGCCTGACCGACGTGCTGATCGTTTCCGAAGCCGTTGACCAGAACCTGTACCTGGCCGCTCGCAACCTGCCGCACGTTGATGTACGTGACGTCCAAGGTTCCGACCCGGTTAGCCTGATCGCCTACGACAAGGTGTTGATCACCGTGTCCGCCGTGAAGAAATTCGAGGAGCTGCTGGGATGAACCAGGAACGCGTATTCAAAGTTCTGCTTGGCCCGCACGTTTCCGAGAAGGCCACGAACCTGGCAGAGAAGAAGAGCCAGTTCGTCTTCAAGGTCGCGACCGACGCTACCAAGCTGGAAATCAAGAAGGCCGTCGAAACCTTGTTTGACGTGAAGGTCGACTCCGTCACTACCCTGAACGTTCTGGGTAAGACGAAGCGCACCGCTCGCGGTCTGGGCAAGCGTAATGACTGGAAGAAGGCAATCGTTGCCCTTCAGCCAGGCCAAGATCTCGATTTCAGCAGCAATGCTGAGTAAGGAAGGGGCGCATCATGGCAATCGTTAAATGCAAACCGACTTCCGCTGGCCGCCGTTTCGTGGTCAAGGTCGTCAACAAGGAGCTCCACAAAGGCGCTCCTCACGCCCCCCTGCTCGAAAAGAAATCGAAGTCTGGTGGTCGTAACAATAATGGCCGCATCACTACGCGTCACGTAGGTGGTGGCCACAAGCAGCACTATCGTCTGGTCGACTTCCGTCGCAACGACAAAGACGGCATCGCCGCCACTGTCGAGCGTATCGAATACGATCCGAACCGTACTGCTTTCATCGCACTGGTTCTGTACGCAGACGGCGAGCGTCGTTACATCCTGGCCCCGAAAGGCGTCAGCGCTGGCGACCAGATCGTTGCAGGTGCTCTGGCTCCAATCAAGCCGGGCAACACGCTGCAGCTGCGCAACATTCCGGTCGGTTCTACCGTTCACGCCATCGAGCTGAAGCCTGGTAAAGGTGCTCAGATCGCGCGTTCCGCTGGTGCTTCGGCTCAGCTGGTCGCTCGTGAAGGTGTATACGTGACCCTGCGTCTCCGCTCTGGCGAGATGCGCAAAGTACTGGCTGAGTGCCGTGCGACCCTGGGCGAAGTCTCGAACTCCGAGCACAGCCTGCGTTCGCTGGGTAAAGCTGGTGCCAAGCGCTGGCGTGGCGTTCGCCCAACCGTTCGTGGTGTTGCCATGAACCCGGTTGACCACCCACATGGTGGTGGTGAAGGCCGTACGTCCGGTGGTCGTCATCCGGTATCGCCATGGGGCTTCCCAACCAAGGGTGCGAAGACCCGTGCTAATAAGCGTACCGACAACATGATCGTCCGTCGTCGCAAGTAAATAGAGGGATACGACAGTGCCACGTTCTCTGAAGAAAGGTCCTTTTATCGATCTTCACCTGTTGAAGAAGGTCGAAGTGGCGGCGGAAAAGAATGATCGCAAACCGGTGAAAACCTGGTCGCGTCGTTCGATGATTCTGCCGCAAATGGTAGGTCTGACCATCGCCGTGCATAACGGCCGTCAACACGTTCCGGTTCTCGTGAGCGAAGACATGGTCGGCCATAAACTGGGCGAGTTCGCCGCTACCCGCACCTATCGCGGGCATGCAGCTGACAAAAAAGCCAAGCGCTAAGGGGTAAGGAAATGGAAGTAGCCGCTAAGCTGTCGGGCGCTCGAATCTCCGCCCAGAAAGCCCGCTTGGTCGCCGACCAGATCCGCGGGAAGAAGGTGGGCGAAGCGCTCAACCTGTTGGCCTTCAGCAGCAAAAAAGCCGCTGAAATCTTGAAGAAAGTCCTTGAATCGGCCGTTGCCAACGCCGAACACAACGAAGGCGCCGACGTCGACGACCTGAAAGTGTCGACTGTCTTCGTTAACGAAGGGCGTTCGCTGAAGCGCATCATGCCGCGTGCCAAAGGCCGCGCTGATCGCATCGTCAAGCGGTCTTGCCATATCACTGTCAAGGTTGCGGACAAGTAACGGAGTCGATCAGATGGGTCAGAAAGTACATCCCGTTGGCATCCGCCTGGGAATCGTCAAGGAGCACACTTCCGTCTGGTATGCAGGCGGCAAGACTTACGCAGACTATCTGCTTGCAGACCTGCAAACGCGTGAGTACCTCCAGGACAAACTAAAAAGCGCGTCCGTGAGCCGTATCGATATTCATCGCCCGGCTCAAACCGCACGCATCACCATCCACACTGCTCGCCCCGGCATCGTGATCGGCAAGAAAGGTGAGGATGTTGAGAAACTGCGTCAGGACCTGACCAAGCAAATGGGTGTGCCTGTGCACATCAACATCGAAGAGATCCGCAAGCCGGAGCTCGACGGTATGCTGGTTGCCCAGAGCGTAGCTCAGCAGCTGGAGCGTCGTGTGATGTTCCGTCGCGCCATGAAGCGCGCCGTACAGAACGCCATGCGCATTGGTGCCAAAGGCATCAAGATCCAAGTGAGCGGTCGTCTCGGCGGTGCTGAAATCGCACGTACTGAATGGTATCGCGAAGGTCGTGTGCCCCTGCACACCCTGCGTGCCGATATCGACTATGCCACCTACGAAGCGCACACCACTTACGGTGTGATCGGTGTCAAGGTTTGGATCTTCAAAGGCGAAGTAATTGGTGGTCGCCAGGAAGAGCTGAAGCCGCAAGCACCTGCGCCTCGTAAAAAAGCTGCCAAGTAAGGGGTACGCCAAATGTTGCAACCAAAGCGTACAAAATTCCGCAAGCAGATGACCGGCCACAACCGTGGTCTGGCTCAGCGCGGTAGCAAAGTCAGCTTCGGTGAATTCGCACTGAAAGCTGTCGCTCGCGGTCGCCTCACCGCTCGCCAGATCGAGTCCGCACGTCGTGCGCTGACCCGTCACGTGAAACGTGGCGGCAAGATCTGGATCCGTGTATTCCCGGACAAGCCGGTTACCAAAAAGCCCCTCGAAGTTCGTATGGGTAAAGGTAAGGGTAACGTGGAGTACTGGGTTGCCCAGATTCAACCGGGCAAAGTGCTGTACGAAATCGAGGGTGTTTCCGAGCAACTGGCTCGTGAGGCATTTGCCCTGGCTGCTGCGAAGCTGCCTCTGGCGACCTCCTTTGTTAAGCGGACGGTGATGTGATGAAAGCGAACGAACTTCGTGAGAAATCAGCACAGCAACTGAACGAGCAACTGCTCGGCTTGCTGCGCGATCAGTTCAATCTGCGTATGCAGAAGGCAACTGGTCAGTTGGGGCAGTCTCACCTGCTCTCGCAAGTGAAGCGTGACATCGCTCGCGTGAAAACTGTGCTCAACCAGCAGGCAGGTAAGTGATCATGGCTGAAGCCGAAAAAACCGTCCGTACGCTGACTGGCCGTGTCGTCAGCGACAAGATGGACAAAACTATCACCGTTCTGATCGAGCGTCGCGTTAAGCACCCGATCTACGGTAAATACGTCAAGCGTTCGACCAAGCTGCACGCCCACGACGAGACCAATCAGTGCCACATCGGCGACAAGGTCACCATCCGCGAAGTTCGCCCGATGGCCAAGACCAAGTGCTGGGACCTGGTTGAAGTCGTTGAGCGCGCTGTTGAAGTCTAAGGGCTAGGGGTCGGAGAAATTTTATGATTCAGACTCAATCGATGCTCGATGTGGCCGATAACAGCGGCGCTCGTCGCGTCATGTGCATCAAGGTGCTCGGTGGTTCCCACCGCCGTTACGCCGGAATCGGTGACATCATCAAAGTAACCGTGAAGGAAGCGATTCCTCGTGGCAAGGTCAAAAAAGGCCAAGTCATGACCGCGGTGGTAGTTCGTACTCGTCACGGCGTTCGTCGCCCTGACGGTTCGATCATCCGTTTCGACGGCAACGCTGCTGTTCTGCTGAACAACAAGCAAGAGCCGATCGGCACCCGTATCTTTGGGCCAGTGACCCGTGAACTTCGCTCTGAGAAGTTCATGAAGATCGTCTCGCTCGCCCCAGAAGTGCTGTAAGGAGATCCGACATGCAAAAGATTCGTCGTGACGACGAGATCGTCGTGATCGCCGGCAAAGACAAGGGCAAGCGCGGTAAGGTGCTGAAGGTTCTCGCTGATGACCGTCTGGTCATTGGCGGGGTCAACCTGGTCAAGCGCCACACCAAGCCGAATCCAATGGCTGGCATCCAGGGCGGTATCGTCGAGAAAGAAGCGCCACTGCACGCTTCCAACGTTGCCATTTTCAACAGCGAAACCAACAAGGCTGACCGCGTAGGTTTCAAGGTTGAAGACGGTAAGAAAATTCGTGTCTTCAAGTCGACCCAAAAAGCGGTTGATGCTTGAACACTGCTAGGTAAATGACCATGGCACGACTGAAAGAGATTTACCGGAAGGAAATCGCCCCCAAGCTTAAGGAAGAACTTAAGCTGGCCAACGTGATGGAAGTTCCGCGCGTTACCAAGATCACCCTGAACATGGGTCTGGGCGAAGCAATCGGTGACAAAAAAGTCATCGAGCACGCTGTTGCCGATCTTGAAAAAATCACCGGCCAAAAAGCCGTGGTGACCTTTGCTCGCAAATCGATCGCTGGGTTCAAAGTCCGCGAAGGTTGGCCGATTGGCGTCAAAGTCACCCTGCGTCGCGATCGTATGTACGAGTTCCTGGATCGCCTGCTGTCCATCTCCCTGCCTCGGGTTCGCGACTTCCGCGGCCTGAATGCCAAGTCCTTCGACGGTCGTGGCAACTACAGCATGGGCGTGAAAGAGCAGATCATCTTCCCGGAAATCGATTACGACAAGATCGATGCTCTTCGCGGTCTGGACATTACCCTGACCACCACTGCCCGTACGGACGACGAAGGCCGCGCTCTGCTGCGTGCATTCAAGTTCCCGTTCCGCAACTGATTGGAGTCGGATAATGGCTAAGACGAGCATGAAGAACCGCGAGCTGAAGCGCCAGAAACTGGTTGCCAAGTTCGCTACCAAACGCGCTGCGCTGAAAGCAATCATCGTGAATCAGGAAGCAACGCCTGAAGAGCGCTGGAACGCTACCATCGCACTGCAGAAGCAGCCGCGTGACGCGAGCTCCTCGCGCCTGCGCAACCGCTGCCGCCTGACCGGTCGTCCGCACGGTGTATACCGTAAGTTCGGCCTGTCGCGTAACAAGCTGCGCGAAGCTGCCATGCGCGGTGACGTACCAGGCCTGGTCAAAGCCAGCTGGTAAGCACTGCGCTCGGTACCGGTGGTCTCCGACCGCCGGTGCACCGGCACAACGATCAAGCCCCTTTTGGGGCTTGATTCGTTTCTGGTGTGTCTCTAGAATGACCGGCTCGCCCGAGCCCGGGTATCCCGGCTGCGTTCGGGCGGTCTATGCGGCCGAAAGGCCAGTTTTTTTCGTATCAGGAGCATCTAGCCCATGAGTATGCAGGACCCGTTAGCGGACATGCTAACTCGCATCCGTAATGCCCAGATGGCTGAAAAGTCCGTTGTAAGCATGCCTTCGTCGACTCTGAAGGTTGCTGTTGCCAAAGTTCTCAAGGACGAAGGCTACATCGCGGGTTATCAGGTCACTGGCGACGCGAAGCCTTCGCTCTCTCTCGAGCTGAAATACTACGAAGGCCGTCCGGTCATCGAAGAAGTCAAACGCGTCAGCCGTCCTGGCCTTCGCCAGTACAAGTCCGTCGATGATCTGCCGAAAGTACGCGGCGGTCTTGGCGTTTCCATCGTCTCCACCAACAAAGGTGTGATGACGGATCGCGCTGCGCGCGCTGCCGGTGTCGGCGGCGAAGTGCTCTGCACCGTGTTCTAAGGGGGGATCAGCAATGTCTCGCGTCGCTAAGAACCCCGTCAAGCTCCCAGCTGGCGTAGAAATCAAACTCGCTGGTCCGGTGCTGTCGATCAAGGGTGCAAAGGGTACTCTGGAACTGAACGTTCACAACTCTGTTGAAATCACCGAAGAAAGCGGCGAGCTGCGTTTCGCTGCCCGCAACGGCGACCAACAGACCCGCGCCATGGCCGGTACTACCCGCGCTCTGGTGAACAACATGGTCCAGGGCGTAAGCCAGGGCTTCGAGCGCAAGCTTCAGCTGGTTGGTGTTGGTTACAAGGCGCAAGCCAAGGGCCAAGTCCTGTCGCTGGCGCTGGGCTTCTCCCACCCTGTGGAATATCAGCTGCCGGAAGGCATCACCGCTGAAACTCCTAGCCAAACCGATATCCTGATCAAGGGCATCGACAAGCAGCTCGTAGGCCAGGTTGCCGCGGAAATCCGCGACTTCCGTCGTCCAGAGCCGTACAAAGGCAAGGGTGTCCGTTACGCGGATGAAGTCGTCCGCCGTAAAGAAGCCAAGAAGAAGTAGGGCCTAGCAAATGACCGACAAAAAAGTTACTCGTCTGCGTCGCGCTCGCAAAGCACGCCTGAAAATGCACGAGCTCGAAACCGTGCGTCTGTGCGTGTATCGCTCTTCGCAGCACATCTATGCCCAGGTCATTTCGGCCGACGGCAGCAAGGTTCTGGCCAGCGCCTCTACCTTGGACAAAGAACTGCGTGATGGTGCCACTGGCAACGTCGATGCCGCCTCCAAGGTCGGCAAACTGGTTGCCGAGCGCGCCAAGGCTGCCGGTATTTCTCAAGTCGCTTTCGACCGTTCCGGCTTCAAGTACCACGGCCGTGTCAAAGCACTGGCTGATGCTGCTCGTGAAGGCGGGCTGGAGTTCTAAGTTATGGCAAATAACGACCAAAAACGCGACGAAGGCTACATTGAGAAGCTGGTTCAGGTTAACCGCGTAGCCAAGACCGTCAAAGGCGGCCGTATCTTCACCTTCACCGCGCTGACCGTGGTAGGTGATGGCAAGGGCCGCGTTGGCTTCGGTCGCGGTAAGTCCCGCGAAGTGCCGGCTGCTATCCAGAAGGCTATGGAAGCTGCACGTCGCAACATGATTCAGGTAGACCTGAAGGGCACCACCCTGCAGTACGCCACCAAGTCCACCCACGGTGCGTCGAAGGTGTACATGCAGCCCGCTTCGGAAGGTACCGGCATCATCGCCGGTGGCGCCATGCGTGCCGTGCTGGAAGTGGCTGGCGTGCATAACGTTCTGGCCAAGTGCTATGGCTCGACCAACCCGGTGAACGTGGTACACGCCACTTTCAACGGCCTGAAAGCCATGCAGTCTCCTGATTCCATCGCCGCCAAGCGCGGTAAGAGCGTCGAGGAGATTCTGTAATCATGGCTACCGTCAAAGTCACGCTGATCAAGAGCACCGCCGGCCGTATCCCTAACCACAAACTGTGCGTTAAGGGCCTGGGTCTGCGCCGTATCGGTCACACCGTAGAAGTCGAAGATACTCCCTCCAACCGTGGGATGATCAACAAGGCTTACTACATGCTGCGCGTCGAGGGTTAATCGATGAAACTCAATGATCTGAGTCCAGCGCCGGGTTCCCGTCGCGAGAAGCATCGTCCAGGTCGTGGCATCGGCAGCGGTCTGGGTAAGACCGGCGGCCGTGGTCACAAAGGCCAGACTTCCCGTTCCGGTGGCACCATCGCTCCGGGCTTCGAGGGTGGTCAACAGCCGCTGCACCGTCGCCTGCCGAAATTCGGCTTCGTTTCCCTGAAAGCCATGGACCGCGCTGAAGTTCGCACTTCGGAGCTGGCCAAGGTTCAAGGCGACGTCGTTTCGGTTCAGTCGCTGAAAGAAGCAAACGTCATCAACCAGAACGTTCAGCGCGTTAAAGTCGTGCTGTCTGGTGATGTGACTCGTGCCGTAACCCTGAAGGGCATCAATGCCACCAAGGGCGCGCGCGCGGCTATCGAAGCAGCTGGCGGCAAGTTCGAGGAATAAATGGCTAAGCAAGGT
Source organism: Pseudomonas sp. NPDC007930 (assembly GCF_042958985.1). Taxonomy (NCBI): domain Bacteria; kingdom Pseudomonadati; phylum Pseudomonadota; class Gammaproteobacteria; order Pseudomonadales; family Pseudomonadaceae; genus Pseudomonas; species Pseudomonas sp. NPDC007930. The sequence continues at coordinate 29,873 of NZ_JBIBKC010000012.1, forward strand.
GCTCTCTCAGCGCTCGGCAAAGGCGGGTTGTCCGAACTCTGGGCTCGTCTGCGTTTCCTGTTCCTGGCGATTATCGTCTACCGGATCGGCGCGCACATCCCAGTTCCCGGCATCAACCCGGACCGCCTGGCGGATCTGTTCCGACAGAATGAGGGGACCATTCTTAGCTTGTTCAACATGTTTTCCGGCGGTGCGCTGGAGCGCATGAGCATTTTTGCACTGGGGATCATGCCGTACATTTCGGCGTCGATCATCATGCAGCTCATGACCGCGATCAGCCCGCAGCTGGAGCAGTTGAAGAAGGAAGGGGAAGCTGGCCGTCGCAAGATCAGCCAGTACACCCGCTATGGCACCGTTGTGCTGGCACTGGTTCAGGCGATTGGCATGTCCATCGGCCTGGCCAACCAGGGCGTCGCGTTCGCGTCGGGCCCAACCTTCTACATCCTGGCAGTGTCCACCTTCGTGGCGGGCGCGCTGTTCATGATGTGGCTGGGCGAGCAGATCACCGAACGTGGTGTTGGCAACGGCATTTCGATGCTGATTTTCTCGGGCATCGTCGCCGGCTTGCCGCGCGCGGTGGGGCAGTCTTTCGAGTCTGCCCGTCAGGGTGATATCAACATTTTCGCTCTGGTCGCCGTAGGCCTGGTCGCAGTAGCGATCATCGGTTTCGTGGTGTTCATCGAGCGTGGGCAGCGCCGCATTGCGGTGCACTACGCCAAGCGCCAGCAAGGCCGCAAGGTTTTCGCTGAGCAGCGCAGCCACTTGCCGTTGAAAGTGAACATGGCGGGGGTTATCCCGGCCATTTTCGCGAGCAGCATCTTGCTGTTCCCGGCTTCGTTGGGCTCCTGGTTTGGTCAGTCTGAAGGTATGGGCTGGCTGCAGGATGTCTCGCAGTCGATCGCTCCTGGCCAGCCGTTGAACATTTTGCTGTTTAGTGCAGGGATCATTTTCTTCTGCTTCTTCTACACGGCATTGATGTTCAACCCGAAGGACGTAGCGGAGAACCTGAAGAAGTCCGGTGCCTTTATTCCGGGCATCCGTCCGGGCGAGCAGTCCGCACGCTACATTGATGGCGTTCTGACCCGCTTGACCATGTTCGGTGCTCTTTACATGACGGCCGTGTGCCTGGTGCCCCAGTTCCTGGTGGTTGCAGCAAACGTTCCGTTCTACCTTGGCGGGACCTCGTTGCTGATCGTGGTCGTGGTTGTGATGGACTTTATGGCCCAAGTACAATCCCACCTCGTTTCGCACCAGTACGAATCCCTGATGAAGAAAGCCAACCTGAAGGGCTACGGCGGCAGCAGCTTGCTGCGCTGAGAGGCCCGTAAGGTTCGAGGAGTTGGTCATGAAAGTTCGCGCATCGGTGAAAAAGCTGTGCCGCAACTGCAAGATTATTCGCCGTGAAGGTATCGTGCGAGTGATCTGCAGCGCGGAACCACGCCACAAGCAGCGCCAAGGCTGAGTGTGAGCCGTGCTAAAAGCCCAGCAGCTAGTGTGCTGCTGGGTTGATTATTTGTTACTACAGCGATATTATCGCGCGCCCTATTTCTTGGCTTCCGGGGCGCAGGTAGCTGTCAATTGGAGTCCCACTGAATGGCCCGTATTGCAGGCGTTAACATTCCAGATAACAAGCACACTGTTATCTCGCTGACCTACATCTACGGTGTTGGTCGCACGACTGCCCAGAAAATCTGTGCAGACACTGGGGTCAACCCAGCCGCGAAGATCAAGGATCTGAGCGACGAGCAAATCGAACAGCTGCGTAGCGAAGTGGCGAAGATCACCACCGAAGGTGACCTGCGTCGTGACATCAACATGAAGATCAAACGCTTGATGGACCTGGGTTGCTACCGCGGCCTGCGTCATCGTCGCGGTCTGCCGGTGCGCGGTCAGCGTACCAAGACCAACGCGCGTACCCGTAAGGGCCCACGCAAGCCGATCCGCAAGTAATCGCTCCAGCGAATCGACAGGAAAATAGACATGGCAAAGCCTGCTGCTCGTCCTCGTAAAAAAGTCAAAAAGACAGTGGTTGATGGGATCGCCCACATCCACGCGTCTTTCAACAACACCATCGTGACCATTACCGACCGTCAAGGTAACGCCCTGTCCTGGGCTACCTCCGGTGGTTCGGGCTTCCGTGGTTCGCGTAAGTCCACCCCGTTCGCTGCCCAGGTGGCTGCTGAGCGTGCTGGTCAAGCTGCCCTGGAATATGGCCTGAAGAACCTCGACGTCAACGTCAAGGGTCCAGGTCCAGGCCGTGAGTCTGCTGTTCGCGCACTGAACAGCTGTGGCTATAAAATCGCCAGCATCACCGACGTGACGCCTATCCCGCATAACGGGTGCCGTCCGCCGAAGAAGCGCCGCGTGTAATCCAGGAGGCAGAGAGAAATGGCACGTTACATTGGTCCAAAATGCAAACTGTCTCGTCGTGAAGGCACCGATCTGTTCCTGAAAAGCGGCGTTCGCGCCCTGGAATCGAAGTGCAACATCGAAACCGCACCGGGTATTCACGGCCAACGCCGTGGCCGTCAGTCTGACTACGGTACCCAGCTGCGCGAGAAGCAAAAAGTCCGTCGCATCTATGGTGTTCTCGAACGCCAGTTCAGCGGTTACTACAAACTGGCTGCGAGCAAGAAAGGCGCAACCGGCGAGAACCTGCTGCAACTGCTCGAGTGCCGTCTGGACAACGTCGTTTACCGTATGGGCTTTGGTGCTACCCGCGCCGAGTCTCGCCAGCTGGTTTCGCACAAAGCGATCAGCGTTAATGGCGCTACCGTAAACGTTCCGTCTTACCAGGTTCGTCCAGGTGATGTAGTGGCCGTTCGCGAGAAATCGAAGAACCAGCTGCGTATCGTTCAAGCCCTTGAACTGAACGCCCAGCGTGGCCGCGTTGAGTGGGTCGAAGTAGACAGCGAGAAAAAATCCGGTGTGTTCAAAAACATCCCGGCTCGCGCTGATCTATCGGCCGACATCAACGAAAACCTGATCGTCGAGCTCTACTCCAAGTAAGGGCTAGAAAGTAGGTGCATCCATGCAGATTTCGGTAAATGAGTTTCTGACGCCCCGTCACATTGATGTGCAGGTCGTCAGCCCAACCCGCGCCAAGATCACGCTCGAGCCTCTCGAGCGTGGCTTTGGCCACACCCTGGGCAACGCGCTGCGTCGCATCCTGTTGTCCTCCATGCCTGGCTGCGCAGTTGTAGAAGCCGAGATCGACGGTGTACTCCACGAGTACAGCGCGATCGAAGGCGTTCAGGAAGATGTCATCGACATCCTGCTGAACGTCAAAGGCCTCGCTATCAAACTGCACGGTCGTGACGAAGTTACGCTGACCTTGTCGAAAAAAGGTTCGGGGGTGGTTACCGCTGCCGATATTCAGCTGGATCATGATGTCGAGATCGTCAATCCCGAGCATGTGATCGCGAACCTGGCTACCAACGGTGCTTTGAACATGAAGCTCGTTGTTGCCCGTGGCCGCGGTTACGAGCCGGCTGACGCCCGTCAGAGCGACGACGACGAAAGCCGCAGCATTGGTCGTTTGCAGCTGGATGCTTCGTTCAGCCCGGTACGCCGTATCGCATACGTGGTGGAAAACGCCCGTGTCGAGCAGCGCACCAACCTGGACAAGCTGGTCATCGACCTGGAAACCAACGGTACCCTGGACCCAGAAGAAGCTATCCGTCGTGCCGCGACCATCCTGCAACAGCAGCTGGCCGCGTTCGTGGATCTCAAGGGTGACAGCGAACCAGTCGTCGTCGAGCAAGAAGATGAAATCGATCCGATTCTTCTGCGCCCGGTTGATGATCTGGAACTGACTGTTCGTTCGGCAAACTGCCTTAAGGCGGAAAACATTTACTACATCGGCGACCTGATTCAGCGTACCGAAGTAGAACTGTTGAAGACTCCGAACCTGGGCAAGAAGTCCCTGACTGAAATCAAGGACGTTCTGGCCTCCCGCGGTCTCTCCCTCGGCATGCGCCTCGACAACTGGCCGCCTGCAAGTCTTAAGAAGGACGATAAGGCCACTGCCTGATCGTCGTAATCACCGAACGTACAGTTTGGTAAGGAATTCACCATGCGTCATCGTAAAAGTGGTCGTCACCTGAGCCGCACCAGCGCGCACCGCAAGGCCATGTTCCAAAACATGGCGGTGTCGCTGTTCGAGCACGAGCTGATCAAAACTACCCTTCCGAAAGCCAAGGAACTGCGCCGCGTTGCCGAGCCGCTGATCACCCTGGCCAAAGAAGACAGCGTTGCCAACCGCCGCCTGGCTTTCGACCGTACCCGTTCGAAGTCGGCTGTGGGTAAACTGTTCAACGATCTGGGCAAGCGCTACGCCACCCGTAACGGCGGCTACCTGCGCATCCTCAAGTGCGGTTTCCGCGCTGGGGACAACGCTCCGATGGCTTATGTCGAGCTGGTTGACCGTCCGGTCGGCGGCGAAGCCGTAAGCGCTGAATAAGGCCTCGCGCCACTCAATAAAAAACCGGGCTTGCCCGGTTTTTTATTGCCTGTAATTCCGTGCAATCGCGCTTAGGGATTTTCTATCAGGCCGTAATAATTAATGCATTAGAACCTAGCGAGACGGTGAATATACTGGTCCTAAACGGCAGCCATAGCCGAACGGCATTCACCTGACAGAGGAAGATAGTGCATGAGCCAGGACAAGGTATTGACCACCGCCAGCGGCGCCCCCGTTGCAGACAACCAGAACTCCCGTTCCGCCGGCCCCCGCGGCCCCCTGCTTCTCGATGACTTCCACCTGATCGAAAAGCTCGCCCACTTCAACCGCGAGAACATCCCGGAGCGCCGTGTCCACGCCAAGGGTTCCGCGGCATTCGGTACCTTTACCGTCACCCAAGACATCACCGGTTACAGCAGCGCGGCGCTGTTCAGCGAAGTGGGCAAGCAAACCGACGTGTTGCTGCGCTTTTCCACTGTTGGCGGTGAACGCGGCTCGGCCGACACCGAGCGCGACCCCCGTGGCTTTGCGGTGAAGTTCTACACCGAGGAAGGCAACTGGGACATCGTCGGCAACAACACCCCGGTGTTCTTTATCCGCGACCCGCTGAAGTTTCCCGATTTTATCCACACGCAAAAGCGCCACCCGCAAACCAACCTGAAAAGCGCGCAGATGATGTGGGACTTCTGGTCTCATTCGCCAGAAGCCACCCACCAGGTCACCATTTTGTTCTCTGACCGCGGCATCCCTGACGGCTACCGCTTTATGCACGGCTTTGGCAGCCACACCTATAGCTTGATCAGCGCCAAGGGTGAGCGCCACTGGGTGAAGTGGCACTTCAAGACCCAGCAAGGCATCAAGAACCTCGCGCCTGCAGACGCCGCGCGCTTGGCCGGTACCGACCCGGATTACGCCCAGCGTGACCTGTTCTCGGCGATCGAGCGCCAGGACTTCCCGAAATGGCGGGTGTGCGTGCAGATCATGAGCGAGGCCCAAGCCCAGGCCCACCACGAGAACCCCTTTGACGTGACTAAAACCTGGTCGCAACAGGAATACCCGCTGATCGAGGTGGGCGAGCTGGAACTGAACCGCAACCCCGACAACTACTTCGCCCAGGTTGAGCAGGCCGCCTTCGCGCCCAGCAACATGGTGCCTGGTGTCGGCCTGTCGCCCGACAAGATGTTGCAAGGCCGTGTGTTCGCCTACGCCGATGCACACCGCTACCGGGTGGGCACCAACCACCAGCAGTTGCCGGTCAATGCCCCACGCAATGCCGCCAACACCTACCAGCGTGACGGCGCCATGGCGTTTGGCAGCAACGGCGGCGCGGCCCCTAACTACGAGCCCAACAGCTACAGCTACGCGCCCAAGCAGGCCCCTCGCTATGCCGAGCCGCCGTTGGCCCTCAGTGGTGCCGCCGACCGCTGGAACCAGCGTGATGACAAAGACTACTTCAGCCACGCCGGCGCGCTGTTCCGGCTGATGAGCGACGCCCAACGCGAGCTGCTGATCAACAACATCGCCGGGGCCATGGCCGGCGTGAGCAGCGAAGTGGTTCAACGCCAGTTGCAGCACTTCTTCCAGGCAGACCCTGCCTACGGCGAAGGCGTGGCCAAAGCCTTGGGGGTAACGCTCGGGTAAGTCGTAACGAGAAACATAACCGCCCGCAATTGGGCGGTTTTTCGCTTCTAAGCCCTGCATTTCGGCGAATTTCAGCCATTTTTGCCCAATGCGGCCGTGACCTCGGGCGGGGGATGGTTCACAATAGTGCTTTAGCAATCCCAGGAGAGTTGGCCGCCATGCAAGGTCATCCAGACGTCATCGATTACCTCAATACGCTGCTGACCGGCGAGCTCGCGGCCCGCGACCAGTACTTCATCCATTCGCGCATGTACGAGGATTGGGGCTTTACCCACCTGTACGAGCGGATCAACCACGAAATGGAAGAAGAGGCGCAACACGCGGATGCACTGATGCGCCGCATCCTGATGCTCGAAGGCACCCCGCGCATGCGCCCAGACGATCTCGACGTAGGCACCAGCGTGCCGACCATGCTCGAGAGCGACCTGCGCCTGGAGTACAAAGTGCGTGATGCCCTGCGCAAGGGCATCGAGTTGTGCGAGCGCCACAATGACTATGTCACCCGCGAAATCCTCCGCGTGCAGTTGAACGACACTGAAGAAGATCACACCTACTGGCTCGAAAAACAGCTGGGTTTGATCAAGGCCATCGGCCTGCAAAACTACCTGCAGTCCCAAGCCCAGGGCCTGTAAGGCGCGATAAAAAAAAGCCGCTCATTCGAGCGGCTTTTTCATGCCTGCTGCCTGGGCTCAGGCCCGGTCGCGTTCCAGCAGCGGCGCCAGGTACTTGCCGGTGTAAGACTGGGGCATCTTCGCCACTTCTTCCGGCGTGCCATAGGCGATGATCTGGCCACCCTTGGAACCGCCCTCGGGGCCGAGGTCCACCAGCCAGTCGGCGGTCTTGATCACATCCAGATTGTGTTCGATCACCACCACGGTGTTGCCGTGGTCGCGCAGGCGGTGCAGCACATCGAGCAGCTGCTGGATGTCTGCGAAGTGCAGCCCGGTGGTCGGTTCGTCGAGGATGTACAGGGTTTTGCCAGTATCGCGCTTGGACAGCTCGCGCGAGAGCTTCACCCGCTGCGCTTCGCCCCCAGACAACGTGGTCGCCGATTGGCCCAGCTTGATGTAAGACAGCCCCACGTCCATCAGGGTTTGCAGCTTGCGCGCCAGCGCTGGCACCGCGTCGAAGAAGCCGCGGGCGTCTTCGATGGTCATGTCGAGCACTTCGTCGATGCTCTTGCCCTTGTAGCGGATCTCCAGGGTTTCGCGGTTGTAGCGCTTGCTCTTGCACACGTCGCAGGGCACGTAGATGTCTGGCAAAAAGTGCATCTCGACCTTGATCAGGCCGTCGCCCTGGCACGCTTCGCAGCGCCCGCCCTTGACGTTGAACGAAAAGCGCCCCGGGCCGTAGCCGCGCGCGCGGGCCTCTGGCACGCCGGCGAAGAGTTCGCGGATGGGGGTGAACAGGCCGGTGTAGGTGGCCGGGTTGGAGCGCGGCGTGCGGCCGATCGGGCTTTGGTCGATGTCTACGACTTTATCCAGGTGTTGCAGCCCATTGATGCTGTCGTGGGGCGCCGCCTCGAGCGTGGTGGCGCCGTTCAGCGCCGTGGAGCTGAGCGGGAACAGGGTGTTGTTGATCAGCGTCGACTTGCCCGAGCCGGACACACCCGTCACGCAGGTGAGCAGCCCCACGGGGATTTCCAGGTCGACCTTTTGCAGGTTGTTGCCGCGTGCGCCCTTGATGGTCACGTTGAGCTTCTTGTTGCGCGGGGTGCGCTTGGCCGGGACCACGATCTTCTTGCGCCCGGAGAGGTACTTGCCGGTTTCCGAATCCGGGTGGGCCATCACGTCGGCCGGGCTGCCCTGGGCGACGATTTCACCACCGTGCACGCCGGCGCCGGGGCCGATGTCGACCACGTAGTCGGCCAGGCGAATGGCGTCTTCGTCGTGCTCGACCACGATCACCGTATTGCCGATGTCGCGCAGGTGGTTCAGGGTCGCCAGCAGGCGGTCGTTGTCGCGCTGGTGCAGGCCAATGGACGGCTCATCGAGGATGTACATCACCCCCACCAGGCCGGCGCCGATCTGGCTGGCCAAGCGGATGCGCTGGGCTTCACCGCCAGACAACGTGTCGGCGCTGCGGTCCAGGGTCAGGTAGTCGAGGCCGACGTTGACCAGGAACTGCAGGCGCTCGCGGATTTCCTTGAGGATCTTGTCGGCGATCTCGCCCTTGCGGCCGGTCAGCGCCAGCCCGCCAAAGTAGGCGAAGGCTTCGCCGATCGGCATGCCGCTGACCGCCGGCAGGTTCTTGTCGCCCACCCACACGTGGCGCGCCTCGCGGCGCAGGCGGGTGCCGCGGCAGTCGGGGCAGGGCTGGGTGCTGAGGAATTTGGCCAGTTCTTCGCGCACGGTGGCCGACTCGGTCTCGCGGTAACGGCGCTCCAGGTTCGGGATGATGCCCTCGAACGGGTGCGAGCGCTTGACGATGTCGCCGCGGTCATTGAGGTACTTGAAGTCGACGTTCTTGTTGCCGGTGCCGTACAGCAGCAGCTTTTGCTCGTCGGCGCCCAACGCGTTGAACGGGTGCTCGAGGCTGAAGCCGAAATGCCCGGCAAGCGAGCCGAGCATCTGGAAGTAGTACACGTTGCGCCGGTCCCAGCCGCGGATGGCACCCTCGGCGAGGGTGAGTTCGCCATTGACCAGCCGCTTGGCATCGAAGAACTGCTTCACGCCCAGGCCGTCGCAGGTAGGGCAGGCACCGGCGGGGTTGTTGAAGGAGAACAGCTTGGGCTCCAGCTCGCTGATCGAATGCCCGCAGATTGGGCAGGCGAAGCGCGCGGAGAAAATCATCTCTTCGCCTTCATCGCCGTCCATGGGCGCGACCAGGGCGATACCGTCGGCCAGGTTCAAGGCGGTTTCGAAGGATTCCGCCAAGCGCTGTTGCAGGTCTTCGCGCACCTTGAAGCGGTCGACCACCACCTCGATGGTATGTTTTTTCTGTTTGTCGAGCTTGGGCAGTTCGTCGAGCTCATGCAGGCGGCCGTCGACCCGGGCACGCACGAAACCCTGGGCGCGGAGTTCTTCGAACACCGCCAGGTGCTCGCCCTTGCGCTCGCGGATCACTGGCGCCAGCAGCATCAGCCGGCGGCCCTCGGGCAGCGCCAGCACTTGGTCGACCATCTGGCTGACGGTTTGCGCCTCCAGCGGGATGTCGTGGTCCGGGCAGCGCGGGGTGCCCACCCGCGCGTAGAGCAGGCGCAGGTAGTCGTAGATTTCGGTGATGGTGCCCACGGTCGAGCGCGGGTTGTGCGAGGTGGATTTCTGCTCGATGGAGATCGCCGGCGACAAGCCTTCGATGGTGTCGACGTCGGGTTTTTCCATCATCGACAGAAACTGCCGGGCGTAGGCCGACAGCGACTCGACATAGCGGCGCTGGCCTTCGGCGTAGAGCGTGTCGAAGGCCAGCGACGACTTCCCTGAACCCGACAGCCCGGTGATCACGATCAGCTTGTCGCGCGGCAGGGTCAGGTCGATGTTCTTCAGGTTGTGGGTGCGGGCCCCACGAATAAGGATCTTGTCCAAAACGGCCTCGCTCGGCGGGCTTAAACGCAGCAGTATAAGGGGGGAGGGTGGTGCACTGCACGGCTGTATGAAAAGCCGGCGCCGCGCGTAGGGCGCATCGGCCAGCCCAGGGTGAATTTCCCTTAATGTGGCAAAGCGTCGCCGCCTGTGCCGACACTCGATGGGACTGGTAGAATCGCCGCCGGTTCATACGAGGTTATTTATGCACGATCTTCAGCGAGAACGCATGAGCGCCGGCGAAACCCGCGCCGCGGGCAGCTTGGCACTGGTATTTGCGTTTCGCATGCTGGGCATGTTCATGGTGCTGCCGGTGCTGGCCACCTATGGCATGGACCTGGCGGGTGCCTCGCCGGCGTTGATCGGCCTGGCCATCGGTGCCTACGGGCTGACCCAGGCGGTGCTGCAGATCCCCTTCGGTATGCTCTCCGACCGCATCGGCCGGCGCCCGGTGATCTACGCCGGGCTGGTGGTGTTCGCCCTCGGCAGCTTGCTGGCGGCCCATGCCGACTCCATCTGGGGAGTGATCGGCGGGCGCGTGCTGCAGGGCGCCGGGGCGATCTCCGCCGCGGTGATGGCGCTGCTCTCAGACCTCACCCGCGAGCAGAACCGCACCAAGGCGATGGCCATGATCGGCATGAGCATCGGGGTGTCGTTCGCCGTGGCGATGGTAGTAGGGCCCCTGCTGACCCGTGCCTTTGGCTTGAGCGGGTTGTTCCTCGCCACCGCAGGCCTGGCGGTGGTCGGCCTGGGCCTGGTGGCGTTCGTGGTGCCGCGCAGCAGCGGTGTGCTGATGCACCGTGAATCCGGCGTGGCGCGCCAAGCGCTGCGGCCCACCCTGCGCAATACCGAGCTGCTGCGGCTCAATGCGGGTATCTTCATCCTCCACGCGATTCTCATGTCCAGCTTCGTGGCGCTGCCGCTGGCGCTGGTCGAGCGGGCCGGGCTGCCCAAGGAGCAGCACTGGTGGGTGTACCTCACGGCGCTGTTTGTGTCGTTCTTCGCCATGGTGCCGTTCATCATCTATGGCGAGAAAAAACGCCGGATGAAGCGCGTGTTGGTCGGCGCGATCGTGGTGCTGATGCTCAGCGAGCTGTTCTTCTGGGCCTTTGGCTACAGCCTGGCGGCACTGGTGATCGGCACCGTGGTGTTTTTCACCGCGTTCAACCTGCTCGAAGCCTCACTGCCGTCGCTGGTCAGCAAGGTCTCGCCGGCCGGCGGCAAGGGCACGGCGATGGGGGTGTACTCCACCAGCCAGTTCCTCGGCGCGGCGCTGGGCGGGATCCTCGGCGGCTGGATGTTCCAGCACGGTGGCCTGGGCGGTACATTCATAGGTTGTGCCGTTTTGCTGGCCCTGTGGGTTGCGATTGCTGGTACTATGCGTGAACCACCCTATGTCACCAGCCTGCGTATGCCGCTGCCTGCCCAGGCGCTGCGCGACGCCAGCCTCGGTGACCGGCTGATGGCCGTGCCAGGGGTAACTGATGCCGTAGTAGTGGCCGACGAGGCCGCCATCTACATCAAATTCGACACACAAACAGTGGATCGCGCGGCGATCGAAGCGCTGGTCAATCCGCCTTCGAACACCGGTGATGCCTAGGAGAACACTATGGCCCGCGGGGTTAACAAAGTCATATTGGTCGGTACCGCCGGCCAGGATCCTGAAGTGCGCTACCTGCCCAACGGCAACGCGGTCACCAACCTGAGCCTGGCCACCAGCGAGCAGTGGACCGACAAGCAGAGCGGGCAGAAGGTCGAGCGTACCGAGTGGCACCGCGTGTCGCTGTTCGGCCGCGTCGCCGAAATCGCCGGCGAGTACGTGCGCAAGGGTTCGCAAATCTACATCGAAGGCAAGCTGCAAACCCGCGAGTGGGAAAAAGACGGCATCAAGCGCTACACCACCGAAATCATCGTCGACATGCAGGGCACCATGCAGTTGCTCGGCAGCCGCCAGCAGAACTCGGCGGGCGGCGGTGACTGGAACCAGGGCGGCGCCGAAGGCGGCCAGGGTGGCAACCGTGGTGGCAACTACGATCGCCCGCAAGGCCAGGCTCCTCGCCAGCAGGCTCCGCGCCCGCAGCAGGCTGCCCCTCGCCAGCAACCCGCCCAGCCGGCGCCGCAGCCCGCCGCGGACTTCGACAGCTTCGACGACGACATCCCGTTCTAAGGGTGTTTCGTTAAGATGCAAAAAGCCCAGCCGATGCTGGGCTTTTTTGTGGCTGCGTTTTACACCTGGCGTCAGCGCCCTGCGAGAGTGCTACCACCGCACTTACAATCGATAAGCCATGAAACTTAATGTTATTTAAACAGTCTGTAACTTGCCTGCCTCATACTTCACTGTTGTGAAAACTTGTGAAATATCGTGCGCCCCGCGAATTGCTGTGAAACCGTCTCGCAGTGGCCTTTTGCTTCATGCTACCGTCATGGACGTGGGCCATCGTCCTACTGGTGTGTCCTAAACCTCATCTAGGGAAGCGAGCCAATGTCTACGACCGTTTCAGCAACTGGCGGCAATACCTCGACGCCGAACCCTTCAACTTCTGCTTTTGACGCGAAGTTGAACATCGCTCAATCCAGCAAGATTATCGCCGATTACATGCGCCAGACTGGCAAGGGTGCAATCAGTGGTAAAGACTTGGCCAACATGGCCAAGGATACTTCCGGCAAAGTACCGGCAGACGTTAAAGCCGCCGCGCAATACATGCAAAGCCACCCGGATGTATTCACCGCCATCGAAACCCACGACGTGGCTGGCGCCGACAGCTACTCCGGCACCTGGAACTTCGACTGGGCGGCCAACGGTGGCCTGAACGGCACCCCGACCGACGCCATCGCCAAGATGCAAGACACCTTCGACTTCGCCATCGCCAAGTCTGCCAAGATCACCGAGATCAGCACTGGCAAGAAGGCCGAGCTCGACGGCACCAAGCAACGCCCGCAAAACTGATTGCCCGCGCGGCAGGCAGTGGCTCGAAAATCCCGGTGGCGAAAGCCCCCGGGATTTTTTTCGAACTCACGCTGGCCCAGGCTTCTAGGCTGTGTGCGAAATTGATTGAGACGCGGGTTAGGCAAGGCGAAAACCGGCGAGGAAGCGGAGTTGACGGGTTGTCAATGAGCATTCCGAGCCGGTTTTCAACGCCGCATAACCAAGTTTCAAGCGATTTCGTACATAGCCTAAGCTGAGGAGTTCTCTCTGCCTATGGAGCCCCCCATGAAAGCCATGACCCTACGCGCCCCTGGTGGCCTCGACCAACTGCAGCTGCAAGACCTCCCCGACCCTGGCCAGCCGGGCCCTGGGCACATTCGCGTGGCGCTGCACGGCAGCTCGCTCAATTACCACGACCTGCTGGTGGCCAACGGCAGCATCCCAGCCGAGAACGGCCGTGTGTTGATGGCTGATGGCGCCGGGGTGGTCGAGGCCGTGGGCGCGGGCGTGAGCGAGTTCAAGGCCGGCGACGCGGTGGTGTCGACCTTCTTCCCCCACTGGCCTGCGGGCCCGGCGTTTACCGCCGTGGGTAATTTCGCCGGCACCCCGGGCGACGGCATCGACGGTTTTGCTTGCGAGGTCGCGGTGCGCTCGGCGCAGGCCTTCACCCACGCGCCCAAGGGCTGGAGCGCTGCCGAAGCGGCGACCATCACCACTGCCGGGCTGACCGCGTGGCGCGCCTTGGTCGGCGACGGCCTGCTCAAGGCGGGTGAAACCATTCTCACCCTGGGCACCGGCGGGGTATCTATCGCCGCGTTGCAGATCGGCAAGCTGATGGGCGCGCGGGTGATCGTCACCTCTTCTTCGGATGAAAAGCTCGAGCGCGCGCGGCAGTTGGGCGCCGACGCCACGGTGAACTACCGCACCCAGCCGCAGTGGGCCGAGCAGGTGCTGGCGCTGACCGGCGGGCGTGGCGTTGACCATGTGATCGAGCTGGGTGGGCCGGGCACCCTGGCGCAGTCGCTGCAGGCGGTGCGCGTGGGCGGCCACATCTCGCTGATCGGCGTGCTCACCGGGCGCCAGGGTGAAGTGCCCACGGCGCTGCTGATGGCCAAGCAGGTGCGCTTGCAAGGCTTGATCGTCGGCAGCCGGCGCCAGCAGCAGGACTACATCGCGGCCCTGGAGCAGGGCGGCGTGCGCCCGGTGATCGACCGCACCTACGGGCTCGAGCAACTGGCGGAGGCTTTTGCCCACCAGGCCAGTGGGGGGCACTTCGGCAAGCTGTGCCTGCAGTGGTGATCAGCGCACGCCGGGCACGAGCACGTCGTTCTGCTGGCATTGGCCCTTGAGCGGCGCGCCGCAACTGATCGGGCTGAGGTCTTTGCTCAGGCATACCCGCACCTCGCTGAGCTGGTTGCGGTTGCAATACACCGCGATGCCGCCCTCGGGCAGGGCCGGGTTGGCCTGCTGGAACAACGCTTTGATCTGCCGCGCTGGCAACCGCTGGGCGCGGGCCGAGGGTTCCAGGGCAGGCGGGATCTTCACCCGCGCCAGCGCGGCGTCGGTTGCCCGCAGATAACCCTCGGCGCCCAGGCCGCTGCAGGTGCCGTGTTTTGCCCATTCATGGGCCATCAACTGTGGGGAGGGGAACAGGCTCATGCCTTTAGCCCGCTCGGCAGCGCTCAGCGGCGTGAGCGGCGCGCAAAACTGCGGCCAGCGATTGTTGGCGAATTGCGGCCACAGCCCGTGCAGCACGAACCCGTAGCCCTTGCCGCTGCATTGTTGCGTGTCTTGCGGGTGTGCCAGGCACCAACTGGGTGACCACGACAGGCTCAACACATAGAAGTCGAACACCCCCGGCGCATCGCCCGAGGCTTGCGGCCCGCGGGCGTGGGCGGTGCTGGCGAGCAGGCAGAGCAAAGCGGCAGTGGCAAGGCGTTGGAAACAATGCATGATGGGCGGCCAGGCGGTGAGCGATGGCGCACCATAGCGCCCTGGCCCGCCTGCCCGCCACCCCGAGCGTGGCGGCACGCGGCCATGGGGTGACGAATGCGCCGGAAAGCCGCAAAATACTTCGCTTTGATTGATGCCGAGTTCCCCATGCTACCGAGACAGGACCTGCTGCCCCTATGCGAATGCGCCTGATGTTGCTGGGCGGTGGCAGCGCGCTGGGCCAGGCGCTGATCCGCCTGGGTGCTGAAGAAGACATCAGCTTCCTTGCCCCCCGCCCGCCCGAGGCCGGCTGGGACGCCGCGAGCCTGACCGAACTGCTCGAAGAAACCCGCCCCGCCGCGTTGATCAACCTGGCCTACTACTTCGACTGGTTCCAGGCGGGCGCGGTCAGCGCCGAACGCCTCGAAGCCCAGGAGCGCGGCGCCGAGCGCCTGGCCGGGTTGTGCCAGCAGTATTCGGTGGCGCTGGTACAGCCGTCGAGCTACCGGGTGTTCGACGGCGCCCGCGCGACGGCCTATAGCGAGAAAGACGAGCCGCTGCCGCTGGGTGAGCGGGGCCAGGCCTTGTGGCGCATCGAACAAAGCGTGCGCGCCATTTGCCCGCAGCACGTGTTGCTGCGCTTTGGTTGGCTGCTCGATGAAAGCGCCGGCGGTATTCTCGGGCGCTTTCTGGCCCGCGCCGAACGGGGCGAGGCCATTCCCTTGGCCGATGACCGCCGCGGCAACCCGACCCCGGTCGACGATGCCGCCCGGGTGATCCTCTCGGTGCTCAAGCAACTCGATTGTGACGCGCCGCTGTGGGGCACCTACCACTACGCCGGTAACGAGGCCACCACCGCCCTGGCGCTGGGCCAGGCAATCCTCGCCGAGGTCGGCGCCGCGCGGGCGGTCAACCCCGAGCAGGCCACCGCCCAGGCCCATGCCGCCTGCGACGACGCCCTGCAAGAGCCGCAGCACGCGGTGCTGGCCTGCAAGAAGATCTTCCACACCTTTGGCATCAAGCCGCGTGCCTGGCGCGCGGGGTTGCCCGCATTACTGGAGCGTTATTTCCGCCATGGCTGAGGCTACTGTACTGATCACCGGCGGCGCCGGCTTCATTGGCTCGCACCTGGCGGCCGCCTTGTTGGCCAAGGGCTACGCGGTGCGCGTGCTCGACGACCTGTCTACCGGCAAGCGGGAAAACCTCGACCTGGCCCACCCTCGGCTGGCGCTGACCGTCGGTGATGTGGCCGATGCCGCGCTGGTCGCCCGCGCCACCGAGGGGTGCAGCGCGGTGGTGCACCTGGCCGCGGTGGCCTCGGTGCAGGCCTCGGTCGACGACCCGGTAAAAACCCACCAGAGCAACTTCATTGGCAGCCTCAACGTGTGCGAGGCGATGCGCAACGCCGGCGTGCGGCGCGTGGTGTTCGCCTCCAGTGCCGCGGTGTACGGCAACAATGGCGAAGGCGTGGCCGTGCTCGAAAGCACCCCCAAGGCGCCGCTGACCCCTTACGCCTCAGACAAACTCGCCAGCGAGTACTACTTCGAGTTCTACGCCCGCGAGCATGGCCTGGAACCGGCGATTTTCCGTTTCTTCAACATCTACGGGCCGCGGCAAGACCCTTCCTCGCCGTACTCCGGGGTGATCAGCATCTTTGCCGAGCGCGCGCAGAACGGCACCCCTATCCAGGTGTTCGGCGACGGTGAGCAAACCCGGGATTTCTTCTACGTCGAAGACTTGGTCGAGCTGCTGCTGCAGGCGCTGGAGCAACCCCAGGTGGTGGCGGGCGCGGTGAATGTCGGGCTCAACCATGCCACCTCGCTCAATGACCTGCTGGCCGCCCTGGCCACCGTGGTCGGCGAACTGCCGCCGGTGAGCCACAAGGCCGCGCGGGCCGGAGACATCCGCCATTCGCGCGCCAACAACGACCGCCTGCGCCAGGCCTATACCCTGAAAACGCCAACGCCGCTGGCGGAGGGCCTGCGGCGTTTGCTCAATAGCCGGTAGGGCGGCGGGCCCCTCGCCCGGCTGTGCCGGGCAACGGGCCCTCAACCGTTAAAACTTATACCCAAGCCCCACCATGTAAACCCACGGGTCAACCTCAACATTGACCTTGGTTTTACCCACGCCCAGCGCCGTCGGGCCGTTTACCGTGCCCTTGGTGTCGATGTCGACATACCAGACCGAGGCGTTGAACAGCAGGTGGTCGCTGAGCGCGTAGTCAAAACCCAGCTGGCCCGCCAGGCCGAACGAGTCTTGCAGCTTGAGGTTGCTGAAGCCCTGCTGCTTGCGCTGGCTGCTGAGGTCCTCATCGAAAAACAGCGTGTAGTTGATGCCGATACCGGCGTAGGGCTGGAACTTCGAGCTGGGCGCCAGTGGGTAGTACTGCAGCGACAAGGTCGGCGGCAGTTGCTTGACGTCGGCCAGCTTGCCGTCCAGGCCGGCGCCTTTCACGCCTACGGTGTGCTGGAACGGCGTGGCCGCCAGCAACTCGATGCCGACGTGCTCGCTGAGCATGTAGGCGAAGGCCAGGCCGAGCTGGGTGTCGCTGTCGAGGGTGGCCTTGGTGCCGGCGACCTTGGCGCCGTCGATGCGCAGGTTGCCGCTGCTTTCGTTAGGCGCCACGGTGGCGGCGCCGGCGCGGATGATGAAGTCACCGGCTTGGTAGGCCTGTGCGGCGGGAGAGGCGGCCAGTGCCAGGGCGGCGAACAAGGTGCCGAGCATTGCGGTTTTCATGGGGGCTCCAGTGATAAAACAGAAATCGCTGGCGCCATGGTATTTACCCCGCCCGGTGTGCCCCTTGACCTGGCTCAATGAACCGCCCGGTTAGGGCTCGGGCAGTTCGTACACGCTGATGCGCTCGCCGCTCATCTGGTAGCCGGCCTCGGCCAGGTCGCTGCTGCTGGCCTTTACCTGCATCGGGCCTTCGATCCAGTACGGCTGGTACAACTCTTCCACCTTCACTCCCAGTTCGGAAGTCACGTGCACGATCTGGTTCGAGGGCGGCGGTGGCACGTGGATGCAGGCGCCGTAGTAGGGCACCAGCAGGAAGTCCGTGGTGCGGCCTTCTTCGTTCACCTCCAGCGGCACGATGTACCCGGGCAGGCGTACCTGCTGGCCATCCAGGGCCTTGACCACCGGCGCGTGGGGCGCCTGCTGGTGAGCGGCGGGGGCGTCTTCCTGCAGCGCGGTGCCGAGGGTGGACAGGTCGTGCAGCGGGGCCATTTGCGGGGCGATTTTCGGCGCGCCGGCGGGGATCAGGTCATCCCAGCTAAGCACCCGCGGCGGGCCGGCCAATGCGCTGCCGGCGAGCAGGCAGAGCAGCAACAGCCAGTGCCTACACATGGATGGCCAACCCATCGGCCAGCGACTGGCGGTACGCCCTCCAGGCTGGAATCACGCTCATCAGCAGCGCCGCGGCGAGGGTGATCCCCAGCAGTGACCACTCATAGGCGCTGGGCGCCGCCAGTGGCAGGTAGATGCCGAAGTTCGCTTGCACATAGCCTTGCGCCGCGGCGATCACGGCATACAGCACGCCCACCCCGGCAACGATGCCCGCCAGCGCCAGAGCGGCGGCCTCGGCCACCAGCAACCCGGCGATGTGCCAAGGCCGTGCGCCCACCGAGCGCAGAATGGCCATTTCCCGGCGGCGTTCGTTCAGGCCGGTGAGGATCGCCGTGAGCATGCCGATCAGCCCGGTCAGTACCACGAAGCTGGAGACCACCAGCAGGGCCTGTTCGGCGGTGCTCATCAGGCTCCACAGCTCTTGCAGCGCCACCCCCGGGAGGATCGCCATCAGCGGCTCGCCGCGGTAGTCGTTGATTTCCCGCTGCACGGCGAAGGTGGTGACCTTGCTGTTCAGGCCCACCAGCATGGCGGTGATCGCCGCCGGGGTGAGGTCCATGTTGCGCGCCTGCTCGGCGCTGACGCGCGCCGCGCCGCGGGCCGGCACGCCGTTGTGCCAGTCGATGTGGATCGCCTCCATGCCGCCCAGGCTGATGTGCAGAGTGCGGTCGACCGGGGTGCCGGTGGGTTGCAGGATGCCGACCACGGTAAACGGCTTGTCATCGTGCTTGACCAGGCTGATGGCGGCCACGCCATGGGCCAGCACCAGCGCATCACCCAGCTTGTAGTTCAGGGCCTTGGCCACTTCGGCGCCGAGCACCACCTCGAACGGGTCGCTGGCGAACGGCCGGCCCTGGGCCAGTTGCAGGGGTTGGTGGTGGCCGTACTCGTAATGCTCGAAATAGTTATGGTCGGTGCCCAGCACCCGGTAGCCACGGTGCGAGTCGCCCAGCGACAGCGGGATCGCCCACTTCACCCGTGGGTCGGCGGCGATCTCCTGGTAGCTGCCCCAGCGGATGTTGTTGGTGGCGTTGCCGATGCGGAACACCGAGTACAGCAACAGGTTCACCGCGCCAGAGCGCGCGCCGACCACCAGGTCGGTGCCGCTGATGGTGGCGGCGAAGCTGGCGCGGGCTTCGGTGCGCACTCGCTCCACCGCCAGCAGCAGGCACACCGAGAGGGCGATCGCCGACGCCGTGAGCAGCGCGGTGAAGCGGCGGTTGGCGAGGCTCGCCAGGGCCAGGCGGAACAAATACATCAGAGGCTCTCCGGGCGGCTGGCCAGGTTGAGTTCGGCCAGCGACGCGCTGCGGTCGAACAGCGGCGCCAGGCTTTGGTCGTGGCTCACGAACAATAGCCCGGCCTGGGCTTTGCGGCATTCCTCGAACAGCAGGCCGAGAAACGCCTCGCGGGCGTCGGCGTCGAGCGCCGAGGTGGGTTCGTCGGCGATCACCAATTCCGGCTGGCCAATCAGCGCGCGGGCCGCGGCCACGCGCTGCTGCTGGCCGATCGACAGGCTGCCGGCGCGCCGTTGCAGCAGGCTGGGGGCGTCGAGCCCGAGGTGCCCGAGCAGGGTCTCGGCGGCCTGGGCCACGCTGCCGTGGCGCTGGCAGGCCCGTTCGGCGCGCAGCCGGGAAAACCGGCAGGGCAGCTCAACGTTCTGCTGCACCGACAAGAACGGCAGCAGGTTGAACTGCTGGAAAATATAACCGGTGTGGTCCACCCGGAAGCGGTCCCGCGCCCCTTGAGACAGCAGGGCGAGGTCTTGCCCAAGCAGGCTGATGCGCCCCCGCTGCGGCAACTGCACGCCGCCCAGCAGGCCCAGCAGTGTGGTTTTGCCGCTGCCGCTAGGGCCGCGCAGGAACAGGCTTTCGCCGGCGCCCAGGCGCAACTGCGGGATATTCAGCAGTTCTGCCTGGCCTGGCCAGGCAAAGCCGACCTGGCAGAGGTCGATCAACGTGCTTGGCATGGCGCTAGAACTGCATCTGGGTGTTGGCGGGGGTGGCGTCCATGGCTTGCTGGCCCTTGCCGGTGATGGCCTGCACGGTCAGCTTATGGGTGCCGGGGAAGGCCTGGAACAGCGGCTCGAAACCGATACCGACCAGCGCCTCGGGGTGGTCACACTGGAATTGGTAATGGGCGTGGATGTCGGCGTGCTCATGGCCTTCGTGGTCATGGTCGTCAGCGTCGTCATCATGCCCTGTGTGGGCCTCGGCGGCGGCGTTGCCGAACAACGCGCTTTGTACCTGCTGCTGGGCGGCGATGCACTTGGCCGCGGCCGGCAGGGCGAACAGGGTGCCGGGCAGGCCGAGGCGGTGTTGGGCATTGGCCAGGGTAGTTTTGTCTTGCACGCTGGTGGCCGGGTGCTCGAAGCCGAGCACGTTCATCGCCGGGGTGTCGAGTTCGATCTCCAACGTTTGCCCGTCGACCGCCAGGTTCAGTTGCGCCACGCCGTGTTCATGGGGCGCCAGGCTGCCGTGCTCATGGTCGTCGTGGGCCAAGGCGGCGAGGGGCAACAGGGCAAAGGGCAGGGCAAGCAACGTAACGCGCATGGCAGCTCCAGGGTGGGGGCAAAAGTGGCGTTATGTTATAACGAGTTTTATTGGCGAGCCAGTGCTGCTGCGTTAAGGTCGCTGCCTGAACAACCCAAGGTAAACGCAATGATCAGGATACGCGGCAGCCTCGGCCCCTGGCCGGTGGACCTCAGCATCGAACTGGGCGCCGAAGATTGGCAGCAACTGGCCGCCCACCTGCCCGCCGCGGCCGCGCCTGCCGCCACCCCCGCCGCGCCCGCTGCCGCGCCCACGGCTAGCCGTGATGACGCGCTGTGGGGCGCGGCCCTGCGGTTGGTGGAGCAGGCCGGCGAAGTGAACGGCCCGGCCTTGATGGAGCAACTCGAGGGCCTGGCCGGTGGCGCCGCCGCTGCCAAGCGCCTGCTGGTGCGCCTGCGCCATTGCGCGCAGGTGCGGGTGCGCACCGAGCCTGATGCCCCGATGTATTGCTGGGTGGGTTAAAAGGTGTCTGGGTCTGGCCCCAGGCGCTGGCCACGGTCAAGCCCGGCTATGGCGGCCAGGTCTTCATCGTCGAGGCGGAAGTCGAACACTTCGGCATTGCTGCGGATGCGCTTGGGCGTGACGGATTTCGGGATCACGATCAAGCCGCTGTCCAGGTGCCAGCGGATCACCACCTGGGCCACTTCCTTGCCGTGCTTGGCGGCGATCTTGGCCAGCACCGGGTCGTCCATCACCTTGCCCTGGGCCAACGGGCTCCAGGCCTCGGTGTGAATGCCCAAACGCTTGTGCACCTCGCGCAGCGGCTGCTGCTGCAGGTAGGGGTGTAGCTCGATCTGGTTGACCGCCGGGGTTTCGCCGGTCTCGTCGATGATCCGCTGCAAGTGCGGCGCGTGGAAGTTCGACACGCCGATGGCGCGGGCCAGGCCGCGTTTTTTCAGCTCGATCAGCGCGTGCCAGGTTTCCAGGTAGAGGTTCTTCGACGGCTGCGCCCAGTGGATCAACAGCAGGTCGACGTAGTCCATCTTCAGCCGTTTCAGGCTGCTTTCGAGTGCGGCGATGGCTTTGTCGTAGCCCTGGTCGTCGTTCCACACCTTGGTGGTGATGAACAACTGCTCACGGGGCTTGCCGGCCTGGCGCACGCCTTCGCCCACGCCGGTTTCGTTCTTGTAGATGGCCGCGGTGTCGATGGCCAGGTAGCCGGCCTTGATCGCCTCGGCGACCGCCTGGGTGGCTTCGCTGTCGCTGGCTTGCCAAACGCCCAGGCCCAGTTGAGGCATCACCGTGGTGTCGGCCAGTTGAATGCGTGGGTGGTCAGTGCTCATAGCGGTCTCCCGAGGGCTTAAAGGGATGTGGACCGGGGCGAAGCGCGGGCCGTTCAACAAAAGCCCGCGGCGCAGGTAAACTGGCGGTTGAAAGGCAGCCGGCCCCCACAGAAACCCTGGTGTATTTACCCTGAGAGGTCATATTTGGACCGTTTGCGCAGCCTGCAAACCTTCGTGACAGCCGCCGACCTGGGCAGCTTCAACCACACCGCCCGGTTGCTGGGGGTGACCCCGCAGGCGGTCAGCAAAGCGGTGCGTGAACTGGAGCGTGACCTCGGCGTGCGGTTGTTCCACCGCAGCACCCGCACCAGCACGCTGACCGAAGAGGGCGCGCGGTTTCTCGAGCAACTGCGCGGCGGGCTCGACACCGTCACCGCCGCCTGGGCCCAGGCCCAGGCCAGCCAGTCCAGCGCCGGCGAGGCGGGGCTGATCCGCATCGCCTGTGGCTCGACCGTGGCGCGGCGGGTGCTGGTGCCGTTGATCGCGGAGTTCCGCAGCCTCAACCCCGGCGCCGATTTCGACCTGGTGGTCGAAGACCGCTTCACCCACTTCGTTGCCGCCGGCATCGACGTGGGCTTCCGCTCAGGTTTCGCGCCAGACGCCCAGGTGATCGCCCGCGAGTTGATGCGCATGCAACTGGTGCCCTGCGCCAGCCCTGCCTACCTCGATGCCCACGGCATGCCGCGCACCCTGGCAGACCTCGCCCGGCACACCTGCACGGGCTTTCGCCTGCCCAATACTGGGCGGCTGGAACCGTGGGAGTTCAAGGTGGACGGCGAAATGGTGTTCCAGAACGTGGTGGCGCCGTTCTGCACCAATGACCCGGAAACCGAGCTGCAACTGCTGTTGCAGGGCTTGGGCATCGGTTTGATCGACTTGGTCACCGCTGGCCCCGAGCTGCGCGCTGGGCGCCTGGTGCCGGTGTTGTGCAGCACCGTCAGCGAGCGCTTCGGGGTGTTCATGTATTACGCCCAGCGAACGCAGATGCCGCGGCGGGTGCGCAACTTCATCGATTTCGTCGCGGGCAAGCCCGGGCTGGCGGATAGCTTCCGCTTCAGCCCGGGTGAACTGCAGGCGCTACAGGATCAATACAGCGCCGAGAACAGCTTGCGCCGGTAGGTGGTCACCAGCGGGTGGTCATTGCCCAGCAGGTCGAACACCTGCAGCAAGGTTTTGTGCGCCAGCCCTTCGTTCCAGCCACGGTTGCGCTTGAACAGCTTGAGCAGGCCGTCGAGCGCGGCTTCGTACTGCTGGCGCGCCAGTTGCCGCACCGCCAGTTGGTAGGTGGCTTCGTCGTCGTTCGGGTCTTGCGCCACGCGGGCCTTGAGGTCAGCCGCGTCGGGCAGGGTTTCGGCCTGGCTGAGGAAGGTCAGCTGCGCCTTGGCGCCGGCCAATTCCGCCTTGTGCTCGTCGCTGCTGACCGCGTCGAGGATGGTCCGCGCCTCGCCCAACTCACCGCGCTCGGCGATGCAACGGGCGTAGAGGATCAGCGCCGAGGCGTTGCTGTTGTCTTCACTGAGCATCGCCTTGAGGGTGGCTTCGGCCTGGGCGTACTGGCCTTCGGCGAAGGCCTGCTGGGCGGCCTCAAACGGGTCGTCGGCCTTGGGCGCCGGCAGCGCCACGTGGGGCTCGAGCATGGCGCGCACGGCTGATTCCGGCTGGGCGCCGGCAAAGCCGTCGACCGGTTGGCCATCCTTGAACAGCACCACGGTGGGCAGGCTGCGGATGCCGAACATGCCGACCACTTGCTGCTCGACATCGCAGTTGACCTTGGCCAGCAGCAACTCGCCCTGGTAGCTCTCGGCGATCTGCTCGAGCATCGGCATCAGCACCTTGCACGGGGCGCACCAGTCGGCCCAGAAATCCACCAGCACCGGCTTGTTGAAGGAGTTCTCGATCACCGTTTGCTGGAAGTCGGCATCGGTGGCTTCGAAGATGTACGGGGTGTCGTGGCTCATCGTGACTCTCGAAAATGAACAGGCGCAAGGGCGCACTATAAAGGCTGAGCGGCGGCGCCGGAAGTCAGCCGCGCGTGGCGTGGTACAGGCTGACCCGGCGAAATTCCGCGGGCTCGGCCAGGTCGGGCAGGGTCAGCGCGTTCAGTTCGGCCAGGCGCCGGTAGGGCGGGTGGTTGAAGTCGCGCACCCGTGAGTCGGCCACCAGTGCCTCACGGCCGCGGCTAAGGAAGGCCCCCAGCAGCGGCAGGTTGGCGCGGTCGTACAGCACATCGGCGACCAACACCAGGTCGAAGCGGTCGGCCTCGGCGAAAAAGTCCTCGCTGTAGCCCAGCGTAACGCCGTTGAGTTCGGCGTTGGCGCGGCAGGCAGCCAGCGCCAGCGGGTCGAGGTCGCAGGCGACCACTTCACGGGCACCCGCCCGCGCCGCGGCGATGCCCGCCACCCCAGAGCCGGCGCCGAAGTCCAGCACTCGGCGGCCGGCCACCCACTGCGGGTGTGCGGCCAGGTAGCGGGCCATCGCCAGCCCGCTGGCCCAGCAAAAACACCAGTAGGGTGGGGTGTCCAGCAGCCGGCGGGTTTCATCGGCGTCGAAGGCCCGGGCCATTTGCGCGGGGTCGATCAGCCACAGTTGCAAGCCAGTGCCGGGCAGCGCGGTGGCGCACAGGCGGGCGTCGCTGAGCACGCCGCGCAGCGCGGTTTGCAGGTGCTGCATGTTAGGGGGCTTTGTCCAGCGGCAGCGCGCCGAGGTTTTGCGTCACGCCCTGGGCGATTGCCCGTGGCGCCAGGCGCAGGCTGAGCATGCCGGCCTGGCTGGCGCGGCCGCGCAGCTCGACGCGGGCATCCTGGGGGAAGGCCTCTGGGGCGAAGCGCAGTTGGAACGGCAACGCGCGGCCATTGCCGGCCAGGGTGCTGCTTGCCAGCAGGCGCTGTGGCCGGCCTTTGTCATCGACCACCAGCAGGGCCAGCTCTACCTGGGCGCCAGCTGGCACGTTCTGCAGGGTGCCGGTGAGCTCGCGCTGCCAGGCGGGCAGCGGCCCCAGCGGCTGCTGGGCTTTTACATCGGGCGCCGGCGCGCTGGTGGGCGCGCTGGCGGTGGCGGCGGGCGAGGGCGCGGTGGCTTCGCCCGCGCAGGCGGCCAACAGGCCGAACAAACCGAGCAATGCCAGTGAACGTACAACTTTCATGGGGTGCCTGTTCCGTGGGTAGACCTGGGCACAGGTATACCGCAAAGGCGCTGGTCTTGTCTTGCCGGGTGGATGCGCTACCATGGCCGTCCCCTTTTCTGTGGCCTGCCCCCCATGCACTGTCCGTTCTGCGGTGCCAACGACACCAAGGTCATCGATTCGCGGCTGGTGGCCGAAGGCGAACAGGTTCGCCGCCGCCGCGAATGCCTGGCCTGCGGTGAGCGCTTCACCACCTTCGAAACCGCCGAACTGGTACTGCCGCGCCTGATCAAGCAAGACGGCACGCGCCAGCCTTTCGACGAAGACAAACTGCGCGGCGGCATGCAGCGCGCGCTGGAAAAACGCCCGGTCAGCGTCGAGCGCCTGGAAGCGGCGATCGGCCACATCAAGCACCAACTGCGCGCCACCGGCGAGCGTGAGGTCAAGTCGTTGGTGGTGGGCGAGCTGGTGATGGGCGAACTGCGCAAGCTCGATGAAGTCGCGTACATCCGCTTTGCTTCGGTGTACCGGCGCTTCCAGGACCTCGACGAGTTCCGCGAGGAAATCGACCGCCTGGCCCGGGAGCCGGCCGGCCGATGAACGCCTGCCCCACCCAGGATGCCCTCGACCGCCAGTACATGGCGCGGGCGTTGCAATTGGCCGAGCTGGGCCGTTACTCCACCCACCCCAACCCTCGGGTGGGCTGCGTGATCGTGCAGGGCAGCGAGGTGGTCGGCGAAGGCTGGCACCGCCGCGCCGGCGAGCCCCATGCGGAAGTACACGCCTTGCGCCAGGCCGGCGGCCGCGCCGCCGGCGCCACCGCCTACGTGACCCTCGAGCCCTGCAGCCACTTCGGCCGCACCCCGCCGTGCGCCAACGCGCTGATCGAGGCCGGGGTGGCGCGGGTGGTGGCGGCGATGCGCGACCCCAACCCGCAAGTGGCCGGCAGTGGCCTGGCGCGGTTGGCCGCGGCCGGCATCGAAGTGCGCGCCGGGGTGCTCGAAAGCGAAGCCCGCGCGCTCAACCCCGGGTTTATCAAGCGCATGGAAAGCGGCTTGCCGTTCGTGCGGGTGAAGCTGGCCATGAGCCTGGATGGCCGCACCGCCATGGCCAACGGCGAAAGCCAGTGGATCACCGGGCCGGCCGCGCGCCGCGCGGTGCAGCGCCTGCGCGCGCAGAGCAGCGCGGTGTTGGCCGGGGCCGACAGCGTGCTCGCCGACGGCGCGCGGATGACCGTGCGCGCCGCCGAGCTGGGCCTCGAAGGTGAGCAGGCGGCACTGGCGCTGGCCCGGCCGCCGCTGCGCATTCTGATCGACGGGCGCCTGCGGGTGCCGTTGCAAGCGCCGTTCTTCGAGGCCGGGCCGTCGCTGGTGGTGTGCCATCAGTTGCCCGCTGACCCGCAGCCCTACACCCGCGCCGGCGCCGAGCTGCTCGCGGTGCCAGGCGCGGCGGGCCAGGTAAGCCTGCGCGCGTTGCTCGAGCAGCTGGCCGCCCGCGGCGTGCATGAGCTGCTGGTCGAAGCCGGCGCGCGCCTGGCCGGGGCCTTCGCCCAGCAAGGGCTGGTCGACGAATACCAACTGTTCATGGCGCCGTGCCTGCTCGGTTCGGCCGCGCGGCCGTTGCTCGACTGGCCACTGGCGCACATGGCCGATGCGCCGCGCCTGGCCATCACCGGCCTGCGCGCAGTGGGCAACGACTGGCTGATCACCGCCGTGCCCGCGGCGGCCGTATAATCTCGGGTTTTTCTGGAGGCTCTTATGTTCACCGGCATCATCGAAGCGATCGGCAGCATCCGCAGCCTCACCCCCAAGGGCGGTGACGTGCGGGTTTACGTGGCCACTGGCAAGCTCGACCTGGGCGACGTCAAGCTGGGCGACAGCATCGCGGTCAACGGCGTCTGCCTGACTGCCGTCGAGCTTCCTGGCGATGGCTTCTGGGCCGATGTCAGCCGTGAAACCCTCGAGGTCACGGCCTTCAACCAGCTCAAGGCCGGCAGCCCGGTCAACCTTGAAAAAGCCCTGACCCCCACCAGCCGCCTGGGCGGGCACCTGGTCAGCGGCCACGTCGATGGCGTCGGCGAAATCGTTTCGCGGGCCGATAACGCCCGCGCCATTCAGTTTCGCGTGCGCGCGCCGGGCGAGCTGGCCAAGTACATCGCCCACAAAGGCTCGATCACCGTCGATGGCACCAGCCTGACGGTCAACGCCGTCGACGGCGCCGAGTTCGAGCTGACCATCGTGCCGCACACCCTGGCCGAGACCATCATGGGCGACTACCGCCCAGGCCGCCGGGTCAACCTCGAGGTCGACCTGCTGGCGCGCTACCTCGAACGCCTGCTGCTGGGCGACAAAGCCGCCGAGCCGAACAAGGCCGGTGGTATCAGCGAAAGTTTCCTGGCCGAGAACGGCTACCTGAAATCCTGACTGCAAGGGGGTGCCGCGTGGCGCTCAACACGATCGAAGAACTGGTCGAAGACATCCGCCTGGGCAAGATGGTCATCCTCATGGATGACGAAGACCGCGAGAACGAAGGCGACCTGATCATGGCTGCCGAGTGCTGCGAAGCCTCGCACATCAACTTCATGGCGCGCTTCGCCCGCGGCCTGATCTGCATGCCGATGACCCGCGAGCGCTGCGAAACCCTGCGCCTGCCGCTGATGGCGCCACGCAACGGTTCGGGCTTCGGCACCAAGTTCACCGTTTCGATCGAAGCCGCCGAGGGCGTGACCACCGGCATCTCCGCCGCCGACCGGGCGCGCACCGTGCAAGCCGCGGCCGCCCGCGACGCGGTGGCCGACGACATCGTCAGCCCCGGGCATATCTTCCCGCTGATGGCCCAACCCGGCGGTACCCTGGCGCGTGCCGGGCATACCGAAGCGGCCTGCGACCTGGCGCGGATGGCCGGCTACGAGCCGGCCGGGGTGATCTGCGAGATCATGAACGACGACGGCACCATGTCGCGGCGCATCGAACTCGAAGCCTTCGCCGCTGAACACAACATCAAGATCGGCACCATCGCCGACCTCATCCACTACCGGATGATCCACGAGCGCACCGTGCAGCGGGTGTCCGAGCGCCCGCTGGACAGCGAGCTGGGCCAGTTCAACCTGGTCACCTACCGCGACTCGGTCGAGGGCGACGTGCACATGGCGCTGACCCTGGGGCGCATCTGCGCGGATGAACCCACCCTGGTGCGGGTGCACAACATGGACCCACTGCGCGACCTGCTGATGGTCCGCCAGCCCGGGCGCTGGAGCCTGCGCGCGGCCATGAGCACGGTGGCCGAGGCCGGCAGCGGCGTGGTGCTGCTGCTGGGCCACGCGCCGGATGGCGACGTGCTGCTGGCGCAGATCCGCGAGGCGACCGAGCATGTGGCGGTGAAAAAACCCACCACCTACAGCATCGTCGGCGCCGGTTCGCAGATCCTCCGCGACCTGGGCGTGCGCAAGATGCGCCTGATGAGTTCGCCGATGAAGTTCAACGCGATATCCGGATTCGATCTGGAAGTTGTAGAATACGTCCCCTCAGAGTGACCGGCCCACGCCGGTACCCCTTTTTACACGGGCCGCGTTCACGCGGCCCGGCTCTTTAAATACGAGACCCGCAATGACCGTGAAGACCATCGAAGGTACTTTCGTCGCCCCCAAAGGTCGCTTCGCCCTGGTGGTCGGCCGCTTCAACAGTTTCGTCGTCGAAAGCCTGGTCAGTGGCGCGATCGACGCCCTAGTGCGCCATGGTGTGAGTGAAAACGACATCACCATCATCCGTGCCCCCGGCGCGTTCGAAATCCCGCTGGTGGCGCAAAAGGTCGCCCAGCAGGGTGATTTCAATGCCATCATCGCCCTCGGCGCGGTCATTCGTGGCGGCACCCCGCACTTCGAATACGTCGCTGGCGAGTGCACCAAGGGCCTGGCCCAGGTGTCCATGGAGTTTGGCCTGCCGGTCGCGTTTGGCGTGCTGACCGTCGACTCCATCGAGCAAGCCATTGAACGCTCCGGCACCAAGGCCGGTAACAAAGGCGCCGAAGCAGCCCTGTCGGCCCTTGAAATGGTCAGCCTGCTGGCGCAGTTGGAGGCCAAGTGAGCAACGACGATACCGAGCGTTTCAACCCGCGTGAACCGCTTGACCCCGCGGCGGCCAAAAGCAAAACCGCCAAGCGCCGTGAGGCGCGCAAGCTGGCGACCCAGGCCCTGTACCAATGGCACATGGCTGGGCACTCGCTGAACGAAATCGAAGCCCAGTTCCGGGTCGACAACGACTTCTCCGACGTCGATGGCGCGTACTTCCGCGAAATCCTCCACGGGGTGCCGAGCAACAAGACCGAGATCGACGCCGCCCTGGTGCCGTGCCTCGACCTGGCGCTGGATGAACTCGACCCGGTCGAGCTGTCGGTGCTGCGCCTGTCGGCGTGGGAAATGCTCAAGCGGGTCGACGTGCCTTACCGCGTGGTGATCAACGAAGGTATCGAGTTGGCCAAGGTGTTTGGCTCCACCGATGGGCACAAATTCGTCAACGGTGTGCTCGACAAGCTCGCGCCACAGTTGCGCGGCCCTGAAGTGAAGGCGCACAAGCGCTGAGCTGGCGCGGCCATGGGTGAGTTCGAACTGATCGCCCGGTACTTCGCCGCCGCGCCCTGTGCGCGGCCTGGCGAAGGTATCGCGCTGGGTATCGGCGACGATTGCGCGCTGCTGGCGCCGGCCGCCGGCGAGCAACTGGCGGTGTCGACCGACACGCTGGTCAGCGGCGTGCACTTCCCCGCGCAGCCAGACCCTTTCCTGCTCGGCCAGCGCTCGCTGGCCGTGGCCGCCAGCGACCTCGCCGCCATGGGCGCCCAGCCCGTGGGCTTCACCCTCGCACTGACCCTGCCCAGCTTCGACGCCACCTGGCTCGAGCGCTACGCCGCGGGCCTCGGCCAGATGGCCCAGGCCTGCGGCCTGCGGCTGATCGGCGGCGACACTACCCGCGGGCCGCTAAGCCTGACCCTCACCGTGTTCGGTAGCGTGCCGGCCGGCCAGGCCTTGACCCGCCGCGGTGCGCGCCCGGGCGATGTGTTCTGCGTGGGCGGCAATCTGGGCGATGCCGCCGGCGCCTTGCCGTTGGTGCTAGCTGAGCGCAGCGCCCCGGCCGAGCTGGCCGCGCCGCTGCTGGCGCACTACTGGGCGCCGCCACCGCAGTTGGCGCTGGGCCTGGCCCTGCGGGGGCGCGCCAGTGCCGCGCTGGATATTTCCGACGGCCTGCTGGCCGATGCCGGGCACATCGCCGAGGCGTCGGGGGTGGCCATCCATATCGAACGTTCATGCCTGCCATTGTCAGATGCCTTGAAGGCTTTTGCCGGTGAAACGGCGGCCTTCGAGGCGGCGTTGGCCGGTGGTGACGACTACGTGCTGGCGTTCAGCCTGGCCGCCGAACACTTGGCGGGCCTGCGTGCCGCGGGCCATTCGATCCACGTGGTCGGCCGGGTGCTGGCCGGGCAGGGCGTCACCTTGCTCGGCGAGGGCGGCCGCGACATCACGCCTTCACAGCGTGGCTATCAACATTTCCGGGAGCCTTTGTGAGCGAACATCCGAACCAGGTGCCAGCGGAATTCGTGCCGCCTTCGGTCTGGCGCAACCCGTGGCACTTCATTGCCTTTGGCTTTGGCAGCGGTACCCTGCCCAAGGCGCCCGGTACCTGGGGCTCGATGGTGGCGGTGCCGTTCATCCCGCTGTGGCAGATGCTGCCCGACTGGGGCTACTGGCTGATGCTCGGGGTGTCGATGCTGTTCGGCTTCTGGCTGTGCGGCAAGGTCGCCGACGACCTGCGCGTGCATGACCACGAAGGCATCGTCTGGGACGAAATCGTCGGCATGTGGATCACCCTGTGGCTGGTGCCGCCGGGCTGGTACTGGCTGCTGGTGGGCTTTCTGGTGTTCCGCTTCTTCGACATCCTCAAGCCCTGGCCGATTCGCTGGATCGACCGGCACGTGCACGGCGGCGTGGGGATCATGCTCGACGACGTGCTTGCCGGGGTGTTCGCCTGGGTGGCGATGCAGTTGATCGTCTGGGGCGTTTCGCTGCTGTGAGCATCGAACCGTTCGATCGGTAAGGCCAACAAATCGACATAAGCCAGGCGCTGGCCTGATGTTACAATGTCACACTTTTTCTTGAGTCCACAGGAGCACAAGGTGCCCGTCGCGTTCGTTGCTGCGTCCAAACTGCCCACGCCTTTTGCCACGTTCACCATGCACGGCTTCCGTGAAGAGGCCACTGGCCGCGAGCACGTGGCCCTGACCCTGGGTGACATCGCCGACGGCCAGCCCGTGCTGGGCCGCCTGCATTCCGAGTGCCTGACCGGCGACGCGCTGTTCAGCCAGCGCTGCGACTGCGGTTCGCAGCTGGAAGCCGCCCTGCAGGCGATCGCCCGCGAAGGCCGCGGCGTGCTGCTGTACCTGCGCCAGGAGGGCCGCGGCATCGGCCTGCTGAACAAGATCCGCGCCTATGAGCTGCAAGACGGCGGTGCCGACACGGTCGAGGCCAACGAGCGCCTGGGCTTCGCCGCCGACCAGCGCGACTACCGCATCTGCCTGCCGATGCTCGAGCACCTGGGGGTAAAGGCCCTGCGCCTGATGACCAACAACCCGCGCAAGGTCAACGCTCTGGGCGAGATGGGCATCCAGGTGGCTGAGCGCGTGCCGCTGCACACCGGGCACAACCCGCACAACAAGTATTACCTGGCCACTAAGGCCGGTAAGTTGGGGCATATGATGGGTGGGGCGGCTTCCTGAGGGGCTGAAGATGCAACCATGCGCCGCGGGGATCAGGCTGCATCAGGGTACGCTGACTGCGGGCTTGTTGCCCGCCAAACTCATTCTAGCGGTTGAGAACGGCCCCAAGGGCTATGGAAGGCTGGCGGCCTGGCTACGGCAAGCCGGCGCTGAGCGGATACTGATCGAGGCGGCACAGGGGCGCGAATGGCCGCTCTTCAATGCGTTGGCCGCTGCAGGGTTTACGCCGTGGCGGGTGAGCGCAACGCGCCGTGCAAGCTATGCCCTGGCGACCGAACGCTTGGGTGGCGCCGAGGGTGAGGAGCATACCGCATGGTTGCTCGCTCGTTTTGCCGCCCGGATGGAACCTGAGGATTTTGAGCCCGACGTGCTGCAAGAGTGGGTTGAGCAGCGAGATGCGCTAAAGCAGATGTTGATGCAGTGCGAAGGCCTTCGAGAGAGCACTTTGGTCCCAGATGTGTTGGCGGCCTATAACCTGCACATCGGTTATCTCACAGAGCAGATCCAAGTCCTGCAGCAGCGGATCGATGAGTTGCCGTAATTAGCGCTGTTGCGAGGCCTCACGGCCCTTCGCCCGGCTCTTGAGCCATTTCATGGCTTCATGGAGGGGATCAATCTGTGAGCTCTGCCGATTTTGTGCATGAGCTTCAGGGCCTATCGCCCGGCACAGCCGGCCTCCCACCAGATTTGTGTAAATACTTGATTTACGGGGCAACACAGAACTCGTGGGAGGCCGGCTGTGCCGGGCGAGGCGGCCTCAGCCGTTTAACCGCTGGCTGATCGCCGCCTCGATCCCCGCCGCATCCAGCCCGCACTGGGCGAGCATCTGCGCCGGTTTGGCGTGTTCCACGTAAACATCCGGCAGGCCCAGGTGCAGTACGGGCTTGAGCACGCCTTCGCGGGCCAGGTATTCGCTGACCGCGCTGCCGGCGCCGCCCATGATGGCGTTTTCCTCGACGGTGACCAGCAGCTCATGGCTGGCGGCCATCTCCTCCACCAGGGCTTCGTCGAGGGGTTTGACGAAGCGCATGTCGACCACCGTGGCATCGAGCTTCTCGGCCACTTGCAGGGCCTCGGCCAACTGCACGCCGAACACCAGGATCGCCACCTTCTGGCCGCGCCGGCGAACCACGCCCTTGCCAATTTCAAGGGTGGGCAGGCCGGCTTCGATCACCGCGTTCGGCCCGGTGCCGCGCGGGTAGCGCACTGCCGCCGGGCCGGGGAAGTGGTAGCCGGTGCTCAGCGCCAGGCGCAGTTCGTTTTCGTCGCTCGGCGCCATCACCAGCATGCCGGGGATGCAACGCAGGTAAGAGAGGTCGAAGCTGCCAGCGTGGGTCGGGCCGTCTTCGCCAACCAGGCCTGCGCGGTCGATGGCGAACAGTACGTCGAGTTGCTGTACTGCCACGTCGTGGATCAGTTGATCGTAGCCGCGCTGCAGGAAGGTGGAGTAGATCGCCACCACCGGCTTGGCGCCTTCGCAGGCCATGCCGGCCGCCAGCGTCACCGCGTGCTGCTCGGCGATGGCGACATCGAAGTAGCGCTCTGGGAAGCGTTCGCTGAACGCCACCAGGTCAGAGCCTTCTTTCATGGCGGGGGTGATGCCGACCAATTTCGGGTCGGCCTCGGCCATGTCGCACAGCCATTGGCCGAACACGCTGGAGTACTTTGGCCCGGTGGCTTTTTTCGGCGCGGCTGGCGCGCTCAGCGGTTCGAGCTTGGTGATCGCGTGGTAGCCGATCGGGTCGACCTCCGCCGGGGCGAAGCCCTTGCCCTTTTTGGTCACCACGTGCAGGAACTGCGGGCCCTTGAGGTCGCGCATGTTGCGCAGGGTGGCGATCAGGGTGGGCAGGTCGTGGCCGTCGATGGGGCCGATGTAGTTCCAGCCCAGCTCTTCGAACAGCGTGCCCGGCACCAGCATGCCCTTGGCGTACTCTTCGGTGCGGCGGGCGATTTCCCAGGCGCCTGGCAGGCGCGAGAGCACCTTCTTGCTGCCTTCGCGCATGCTCGCGTAGGTGCGGCTGGAGAGAATCTTGGCCAGGTAATTCGACAGCCCGCCAACGTTGCGCGAGATCGACATGTCGTTGTCGTTGAGGATCACCAGCATGTTGGCGCCGACTTCCGGCGCGTGGTTCAGCGCCTCGAAAGCCATGCCGGCGGTAAGCGCGCCGTCGCCGATCACGGCGATGGCCTTGCGCTCGCTGCCTTGCAGGCGGGCGGCGATGGCCATGCCCAGCGCCGCGCTGATCGAGGTGCTGGAGTGGCCGACGCCAAAGGTGTCGAACTCGCTCTCGGCGCGCCGCGGGAACGCCGCCAGGCCGCCTTCCTGGCGCAGCGTGGGCATGCGCTCACGGCGGCCGGTGAGGATCTTGTGCGGGTAGGCCTGGTGGCCGACGTCCCAGACCAGGCGGTCGTCGGGGGTGTCGAACACGTAATGCAGGGCGATGGTCAGTTCGATCACGCCCAGCCCGGCGCCAAAATGGCCGCCGGTCTGGCCTACCGAATAGAGCAGCTCCAGGCGCAGTTCATCGGCCAGCGCCTCGAGCTCGGCTTCACCCAGGCGGCGCAGGCCTGCGGGGGTGGCGGCGAGATCGAGCAAGGGCGTCGATGGGCGTTCGCGGGGGATCTGTTGAAACGTCGTAGGCATCAGGCGTGTCGTTTTGAAGGTGTAAAAGGCCGCAGTTTACCCCAATGAGTGCCGGGGAACAGCTACCTGCCATGGGTTATGAACCGGCAGCGCCGCGGCGGTTCAGTTGCGCCGCTCGACAATGTACCGCGCCAGCTCGCGCAAGGGCTCGGCGGCTGCGTCGAATGGCCGCAGGGCGTGCAGGGCCTGGTCGCGCAATTCGGCGGCATAGGCCTTGGCCGCGGCCAGCCCGAGCAGTGCCGGGTAGGTGGGTTTGTCACGGGCGATGTCGGCGCCCTGGCGCTTGCCGAGGGTGGCGGTATCGCTTTCAACGTCGAGGATGTCGTCCTGCACCTGAAAGGCCAGGCCGATCGCCCGGGCATAGCTTTGCAGGGCGGCCAGTTCGTCGCGCTCGGCGCGCTCGCTGGCGAGGGCGCCAAGGCGCACGCTGGCTTCGATCAACGCCCCGGTTTTATGCCGGTGCATGCGTTCCAGGGCGTGTTGGTCAAGCTGCTTGCCCACCGAACCAAGGTCGATCGCCTGGCCGCCGACCATACCGGCAGGGCCGGCGGCCTGGGCCAGGGTACGGACCATCTGCAGCCGCGTGGCGTCGCTCAACTCGCTCAGCCGGGCATCGCTGAGGGCACTGAACGCCAGGCTTTGCAGGCCGTCACCGGCGAGGATCGCGCAGGCTTCGTCGAAGGCCTTGTGGGTGGTGGGCTGGCCGCGGCGCAGGTCGTCGTCGTCCATGGCCGGCAGGTCGTCGTGCACCAGCGAGTAGGCGTGGATCAACTCGACCGCGCAGGCCGCGCCGTTGGCTTTTTCCGAGACCGCGCCCAAGGCTTCACAGGCCGCGTACACCAGCAGCGGGCGCACCCGCTTGCCGCCGTTCATCACGCTGTAGCGCATGGCCTCGTACAGCCGGCCGAGGTCGGCCAGTGGCGGCGTGAACAGGGTGCCGAGGGCTTGATCGACGCGGGCTTGGCAGAGGGCCTGGTAGCTGGCGATCATGGCGCAGGGTCCACGTCCAGGGGCGTTTCTACCAACTCGCCGTCACGCTCGAGCAACTGTTGCACCTTCTGCTCGGCCTGGCTCAGGGATTCCTGGCAGTCACGGGTCAAGCGGATGCCTTGTTCGAACGCGGCAAGGGAGTCTTCCAGGGAGAGTTCGCCATTCTCCAGGCGTTCGACCAGCACTTGCAGGTCAGCCAGGGACTGCTCGAAGTCCACGGAAGCTTTTTTTCGGGCCATGGTGTGGGGTCTCTGTAACCGATTCTAACCGGCGCGACGTTAGCAGAGCCGCGCCAGCCGGGCAAATCAGCGCGCCAGCAACTGCTGCAGGATGTTCAGTGCGGGGTCGATGTCGAGCCGTTCGATGCTGCCAAAACCCATCAGCAAACCCTGCCGCGCCGGCGCCTGGTGATAAAACCCCGCCAGCGGGTACAGCCCCAGCCCTTCGGCGCGGGCGGCGCTGGCCAGGGCCCCGGCGTCGCGGCGGTCGCGCAGCAGTAATGCCAGGTGGAACCCGGCCTGGGCCGGGACCGGCTCCAGCCAGGGCGCGAGGTCCGAGTGGGCGCGCGCGAGGATGCGCGCACGGCGGCTGGCGTAGATGCCATGGCAGCGGCGAATGTGCCGCTGCAGGTGGCCGGCCTCGATGAACCGCGCCAGTGCCCATTGCAGCAGGCTGTTGCTGTGCCAGTCCATCAACTGGCGGGCCTTGATCGCCGGTTCCATCAACAGCGGTGGCAACACCAGGTAACCCAGGCGCAGCTCGGGCAGCACGGTCTTGGAGAACGTGCCCACATAGGCCACCACGCCGGCGGTGTCCTGGCTCTGCAAGGATTCCAGCGCCGGGCCTTCGTAGCGGAACTCACTGTCGTAGTCGTCTTCGATGATCAGCATGCCGCGTGCTTCGGCCAGGGCCAGCAGCGCCCGCCGCCGCGCCGGGCTCATCGGCATGCCCAGCGGCATCTGGTGCGACGGGGTGACGTACACCAGCCGGGCATCCTCCGGCACCTGCTCGGTGCACAGGCCCTCGGCGTCGACCGGCACGCCCACCACGCTGGCGCCGAGGCTTTCGAACAGCAACCGCGCGGGGGTGTAGCCGGGGTCTTCCATGGCCACCCGGCAGCCTGGTTCGATCAACAGCCGGGCGAGCAGGTCCAACGCCTGCTGGGCGCCGTTGCACACCAGCACATCGTTGGCGGTGCACCGCACACCGCGGGCGAAGGCGGCGTGCCCAGCCACCGCCGCGCGCAGCGCCGCCACGCCCTGGGGGTCACCATAAAAGCCGCGCGCCTCGCTCATCTGCCGCAACGCTGCCTGCATGCATTGGCGCCAGGCGTCGAGGGGGAAGTGCTGTTTCATCACCGCGCCGCCCATGAACTCATAGCGCAGCCGGCCGGCGTGGTCTGGGTGGCGCAACGGCACCTGCAGGCGCTGCCACCAAGCCAGCCGGGGCTGCCCGCTCAGCGCCTGGGCTGCGCGCGGCGTGGGGGCCGCCGCGGGCGGTACCTTGACGAAGCTGCCACGGCCCACCTGGCCTTCGAGCAGGCCGCTGTAGCCCAGTTGGGCGTAAGCGTCGGCCACGGTTTTGCGAGACACCCCCAGTTGCTCGGCGAGCAGGCGCGTCGGCGGCAGTTGGGTGCCATCGGGCAAGCGGCCTTCGCGGATCGCCGCGTGCAGTTGCGCGTACAGTTGCTGGGCAAGGCCTTTGCGGCCTTCGAAGACGATGTGCAGTTCCATGGCGCCGCCGGGCTTGAGGTGCGCCGATGGTCGCCTGTGGCCCCGTGGGGGTCAACCACGCGGCTGCGCCGCCGGCGCCGAGAAGCGTTCGACCGGCCAGGGCCTGGCGAGTGCCGCCGTTAGTACACCTGTACTATTGGTCCGGCCCGGCGCGGGGTGTTTACTGGGTGGGTGCCTATGGCAGTCCCCTCTCTTCAACAGCGCCCGATGGACCTGGCGAGCCTGCAGTGCCCTTGACCTGGCCTGGCCGCGGCCCCGCGCAAGGAACCGAACCGTGAAAAAGCCCTTCTTCATTTTTGCCGCCCTCAGCCTGGCCGGTTGCGCCAACATGCCCGCTGGCAGTGGCTCAGGCCTCAACGTGATCAACAGCCTCACCGGCCAACCCGCGCAAACCCAACCGTTCGACCCCGTGGCGCTGAACCGCAGCGTGGTGCCTGGCAAAACCACCCCGGACCAGGTACTCACTGCCCTCGGCGCCCCGACGACCCGCCAAACCAGCGCCACCGGCGAAGAAACCTGGCAGTACCTGCGCGACACCGGCAGCGCCAGCAACAGCGGCACCTTGAGCAACCTGACCAACTCGCTGCCCACCCAGACCCGCGCGCGGGTCAATTCCAGCATCAACCAGAACACCGCCCAAGGTGGCTATGCCTCCGACCTGCTGGAGCTGGCCAACAGTGCGATGAAGGGCTCGGGCAACAGCAACGCAGGCCCGCGCAACGTGACCATTCGCTTCAGCAAAGGCGTGGTGAAAGACTTCAGCTACCAGTGACCGCCCGCGGCGCACTGCGGATCGCCAGCAGTACCGAGCGCAGCTCCGCCGGGTTCAGCGGCAACGCCAGGTAGGTGGCGCGCAGGCCGGGCGTGGGCTGGGCGCCCAGCAGCACTTGCGGCAACGGGCTGGCGGGGTCGGCCACTGAGGCCACCCGCACATCGCAAGGGCCGCCGGGTGCGACCAGCACGCAGCCCCACTTGCGCAGCAGCGCCTCTACCCCCACCAGGCCGGCCTCGCCGGCCCAGCCCACGCGTAACCCGGCGAGCAGGTCGAAGCCACCCTGGGCCGGCGCGCCAGGCAAGCCCTCGAGTACCACCGCGGTGCCGCGCCCAGGCTGGGAGCGCACCCGCAGGCCCAGCCCGAGCACGCTGGCCAGGCGCTGCACGATCGCCATCCCCAGCCCATGCCCGGCCACCTCCGCCGAGGGCGCGTTGCGGTAGAACTCTTCGAACACCCGGCCCAACTGGTGGCTGTCGATGCCCGGCCCGCGGTCATGCACCTCCAGCGCCAGCGCCCCGTTGCGCCGGCGGGTGCCGATCAGCACGCGGCTGCCGGGGGCGTACTTGATCGCGTTGGAGATCAGGTTTTGCACCATCCGCGCCAGCAGGGTCGGGTCGCTGTAGGCCCATTGGCGCGTGGCCCGCACGCGCAGCTGGGCGCCCGCGGCACGGGCGGCGGCCTCGTTCTGCCGGGCCAGGGTGTGCAGCAGCGCGTGCAGGTCGAACGGCTGGGCGTTGGCCTGTATTGGGCCTTGGTCGAGGTGGTACTGGTCGATCAGTTGGCCGAACAACTGGCCGACGTTCACCAGCGAGTGGTCGATGTTGTCGATCATCCGTTGCTGCTCGGCGTCTAGCGCGCTGTTGCGCAGGCAGGCGGTGAACAGCCCGATCGACTGGATGGGCTGGCGGATGTCATGGCTGGCCTGGGCCAGCAGGCGGGCTTGCTCCTGGCTGGCGCGTACCTGTTCCGTGGCCAGTTGGTGCGCTTCCCGCGCCAGGAACAGCGCGTAGGCCGGCACCGCCAATACGCTCAGGGCCATCGCCGCCGGCATGAACGGGTGGGCCTGCCACAACGGCGTGTTGCCCCAGGCCACCGCCAGCGAGGTGAGCGCGCACAGCGTGGCCAGCAGCAGGTCGCGGGGGCCGAAGCGCAGGGCGTTGCCCACCGTGACCCACAGCAGCACCGCGAACAGCGGCAGGGCGACTTCGCCGCCGACCACCATCACCAGGGTGATGGCGGTGTAGTCGTGGAGCATTTCCAGGGCCCGGCGCAGTGGGAAGTGCCCTGGTCGGCTTTTTATGTCTTTTCGTATCCAGATCGATACACTCAGGAAAAACCCGATATAGAGCAGCACAGGGATGAACGATGCCAGCTCGGAGCCCGGCAGCAGCGCCACCACCAGTACATAGATCGCCGAACAGCCGGCCACGAACAGCCGCACGCTGGCTTGTTCGAGTTCGGTGTGCTTGCTGGCGGGCATGGCGCGGCAGTCCTTTGGCTGGGTGGGCGTGCCCATGGCGGGCATGATCATCGTTGCCGATGACCACCCTCTGTTCCGCGAGGGTGTGGCGCGCAATGTTAAACGCATGATGCCGGCGGCGGCCATCCATCAGGCTGGGTCAATCGATGAAGTGCGCGCGCTGGCAGGCGATGGCGCGGCGTTGCGGATGCTCGTGCTAGACCTGTGCTTCCCCGGGCTGGACGGCCCCCAGCAAGTGGCTTGCATGCGCCAGGCCTACCCGCGCGCGGTGCTGGTGGTGGTGTCGATGCTGGAGCAGTGGCCGGTGGTGCGCCAGGTGATGGCGGCGGGCGCCAATGGCTTTATCGGCAAGGGGGTGGCCGCTGAGCGCTTTTGCCAGGCGCTGCTGGCCATCGCCCAAGGGCAGGCGCTGGTGTGCCGCAGCCAGGCCGAGCCGTTCAGCGTGGCCGCGCCCACCGCGGCCCTGACCGAACGCCAGCAGCAGGTGTTGCAGGGCGTGTGCGAGGGCAAGACCAACAAGGAAATCGCCCGGGCCCTGGCGATTTCCCCCTTCACCGTGCGCTTGCATGTGTCGGCCATTCTCAAGGCGCTGGGGGTGGCCACCCGTACCGAGGCCGCGGTGTTGGGCGCGGCGCTGCCGTTCCAGAGCAAACGGTAAACATTCCTACAGCGCGTTCGGAATCGTCTGATAGAAGCCCCCGGTGCCCGGCCGTTATGGTGCTAGGCGGTACCCTTGACCGCGCGCCGGAGCCCGCCCCCTCATGAACCTCGAACTGCAATTGCTGTGTGACGCCCCCGATGCCGTCGCCTTGATCCACCGTTACTGGGCCACGGGCGAAGACGGCCAGTTCCTCGAAAAAGTGGCCGCGTTGCTGCCCTTCCGTAACTTCACCAGCCCCGCCCAGGTCACCCAGTATGTGCGCGAGCAGTGCCGGGTGCTCGACCTCAACCAGCGCTGCCCGCGTTGCGCCGAAGCGGTGCTGATCACCACCCGCAGCGCCGCCCGCGCCCAGCCCCAGCGCAGCCCACGGCATTGCCAGGCCTGCGAGGAAAAAATAGAAAGCGCCAAGCGCGAGGCCCGCGCCCAGGCCGAGCAGCGCCTTGCCGAGCGGCTATGTGCTTATATGC
This sequence comes from Pseudomonas sp. NPDC007930, assembly GCF_042958985.1. Classification (NCBI taxonomy): domain Bacteria; kingdom Pseudomonadati; phylum Pseudomonadota; class Gammaproteobacteria; order Pseudomonadales; family Pseudomonadaceae; genus Pseudomonas; species Pseudomonas sp. NPDC007930. The sequence goes on from NZ_JBIBKC010000012.1 coordinate 70,167, forward strand.
AAGCTCGCCCACCGGTCCCGGCGGACTACGCCACGGTCACCGATGACACCGCCGTGCTGCTGCTGGCGCTGAATACGGCGATCGCCCCACGGCTGGCGGCTGGGGGGTTTTCCGGGCACGACTGCAAAGCCCTGGCGCCAGCCCACGTCGGGCATTTCATCGAGCGCCTGCACCAGGCCGGTGTGCTCATGGAGGCGCCGGCCCACGCCGCGCCAGGCACTTACTACCTCGACGGCGACGCGCTGCGGGTGAAGGTGAACCAGCGCGCTTTCGAGCTGCAACCCGGGCTGGCGCCGGGGCACATCGACACGCTGCTGGCGGCCTACCACCGGCGCAGCTTCAACGACGCGCCGCGGCTGTACGACCTCTGGCTCGACTACGCCGAAGCCGACTGCATGGCGTACTTCAATACCCAGTGCGCGATCTACCAGCATGAGCTGTACGCCGATGAGCTGGCCGAGGTGCGCAGCGCCCTGCGCGCCGGGCTCGAGCACTACAGCGTGGCGCAGCTGTGGTCGGCCATCTGGCGGGTGGTGCGCGACGCCGCGAGCCTGGCCAACCGCACCTACTACAACCGCGCCAAGGCGTCGGCGACCCTGCCCGGCAAGCTGCGGCGCCTGCTCGAGCGCGCTCGCCGCGAGGCGCTGGAACTGAAAAGCTGGCGCCGCCCCGAGCCGCAGCCGGCCGGGGCGCTGGGCATGGTGCTGGCAGAGTTGTTCGGCATCGACGAAAACACCCCCGGCAGCGTGGCCTGGGCCACCTTCGCCCACCGCAGTGAAGACTGGGCCGGGGTGGGCGAGCCCAAGGCCTGGATGGCCTCGCGGCGCCTGATGGTGCGGGCGCTGGAGGCCGACATGCCGTTCGCCACGCTCAAGCAGTTCGCCGAGATTCTCGCCGCCGGCTACCCGCTCGACGCCGCCATCCACGAGGTGCTCAGCCGGTGGCCGGCGCCTGGCGCGGCGCCGGGCTGGGAGGCCTTCAGTGGCGGGCCTGGCTCGGCACCGGTTGAGGGTCCGGCCCCTTGAAAATCTGCGCGATGGCCATCGTCAGCAGGGGCGCGAACAGGGCGAAGTAGGAGCTGTCGATCCCGTAGGGGTTGCCCGCCAGGAACCAGCCGATGGTCGAGATCACCGAGAGGATCACCCCCCACAGCGCGCCTTTCGGCGAACCAAAGCGTGGCGCGTAAAAGCACATCAGCACGATCACCGCCAGGGTGGCGCGCAGCGCTTTGCCGAGGAAGGCAATCAGCAGAATCTTGTCGGCGTACAGCGCCAGCACCAACGGCAGGATGCCGATCACCACGATCGCCAGCTTCACGAACAGCACCGACTTGCGGTCGTTGTTCTCGCGGTTGAAGAACGGGTCGTAGAAGTCTTTCAGGGCCAGGGTGGCAGAGGCCAGGGTGTTGGCCGAAATCCCCCCGAACAGCGCGCCCGCCAAGCCGATCACCACCAGCGCGGCGGGCAGGGTGGGCATGTGCGCGATCAGCGCGGGGAAGGCGTCGATCGACTTGATCCCGGGGTAGAGAAACGCGCTGCTCATGCCGATCACCGCGGCGGCCAGGCCGAAGGGGATCATCAGCGACGACACGTAGTAGCAGGCGCGGCGCGAGGTTTTTTCATCCGGGGTGCTCACCAAGGCCTGGATCACGTACTGGGTGGCGAAGATCGAGCCGATGCCGCCGATCATCCAGGCAAAGATTTGCCCCCAACCCACACCGGTGGTGTCGAACATCATCGCCGGCAAGCGTGCCTGCATCGCGCCGATGCCGCCGGTGGCGTTGAGGGCGAAGGCCAGGGCGAACATGATGCCGATGTACTTGACCGAGGCGTGCACGAAGTTGGTGTACACCACCGAGCGCATGCCGCCGAGGCTGACGTAGAACACCGTGATCACCCCGACGAGGATCACCGCCAGGCGCTTGTCGATGCCCAGCACGGCGGCCAGCACCGCGCCGCCGCTGGCGTACAAGGCCACCGAGACGATGCCCAGGGCGAAGATGGTCAGCACCGAGGCGGCGTAGCGGGTGCCCTGGCCGTAATTCTGCGCGAGGATGCCAGAGATCGTGTTGAGCCCGGTTTCGCGGTACTTACGCGCCAGCACCAGGGCCAGCAACAAAAAACCCAACGATAGCGCCACCAGGTTCCAGGCCGCGGAGATACCCGCCTCGAAACCCTTTTGCGCGGTGCCGATGCTCACCGAGCTGCCGATGAACTCAGACAGCAGCAGCGCACCGATCAGAAACGGCGGGAAACTGCGCCCACCACTGGTAAAACCTTCACTGCTCTTGGCGTGCTTGCGCACGGTGTAACCGATCAGCGACATGACGACGAAGTAGCCGGCCGTCAGGCACAGGATGATTATTATTCTTGTGTCCATGGGGTCTCCGGAACGTTTGGCTCAGAAGGGGCTGTTGTATTACAACCCTGGTTCAGGGCTGTGGTGGCGCGGGGTTGAGTTGTTCGGTGCCCTCTTGAGCGGCGGGATAGGATTGTTTTAGAGCGGCCAGGGCAGGGGGTGGCTGGCCGTCAATAGTCTTTGTTATACGTTATGTGTCGTCGTACAACAATGATTTGATTGCGCTATCACTTTTCGGGGGCGGATCGGGATCGGCAACTTCAGAGCTTCATGCAAGGGATCAATTTGTGAGCTCTGCGGATTTTGTGCATGCGCTTCAGGACCTATCGCCCGGCACAGCCGGCCTCCCACGGGTTCTGTGTTGCCCAGTAAATCAAGTACTTACACAAATCTGGTGGGAGGCCGGCTGTGCCGGGCGAAGGGCCCTGAAGCTCATGCACAAAATCAGAAGAGCTTACAGATTGATCTCTTCCATAAACCGTGAAATTGCTTAAGTGAACAGCATTACGGCTGTGCCGGGCGAGGGGGCTTGAATCACAGGCACTAAAAAGCCGGCTTGTGGCCGGCTTCTTGCGGACGGGTTTGAGCTATTTGTGATAGCCCGCACCCGCCGTTAACAGGTTCGGCGCAAGGCCGAGAAAGCGGAGCGGCACTGCCGCGATAGGGCGGTACCGCCAACGGCCGCGAGGGCCGTGGTGTGGGGCGCGATGATACAAACCCAGGCCAGGCTTGGCCAGTGGAGTTTTACCCGCGGCCCCTCACCGCTGTGGCATCAGCCCTTGTAGGCGGCCACGGCTTTGGTGATTTCGGCGCGCGCGGCGTCGGCGTCGGCCCAGCCCTTGACCTTCACCCACTTGCCTTTTTCGAGGTCTTTGTAGTTCTCGAAGAAGTGCTTGATCTGCTCCAGCAGCAGGGCTGGCAGGTCGGTGTACTCTTTCACGTCAACGTACAGCTGGCTGAGTTTGTCGTGTGGTACGGCCAGTACCTTGGCGTCGCCGCCGCTTTCGTCGTCCATGTGCAGCACGCCCACCGGGCGCGCGCGGATCACCGCGCCTGGCGCGACCGGGTAAGGGGTGACCACCAGCACGTCGAGGGGGTCGCCGTCGTCGGCCAGGGTGTTGGGGATGTAGCCATAGTTGGCCGGGTAGAACATCGGGGTGGCCATGAAGCGGTCGACGAACAGCGCGTCGCTGTCTTTGTCGATTTCGTATTTGATCGGCGCGTGGTTGGCAGGGATTTCGATAGCGACGTAGATGTCGTTCGGCAGGTCCTTGCCCGCAGGGATCTTGCTGTAGCTCATGGGTGTTGCCCCCGTTAATCAGTCGGATCGTTTTGGCCGTTACCGGCGAAAGTGGCGGCGATTATAGGCTGATACGCCGGTGTGTGCCACGGATCGGACCGTGCTGGCGCGCTTTAGTGCTGGGGGTTGGCGTTAGCCGGGGTGGCGCTGGCCTGGCGCAGGCGCGCGAGCGGATCTTGCCGGTAGAACAGCCGCAATTGCGCGTACACCTGGGGGTAGGCCTCGACCAGCAGGTCGGGCGCGCTGAAGAAGTATTCGCTGGTCACCGCGAAGAACTCCGCGGGGTTTTCCGCGGCATAGGGGTCGATGGCGGTTTCGCCGTCGGGGTTGGCGTCCAACTGTGCGTTGAGGTCGTTGTAGGCGCCCTGCATGGCATCGGCCCAGGCCTGTACGCGCATGTCGCTGTGCAGCGGCGGCAGGCCATTGGCCGCGCCGCTGAGCATGTCGAGCTTGTGCGCCAATTCGTGGATCACCAGGTTGTAAGCCTCCCATTCGCCACTGGCAAGCACCCCGGGCCAGGCCATGATCACCGGGCCCTGATGCCAGGCTTCGCCGCTGTGTTCGGCATCCCACTCATGCTCCACGCCACTGCCGTCGCGGTAGCGCTGCGGGCTGAGGAAGTCGTCCGGGTAGAGCACGATCTCATGGAAACCCTGGTACCAGTTCAGCTCCGGCAGGCCCAGCAACGGCAGTTGCGCCTGGGCTGCCAGGTACACCCGGCCGGTGTCGTCCAGCTCAACCCCGGGTAGGGCGCTGAGGGTTTTAGCGTGCAGGAACAGCGCCGAGCGCTCGCGCAGCAGGGCGTCCTGCTCGGCGCTGAGCCCGTCGAGGATCGGCAACCCGGCGCGGGCCTGGGCCCACAGCGTGTCGCTGATCGGGTGCCGGGCCAGCGCACGGCGCCGGCGCCAGGCGCTGAACCAGCCCATCAGCGTGACGGCGCCGCGCGGCCGGCGCGCGAGCGCACTACGCCGATGATCACCGGCAGCAACGACAGCACGATGATCGCCAGGATCAACAGCGTGAGGTGTTGCTTGATGAACGGCACGTTGCCAAAGAAGAAGCCCAACGCCACCAGCCCGCCGACCCAGGCCACGGTGCCGGCCACGCTGAAGAACAGAAAGCGCGGGTAGTGCATCTTGCCCATGCCGGCCACGAACGGCGCGAAGGTGCGCAGGATCGGCAGGAACCGCGCCAGGGTGACGGTTTTGCCGCCGTGGCGCTCATAGAAGGCGTGGGTCTGTTCCAGGTAATCGTGGCGGAACACCTTCGAATGCGGGTTGCTGAAGAGTTTTTCGCCCAAGGTGCGGCCGATCACGTAGTTGGTGCTGTCACCGAGAATGGCCGCGGCCATCAATAGCGCGGCCAGCAGCCAAGGGTCCATGCCACCGCCGGCGGCGATGGCGCCACCGATGAACAACAACGAATCGCCCGGCAGGAAGGGCGTGACCACCAGGCCGGTTTCGCAGAAGATCACCGCGAACAGGATGGCGTAAATCCATACCCCGTACTGCGCCACGGCCATGCCGAGGTACACGTCCAGATGCAGGATAAGGTCCAGGGGGTTGAAGTCCATGTGCGTCACCTGTTTGGCGCGCCTGGCAGAATGCAGGCGCAAGGTTCGCATTATAGAGCGACGGCCCGTGGCATTTCAGTCACTGTTGATCGGCAACACATAATTCTTGAATTCGGTGTCTTCGCGAAAGCCGATCGACTCGTACACCTTCTGCGCCACCGCGTTGTCGCTGCTGGTCGACACGCGCATGCGCACCGCGTGGCTTTGCTTGGCCATCTGCTTGGCGGTACGCATCAGATGGTCGGCCACCAACTGGCGGCGGGCGTCTTCGGCCACGTACACGTCGTTGAGGATCCACACCCGCTTGAGCGAGAGCGACGAATAACTGGGGTACAGCTGGCAAAAGCCGAGCAGGCGGCTGTCGTCGTCGTCGGGGAAGGCCAGGTAGATCACCGACTCTTTGCGCCGCAGGCGCTTTTCGAGAAAGGCCCGGGAGGTGTCAGGGTAGGGCAGTTCGCCATAAAACTCGCGGTATTTGACGAACAGCGGGGCAATCAGGTCCAGGTGCTCAAGGGTCGCTTGTACGATACGCATGGGCCGAACTCCAAAGACACAGGTGGAATAGAGCCAGCCTAGAGCGCTGCGCGGTAGCGGGCAAGCCAAAAGCCGCAAGCGGCAAGCCCCTACACGCGCTTGCCGCTTGCTACTTGCAACTCCCGCCAGGCCTAGAAGAACCCAAGCGGGTTGATGTCATAGCTCACCAGCAGGTTTTTGGTCTGCTGGTAGTGGTCGAGCATCATCTTGTGGGTTTCCCGGCCGATGCCGGACTTCTTGTAGCCGCCGAATGCGGCATGGGCCGGGTACAGGTGGTAGCAGTTGGTCCACACACGGCCGGCCTTGATCCCGCGGCCCATGCGGTAGGCACGGTTGATGTCGCGGGTCCATACGCCGGCGCCGAGGCCGAACTCGGTGTCGTTGGCGATCGCCAGGGCTTCGGCTTCGTCCTTGAAGGTGGTCACGCTGACCACCGGGCCGAAGATTTCTTCCTGGAACACGCGCATCTTGTTGTTGCCCTTGAGCAGGGTCGGCTGGATGTAATAACCCGTGGCCAGGTCACCCTCGAGCTTGTGCACCTGGCCGCCGGCGAGCAACTCGGCGCCCTCCTGCTTGGCGATTTCCAGGTAGGAGAGGATTTTGTCGAACTGCTGCTCCGAGGCCTGGGCGCCGATCATGGTGTCGGTGTCGAGCGGGTCGCCGCGTTTGATCTGCTCGACCTTTTTCATCACTTCCTTCATGAACGCCGGGTAGATCGACTCTTGCACCAGCACCCGCGACGGGCAGGTGCACACTTCGCCCTGGTTGAAGAACGCCAGCACCACGCCTTCGGCCGCCTTCTCGATGAACTTCGGCTCGGCCTGCATGATGTCTTCGAAGAAAATGTTCGGCGACTTACCGCCCAGCTCCACGGTGCTGGGGATGATGTTCTCCGCCGCGCACTTGAGGATGTGCGAGCCCACCGGGGTGGAACCGGTGAAGGCGATCTTGGCGATGCGCTTGCTGGTGGCCAGCGCTTCACCGGCTTCTTTGCCGAAGCCCTGCACCACATTGAGCACGCCCGGCGGCAGCAGGTCGCCGATCAGCTCGACCAGCACGGTAATCCCCAGCGGGGTTTGCTCGGCCGGCTTGAGCACCACGCAGTTGCCCGCGGCCAGCGCCGGCGCCAGCTTCCAGGCGGCCATCAGGATCGGGAAGTTCCACGGGATGATCTGCCCAACCACGCCCAGCGGTTCATGGATGTGGTAGGCCACGGTGCCGGCGTCGATTTCCGAGGCGGTGCCTTCCTGGGCGCGCAGGGCGCCGGCGAAGTAGCGGAAGTGGTCCGCGGCCAGCGGGATGTCGGCGTTGAGGGTTTCGCGGATGGCCTTGCCGTTGTCCCAGGTTTCGGTGATGGCCAGGGTTTCGAGGTGTTGCTCGATACGGTCGGCGATTTTCAGCAGCACCAGCGAGCGCGCCTGTACAGCGGTGCTGCCCCAGGCTTCGGCGGCCGCGTGGGCGGCGTCTAGTGCTTTGTCGATGTCTTTGGCAGTGGAGCGGGGGAATTCCGCGATGGGCTTGCCGTTGATCGGCGAGGTGGTGGTGAAGTACTGGCCTTCTACCGGCGCTACGAATTCGCCATTGATGTAATTGCCGTAGCGGGCCTTGAAGGAAACCTTGGCGCCTTCGGTGCCGGGGTGTGCGTAACGCATGGTAGGTGTCTCCTGGTCTTGTTCTTTGATGAGCACACGCGCTGTTGCGCTAATAAGCGTAGAGCAAAGCATGGGCCAGCGTAGGCCAAGCCCGCCTTGCGCGCCCGTTGGGCTACCGACGGTGGCCGGTTGTACCGTTTGTGGCACAACCGTGGGTGACAAACTGTTGCGCTTTTGCCGCTGCGCTCGGCGTATTTGCCAACGCGCGGCGTTCGGCCCATGCTGGGCAGGACCCGCCAAGAAACCATAAGAATATGCACAGCGATCATTTGAGCCGCCATGCGCGGAACGTCATCACTGCCGCCCAGGGCCACGCCGTGACCGCGGCCAGCGACCCTTCGATTGCCCGCTCGTGGCGGCGCTGCCTGCTCGAGCACCACCTGGACCCGGCGCAGATGCTGGCGCCCACGGTGCTGGAGCATGCCCGCGTGCTCGAAGGCCGCGAGCGCCTGCAGCGGGTGCTGCAAGTGGCCGACGGCCAGATGAACCAATTGCACCTGCAACTGAGCGGCGCCGGCCATGCGGTACTGCTCACCGACGCCTGCGGGGTGATCCTCAACTGCATTACCGCCGCCAGCGAGCGCCCGGTGTTCGAGCGCGCCGGCCTGTGGCTGGGCGCCGACTGGAGCGAGGCGCGCGAGGGCACCAACGGCATCGGCACCTGCCTGGTCGAGCGCCAGGCCTTGACCATCCACCAGGCCGAGCATTTTCGCGGCCGCCACACCGGGCTCACGTGCTCCGCCAGCCCGGTGTTCGACCCCGCCGGCGAGCTGCTGGCGGTGCTGGACGTGTCGTCGGCGCGCCAGCAGGCCTCGCGGCAAAGCCAGTTTCACACCATGACCCTGGTCAACCTGGCGGCGAAAACCATCGAGAGCGCCTACTTCATGCGCCATTTCGAGCGCCACTGGCTGTTGCGCTTCCACCTGCAGGCCGAGGCCCCGGGCTTGTTCGGCGAGGGCCTGCTGGCGTTCGACGGCGCCGGCCAGGTACTGGCGATCAACCCCGGCGGGCTGAATTTGCTGCACCTCAGCCGCGAAGCCGTGCACGGCCTTAACGTTGAAACCCTGTTCGATTGCCGCCTGAGCGAGCTGCTCGGCCGCGCCAGCGATCAAAGCCTGGCGCGCTGGCCGTTGCGCCGCCAGGGCGGGCATTTGCTCTATGCCTGCGTGCGCGGCGCGGCGCCGCTGGCCCGGCGCTTGGCCAGCCCCGCGCCGGCACCCAGCGCGCCGGCGGCGGCCTCGGCCTGGTGCCTGGCCGACGCGCGGGTGGCGGCCCATTACCGCCGCGCCCTGAAGGTGTACCAGCACGACGTGCCGTTGTTGATCCAGGGCCAGACCGGGGTGGGCAAAGAGGCCTTCGCCCGCGCCGTGCACGAGGCCAGCGAACGCGCCAGCCAACCGTTCGTGGCGCTGAACTGCGCGGCCATCCCGGAAAGCCTGATCGAAAGCGAGCTGTTCGGCTACCGCGCCGGCAGCTTTACCGGCGCCAGCAAAGACGGCATGCGCGGCAAGCTGCTCGAAGCCAACGGCGGCACCCTGCTGCTCGATGAAATCGGCGACATGCCGCTGCCCCTGCAAACCCGCCTGCTGCGGGTGCTCGAAGACCGCCACGTGGTGCCCCTGGGCGGCGTGCCGCAGCCGCTGGACGTGCGCTTGATCAGCGCCACCCATCAGGACCTTACCGCCCGGGTCGCCAGTGGCGCCTTCCGCGAAGACCTCTACTATCGCCTGGCCGGGCTGGCCATCGAGCTGCCGCCGCTGAGCGAGCGAGACGACAAACCAGCGCTGATCGAGCACCTGCTTGGCCAACTGGCGCCGGGCATGCAACTGGCGCCCGAGGCCCGCGAAGCGCTGTTGGCCCATGGCTGGCCAGGCAACGTGCGCCAGCTCAAGACCGTGCTGCGCACCGGGGTGGCCCTCAGCGAGGGTGGGCGCATCGAACTGGCCGATTTGCCCGCCGACCTGCGCCAGGCCCAGCCCGCGCCGGCGGCCACGGCGCCCCTGGCCGACGCCGAGCGCAGCGCCTTGCTGCAGGCGCTCGAGCAAGAGCGCTGGCACATGACCCGGGTCGCCCAGCGGCTGGGCATCAGCCGCAATACGCTGTACCGCAAACTGCACCGCCACGGCCTCAGCCGGCAATGACCGCGTGAGATTTTTCGCCGCCTGGGCTACCCTGCGGCGAGGTTTCCCGAGGTCGAACATGTATATTCACATTCTTGGTATCTGCGGCACCTTCATGGGGTCGCTGGCCGTGCTGGCCAAGGAGCAGGGCCATCGCGTCACGGGCTCCGACGCCAACGTCTACCCGCCGATGAGCACCCAGCTGCAAGCCCAGGGCATCGAATTGATGCAGGGCTACGAGCCCGCCCACCTGGACCCAGCCCCCGACCTGGTGGTGATCGGCAACGCGCTGTCGCGCGGCAACCCGGCGGTGGAATATGTGCTCAACACCGGCCTGCGCTATGTGTCTGGCCCGCAATGGCTGGCCGACCACGTGCTGCAAGGCCGCTGGGTGCTGGCCGTGGCCGGCACCCACGGCAAAACCACCACCAGCAGCATGCTCGCCTGGGTGCTCGAGCACGCCGGCATGGCACCGGGGTTTCTCATCGGCGGCGTGCCGCAGAACTTCGCGGTCAGTGCGCGGCTGGGCGATACGCCGTTCTTCGTGGTTGAAGCCGACGAGTACGACAGCGCCTTCTTCGACAAACGCTCGAAGTTCGTGCACTACCGCCCGCGCACCGCGATTTTGAATAATCTGGAATTCGACCACGCGGATATTTTCCCCGACCTGCCGGCCATCGAGCGGCAGTTTCACCACCTGGTGCGGATCATCCCCAGCGAAGGTTTGATCATCCACCCCACCACCGAGCCGGCGCTGAGCCGGGTGCTCGAGATGGGCTGCTGGACCCCGGTGCAAACCACCGGCGCGGGCGGGCAGTGGCAGGCGCGCCTGCTGGCCGCCGACGGCTCGCACTTCGAGGTGCTGTTCGACGGCCAGGCCCAGGGCGAAGTGCACTGGGGCCTGACCGGCCAGCACAACGTCGCCAACGCCCTGGCCACCCTGGCCGCGGCCCGCCATGTCGGCGTGGTGCCGGCCTTGGGCATCAGCGGCCTGAATGCCTTCAAGAGCGTCAAGCGGCGCATGGAGAAGATCGCCGAAGTGCGCGGGGTCACCGTGTACGACGACTTCGCCCACCACCCCACGGCCATCGCCACCACCCTCGACGGCCTGCGCAAGCAGGTGGGCCAGGCGCCGGTGATCGCCATCATCGAGCCGCGTTCGAATTCCATGAAGCTCGGCGCCCACCGCGACGGCCTGCCGGAGAGCGTGCGCGCCGCCGACCAGGTGATCTGGTACGCCCCGCCCAACCTCGGCTGGGACCTGGCCGCCACCGCCGCCCAGTGTGAGGTGCCGGCCACGGTGGCCAGCAGCCTCGAGGCGATCATCGAACAGGTCAAGGCCCAGGCCACCCCGGGCAGCCATGTGGTGATCATGAGCAACGGCGGTTTCGGCGGCCTGCACCATAAGCTCGCCGAGGCCCTGCAATGACCGGCCCGCAACGCGTGACCCTGGCCATGACCGGCGCCTCGGGCGCGCAGTATGGCCTGCGCCTGCTCGACTGCCTGGTCAGTGAAGACCGCGAGGTGCACTTTCTGATTTCGAAGGCCGCGCAATTGGTGCTGGCCACCGAAACGGACGTGACCCTGCCGGCCAAGCCGCAGATGATGCAGGCCTTCCTCACCGAATACACCGGCGCCGCCAACGGGCAGATCCGCGTGTACGGCAAGGAAGACTGGATGGCCCCGGTCGCCTCCGGCTCTGGCGCGCCCGCGGCGATGGTGGTGGTGCCGTGCTCCACCGGCACGCTCTCAGCGATCGCCACCGGCGCCTGCAACAACCTGATCGAGCGCGCCGCCGACGTCGCCCTCAAAGAGCGCCGCCAGTTGATCCTGGTGCCGCGCGAAGCGCCGTACTCGAGCATCCACCTGGAGAACATGCTCAAGTTGTCCAACCTCGGCGCAACCATCCTGCCGGCCTCGCCAGGCTTCTATCACCAACCGCAAACCCTCGACGACCTGGTCGATTTCGTGGTGGCGCGCATCCTCAACCTGCTCGACATCCCGCAAGACATGCTGCCCCGCTGGGGTGAGCACCACGTGGGCGGCGATGAATAAGGCCACCCTCTACGCCCTGGTGCTGGCGCTGCTCAGTGGCTGCGCCAGCCTGCGCACCCTCGACGCCGCCAAGCCCGGCGCGCCGATCGTCTACGCCGGCACCCGGCTAGACCTCTACGCCCTGCAGGGCGGCTGCTGCGCCCAACAGCGCTTTGGCGCCGAAGCCCCTGGCCTGCCCGGGCTGGACCTACCCGCCAGCGCGCTGTTCGACACCGTCGTGTTGCCGCTGTCGTTACTGACCGCGTTGGGGGTGGGGTACCACGCGCAGGGTGGGTTGTAGCCCAATAGCTGTTTTGTCGTTAAACCCTTAGGAGCAGTAGTGATTACCTTAAAGGACTTCGAGCGCGCGTTTTTTGCGTACACGCAGGATTGGACCTGGGAAATTCAGGGTTTTATCGACGAGCAAAACCGGGTTTACCCCATCGATTCAGACACCAAAGTCATCAGCACGGTGTTCGAGCGGTTATCCAGCCCGGTATTGCGCTCTATCGCCAAGGACCACGGTTTTGTCGTCGCCAATGCCAACCAGACCACCTACCCTGATTTTACCTTGACCCTGTTCGACGCCTGGGGTGAGGTGCGGCAACGGATCGCCATCGACATTAAAACGACCTACCATTACCAAGACCGGTGGATGGTATTCACCTTGGGAAGTTATAAGTCGTTCATCAGGAACAACACCAAGAACATTCTGTATCCCTATTCCACCTACACCGACCACTGGGTCATCGGCTTCATCTACAGCCGTAACGATGCGTTTGAAGAGTATGACCTGAGCAATATCCCGCAAGTGGGGGACATCCAGTGCCCCTATGACCTGCAAACGATCTTCATTCGGGATAAAACCGACATCGTTGGCCTGCGCGCCGGCAGTGGCAACACGGCGAATATCGGCTCGATCAAACTCAAGGCGCCCGAGGGCTTCGCCACCGCGCGCGGGCCATTCTCGGCCTTCAGCCAAGCCAAGGCGGCTTGCGATTTCTACTGGTCACAGTACGAGCATTACAGCCGCGAGATCAGTAACGCCGCCGAGTTGCACGGCCATCCTGATTTCGCCAGGTTCCTCTAAGGCCTTTTGCATTGGCCAGGTGTTTACCTGGCCACGATGAAGATTTCTTCGTTGCCGGTGTTCTTGCTCAGCGCGTACTGGTAGCCCCTCACGGTGCGGATTTCTACCTGCCGGCCGCAAGCCTGCATCGCCGCCTGGATTTCCGCCGGGGTGGGGGTGCCGTCGCTGCGATAGCTCATCACCAGCCTGGACTGGGAAAAGTGCCGGCAAATCGCGCCGATGTTGTCGAGCGCCGAGGCTTTTTTGTGCCAGGGGCTGCCGAGGTTGACGATGGGGCGGTGTGGGTAACGGGCGTCGCCGTGCTGGAACAGTGAGTAGTCGCACAAGCCTTCGAGGAAATGGTAGAAGTTCGAGTAGTTGACCGGCACGGACTTGTCGTTCATGTAGGGCGGGTCGAGATAGACCACATCGTAGTCAACCGGCAGTGGCGCCAGGTTGGCCGTGTCTACCCGCAGCGCTTGATGCGCCTGCCCTTCGGGGCTGGGGAAGCGTGCCAGTTCCTGAATGCATTTGAGGGCGTGCACCTGGGTGGCGGTTTCCCAGGTTTTGGCGTTGCCGAACGAACGTTTTACATCCTTCAGGCGCATGTCGAGGTTGGCCCGGTGAAACAGGTTGTAGGGGCGTTTTTTGATCAGCGCCTGGCCGACCGCATACGTGTAAAGCGCCTTTTTGAAACCGGAAAAACCCTGGATGTTCTGGCAGAAGTTATCGATTTCTAGGTTTTCAGCGTCTTTGAAGTAAATACCGGCAAAGGCCTCGGCCACCGTGCTTTTGAAGGTGCTTTCACGGTGGTTGAGAAGGTAGGCCAGGTCGGCCTCCGCGGTGAGGCCCTTGAAGTCTTCAGCGGTGTGGCTGAGGAACAGCCGCGCGGTATTCTGGTTGTAGCGGAGGTAGTCGTTGGCCAGCACGCGCTTGCCCATGAACCGAAACAGCAGCGAGACGATGCCAGAACCTGAGTAAAGATCGATGATCGAGTTGCAGGGTTCCGCGTGAAGAAGTTCGGCAAGCTCAGGAAGTATCTTTCGTTTCGACCCTTGGAAGCGGGTGGCGGGAAAGCGGGGCAACAACATTCACGATCTCCTGTTGCTCACGAACATAGCATGCACCCGGTTCTGGCCAAAACGGGGAGCGGCGGCTGCCGTGGGCATTGGGCTGGGCTACCGGCAAAATGCAAAAAAGCCGCGCGGTGCGCGGCTTTTTTCCGTCTGGTGGGCCCACACGGACTCGAACCGTGGACCAAAGGATTATGAGTCCTCTGCTCTAACCAACTGAGCTATAGGCCCTGACTGGCCGCGGATTATAACGACGACTGGCGGGCAGTGCCATCCATAAAAGTCATTACCGGGGGTTGCAGAAAGCGTGCTTCGAACGCCTCGGCGGTCAGCGGTGGGCTGAGCAGGTAGCCCTGGATCTGCTCGCAACCTTCGCGGGCGAGGAAGTGGCGTTGGGCCGGGGTTTCGACGCCTTCGGCGACCACGGTGAGGTCCAGGCTGTGGCCCAGGGCGATGATCGCGCGCACGATGGCGGCGTCGTCGGTGTCCGCTGGCAGGCCGCGCACGAACGATTGGTCGATCTTCAGGGTGTCGAGGGGCAAGGTTTTCAGGTAGCTGAGCGATGAATAACCGGTGCCGAAGTCATCAATGGCCAATTCCACACCCAGGCGCTTGAGCTGGTGCAGCACGGCGAGGGCTTCTTCGGTGCGGTTCATCAGGAAGGTTTCGGTGATTTCGATCTGCAGTTGCTTCGGGTCGAGGGCGTAGCGTTGCAGCAGTTCTTCGATGCGCGCGGGCAGGTTGGGTTGGCGCAACTGGCGGCCGCTGAGGTTGACCGACAGCGGCCCGAACGGCGTGCCGCGCCAATGCTGCAACTGCGCGCAGGCTTGTTCCATCACCCAGTCGCCGAGCTGCAGGATCATGCCGTTTTCTTCGGCCAGGGCGACGAAGCGCTCGGGCGGGATGTCCCCCAGCACCGGGTGGCGCCAGCGGATCAACGCCTCGGCGCCGGCCAGGCGGTGGTCGGCCAGGCAGAACTTGGGCTGGTAGCGCAACGACAGCTCGCCGCGCTCCAACGCCCGGCGCAGTTCCTGTTCCAACTCGATGCGCGCCTTGGCCTGGGTGGTGAGGTCGTGGGTGTAGCATTCGATGCGGTTGCGGCCCTTGGCCTTGGCGCGGTACATCGCCGCGTCGGCGTTCTTCACCAGGGTGGCGACGTCGCGGCCGTCGTCGGGGTACAGGCTGATGCCGATGCTCACGCTGGTGAAGAACTCATGCTCGCCGGCCTGGAACGGCGCCGTGAAGCAGTCGAGCAGCTGTTCGGCGCAGCGCTCGGCCAGGCGGGTGTCGGTGGCGTCGGGCACCAGCAGGATGAACTCATCGCCGCCCAGCCGGGCCAGGGTGTCGCCGGCGCGCACCTGGCTGTGCAAGCGCTGCGCAATGCCTTTGAGCAGCAGGTCGCCGACCGGGTGGCCGAGGCTGTCGTTGATGTGCTTGAAGCGGTCGAGGTCAAGAAACAACAGCGCGCCGCGGGCCATGCCGTGCTCGCTGGCCAGGGCGGCGTTCAGGCGCTCTTCGAACAGGGTGCGGTTGGGCAGCCCGGTGAGGGGGTCGTGGTGGGCTTGGTAGTCGAGCCGGGCCTGTGCATGCTTGAGGCTGGAGATGTCGGCGAACACCGCCACGAAGTGGGTGATCGCCCGCTCGGCGTTGCGCACGGCGCTGATGGTCAGCCAGCAGGTGAAGGGGTCGCCGTTCTTGCGCCGATTGAGGATTTCCCCCTGCCAGTGGCCCTCGGCCGCCAGGCGGTGCCAGAGGGTGGCGAAAAACGCCGTATCGTGCTCGCCAGAGGCGATCAGCCGCGGGGTTTTGCCCAAGGCTTCGGCTTCGTTGAAGCCGGTGAGTTCGGTAAAGGCGCGGTTCACCGCGCTGATGCGCTGGTGGATGTCGGTGATCATCACGCCTTCGGCGGTGCTTTCGAACACCGTGGCGGCCTGGCGCAGTTTTTCTTCGGTGCGGTGGTGTTCGCTGATGTCCATCATTAGCCCGCGCATTACCGTGCGGCCGTTTTCCTGGCTGAGGGTGACCAGGTCGCGCACCCAGAATATCCGGCCGTTCTCGGCCAGCACCCGGTAGTCGAGGCTGTGGTTGCGCCCGGCGGCGGTCTCTTCGGCGCAGTAGCGCTCGGCCCAGGCGCGGTCGTCGGGGTGCACGATGCGCTGCCAGAAGTCGAGTTTGTGCCAGGCGCTGAGCGGGTAGCCCAGCAGGGCTTCGGCCTGGGGCGATACGTAGCTGAAGCGGTAGGTTTTCGGGTCGGACTCCCAAGCCACCGCCGAGAGGCTTTCGATCATGCCGCGGTAGTGTTGTTCGCGGGTGCTCAGCTCTATTTCAAGGGCTTTGCGCCGTTGGCTTTCGACCCGCAGCCTGCGGTTGGCGCGCAGTACCACCGCCAATGCGGTGATCAGCAAAAGCAGGCAGGCAAGCAACAACAGGGCCGTAATACCGGGCATGGCGGCCTCGTGGTGGGTAAACGCGTGGCGGCCAGTGTAAGCGGGGGTGGGGAGGGCTGGATATAGGTGGGCCGGCGCGTGGCGGGTTGCGGCTGACCGGCGGTCGTTGTGGCGGTTGGCCCTTTGCGATGCGCGCAGTGCTGGCCAGTACCCAAAAAAAAGCCCCTCCGAAGAGGGGCTGTTTACCGCATCACTCGTCGAGGAACGAGCGCAGGTGTTCGCTGCGGGTCGGGTGGCGCAGCTTGCGCAGCGCCTTGGCCTCGATCTGGCGGATCCGCTCGCGGGTCACGTCGAACTGCTTGCCCACTTCCTCAAGGGTGTGGTCAGTGTTCATGTCGATGCCGAAGCGCATGCGCAGTACCTTGGCTTCACGGGCAGTGAGGCCGGAGAGCACTTCGCGGGTCGCTTCCTTGAGGCTTTCAACGGTGGCCACGTCGATCGGCGACTGCATGGTGCTGTCTTCGATGAAGTCACCCAGGTGGGAGTCTTCATCGTCGCCAATGGGGGTTTCCATCGAGATCGGCTCTTTGGCGATCTTCAAGACCTTGCGGATCTTGTCTTCAGGCATCTCCATACGCTCGCCGAGCTCTTCAGGGGTAGGCTCGCGGCCCATTTCCTGAAGCATCTGGCGGGAAATACGGTTCAGCTTGTTGATCGTCTCGATCATGTGCACCGGAATACGGATGGTGCGCGCCTGGTCGGCGATCGAACGGGTGATCGCCTGGCGGATCCACCAGGTGGCGTAGGTCGAGAACTTGTAGCCGCGGCGGTATTCGAACTTGTCCACCGCCTTCATCAGGCCGATGTTGCCTTCCTGGATCAGGTCGAGGAATTGCAGGCCGCGGTTGGTGTACTTCTTGGCGATCGAGATCACCAGGCGCAGGTTGGCCTCGACCATTTCCTTCTTGGCGCGGCGGGCCTTGGCCTCACCGATGGACATACGGCGGTTGATGTCCTTGATCTCGGCGATCGACAGGCCGGTTTCCTGCTGCAGTGCCACGAGTTTTTCCTGGCAGCGCTGGATGTCGCCCTGCAGGCGCGCGATGGCCTCGGCGTACTTGGCCTTGCCGCCGGCCAGTGCCTCGGCCCAGCCGGTGTCGACTTCGTTGCCCGGGAACGAGCGCAGGAAGTCGGCGCGCGGCATGCGGGCATCACGCACACACAGTTGCATGATGGCGCGTTCTTGCTGGCGCACGCGGTCGAGCGAGCCACGTACCTGCTCCACGAGGTTCTCGTATTGCTTTGGTACCAGCTTGATCGGCATGAACAGTTCGGCCAGGCCGAGCAGCTCAGCCATGCCTTCCTTGCTGTCACGGCCGTGCTTTTTCAGCACCTTGACGGTGATCGCGAGCTGGTCGGCGACCGCGCCGAAACGCTGGCGGGCCACTTCTGGGTCCGGGCCGCTTTCGGTTTCTTCTTCGTCGTCGCTGCTTTCTTCGTCTTCTTCGTCGTCGTCCTTCTCGGCGGCCGGGGCTGCCTTGGGGTCGACCGGCGCGGGAGGCTCGGAAGGGTCGGCAATGGCGTCGTCAGGGTCGATGTAGCCGCTGAGCACGTCGGACAGGCGGCCACCTTCGGTGGTCACGCGGTCGTATTCGCTGAGGATGTGGTCGACCGTGCCCGGGAAGTGGGCGATCGCGCTCATCACTTCGCGGATGCCTTCCTCGATGCGCTTGGCGATTTCGATTTCGCCTTCGCGGGTCAGCAGCTCGACCGTGCCCATTTCACGCATGTACATGCGCACTGGGTCAGTGGTGCGGCCGATGTCGGTTTCCACCGCGGCGAGGGCGGCTGCGGCCTCCTCGGCCGCGGCTTCGTCGGTATCAGCCTCGGCCAGCAGCAGGGCATCCGCATCCGGGGCACTCTCGAATACGTTGATCCCCATGTCGTTGATCATGCGGATGATGTCTTCCACCTGTTCCGGATCTGAAATATCCTCCGGCAGGTGGTCGTTGACCTCCGCGTAAGTCAGGTAGCCCTGCTCACGACCGCGGGTGATCAACTCTTTGATACGAGATTGCTGTTGCGCTTTTCCGGACATAACACCCTATCCACTTAGGTCTTGGCGGGCAAAAAACAAGCCGAGGATTATACCTGAGCTGTGACCTCACACGCCACTTGAGGTCGGGGTTTGTGCGTTCGCCTTGCTGTTCAGGAGGTTGCGCAGGTGGTCTTTTTCCTCTGCGCTGAGTTGCTGGCCCTGGCGGGCCTTGTTGAGCAGCAGCTCGAGGGCGCGCTCACGCTGGCGCGCCGACAAGCTGGTTATGGTGTCGAAAAACTGTTGTTCAAGGTTGTCGGCATCGATCAACCACTCCTTTTCCGCTAATGCGGTCAGCAAACGGCCCTGATCGGTGCCATGCCAACGCGCAATCAATTGTAATGAGCGTAGCTGAGGATTTTTTTGCAACGCCTCTAGCAGCGCCACCAGCAACTGCGAGTACACGTGATTTTCATCCGCGAAATGGCTGGCATCCTCGACTTTCGCCGCCAGTTGCGGGTGGTGCAGCAAACTGCGCAGTGCGCTCAAGACTGGGGTTTCGACGCTCGTTGGCGGCCTGGGGGCACGCGGTTCGAAATCCCGTTGGCGGTTACCGCGTTGCCAAGGCTTGTTGCCGTCCTTGCTCCAAGGTTTGCCGCCGTCTTTGTTCCAGGGCTTCTTGCCCTCACGGCCAGCACCGTAGCCGGCCGCTGCGGGCGCCGGGTCAGGGTAGGCCGGGGTGTAGTCACCCGGCCCGTCGAAATCGATCCCACTGTGGTAATCGGCGCCGTCTGGCGCCGGCTGTAGGGCTGGCGCCGCGCTTTGCGACAGGCGGTCCATCGCCTCGGCATTGAGCCCGGTGATCTGCGCCAGGCGGTTGCGCATCAGCGCCTTCAAGTTGGCACCGGGAATGCGTTCGATCAGCGGGCTGGCCAGCGTGGCCATGTGGGCCTTGCCTTCCAGCGAGCGAGGGTCGGCCTCTTCGGTGAGCTGCTGGAAGAAATAATCCGCCAGCGGCTGCGCCTGTTGATGAATGCGCGCGCGGAAGGCATCCAGGCCTTCGGCGCGTATCAGCGTGTCGGGGTCTTCGCCTTCAGGCAAAAACAGAAACCGCGCCTTGCGCCCGTCTTGCAGGCTCGCCAGGGTTGCTTCCAGCGCCCGCCAGGCGGCATTGCGGCCAGCCTGGTCGCCGTCGAAGCAGAACAGCACGTTGGGCACCAGGCGGAACAGCCGCTTGAGGTGCTCTTCACTGGTGGCCGTACCCAAGGTCGCCACCGCGTTGCGCAGGCCTTGTTGGGCCAGCGCGATCACGTCCATGTAGCCTTCGACCACGATGATCTCATCGAGGTTTCGATTGTGTTTGCGTGCCTCGTACAGGCCGTACAGCTCCTGGCCTTTATGGAACACCGGGGTTTCCGGAGAGTTCAGGTATTTCGGTTTGTCGTCGCCCAGTACCCGGCCGCCAAAGGCGATCACCCGGCCGCGGCTGTCGCGGATCGGGAAGATCACCCGGTCACGGAAGCGGTCATAGCGCTTGCCGGTGTCGGCATTTTCGATCAGCAACCCGGCGTCGATCATCACCTTTTGCTGCAAGGTGTCGGCGCCCAGGTGCTTGAGCAGGTTGTCCCAGCCCGGCGGCGCCAGGCCGAGGGCGAAGTCGCGGGCGATCTCGCCCGACAGCCCACGGCCCTTGAGGTAATCCACCGCGGCCCGGCGTTGCGGGTGGCTTTTCAGCGCCTGGCGGTAAAATTCCGCAGCGGCGGTGAGCAGCGGGTACAGCGGTGAGTCGGTCGGCTGGCGTGGCTTGCTGCCGCGCCGGCCTTCCTCGCGCGGCACTTCCATGCCGGCGGCCTTGGCCATGTCTTCGACCGCCTGGGGGAAATCCAGGTTGTCGTGGTCCATCACGAAGCCCAGCGCGTTGCCCCCGGCGCCACAGCCGAAGCAGTAATAGAACTGCTTGTCGGGGCTGACGGTGAAAGACGGGGTTTTTTCCTTGTGGAACGGGCAACAGGCCGAGTAGTTCTTGCCGGTTTTCTTCAGTTGCACCCGTGCACTGACCACATCGACGATGTCGGTACGGTTGAGCAGGTCGTCAATGAAGCTTTGTGGAATCAGCCCGGCCATGGGGGTTCCTTCAGGCAGCGAGGCAGGGTGCGGTCGCCTGCCAGAGGGCCGGCAAGGGCGGGTAAAGCAGGTAACGCGGCGGGCCAAACAACAGGCTGGGCCATGGGCCAGCAGTTAATTCAGCACAATTGCCAACGGCCCGGCTTTTGAGGGCCGGGCCGGGGAAAAGCTTGCTACGTACGGCTGTATTAGTACAGGCGAACGGCGCGGCGCTGTTCGCGCTGGACTTTCTTGGCGTGACGCTTAACGGCAGCAGCAGCTTTGCGCTTGCGCTCAGCGGTCGGCTTTTCGTAAAACTCGCGGCTACGAACTTCAGCCAGTACACCGGCTTTTTCGCAGGAGCGCTTGAAACGACGCAGAGCTACGTCGAAGGGTTCATTCTCTTTAACTTTGACGGCTGGCATCCAGAGCTACCTTCATTCATTACCGGGGGCAACGTACCCCATGGCGAAAAAGCGCTCTCTGGATACGTCGGTTTTAAGGGTTGCGAATAGTACCCTTAGAACAAGGGCTTTGCAAAGCCTCTGATCGAAAACCGCTGGTCGGTTCGCCAGGTGGCGACTATCATGCGCGGCTTCGACACGAGCTAGGGCCAGGGCCTCACACCCCCATGCTAGTACTGGGTTTGGAAACATCCTGCGACGAAACCGGCGTCGCGCTCTACTGTAGCGAGCGCGGCCTACTGGCCGACGCGCTATTCAGCCAGATTGACCTGCACCGTGTCTACGGTGGCGTGGTGCCCGAGCTGGCTTCGCGCGATCACGTCAAGCGCATGCTGCCGTTGATCCGCCAGGTGCTGGCCGACGCCGGCTGCGTGGCCTCTGACGTCAACGCCATCGCCTACACCGCCGGCCCTGGGCTGGTTGGCGCGCTGCTGGTGGGGGCTTCCTGCGCGCAGGCGCTGGCCTTTGCCTGGGGCGTGCCGGCGTTGGGCGTGCACCATATGGAAGGCCACCTGCTGGCGCCGATGCTCGAGGTCCAGCCGCCGAGCTTCCCGTTCGTCGCGCTGTTGGTGTCGGGCGGCCATACCCAGTTGGTGCGGGTCGACGGCATCGGCCAGTACCAGTTGCTGGGCGAGAGCCTGGACGACGCCGCCGGCGAAGCCTTCGACAAAACCGCCAAGCTGATGGGCCTGCCGTACCCCGGCGGCCCGGAAATCGCCCGGCTGGCCGAGCAGGGCACGCCGGGGCGCTTTGTGTTCCCGCGGCCGATGACCGACCGCCCAGGGCTGGATTTTTCCTTCAGCGGGCTGAAGACCTTCACCCTCAACACCTGGCAAGCCTGCCAGGCGGCGGGGGACACTAGCGAACAAACCCGTTGCGACATCGCCCTGGCGTTCCAGCAGGCAGTGGTCGAAACCCTGGCGATCAAGTGCAAGCGCGCGCTCAAGGCCAGTGGGCTGAAGCACCTGGTGATCGCCGGCGGCGTGAGCGCCAACCAGGCCCTGCGCGCCGCCCTCGAAGAAATGACCAGCGCCCTCAAGGGCGGGGTGTTCTACGCCCGGCCGCGCTTTTGCACCGACAACGGCGCGATGATCGCCTACGCCGGCTGCCAGCGCTTACTCGCCGGCCAGCACGAAGGCCTGGGGATTCAAGTGCACGCGCGCTGGCCGATGGAGCAGTTGCCGGCGCTTTAGAAGTGCCGCTCGCGGCCGGCGAAGAGGTCGCGCAGGTTGGCCCGGTGGCGCCACACGATGAGCAGCGTGAGCAGTGTCATCGGCAGCAGTGCCTCGTGGGCTTGCCAGGCCAGCAACGGCAGGGTGAGCGGGGTGGCCAGCAGGGAGGCCAGCGAGCTGGTGCGGCTCAGGTAGAACGCCAGCAGCCACACCGCCGCGGCGAGCAGCAGGGCCGGTGGGTACAGCCCCAGCAGCATGCCGGCGGCGGTGGCCACGCCCTTGCCGCCGCGAAAGCGGAAATACAGCGGAAACAAATGCCCCAGCACCGCGCACAAACCGACCCAGGCCTGCTCCTGCAGCGACAGCCCCAGCCATTTGCCCAGCAGCACCGGCAGTAAACCTTTGGCCAAGTCGCCGAACAGTGTGAGAATGGCGAGCCGTTTGCCAGCCAGGCGCAGCATGTTGGTGGCGCCGGCGTTGCCGGAGCCGGCCTCGCGAGGGTCGGGCTTACCCGCCAGGCGGCTGAGCACGATGGCGAACGACAGCGAGCCGAGCAGGTAGGCGAACAGTGCCAATAGCCAAAACATGCTTATATTCCGGGCGGTGGACGCCTGATTCTAACGGCGCCCGGCGCCCTTGTCGTGCAGTGGAGTGAAACGCTTGGACAACGTGTTCATCGAAGGCCTGGAGGTCGACACCGTGATCGGCGCCTATGACTGGGAGCGGGAAATCCGCCAGTGCCTGCGCCTGGACCTCACCTTCGCCTGGAACAACCGCCCGGCCGCCGCCGGCGATGACCTCACCCTGGCGCTGGACTACGCCAAGGTCGCCGAGCGCACCCAGGCCTTTGCCGCCGAGGCGCGGTTTATCCTCGTCGAAACCTTCGCCGAGCGCCTGGCCGAGGTGCTGATGGGCGAGTTCGGCATTACCTGGATGCGCCTGAAGCTGACCAAGCCCGGCGCGGTCGCCGCGGCCCGTGGCGTGGGTGTGGAGATCGAGCGCGGATGCCGCTGACACGGGTTTACCTGGGGGTCGGCAGCAACATCGACCGCCACCAGCACATCAGTGCCGGGCTCGATGCCCTGGCCGGCTTTCTTCAGCAACTGCAATGCTCGCCGGTGTTCGAAAGCCAGCCGGTGGGTATCCGCAGCGGGCCGTTCTACAACCTGGTGGTCACCGCGCTCACCGACCTGCCACTGATGACGCTCGACCGCAAGCTCAAGTTCATCGAGGCCGATAACGGCCGTTATGCACCTGACCGGGTAGGCCTGCCGCTGGACATCGACGTGCTGATGTACGGCGAGCAGGCCGGCACCTTCGACGGCCTGGTGTTGCCGCGGGCGGAGATTCTCAAGAATGCCTTCGTGCTCTGGCCGCTGAGCCTGATCGCCCCCACGGTGGCGCACCCCGAGGTGGGCAAGCCGTTCGAGCAGTTGTGGCGCGAGGCGAACATCGCCCAGCAGCTGGCGCCGGTGCCGTTCAGTTGGCGGGGGCTGGAGTTGACCCCGCGGGATCTGTAGGGGCTACTGGCCCATCGCCCGGCACAGCCGGAGTGCCGGACCACGGCCTCCCACCAGATGATGTGTTGTGCTTGATTTCCGGGACAATGCACATCTGGTGGGAGGCCGGCTGTGCCGGGCGATGGGCCCTACAGCCTGGCCACCACCTCCAGCCGCGCCTGCTTCAGCGCCTCTCCCAACGCCTGCCCCTTGAAGCCTTGGGCAATCAGCTGCTGCGCATCCACCGCCCTGACCGCCTCGGCGGCCTGGGCTAACCGCCCAGCCTCGCCCAAGGCACCCGGCAGCAGCGCCAGCGCCGCCAAAAACGCCTCCAGCCGCTGTGGCCGGCGCAGGATGTCGAAGTGCTGCAGCATCTCCAGTAATGCTTCCGGGCCCAGGCTGCGCGCCTGCCGTGCGGCGCCGGCATAGCGCTGCAGCAGCACCGCCAGCTCCTGGCAGTCGCGAGGTACCTTGAAGCGCTCGCACAGCTGCGCCACCGCCTCGTCACCCAGCCCGTACAGCAGGCAGGCCCAGCGCACGGGCAACGGCTGCCCACTGGCCGCGGCGCGCTCCAGTACCGCGGCGCGTTCGGCGTTCCAGGCCAGCCCGGGCATCAACTCCGGCAGCGCGGCGCAGGCGGCCAGCACCTCGATGAACACCTGCGGGCTGGGCTCCATCAGCGCCCGGGCGATTTCTTTCCAGCTGCGTTCGGCGGTCAGCGCCTGCAGCTCGCCTGACTCGCTGAGCTGGCGCATCAGTTCCAGGGTGGCCGGCGCCACGCTGAAGCCCAGCTCGGCGTAGCGCGCGGCGAAGCGCGCCACCCGCAACACGCGCAGCGGGTCTTCGGCAAAAGCTGGGGCTACGTGGCGCAGCAGGCGGTGTTGAAGGTCCTGCTGGCCGTGGTAGGGGTCGATCACCTGGCCCTGGGCATCTTCGGCCATGGCGTTGATGGTCAGGTCGCGGCGGGCGAGGTCTTCTTCGAGGGTCACTTCGGGGCTGGCGTGGAAGGTAAAACCACCGTAGCCGCGGCCGCTTTTGCGTTCGGTGCGGGCCAGGGCGTATTCCTCGCCGGTGCTCGGGTGCAGGAACACTGGGAAGTCCGCGCCCACCGGGCGGTAGCCCAGCGCCTGCATCTGTTGCGCGCTGGCGCCCACCACCACCCAGTCGATATCGGTTACGGGCCGGCCGAGCAGGCGGTCACGCACCGCCCCGCCGACTTTGTAGGTTTGCATGTAAAGCCTCCATCAGGGCGCACAGCATACGCCCCGGGAGGGTCAGAGATGAACCACGGCCATGTCCATGCGGCCGTAGTCACCGTCATTGTTGTCGGTGCGTGGCGGCATATGGTGGGTTTTGGTGACCTGCTCGCCCTGCACGGTTTCAAGGTGCACGTCGAAGCCCCACAGCCGGTGCAGGTGGCGCAGCACGTCTTCGGTGGACTCGCCCAGCGGTTTGCGGTTGTGCTGGAAGTGGCGCAGCGTCAGCGAACGGTCGCCGCGGCGGTCGACGCTCCAGATCTGCACGTTCGGCTCGCGGTTGCCCAGGTTGTACTGGGCGGCCAAAGCCTCGCGGATGGTCCGGTAGCCGTCTTCGTCGTGGATGGCCGGCACCAGCAGGTCATCGCGCTGGTCGTCGTCGAGAATGCTGAACAGCTTCAGGTCGCGGATCACCTTCGGCGACAGGAACTGCAAGATGAAGCTCTCATCCTTGAAGCTGCCCATGGCGAACTTCACGGTCGACAGCCAATCGCTGCCGGCGATGTCCGGGAACCACTTGCGGTCTTCGTCGTCGGGGTTTTCGCAAATGCGGCGGATGTCGCGGAACATCGCGAAACCCAGCGCATAGGGGTTGATACCGCTGTAATAGGGGCTGTCGTAGCCGGGCTGGTAAACCACGCTGGTGTGCGACTGCAAAAACTCCATCATGAAGCCATCAGTGACCAGGCCTTCGTCGTAGAGGTCATTGAGCAAGGTGTAGTGCCAGAAGGTCGCCCAGCCTTCGTTCATCACCTGGGTTTGCCGCTGCGGGTAGAAGTACTGGGCGATCTTGCGCACGATGCGCACCACTTCACGCTGCCAAGGCTCGAGCAGCGGGGCGTGTTTCTCGATGAAGTACAGGATGTTTTCCTGGGGCTCGTTGGGGAAGCGTGCTTCATCGGCCTCGTGGGACTTTTCCGCGCTGCGCGGGATGGTCCGCCAGAGGTCGTTGATTTGCCGCTGCAGGTGCTCTTCGCGCTCCTTTTGCCGGCGCCGTTCTTCTTCGGCCGAAATAGGGTACGGCCGCTTGTAGCGGTCTACCCCGTAGTTCATCAAGGCGTGGCAAGAGTCGAGCAACTCTTCTACCGCGTCGATGCCGTGGCGCTCTTCGCATTGCATGATGTACTGCTTGGCGAACACCAGGTAATCGATGATCGAACTGGCGTCGGTCCAGGTGCGGAACAGGTAGTTGCCCTTGAAGAAGCTGTTGTGGCCATAGCAGGCGTGGGCGATCACCAGTGCCTGCATGCACATGGTGTTTTCTTCCATCAGGTAGGCGATGCACGGGTCGGAGTTGATCACGATTTCGTACGCCAGGCCCATCTGCCCGCGGGTGTAGGACTTCTCCGTGCTCAGGAAGTGTTTGCCGTAGGACCAATGGTGGTAACCCAGCGGCATGCCGACAGAGGCATAGGCGTCCATCATCTGTTCGGCGGTGATCACTTCGATCTGGTTGGGGTAGGTGTCGAGCGCATAGCGCTCGGCGATGCGGCTGATCTCCCGGTCGTAGGTTTGCACCAGCTCGAAGGTCCATTCCGAGCCAACGGACAACGGTTGGCGTTTCTGCTCTTTAGCGGTCATGTCACTAACCTGCGCTGGAAGAGTTCACGGAAGACCGGGTAAATATCCGCGGCCGTGACCAGTTGCTGCTGGGCGAAGGTGTCGGCGAACTGTTCACCGATGCGCTCATACTCGAACCACAGCGCCTGGTGCTCCCTGGGGGTAATTTCGACGTAAGTGTAGTACTGCACGAACGGCATGATCTGCTTGGCGAGGATCTCCCGGCAGATGGGCGAGTCGTCGTTCCAGTTGTCACCGTCGGAGGCTTGCGCCGCATAGATGTTCCATTCGTTGGCCGGGTAACGCTCGTGCATGATCTCCTGCATCATCTTCAGGGCGCTGGAGACGATCGTGCCGCCGGTTTCCCGCGAATAAAAGAACTCCTCTTCGTCGACTTCCCGGGCACTGGTGTGGTGGCGGATGAACACCACTTCGATCTTGTCGTAGTTCCGCTTGAGGAACAGGTACAAGAGAATGAAAAAGCGCTTGGCGATGTCTTTGGTGGCCTGGGTCATCGATCCGGACACGTCCATCAGGCAGAACATCACCGCCTTGGAACTGGGGTTGGGGTGCTTGACCAACAAGTTGTACTTGAGGTCGAAGGTGTCGAGGAACGGCAGCCGGTTGATCCGCGCGCTGAGGCGTTCGATTTCTGCCTCCAACGCTTTGATGTCGCCGAAGTTGTCGGGCTCTTCGATGCGCAGGCGTTCGAGTTCGGCCTTGGCTTCGCGCAACTTGGCGCGGCTGCTGCCGCTCAGGGCGATGCGCCGGGCGTGGGCCGAGCGCAAGGTGCGGACAATATTGATACGGGACGGGTTGCCTTCGTTGGCGATGCCGGCGCGCACGGTTTTGAAGGTGTCCATGCCGGCCAGATTGCGTTTGACCAGGTTGGGCAGTTCGAGGTCTTCGAACATGAATTCGAGGAATTCTTCCTGGGTGATCTGGAACACGAACTCATCCATGCCTTCGCCGGAATTGCCCGCCTTGCCCTTGCCGCTGCCACCACCGCCGCCACCTTGGGGGCGCGGAATGTGTTCGCCCGCAGTGAATTCCTTGTTGCCGGGGTGCACGATCGTTTGCTTGCCGCCGCGGCCGTGGTGCAGCACGGGTTCGTCGATGTCGCGGCCGGGGATGCTGATCTGTTCGCCGTGCTCCATGTCGGTGATGGAGCGCCGGCTTACAGCCTCTTCGACCGCCTTCTTGATGTGCTCACGGTAACGCCGCAAAAAGCGCTGGCGGTTCACCGTGCTCTTGTTCTTGCCGTTCAGGCGTCGGTCGATCACGTAGGACATAGGCCCCTCCGGGGTAGCCCGAGGCATCAGGCCTCAAGCTGCAAGTACGTGGTCAGGCACACGCCGGCAACTGCCGCCGGCGTGTGCCTGAGGCTTGCCGCTTACTGCGATTTGCGTACCCGCAGATACCATTCGGACAGCAAGCGCACCTGCTTCTCGGTGTAGCCGCGTTCGACCATGCGCGTGACGAAGTCGTTGTGTTTCTTCTGGTCCTCTTTGCTTGCCTTGGCGTTGAAGCTGATAACCGGCAGCAGGTCTTCGGTGTTGGAGAACATTTTTTTCTCGATCACCACCCGCAGTTTTTCGTAGCTCAGCCACGCCGGGTTCTTGCCGTTGTTGTTGGCACGGGCGCGCAGCACGAAGTTGACGATCTCGTTGCGGAAATCTTTCGGGTTGCTGATGCCGGCCGGTTTTTCGATTTTCTCGAGTTCTTCGTTCAGCGCCACCCGGTTGAGGATTTCGCCGGTTTCCGGGTCGCGGTATTCCTGGTCCTGAATCCAGAAGTCTGCGTACAGCACGTAGCGGTCGAAGATATTCTGGCCGTACTCGCTGTAGGACTCGAGGTAGGCAGTCTGGATTTCCTTGCCGATGAACTCGATGTAGCGCGGCGCCAGGTACTCCTTGAGGAAGCGCAGGTAGCGTTCACGCACTTCGGCAGGGAACTGCTCCTGTTCGATCTGGTGTTCCAGTACGTACAGCAGGTGCACCGGGTTGGCCGCCACTTCGTGCGGGTCGAAGTTGAACACCTTGGAGAGGATCTTGAACGCGAAGCGGGTCGACAGGCCGTTCATGCCTTCGTCGACGCCAGCCGAGTCGCGGTACTCCTGGATCGACTTGGCCTTGGGGTCGGTGTCCTTGAGGTTCTCGCCGTCGTACACGCGCATCTTCGAATAGATGTTGGAGTTTTCCGGCTCTTTCAGCCGCGACAGCACGGTGAACTGGGCGAGCATCTTCAGCGTGTCGGGCGCGCAGTGCGCCTGGGACAGCGAGCTGTTCACCAGCAGTTTGTCGTAGATGCGGATTTCATCGGCCACGCGCAGGCAGTACGGCACCTTGACGATGTAGATCCGGTCGATGAACGCCTCGTTGTTCTTGTTGTTGCGGAAGGTGTGCCACTCCGATTCGTTGGAGTGCGCCAGCAAGATCCCCGAATAGGGAATCGCGCCGAGCCCTTCGGTGCTGTTGTAGTTGCCTTCCTGGGTGGCGGTGAGCAACGGGTGCAGCACCTTGATCGGTGCCTTGAACATTTCGACGAATTCCATCATGCCCTGGTTGGCACGGCACAGCGCGCCGGAATAGCTGTAGGCGTCGGCGTCGTTCTGCGGGAATTCCTCGAGCTTGCGAATATCGACCTTACCGACCAGGGCGGAGATGTCCTGGTTGTTTTCATCGCCGGGTTCGGTCTTGGCAATGGCCACCTGGTTGAGGATGGACGGGTACAGCTTGACCACTTTGAACTGGCTGATGTCGCCGCCGAATTCGGCCAGGCGCTTCGACGCCCACGGCGACATGATCGAGGTCAGGTAACGGCGGTCGATGCCGAAGTCTTCCTCGAGGATCAGCCCGTCTTCGGCCGCGTTGAACAGCCCCAGGGGCGATTCGAACACCGGCGAGCCCTTGATCGCGTAGAAGGGCACCTTTTCCATCAACTGTTTGAGTTTTTCCGCCAGGGACGACTTACCGCCGCCCACCGGGCCGAGCAGATAGAGGATTTGTTTCTTCTCTTCCAGGCCTTGGGCGGCATGGCGGAAATACGACACGATCTGCTCGATGCAGTCTTCCATGCCGTGGAAATCTTTGAACGCCGGGTAACGGCGAATCACCTTGTTGGAGAAAATCCGCGACAGCCGCGAATTGGTCGAGGTATCGACCAGCTCCGGTTCCCCGATGGCCATGAGAATACGTTCGGCCGCCGAAGCGTACGCGCTGCGATCCCTCTTGCAGAGCTCGAGGTATTCCTGCAGCGATAGTTCTTCCTGACGAGTGGTTTCGAAACGTTGCTGGAAGTGGCTAAAAATACTCATGGACGCGTCACCTCGCTCGATACGTGGAGCCGACGCCGGATCACTCAGCCGATGCTGGCGAATGGGTGTTCCCTCCACCCATTCGTTTTCCCCCAGTGCACCTTAAGTCGCTACCGGTGACCCGCGCGCCGGTGTACCGGCTCTCCCCTGTTCTGGATGGCCTGAAATTAAGAATAGATGGTTATCCGAGAGTTCAAGGGCTTGCGCACATTAAAGTGCTCGCAGCCGTTCGTAGGCTGCGCTGGGGGCCGCATGGTGCGGGGCACGGGCCCCCGAAAAAAAATTAGCCGGGTTGGCCCTGCTCGACGTGTTCAGGATAGGTGCTGCGCCACAATTCAAAGCCGCCATCGAGGCTGTACACCTCGGAAAACCCCTGCCCAGCGAGGTAGGCCGCGGCGCTCTGGCTGGAGTTGCCGTGGTAGCACACCACCACCAGCGGTGCGTCGAGGTCTGCCGCGGTGATGAAGCCATGCACCGATTGGTTGTCCAGGTGTTGCGCCCCGGCGATATGGCCACTGGCATAGGTTTGCGGGTCGCGGATGTCGACGAACACCGCGCCTCGGTCTCGCAGGGCCTGGGCCTCGGCGGGGGGAATGCGTTTGAATTCAGACATCGTGTACTCCTGGAGCCAATAGTCGCCGTGTGGCATTGCAAAGATGTGTCAGCAGGCGCAGTGGTGCAACTGCCGTGTGTCGAGGTCCATCAGGGTCATGCGCCCGCCCCATACGCAGCCAGTGTCGAGGGCAAACACACCGGGTACGTCGCAGCGGCCTTCGAGCGCCGCCCAATGGCCGAACACAATGCCCGTTTCGGAGGCCTTGCGACCAGGGTGGGCGAACCACGGCGCGTAGCCGGGCGGGGCGCTGTCCAGGCCTTCCTTGGCCTTGAGGTCGAGGCGGCCGTCGGCGGTGCAGAAGCGCATGCGCGTGAAGTAGTTGGTGATCACCCGCAGGCGCTCGTTACCGCTGAGGTTCTTGTCCCACTTGTTCGGCTCGTTGCCGTACATGTTGTTGAGAAACGGCACGTACTGGGCGTCGTCGCGCAGCGCCGCCTCGACCTCGGCGGCCAGGCGCAGGGCCTTGGCGATGCTCCACTGCGGCGGGATGCCGGCGTGGACCATGGCCAGGTTGCGCGCCGGGTCGTGGTGCATCAGCTTTTGTTGGCGCAGCCACTGCAGCAGCTCGGGGGCGTCGGGGGCGTCGAGGATTTCCTTCAGCGTGTCGCCGCGCTTGAGCTTGTCGTGGTCATGGGCCACGGCCAGCAGGTGCAGGTCGTGGTTGCCGAGCACGCACACCAGGGCCTGGCGGATGCTGTAGAGGTAGCGCAGGGTTTCAAGGGATTGCGGGCCGCGGTTGACCAGGTCGCCGACCAGCCAGAGGGTGTCTTCGGCTGGGTTGAAGGCCACCCGCTGCAGCAGGCACTTGAGCGGTTCGAGGCAGCCCTGCAGGTCGCCGGCGGCATACGCGGCCATCAGTGCAGGGCCCCCGGCACGGCCAGGCGGAACGGCGCGATGAGGGCATCGAAGTGGCTGCCGTCGGCAGCGACCATCTGGTAGGTGCCGTGCATGATGCCCACTGGCGTGGGCATCACCGTGCCGCTGGTGTAGGTGTGGCTTTCGCCGGGGGCCAGGGTAGGCTGTTTGCCCACCACCCCGGCGCCGCGCACCTCTTCGACCTTGCCGTTGCCATCGGTGATGATCCAGTGGCGTGACATCAGCCGCGCCGGAACCTGCCCGTGGTTGCTGACGGTGATCGTGTAGGCGAACGCGTAGCGCCCCTGGTCGGGGCTCGATTGCTCGTCGAGGTAGCGGGTGGTGACACTGACGTCTATGCGGTAACGCGGGTCAGACATAAGTAAGCCTTATCGGTGTACAGCAAACTAGCAAGAGTCTAGGCGAGTTTGCGCCGCCGTCGCGGCGCATTCGGCGGTCAGGCGGCGGGCAGCGCGGCGAGCTGGTCGGCCAGGCGCACGAAGGCGGCCAGGTCGAGTTGCTCCGGGCGCAAGCTGCCGTCTACCCCGGCCGCTTCGATCTGTTCGGCGGGCAGCAGGGCCTTGAGGGTGTTGCGCAGGGTTTTGCGGCGCTGGTTGAACGCTTCGCGCACCACCCGCTCGAGCAGGCGGTGGTCCTTGGCCGGGTGGGGCAGCGTGGTGTGGGGCACCAGCCGGACAATCGCCGAGTCGACTTTCGGCGGCGGGTTGAACGCGCCGGGGCCGACGTTGAACAGGTGCTCCACGCGGCAGTGGTACTGCACCATGATCGACAGCCGGCCCCAATCGCCGCCGCCAGGGCCGGCGGCCAGGCGCTCGACCACTTCCTTCTGCAGCATGAAGTGCATGTCTTGGATCAACGTGGCGTTGTTCAGCAGGTGGAAGATCAACGGCGTGGAGATGTTGTACGGCAGGTTGCCGACCACCCGCAGGCTGCCCGGGGTGGCGCCCAGGCTGTTGAAGTCGAACTTCAGCGCGTCGCCTTGGTGCAGCCTGAAGTTGCCGCGCGCGCCGAACTGGCCCTGCAGGATCGGCACCAGGTCTTTGTCGAGTTCGATCACGTCGAGCTGCGCGCCGCTGCCCAGCAGGCCTTCGGTGAGGGCGCCCTGGCCGGGGCCGATTTCCAGCAGGCGGTCGCCTTCGAGGGCGCGGATGGCCCGCAGAATGCGGTCGATCACGCCGGCGTCATGCAGGAAGTTCTGGCCGAAACGCTTGCGCGCCCGGTGTTGGTATTGCTCGCTCATCAGGGTGTCTCGGCCATTTGGTAGGCGGTTTCCAGGGCGACGCGCAGGCTGCCGCTGTCGACCTTGCCGGTGCCGGCGAGGTCTAGCGCGGTGCCGTGGTCGACCGATGTGCGCACGATGGGCAGGCCCAGGGTCACGTTGACCGCGGCGCCGAAGCCCTTGTACTTGAGCACGGGCAAGCCCTGGTCGTGGTACATGGCGAGCACCGCATCGCAGTGCTCGAGGTATTTGGGGGTGAACAGGGTATCGGCCGGCAACGGCCCGACCAGGTTCATGCCTTCGCCGCGCAACTGCGCCAGCGCCGGCTCGATGATGTCGATTTCTTCCCGGCCCAGGTGGCCACCTTCGCCGGCGTGGGGGTTCAAACCGCACACCAGGATGCGCGGGTTGGCCAGGCCGAACTTGTTCACCAGGTCGGCATGGAGAATCCGCGTGACCCGCAGCAGCCGCTCGTGGGTGATCGCCGCGGCGACCTCGCGCAGCGGCAGGTGGGTGGTCACCAGCGCGACCCGCAGGCCGCCGGTGGCAAGCATCATCACCACCTGTTCGGTGTGGGTGAGCTCGGCGAGAAACTCGGTATGCCCGGAAAACGCCACCCCGGCATCGTTGATCACGCCCTTGTGCACCGGGGCGGTGATCATCCCGGCGAACTGCCCCTTCAGGCAGCCGAGGCCGGCGCGGGTCAGGGTTTCGATGACGAAGGGGCCGTTGGCGCGGTTCAGCACCCCGGCCTGGGTGGGCGCCGCCAGGGGCGTGTCCCACACGTACAGGCTACCCGCGGGGGCGGGCTGGTCGGGGAACTGGCCGGGGGCGACGCTGACCAGCGTGACCGCCAGCCCCAGCTGCGCGGCCCGCTCGGCGAGCAGGCTACGGCTGGTGATGGCGATCAAGGGGTGGGGCTGGGGTTGCGAGGCGAGCAGCAGGCACAGGTCGGGGCCTATCCCTGCCGGTTCGCCGGGAGTCAAAGCAAAGCGCAATGGCGTCACTGCTTGATTTCCACGTAGGCCTCGTCACGGATCTGACGCAGCCAGTTTTGCAGCTCTTCATCGTATTTGCGGCTGCGCAGCAGGTTGGTGGCCTGTTGCTCGCGCGCCTGCTCGGTCATGTCGGTGGCGCGGCGGCCCAGTACCTGCAGAATGTGCCAGCCAAACTGCGACTGGAACGGGCGCGACACCTGTTCGGTGGCGGTTTGCGCCATCACGTCGCGGAACTGCGGTACCACCGAAGCCGGGTCGATCCAGCCCATGTCGCCGCCATGCAGCGCCGAACCTGGGTCTTCGGAGAACGACTTGGCCAGCTCGGCGAAGTCTTCGCCGTTCTGGATGCGCTCGTAGATGCGGTCGATCAAACGCTTGGTTTCGGCCTGGCTGCGGATTTCGCTCGGCTTGATCAGGATGTGGCGCACGTGCACCTCATCGCGAACTTCCGCCGAGTTGCCGCGGGTTTCGACCAGCTTGACGATGATGAACCCGCCTGGCGCGCGCACCGGCTGGGTGATGTCACCGGGTTGCATGCTCGCCAGCAGGCGGTCGAACGGCGGTGGCAGCTGGGCAGCCTGGCGCCAGCCCATGTCGCCACGGTCCAGGGCGTTGTCGGCGGCCGAGCGGGCCAATGCCATCTGGCCGAAGTCGGCGCCTTGCTTGAGCTTGTTGTAGGTGTCCAGCGCTTGCTGGCCAGCCTGTTGGATCTGCTCGGAGTTGGCGCTTTGCGGAACCGGGATGGTGATGTTGGCCAGGTGGTATTCCTCGGACAACTGCGCCTTGCCCATGTCGGAGGCGAGGAAGTTCTTCACTTCTTGCTCGGACACCTGGATACGCTCGGCGACCCGGCGCTGGCGCACCCGGCTGACGATGATCTGGTCACGCACCTGGGCACGGGTTTCGTCGTAGCTCAGGCCGTCATGGGCCAGGGCCGCGCGGAACTGGCTCACGCTCATGTTGTTGCGCTGGGCGATGGTGCCGATCGCGTCGTTGAGCTCTTCGTCGGTGACCTTGATGCCCATGCGGTCGCCCATCTGCAATTGCAGGTTCTCGAGGATCAGGGCGTTGAGCACTTGCTTGCGCACGTCTTCGAGCGGCGGCAGCGAGCCGCCGCGCTTGGCGACATCCGCCTGGATGGCGCTGAGGCGCGCATCCAGTTGGCTTTGCATGATCACGTCGTTGTCGACGATGGCCACTACACGGTCGAGTTGCTGAAGCTGCGCATGGGCGCTTGAAGCGACGAGCAGCGCGCCCAGCAGAGCCGGGCGCAGCAGGTTACATAGCTTGGTCTTCACGTTCACGATAACCCTGAATGCCTCTGTCGAAGAAACTCTCGACCTTGTTGCCCACAATGCCACCGAGGCCTTTGAGGACGATTTGCAGGAAGACGCCGCGGTCGCCCTTCTCGTTTTCCGGTGCAGCTTGGCTGTACTCGTCGTAGCTGACCCAGTACCGGCTGACCAGGCGCAATTTCCAGCAGCAGTTGTCGTACTCGAACCCGCCGAAGGCTTCCAGCGTGCGGTTGCGGTTGTAGTCGTACTGCCAGCGGCTGATCACGCTCCATTGCGGCACGATGGGCCAGATGACCGAGAAGTCGTGCTGCTGGATCTTGTAGTAGTCCTTCACGTAGTTCGGGTCGCCCGGCTGGCCGTAGTCGCCGCCGTACTGCCAGCGGCCAGTGGCGCTGTCGTAGTGGACGATGTCGTCGCGGTAGCGGTAGCCGAAGTTGACGATCTTGTTCGGGTTGCTCTCGGGCTGGTAGTGGAACATCGCGCTGCCCGAGCGGGTGCTGTGGCTGTCTGGGTCCCAGTTGAAGTCCGAGGTGAAGCGCCAGTCGCGGTTGAAGTGGTACTCGTACTCCAGTGCGTAAGGCGATTCGCTGGCCTGGGCATCGTCGCGGTCGCGATAGTTGATGTCAGGCAACTGAACCTTGCGGTCCTTGAAGTAGTAGGCCTGGCCAACGCTGAAGCGCTGGCGCTCGAAGCCGTTGTCTTCGATCCAGCGGCTGGTCGCACCCAGCGAGAGCTTGTTCTCGTCGCCGATGCGGTCGGAGCCGGTGAAGCGGTTGTCACGGAACAGCGAGGAGTAGCTGAACGGCGACTCGGACGTGTCGAACACCGGGATGTCGGATTGGTCCTTGTACGGCACGTACAGGTAGAACATCCGCGGCTCGAGGGTTTGCCGGTACGACTTGCCGAACAGCGTGGTGTTGCGGTCGAAGTACAGGCCGCTGTCGAGGCTGGCGATCGGTACGCTGACGCTTGGCGATTTGTCGTAGTTCTGGTTGTTGGCGGCCATCTGCGACTTGCCGGTGCTGTCGAGGTCCAACTCGTACTGGGTGTACTTGTACTTCAGCTTCGGCGTGATGAAGCCCCAAGCCCAGTTCATCGGCAGGCTCACGGCTGGCTCGAGGTCCAGGCGGTCGCCGTTGGCGCGGTTCAGGCCCTGAATGTTGCGGTCAAGCCGCGGGCTGCTGAAGCCGTCTTCATCGGTATAGAAGCCGTTTTCCAGATCACGCTCGAAACGCGTGGCCTCGGCGTGGTAGTCGAACTGCAGCCCTTGTGGGCGGAACGGCAGAGTGCCGTCGATGCCCAGCTGTGGCAGGCGGCCGTACGGGGTCACGTCGGAAACGCTGGCCAACTGGTACTGCTGCACGTTCAGCCGCGCGGTGTAGCCCTGCTCGCCACGGTAAGTCAGCAAGCCCTGCTGGTTCACATACTCCCGCTTCTTCACACCGATCTGGTCGGTTTGCAGGTCCTGGAAGTAGTACGGGTCGCTGATCTTGGTGTAGTCGACGAAGGTCGACAGGCGCTGATCGAGGTTGCCCTTGTGCTGCACGTTAACCATCCAGCGGTCTTTCTGGTAGTCCGATTGCAGCTTGCGATCGTCGGTGTCGTCCGACAGGTAGCTGCCGCCGATCTGCCCTTCGCTGGTGGGCGTGAGGTAGCGGAACTCGCCTTCTACCTGGGTACCGCGCTTGGCCATGAAGTGCGGGTACAAGGTGGCGTCGTAGTTCGGCGCCAGGTTGAAGTAGTACGGCGTGACCAGGGTGAAGCCATCTTTACTGCTGCTGGAGAAGCTCGGCGGCAGGAAGCCCGACTGGCGGCGGTCGTCGATCGGGAAATAGATGTACGGGGTATACAGGACCGGGAAGTCCTTGACCCGCAGGGTGGCGTTGGTCGCCGTGCCGAAACCGGTGGCCGGGTTCAGCGTGATGTTGTTGCCCTTGACCATCCAGGCGTTGCTCGACGGCTCGCAACTGGTGTAGGTGCCGTCTTTCAGGCGGATGATGGCGTTTTCGGCGCGCTTGGCATACAGGGCGCTACCGCGCACCTTCTGCTTGTGCAGCACGTACTCGGCGTTATCGACCTGGGCGGCGCCGGTGTCGAGCTGCACTTCGGCGTGGTCGCCGACGATCAGCGCGCCGTTGTCGCGCACCTTCACGCTGCCGTTGAGCTCGCCGCGGTTCTCGGCCTGGTGCAGCGCGGCCTCGTCGGCCTCGATCTGCATGCTGCCCTGGCGCATGACCACATCACCAGCCAGTGTCGCGACCTGCTCTTGCTGCTGGTAGCGCGAGGCCTTGGCGTTGATGTAGGTGGGCGCGTCTTGCTTGGAACCGGTGTCGTTCATGCCCGGGCGAATGGGCTCGACATAGGTGCCGGAGCAGTACGGGCCGGTTTCGGCCAACTGCGCGGCGGTGAGTTTTTCCCGGGGGACCCAGTCGAGGTGGCTGTAGTCGGCGCTGCGAGACTTCAGGCCGCGGCCCTTGCTCTCGGTGACCAGCGTGGGGCCTTGGCCCTTGCCGCTGCCACTGACGACTTCACCTTCCACCGGGGTGCTCACCGAACCTGCCACGTGGGCGGGGCGCGGTGGCAACTGGGTGGCGGGGGCCTGGGTATTGCACGCCCAGCCACCACCGGCGGCGACCTGGCAGGCATACTGCTCGGCGGCGCCTACCTGGGTGGCGGCCAATGGCTGCATCGCCAATAGGCTGCCAGTGACCAGCAACGGGAATTTTCTACGAAACGCGGGGGTTTTCAATGCCATCTTATTAATCCGGGCTTCCTGCGTGCCATCTTCCCGCGCGGGGTGCACGCCTACTCGATGGTCTGAAAAAGATGCTGGATAATAAAGCATGACCCGCGTGAGGGCTAGCGCCCTCGGAGACCTCTATAAAATGCCACACCACGATGTACGCCTTGAAATGCTCAAGCCCTGGCTCGCCGCCGAACTGCTGCAGCTCTTTGCCCGCGAGGGCTGGGGCGCCGTGCCCGAGGGTACGCTGACCGCCGCCAGCAGCGACGCGAGTTTCCGCCGATATTTCCGCTGGGAGGGCGCCGGGCACAGTTTCATCGTGATGGACGCCCCGCCGCCGCAAGAAAACTGCCAGCCCTTCGTCGACATTGCCGCGCTGCTGGCCAGCGCCGGCGTGCATGTGCCGGTGATTCACGGCGAGGATGTACCCAAGGGTTTCCTGCTGCTCAGCGACATGGGCCGGCATACCTACCTCGACCTGATCGACGAAAACAACGCCGATGCGCTGTTCGCCGACGCCATCACCGCCTTGCTGGCCTACCAGCAGTTGCCGATGAACGCGCCACTGCCCAGCTATGACGTGGCCCTGCTGCGCCGTGAACTGGAGCTGTTCCCGGAGTGGTTCGTCGGCCGCCAGTTGGGCAAAACCTTCGATGCCGAGCAGCAGGCCGCCTGGGGCCGGGTCAGCCAACTGCTGATCGACAGCGCCCTGGCCCAGCCCAAGGTGCTGGTGCACCGCGACTTCATGCCGCGCAACCTGATGGCCAGCACGCCCAACCCAGGTGTGCTGGACTTCCAGGACGCGGTGTACGGCCCGGTCACTTACGACATCACCTGCCTGTTCAAAGACGCCTTCCTCAGTTGGCCCGAGCCGCGCGTGCGCGGTTGGCTTGAGGGTTACTGGCAGCAGGCGCGGGCGCAGGGCATCCCGGTGCAGGCCGAGCTCGACGAGTTTCTTCGCGCCAGCGACCTGATGGGCGTGCAGCGCCACCTGAAGGTGATCGGCATCTTCGCGCGCATTTGCCACCGCGACGGCAAGCCGCGCTACCTGGCCGACGTGCCGCGGTTCTTCGAGTACATCAGCGCGGTGCTGGCGCGCCGGCCGGAGTTGGCCGAGCTGAGCTGGCTGCTGGGTAGCCTGCTGGAGGCCGCCGAATGAAGGCGATGATCCTCGCCGCCGGCAAGGGCGAGCGCCTGCGCCCGCTGACCCTGCACACACCCAAGCCACTGGTGCGCGCCGCTGGCGTGCCGTTGATCGAATACCACGTGCGCGCGCTGGCGGCGGCGGGCTTCACGGAGCTGGTGATCAACCATGCCTGGCTGGGCCAGCAGATCGAAGACTACCTCGGCGACGGTTCGCGCTTCGGCGTGAGCATCGCCTGGTCCCCGGAGGGTGAGCCGCTGGAGACCGGCGGCGGTATCCACCGCGCCTTGCCGCTGTTGGGCGAGCAGCCGTTCGTGGTGGTCAATGGCGACATCTGGTGCGAGTTCGACTTCGCCCGGCTGCGCGCGCCGTTGCCCGGCTTGGCGCACCTGGTGCTGGTGGACAACCCCGCCCACCACCCGGGCGGTGACTTCGCCCTGGCCGGCGGGCAGGCCAGCGACCCGGCCGGGGAGGCCGCGCGCCTCACTTACAGCGGCATCGCGGTGCTGCACCCGCGCGTGTTCGAGGGCTGCGCCAGTGGCGCGTTCAAGCTGGCGCCGCTGCTGCGCCAGGCGATGGCCCAAGGCCAGGTAAGCGGTGAACGTTTCGCCGGGCGCTGGGTCGATGTGGGGACCCATGAACGGTTGGCCGAGGTAGAACACGTGTTGAGCGAGCGTAACTGATGTTGTGGCCGGTGACCTGGTTGGGCGTGGTGCTGGGGTTCGTGGTGGCGAACATTCCGGGGGCGATACTGGGCGCCTTGCTCGGCCAGGTGGCAGACCGCCGGCTGGAGTTGTACAGCTGGCCGCAACTGCGCGCGCGGTTGGGCGGCAAGCCGGCGATGGGCCAGGACGAGCTGCTGTTTACCCTGCTCGGGCGGCTGGCCAAGGTCAACGGTTTCGTTGACCAGAGCCACATCGAGCAGGCCCGCCGCGAAATGCAGCGCCTGGGCCTGGGCAGCACTGCCACCGCGCAGGCAATCGAGGCCTTTAACCGCGGGCGCGACGGCAAGCGCTCGCTGGTGCCTTATCTGCGTGCCCTGCAGCGCAAGCCCACGGCGGCCGAAGGCCTGCTGCGCGCCGGTTGGCGGATGGTCTGGGCCGACCACCGCGCGCACCCGGTGGAGTGCCAGTTGCTGGTGGACTTCGGCCGCTACATGGGCTGGTCGACCGCGCGGGTGCACGCGCTGAGCGCGGACTACGAGCCGCAACAGCAACAGCGCCAGGCGCCCGCGCCGGCAGTGCGCGAAGAACCCTACCAAGCGGCGCTGCGGCTGTTGGGCGTCAGCGCCGCCGCGGAACCTGAAGACATCCGCAAGGCCTACCGCCGCCTGCTCAGCAAGCACCACCCGGACAAACAGGAAGGCGCCGGGGCCAGCGAGTTCAAGGTGCGCGAGGCGACCGAGTACACCCGGCAACTGCACGAAGCCTATGCGCTGATTAAGGAGCGGCAAGGGTTTTAGGGCCTATCGCCCGGCACAGCCGGCCTCCCACCAGTTTTGTGTAAACCCTTGATTG
This sequence comes from Pseudomonas sp. NPDC007930, assembly GCF_042958985.1. Taxonomy (NCBI): domain Bacteria; kingdom Pseudomonadati; phylum Pseudomonadota; class Gammaproteobacteria; order Pseudomonadales; family Pseudomonadaceae; genus Pseudomonas; species Pseudomonas sp. NPDC007930. Next base: position 110,080 of record NZ_JBIBKC010000012.1, read on the forward strand.
ACAAGGCAATACAAACCCCGTGGGAGGCCGTGGTCCGGCACTCCGGCTGTGCCGGGCGAAGGGCCATTCAGGTCATGCGCTCGGTAAAACCATCGAGAGAAGTCGGGGCTTTTAAACCTCAATTTAGCGCTCTGATTGCTTAAGTGAACAGCACTCCGGCTGTGCCGGTTCTAAGGATCCTGCCGCGGCTCCAGCCAGCCGCGCACCCGGCGGAACATCTGCTCCTGGGCATCCGGGTTGCCGGGCATGGCGGTCATCTCCACCTGGGTGTAGTGGCTGCCCGGCACCCGCCGGCTAGCCTGCAAGCGGGCCTTGGCCGAGTTGGCCAGCACCGGGTTGGCCGGGTAGAACAGGTCAACCACCGGCACTTTCAAGGCACTGGCCAGGCCGTCGAGCCCCTGCGGCGCCGAGCCTGGGGTGCGCGGGTCGACCATCGCCAGTTTCTGCGCCCGGCTGGGCTGGCGTTCGCTCAGGTAGCGCGCCGCCCAGTACGCCCCGGTGCCATGGCCAAGCAAGACGATGCTGCGGGCCTTTTGCTGGCTGGCGAAGGCCACGCCGGCGTCGATCCGGGCGAAAATCCGCTCTGCGTCGGTTTGCAGTTGGTCGTCGGTGCTGTCGCCGCCGCTACTGCTGGGGGCCTCGCTGGCGCCGGCGGCGGCCGCTTCGATCGGTGCGTTGGCGTCGGGTGGGGTCGACGAGCTGGGCGCTTTCGGTGGCGCCGGCTGGGTGTCGGCGCCACGCGGTTGCACGGCCTGGCTGAGCAGGTCGGGCAGGGTCAGGCTGAGGCTGCCCCATTTCACGTCGGGCAGGCGGTTGCGCATCGGCGCCACCACATCTGGCCAGTTGGCGCTTTCGCCGGCGCCGGGGAGGATGATCACCACGCCATCGGCGCTGGGCGCGTTGGCCGGCTTCCATAAGGCCAGGAAGGTATCGCCGCCGGCCTGCAGTTGTTGCTGTTCATCTGCCGGTACGCTGCGGGCGATGTCCTGGGCTTGCTCTTCGCTGCGGTCGAGCATCGGCGCGCGGGCGGCCGCGGGCGCCGGCGCGGCGGCGGGCTTGGCCGGGGCGTCTTCGGCCTGTGCCGGCAGGGCCAGTGGCAGGCCAAGCGCCAGGCACAGAGTGGGCAGTGCTAAACGTCGAATTGAAGGCATCGCGCTTTCCTGATCAAAATGCATGTGCCGAGCCTACTACGGCTATTCGATAAATGAGACCTTCATGCGCCGCCTTTCGTTGATCATCGCGCCCGCTCTTTACCTCTGGCTGGCCCTGGCCCAGGCCGCGCCCAGTGGCGAGCTGGCGTTGCCGCCGGCCCAGCGCGAGTGGCTGGCGCAGCACCGGGTATGGCGCATCGGCGTGGTGCTGCAGGCACCGTACGCGCAGTTCGACCGCCGCGCGCAGCAGTTGTCTGGGCTGAACGTCGACGTGGGCAATGCCCTTGGCCGGGTGCTGGGGGTCGAGCTGCAATGGAAGCAGTTTCCTGACCAGGCGGCGCTCGACAGCGCCTTGCGCCACGACCAGCTAGACCTGGCCACCGGCCTGATGCAAACCCCGGCCGGGCTGCGCCTGTGGAGTTATTCCGACCCCTACCTGCGCGTTGCCCAGCGGGTGGTGGGCGAGCGCAACGGTAACGGCAGCGTAGACCTCGAAGCCCTCTACGAGCACGAGCGCATCGCCGCCCGCGGCCCCGGCCCGCTGGTGGACTACCTGCGCACCACCTACCCGAACCTCGAGGTGCTTACCACCCCCCAGGAGCGCCGCGCATTGGAGGCAGTGGTGGCGCAGCAGGCGCGTTTCGCGGTGGTCGACGAAGCCCAGCTCAGCCGGCTGTCTCGCGAGCCCGAGTTCGCCGGCCTGGCGGTGGTGGCCGACGTTGGCCTGCCACAACTGTTGCGGGTAGGGTCGCGGGCCGACCAACCGCAGATGGCCGAGGTGATCGAAGCCGGCCTGCATGCCATCCCCGCCCGCGAAATCGAACAATGGCGCGAGCGCTGGTTGCAGCCGGCCTACCCGGCGCTGGCGGCCTCGCCCGGGTTTTGGCAGAACATCTGCCTGTTGCTGCTGGTGCTGGGCCTGGCGCTGGCGGCGATCGTCGCCTGGCAGCGGCGCCAGCAGCAGCACCTGGAGCAGCGCCTGGAGCAGGCCCGTGAGGCGATGGCGCAAACCCAGGCGCGCGAAGCAGCCCTGCGGCTGACGCAATTCTCCATCGACCAAAGTACCGTGGGCATCCTCTGGGTGAACTGGGACAGCCACATCCGCTACGCCAACCGCGCCGCCGAAAGCATGCTCGAACACCTGCCCGGCGCGCTGGTGGAGCGGCCTTTGGCCGACCTCGAGCCCGGCCTGAACATGGACCGCTGGCTCGGCCTGTGGCGGCGCGCGCGGGCCGGCGAAGACAGCCCAGTGTTCGAGATCCAGTGCCGCACCGCCAGCGGCGGCACCCTGCCGGTCGACGTCGCGCTGAGCTTTTTGCGCTTCGAAGAGGGTGAATACCTGGTGGTGTTTCTCACCGACGTCAGCGAGCGGCGGCGCACCCAGGAGCAACTGCGCGAACTCACCGCCCACCTCGAAACCGTTCGCGAAGAAGAAAAGGCACGCATCGCCCGCGAGGTGCATGATGAACTCGGCCAGGTGCTGACCGTGCTCAAGCTGGAAGTGACCATGTGCGAGCTGGGCTTCAGCGGCCAAGACCCACACCTGCAAGCGCGCATGGACAGCATGAAGCGGCTGATCGCGCAGTTGTTCCAGCAGGTGCGAGATGTCGCGACCGCGCTGCGCCCGCCGATTCTCGACGCCGGCCTGGGCTCGGCGATCGAATGGCAGGCCACCCGCTTCGAGGGCCGCACGCAGATCCCCTGCCTGGTGCAACTGCCCGAGCCGCTGCCAGCGATGAGCGACGCCATGGCCACCGGGCTGTTCCGTATTCTCCAGGAGGCGCTGACCAACATCATGCGCCATGCCCAGGCGCACAGCGTGGAGGTGAGCCTGGTGGTGGCCGGCGATGAACTGGAGCTGCTGATCAGTGACGACGGCCGCGGTTTTGACGTCGACCAACCGCGGCCGGCTTCATTCGGCCTGGTCGGGATGCGCGAGCGGGTGATGCTGCTCGGCGGCCGGTTGGCGATGCACAGCGAAGCAGGCGAGGGGACCACGTTGCGGGTCCGGGTGCCGTTGCAGAAAAGGAGCACAGGGTGATTCGAGTATTCGTGGCCGAAGACCACACGATCGTGCGCGAGGGCATCAAGCAGTTGATTGGCATGGCCGCAGACCTGCGCGTGTGTGGCGAGGCGGGCAATGCCGAGCAGTTGATCGAAGGGCTGCGGCAAACGCCCTGCGAGGTGGTGCTGCTCGACATCTCCATGCCCGGCGCCAATGGCCTGGAAGCGATCGGGCGGATCCGCGCGCTCAGCCCGGCGCCGGCGATCCTGATGCTGTCGATGCACGACGAAGCGCAAATGGCCGCCCGCGCCTTGAAGATGGGCGCCGCCGGCTACGCCACCAAAGACAGCGACCCGGCCCTGCTGCTGGCGGCGATCCGCCGGGTGGCCGGCGGTGGGCGCTACATCGACCCACAGCTGGCCGACCGCATGGTCTTCGAGGTGGGCCTGACCGACTCCCGGCCGCTGCACTCGCTGCTGTCGGAACGGGAGTTCTCGGTGTTCGAGCGCCTGGCCCAGGGCGTGGGGGTGAACGAGATCGCCGACCAGTTGGCGTTGTCGAGCAAAACCATCAGCACGCACAAGGCGCGGCTGATGCAAAAGCTGAAAGTGCACTCACTGGCGGAGCTGGTGAAGTACGCCATGGAACACAAGATCATCTGAGCGTTCTGTTCGCGACACCGGCGCCGCCGCGCCAGCATGGGCCACGGCGCCGGGGCCCTGCCGGCGCGTGCCAAAACGCGCCATCGCTGTAGGGCACGCCCTACACGCGCGCTTCCGCCGCGCTGAAATCATTCTCTCCTGGCCGCCGATTTTCCGGGGGCTGGCGCTTGCGTACGCTGGGGCCCATGCATCACCAACAAGGGTATGGGACATGAGCGAGGCAAAGCCGGGCGCGGCAGACATTCTGGTCAGCTTCCGTGGGGTACAGAAGAGCTACGACGGTGAGAACCTCATCGTCAAGGACCTCAACCTGGACATCCGCAAGGGTGAGTTCCTCACGTTGCTCGGCCCTTCGGGCTCTGGCAAAACCACCAGCCTGATGATGCTGGCCGGCTTCGAAACGCCCACCGCCGGCGAGATCACCCTGGCCGGGCGCGCCATCAACCATGTGCCGCCGCACAAGCGCGACATCGGCATGGTGTTCCAGAACTACGCGCTGTTCCCGCACATGACGGTGGCCGAGAATTTGGCCTTCCCGCTCTCGGTGCGCGGCATGAGCAAAAGCGACGTGGCCGACAAGGTGAAAAAAGCCCTGGGGATGGTCCAGCTCGACGCCTTCGCCCAGCGCTACCCGGCGCAACTGTCCGGCGGCCAGCAGCAGCGCGTGGCCCTGGCCCGGGCGCTGGTGTTCGAGCCGCAGTTGGTGCTGATGGACGAACCCCTCGGTGCCCTCGACAAGCAGCTGCGTGAGCACATGCAGATGGAGATCAAGCACCTGCACCAGCGCCTGGGCGTGACCGTGGTGTACGTGACCCACGACCAGGGCGAAGCGCTGACGATGTCTGACCGGGTGGCGGTGTTCCACCAAGGCGAGATCCAGCAGATCGAAGACCCGCGCTCGCTCTACGAGCACCCGAAGAACACCTTCGTGGCGGGCTTTATCGGCGAGAACAACCGCCTCGCCGGGCAACTGCTCAGCCGTGACGGCGAGCGCTGCGTGGTCGGCCTGGCCCGTGGCGAAAAGGTCGAGGCGCTGGCGGTGAACGTCGGCCAGCCGGGTGACGCGGTGACGCTGTCGATCCGCCCCGAGCGGGTGCGCCTGGGCCAGCACAGCGACCAGCACGCCAACCGATTTTCCGGCCGCGTGGCCGAATTCATCTACCTGGGCGACCACGTCCGGGTACGCCTGGAAGTAGCCGGCAACACCGACTTCTTCGTCAAGCAACCCATCGCCGAACTCGATCCTGCCCTCTCGGTCGGCGATGTTGTACCCCTCGGCTGGCCGGTGGAGCACGCCCGCGCGCTCGACCCGTTGACCGTATGACATGAAAAACAAGAAGAACACCTACCTGCGATCTGGAGAGAAGATTTCATGCTCAAGCAACTGAAGTTCAGCGCCCTGGCCCTGGGGATGATGGGGGCGGTCAATGCCATGGCGGCAGACCTCACGCTGGTATCGTTCGGCGGCGCCAACAAGGCCGCCCAGGTCAAAGCCTTTTACGAGCCGTGGGAAGCCGCGGGCAAAGGCAAGATCGTCGCCGGCGAGTACAACGGTGAAATGGCCAAGGTCAAGGCCATGGTCGACACCAAGAGCGTGTCGTGGGACCTGGTCGAAGTCGAGTCGCCGGAACTGGCGCGCGGCTGCGACGAAGACATGTTCGAACGCCTCGACCCCAAGCAATTCGGTGACAGCGCCGACTACGTGAAAGGCGCCATCCAGCCTTGCGGCGTGGGCTTCTTCGTGTGGTCCACGGTGCTGGCCTACAACGCCGACAAGCTCAAGGCAGCGCCCACCAGTTGGGCTGATTTCTGGGACGTGAAGAAATTCCCAGGCAAGCGCGGCCTGCGCAAGGGCGCCAAGTACACCCTGGAATTCGCCCTGATGGCCGACGGCGTGGCCCCGGCCGACGTGTACAAGGTACTGGCCAGCAAAGATGGCCAGAACCGCGCGTTCAAGAAGCTCGACGAGCTCAAGCCGAACATCCAGTGGTGGGAAGCCGGCGCCCAGCCGCCGCAGTACCTGGCCTCGGGTGACGTGGTCATGAGCTCGGCCTACAACGGCCGGATTGCCGCGGTCGCCAAGGAAAGCAACCTGAAGGTGGTGTGGAACGGCGGCGTGTACGACTTCGACGCCTGGGCCATCCCGAAGGGCGCGAAGAACGCCGAGGAGGCGAAGAAATTCATCGCCTACTCCGTGCAGCCTGAGCAGCAGAAGGTCTACGCCGAGAACATCGCGTACGGCCCGGCCAACAACAAGGCCGTGAGCCTGTTGAGCAAGGAAGTGACCGCGAACATGCCCACCACGCCACAGAACCTGGAAAACCAGGTGCAGATCGACGTGAACTTCTGGGCCGACAACGGCGAGCAGCTCGAGCAGCGTTTCAACGCCTGGGCCGCGAAGTAAAACCGTGGGAGGCCGGCTGTGCCGGGCGAGAGGGCTGGACTGGCCCTTCGCCCGGCGCAGCCGGCCTCCCACGATCAACATGTGTTGCAGTTGTGGAGCATCCCCATGGCCCTTTCCATCCCTCTGGCCAGCGCCGCCAACCCAAGCCTGAAGCAACGCCTGGCGCGTGCTGAACGCGTGAACCGGCTCAAGGCCCAGGCACTGATCGCCCCACTGGTGGTGTTCCTGCTGCTGGTGTTCCTGGTGCCCATCGCCGCCTTGCTGTACCGCAGCGTGAGCAACCCGGAAGTGGTCAACGCCATGCCGCGTACCGTGGTGGCGGTCAAAGCCTGGGATGGCAAGGGCCTGCCGGGTGAGGCCGCGTACCAGGGGCTGGCCGAAGACCTGGCGCAAGCCCGGCAGGACCAGCAACTGGGCGACCTCTCCAAACGCCTGAACATGGAATCGGCCGGCTACCGCAGCCTGCTGATGAAAACCGCCCGCGCGCTGCCGTTCAGCGACGTGCCGGCCTCTTATAAAGACGCACTGGAAGCCCTCGACGAGCGCTGGGGAGACCCGGCCTATTGGCAGGTGATCCGCCGCAACACCAGTGACGTCACCCCCTATTACCTGCTGGCGGCCACCGATCACCGCATCGATGACCTCGGCGAACTGGCCCCGGCCACCCCGGACCAGGCGATCTACCTCGACATCTTCGCCCGCACCTTCTGGATGGGCCTGGTGATCACCGCCCTCTGCCTGGCGCTGGCCTACCCGTTGGCCTACCTGCTGGCCAACCTGCCGGCGCGCCAGAGCAACCTGCTGATGATCATGGTGCTGCTGCCGTTCTGGACCTCGATCCTGGTGCGGGTGGCGGCGTGGATCGTGCTGCTGCAGTCGGGCGGGCTGATCAACAGCGCGCTGATCGCCGTGGGCGTGATCGATAAACCACTGGAGCTGGTGTTCAACCGGGTGGGCGTGTACATCTCGATGGTGCACATTCTGCTGCCGTTCATGATCCTGCCCATCTACAGCGTGATGAAGGGGATCTCCCCCAGCTACATGCGCGCGGCGATTTCCCTCGGCTGCCACCCGTTCGCCAGCTTCTGGCGGGTGTACTTCCCGCAAACCTACGCCGGCGTGGGCGCCGGTTGCCTGTTGGTGTTCATCCTCGCCATCGGCTACTACATCACCCCGGCGCTGCTGGGCAGCCCCAACGACCAGATGGTCAGCTACTTCGTGGCCTTCTACACCAACACCAGCATCAACTGGGGCATGGCCACCGCGTTGGGCGGGTTGCTGCTGCTGGCCACCGTGATTCTCTACCTGATCTATAGCAAGCTGGTCGGCGCCAGCCGCCTGCGCCTGAGCTGAGGAAACCGCCATGCTGAGCCCCTATCAGTCGCCCGTGGAACGTGCCTGGTACTACGCGTTGCGGATTCTCTGCGCGCTGATCCTGTTGTTCCTGATCTTGCCGGTGCTGGTGATCGTGCCGTTGTCGTTCAACTCGGGGAGCTTCCTGGTGTACCCGATGCAGGGCTTCTCGCTGCACTGGTACCAGGACTTCTTTGCCTCCGATGAGTGGATGCGCGCGCTGCGCAACAGCATCATCGTGGCGCCAGCGGCGACCGTGCTGGCCATGCTGTTCGGCACCCTGGCGGCGATCGGCCTGGTGCGCGGCAACTTCCCCGGCAAGCCGTTGGTGATGGCGCTGGTGATCTCACCCATGGTGGTGCCGGTGGTGATCATCGGGGTGGCCAGCTACCTGTTCTTCGCCCCGCTGGGGTTGGGCAATAGCTACCTGTCGCTGATCGTGGTGCACGCGGTGCTGGGCGTACCGTTCGTGATCATCACCGTGTCGGCGACCTTGCAGGGCTTCAACTACAACCTGGTGCGCGCCGCCGCCAGCCTGGGGGCCTCGCCGCTGCTGGCGTTTCGCAAGGTGACCTTGCCGCTGATCGCCCCCGGGGTGATTTCCGGCGCGTTGTTCGCCTTCGCCACCTCGTTCGATGAAGTGGTGGTCACGCTGTTCCTCGCCGGCCCCGAGCAGGCCACGCTGCCGCGGCAGATGTTCAGCGGCATCCGCGAGAACCTCAGCCCGACCATTGCCGCGGCGGCCACCTTGCTGATCGGGTTTTCCGTGGTGCTGTTGCTGGTGCTGGAATGGCTGCGCGGCCGGGGTGAGCGCCTGCGCACCAGCCCGGTGGCGTGAGCCGCGTCATCGCGGCAACGGTTGGCTTGGGGTAAACTGCGCGGCACTGTGATCCCAGCCAACAGGTGCGTCATGCAACCGTATGCCATTGCCCCGTCCATTTTGTCCGCTGACTTCGCCCGCCTGGGCGAAGAAGTGGACAACGTCCTCGCCGCCGGCGCCGACATCGTTCACTTCGACGTGATGGACAACCACTACGTGCCCAACCTGACCATCGGCCCGATGGTCTGCCACGCACTGCGCAAATACGGCATCAGCGCGCCGATCGACGTGCACCTGATGGTCAGCCCGGTCGACCGCATCATCGGTGACTTCATTGAGGCCGGCGCCAGCTACATCACCTTCCACCCCGAGGCCAGCCAGCACATCGACCGCTCGCTGCAGTTGATCCGTGACGGCGGCTGCAAGGCCGGCCTGGTGTTCAACCCGGCAACCCCGCTGAACCTGCTCGAGTACGTGATGGACAAGGTCGACATGATCCTGCTCATGAGCGTGAACCCCGGCTTCGGCGGGCAGAAGTTCATCCCCGGCACGCTGAACAAACTGCGCGAGGCACGCGCGCTGATCGACGCCAGCGGGCGCGACATTCGCCTGGAGATCGACGGCGGGGTGAACCTGCAGAACATCCGCGAAATCGCCGAGGCAGGCGCCGACACCTTCGTCGCCGGCTCGGCGATCTTCAACGCGCCCGACTACCAGGCGGTGATCGCCAAGATGCACGAAGAACTCGCGCTGGCCCGCTCATGAGCGGCCTGCAGCAGCTGTTCCCGGGGCCGTTGCCGCGCCTGGTGATGTTCGACCTCGACGGCACCCTGGTCGACTCGGTGCCTGACCTGGCCGCCGCCATCGACAGCATGCTGGCGCAGTTGGGCCGGCCGGCGGCGGGCATCGAGCAGGTGCGGGTGTGGATCGGCAACGGCGCCCGGGTGCTGGTGCGCCGCGCCCTGGCTGGCGGCATCGAGCACGCCAGCGTAGACGATACCGAGGCCGAGGCGGCCCAGGCGCTGTTCATGCACGCCTACGGGCAAAGCCACGGCAACACCGTGGTCTACCCCGGCGTGCGTGAAACCCTGCGCTGGCTGAAGGAGCAAGGCGTTGAAATGGCGCTGATCACCAACAAGCCCGAGCAGTTCGTGGCGCCGTTGCTCGATGAGCTGAAGCTGGGCCGGTACTTCCGCTGGATCATCGGCGGCGACACCCTGCCGCAGCAAAAGCCCGACCCCGCGGCGCTGCTGCACGTGATGAAAATGGCCGGTGTGTCCGCCGGGCAGGCGCTGTTCGTGGGTGACTCGCGCAACGACATCCTCGCCGCCAAGGCCGCGGAAGTGGCCAGCGTTGGCCTCAGCTACGGCTACAACCATGGCCGCCCGATCAGCGAAGAAGCCCCCGACCTGGTGCTCGCGGACCTTCGCCAGTTGTTGCCTGGTTGCCTGGCTTCGCCCACTGCGGTAACGTTGCCCGACCTCGAAGCTCACAATGGCCGGAATACGATCGTGGCGAGTACCTGCAAACTCTGGATGAAAGTCATCAAGGCCTTGGCGCGTTGGCGCTGGCGCGCCTGACTGTTGCCCAGCCGGCCGTGCCGGCGCGTTTGCCTGATTGCCCCTTTCATCCGCCACGAGGCAGATATGACCCGCGAAGAATTCCTGCGCCTGGCCCAGGCCGGCTACAACCGCATCCCCCTTGCCCGCGAAACCCTCGCTGACTTCGACACGCCGCTGTCGATCTACCTGAAGCTCGCCGACCAGCCCAACACCTACCTGCTCGAGTCCGTGCAGGGCGGTGAGAAGTGGGGCCGTTACTCGATCATTGGCCTGGCCTGCCGCACTGTGCTGCGGGTCAACGGCTACACCATCGAGGTGAGCCGCGATGGCGAGGTGATCGAGCGCGCCGAGGTCGAAGACCCGCTGGCCTTCGTCGAGCAGTTCAAGGCCCGTTACAACGTGCCAACGCTGCCCGGCTTGCCGCGCTTCAACGGCGGCCTGGTGGGCTACTTCGGCTATGACTGCGTGCGCTATGTCGAGCGCCGCCTGGGCGCCAGCCCCAACCCCGACACCATCGGTGCGCCCGACATCCTGTTGATGGTCTCCGACGCGGTGGTGGTGTTCGACAACCTCGCCGGCACCATGCACGCCATCGTGCTGGCCGACCCCAGCGAAGCCGACGCCTATGGCGCTGGCCTGGCCCGCCTCGACGAGTTGATGGCGCAACTGCGCCAGCCGATCACCCCACGCCCCGGGCTCGACATGGCCAAGGTGGGCGGCGCCGAGCCTGAGTTCCGCTCCAGCTTCACCCAGGCCGACTATGAGCGCGCGGTGGGCACCATCAAGGACTACATCCTCGCCGGTGACTGCATGCAGGTGGTGCCGTCGCAGCGGATGTCCATCGATTTCGCCGCCGCGCCGATCGACCTGTACCGCGCGCTGCGCTGCTTCAACCCGACGCCGTACATGTACTTCTTCAACTTTGGCGACTTCCACGTGGTGGGCAGTTCGCCCGAGGTGCTGGTACGGGTAGAAGACGGCGACGTCACCGTGCGCCCGATCGCCGGCACCCGCCCGCGGGGCGCCACCGCCGAGGCCGACGTGGCCTACGAGCAAGACCTGCTCAGCGACGAGAAGGAAATCGCCGAACACCTGATGCTGATCGACCTGGGCCGCAACGACACCGGGCGGGTCAGCGAGGTGGGCAGCGTGCGCCTGACCGAGAAGATGGTCATCGAGCGTTACTCGAACGTGATGCACATCGTTTCGAACGTGACCGGCAAGCTGAAGGCCGGGCTGACGGCAATGGACGCGCTGCGCGCGATCTTGCCGGCTGGCACGCTGTCGGGCGCGCCGAAGATCCGCGCGATGGAGATCATCGATGAACTCGAACCGGTCAAGCGTGGCGTGTATGGCGGTGCGGTGGGGTACTTTGCCTGGAACGGCAACATGGACACCGCCATCGCCATCCGCACCGCGGTGATCAAGCAAGGCCAACTGCACGTGCAAGCCGGCGGCGGCATCGTGGCGGATTCGGTACCGGCGCTGGAGTGGGAAGAAACCATCAACAAGCGCCGGGCGATGTTCCGCGCCGTGGCGTTGGCTGAGCAAACCACTCGGCGCTAGGCGCCAGTGCCCTTCGCCGGGTCGCGCCGGCTGAAGGGCCCCTCAAACGCCTTACAAATCCAGGCTCAACGCCAGGTTCGCCCCTTGCTGGGTAAACGCATCACTCTTGCTCAGGCTATAGCTGGCGCTGAGGTTAAGCCCCGGCGCCAAGGCCTGGCTCACGCCCACGCTGGCGCGGGTCAGGTGGCCCGGTTGGGCATAGCCCTGCAGGGTGAAACGGTTGGCCGGCAGGCTGGTCAGGTTCATCCGCACGTCATCGGCGCGGTCATTGAACTCCCGCTCGCGGGCGGCTTCGGCGAACAGCCGGGTGCTCGGCGTGACCTGCAACGCAGCTTGCAAGCCCACGCCCAGGCGGCGTGAATCACGTTGCTGCGCGCCGTACCCCAGCGCTGTTGAGCGGCCGCTGCTTTCTTCATAACTGCCCACCTGCGCCCGTGCCCAGTCGGCGCTGACAAACGGCGCCAACTGCCAACGGCTGCTGGCCGGGGCTAGGTCATAGCCCAGGCGGCTGTTCAGGGCCACGGCATGGCCCGTGGTGCTGGCGCTTTCCTGGCGTTCACTCACGCCCAGGCCGAAGCGCCGCTTCAGGCTGTCGTAGTCGAGGTGGCCCAGGGTGAAGGTCACGTCTGCCCAGGTTTGGCCCTGGCGGAACTCACCGAAGGCACTGGCCAGGTAACTGTTGAGCCCGTATTGGGAATCCCGCGGGCCCGCCTCGAGGGTTTGCCGGTAGGCGCCCAGGGCCAGGCCGAGGCGGGCCGCCTCGCTCACCCGGTAGCTGCCGCCCAGGGTGACCCCGGCGCCGTGGGCGTTGGCCTTGGCGCTGCTGCCTTGCTCATCGATGCCCATCCGCCCAGCGCTGGCGGCGAGGATCGGCTGCCATTCACCGGGCGCTTGCCAGGCCCCTTGCCACTGGCCGCGCAGGGTGTCTTGATGGGTACGCAGGCTGGCCTGGGCCATTTCTGGCAGCAGGCTGGCCTCCCAGGGCGCGGACAGGATCGAGTAGCCATAGTCGGCGATCAGCCGCTGGCCGGTGGCGGTGGGGTGCACGGCATCGTTGAACAGCAGTTTGTCTGGGTCGTCCAGCGCGGTGCCGGCGCCATAGGCCGGGTTGAGGCTGCACTGGGTGCCGCTGTAGCAGGTGCCGACCAGGTTTTGCCCGGTGGCCAGGCCGTAGGTGGCCGGGTTTGCGACGACCTCCTCAAGCAGCCGCGGCACGTTCAGCGGGATGATCTGCGCGTCGATCTGCGCCAACTGGTTGGCCAGTGCCTGGTTGAACAGCGCACTCAGGGCCGACAACCCGGCCTGGTTGGGCGTGCCGCTGTAGTTTGGGGTCAGGCCGAGGTCGGGCAGCATCCACACCATGATGTAGCGCGCGCCACCCTGCTGCAGCGCCTGGGCACTGGCGGCCAGGCGGCCGGCGGCGGCCGCGGCCTGCTCGGGGGTGGTCACCAGGCCCTGGAGGAAGTCGTTGCCGCCCCCGGTGAGGTAATACAGGGCGTTAGGGTCTGCCCGGTTGCCGTTGGCCAGGTAGCCGGGGCGTTCACGGCCGAACAGCGGCGGCACCCCGACCTGGGAGCTGCCAATGATCGAATCGAGGATCTGGTCGGTGCGGTAGCCGCCGGTGGCCCAGTTGTTGCCATCCACAGGCGGGTTGCCCAGCGCGGTGGAGGGCAGTAGGTCTGCCGGCGCTACCCCCAGTTGCTGGCCGAGCAGCGTGGGAGACACCGGTGCGGATTCGCCATTGGGGAGTTCGCTGGTAAAGCGCACGCCGAATTGCCCGGCGTCGGCCAGGCTGTCGCCGAATACGATCATTGTTGAGTAGGGTGAGGGAGCGGCGTGGGCGGGGTTGCAACAGGCCAGCGCCAGCGCGGCGAGGGAGCAGGGGAGTAGCTGTGTGGTTCGCATGGGTATTCCTTTGCCATTTGTTATTTTTGGATCCGGCAAATGGAATGCTACCAAACGGATGTTTTATGTTTTTGCTTGCAATCGTTTCGGGTTGTTTCTTCCGGGCCGGCAAATGCAGGTAACCCGGCGGCCCCGTATTGCACGGGCAGGCGCGGTAAGCTACTGTTGCCGCTCGATAGTTCGAGACCCGCCGCTGTGTTGATCGTCAGCAAACTCCTGATGCGCGTTATCAAGGCCCTCGCCCGTTGGCGCTGGCGCGCCTGACTATTCCCCCGCCGGCTTCCCCGGCACGTTTCGCCTACCTTCCGGATTCCGTTTCGTTTTGCCGCCCACTGTGGGGGTGCCGGTGCTTCCGGCCGTGTCCGAAGGCTTAATGCCAAGTCAGATTCAAGAGGTTGCCCCGATGTTACTGATGATCGACAACTACGACTCCTTCACCTACAACGTGGTGCAGTACCTCGGCGAGCTGGGTGCCGAGGTCAAGGTGGTGCGTAACGACGAAGTCACCCTGGCCGACATCGAGGCCTTGGCGCCCGAGCGCATCGTGGTGTCGCCTGGCCCGTGCACGCCGAGCGAGGCGGGCATTTCCATCGCCGCCATCCAGCACTTTGCCGGCAAGCTGCCGATCCTCGGCGTGTGCCTGGGCCACCAGTCCATCGGCCAGGCCTACGGCGGCGATGTAGTGCGCGCCCGGCAAGTGATGCACGGCAAGACCAGCCCGGTATTCCACAAGGACTTCGGCGTGTTCGCCGGCCTGAACAACCCGCTCACCGTGACCCGCTACCACTCGCTGGTGGTGCAGCACAGCACCCTGCCCGAGTGCCTCGAGGTGACCGCCTGGACCCAACACGCCGACGGCAGCTTCGACGAGATCATGGGCCTGCGCCATAAAACCCTGAACGTCGAGGGCGTGCAGTTCCACCCCGAGTCGATCCTCACCGAGCAGGGCCACGCGCTGCTGGCCAACTTCCTCAAGCAAGCCGGCGGCGTGCGCCAGGCCTAAGGAGCCCCCATGGATATCAAAAGCGCGCTGGCCCGGGTGGTCGATCATCTCGACCTCTCGGCCGAAGAAATGCGCCAGGTGATGCGCCAGATCATGACCGGCCAATGCACCGATGCGCAGATTGGCGCCTTCCTCATGGGCCTGCGCATGAAAAGCGAGAGCATCGACGAGATCGTCGGCGCGGTCTCGGCCATGCGCGAGCTGGCCGGCAAGGTCGAACTCGGGTCGCTGGAACGGGTGGTCGACATCGTCGGCACCGGTGGCGACGGCGCGAACATCTTCAACGTGTCCACCGCCTCCGCGCTGGTGGCCGCGGCCGCCGGTTGCACCGTGGCCAAGCACGGTAACCGCGCGGTGTCGGGCAAAAGCGGCAGCGCCGACCTGCTCGAGGCCGCCGGTGTGTACCTGAACCTGCAACCGGTGCAGGTGGCCCGTTGCATCAGCAGCGTGGGCATCGGCTTCATGTTCGCCCAGGCCCACCATGGCGCGATGAAACACGCCGCCGGCCCGCGCCGTGATCTCGGCCTGCGCACCCTGTTCAACATGATCGGCCCGCTGACCAACCCGGCCGGCGTGCTGCACCAGGTGGTGGGGGTGTTCAACCCGGCGCTGTGCCGGCCGGTGGCCGAAGTGCTGCTGCGCCTGGGTAGCAAGCACGTGCTGGTGGTGCACTCCAAGGATGGCCTCGACGAATTCAGCCTGGCCGCGCCCACCTTCGTCGCTGAACTGAAAAACGGCGAGGTCAGCGAATACTGGGTACAGCCCGAAGACCTCGGCATCAACAGCCAGAGCCTCTATGGCCTTGAGGTCGAAAGCCCGCAAGCCTCGCTGGCGCTGATCCGCGACGCGCTGGGCAAGCGTAAAACCGCCAACGGCCAGAAGGCCGCCGAGATGATCATCCTCAATGCCGGTGCCGCGCTCTATGCCGCGGACCACGCCAGCAGTTTGAAAGAAGGCGTGGCCTTGGCCCACGATGCCTTGCACACCGGGCTCGCCCGGGAAAAACTCGAAGAACTCGGCGCCTTCACCGCCGTCTTCCAGCAGGAGAACCAAGCATGAGCGTGCCCACCGTGTTGGAGAAAATCCTCGCCCGCAAGGCCGAGGAAGTGGCCGAGCGCCGTAGCCGGGTAAGCCTGGCTGAAGCCGAGCAACTGGCCGCCGCCGCCAGCCCGGTGCGCGGCTTTGCCGCCGCGCTGCAGGCCCAGGCCGCGCGCCGCCAGCCGGCGGTGATCGCCGAGGTGAAAAAAGCCTCGCCGAGCAAAGGGGTGATCCGCGAACTGTTCGTGCCGCAAGACATCGCCCAAAGCTATGCCAAGGGCGGCGCGACCTGCCTGTCGGTGCTGACCGACATCGACTTCTTCCAGGGCGCCGATGCCTACCTGCAGCAGGCACGCGAGGCCTGCGCACTGCCGGTGATCCGCAAGGACTTCATGATCGACCCGTACCAGGTGGTCGAGGCTCGCGCGCTGGGCGCGGACTGCATTCTGTTGATCGTTGCGGCGCTGGAAGACACTCGCATGGCCGAGCTGGCCGCGGTGGCCAAGGCCCACGGCCTGGACGTGCTGGTCGAGGTGCACGACGGCGACGAGCTGGAGCGCGCGCTGAAAACCCTCGACACGCCGCTGCTGGGCATCAATAACCGCAACCTGCACACCTTCGAGGTGAGCCTGGAGAACACCCTCGACCTGCTGCCGCGTATTCCCCGCGACCGGCTGGTGATCACCGAGAGTGGCATCCTCAACCGGGCGGATGTCGAGCTGATGGAAATCAACGACGTGTACGCCTTCCTGGTCGGTGAGGCCTTCATGCGCGCCGAGAACCCGGGCCTGGAATTGCAACGTTTGTTCTTCCCC
The DNA here is from genome assembly GCF_042958985.1 of Pseudomonas sp. NPDC007930. NCBI lineage: Bacteria > Pseudomonadati > Pseudomonadota > Gammaproteobacteria > Pseudomonadales > Pseudomonadaceae > Pseudomonas > Pseudomonas sp. NPDC007930. Next base: position 126,364 of record NZ_JBIBKC010000012.1, read on the forward strand.
GAGCAGGCCGCGCCTGCCGCCAGCAAGCCGCTCGGCTAACATGCCGGCGCTGCGCACCAGCACCGAGGCGGGCCTGGCCGCCGAACAGCAATTGCTGGCCGATGTGTGCACCGGCCAGGCGCGCGATGGCTTGCTGTTCTGGCAAAGCACCGATCGCGCCCTGGTGATGCCGCGGCGCATGGCCCGCCTCGACGGCTTCGCCGCCGCCAGCGAGGCCTCGGCCGCAGCCGGCTGGCCAGTATTGCTGCGGGAAACCGGCGGCGAGCCGGTGCCGCAATCCGCGGCCACGATCAACGTCGCGCTGGTGTATGCCGCGCCGCGCAGCGAAGGGGACCGCAACCGCATCGAAAGCGCTTATGAACGGCTGTGCCAGCCGCTGTGCGATGTGCTACGGGCGTTGGGTGGCGAGGCCTCGCTGGGCGAGGTGCCGGGCGCGTTTTGCGACGGCCGTTACAACGTCAACCTGGGTGGGCGCAAATGGGTGGGGACTGCCCAGCGCTGGCGCCAGGCCGCCGGTGGCGCCGGGCCAGTGGTGCTGGTGCACGGGGCGATGCTGATGGGCGCTGAGCGCGAGCAGATGGTCGCCGCGGTCAACCGCTTCAACCAGGCCTGCGGCCTGCCGCAACGTTGCGATGCCGAAAGCCATGTCGGCCTGTGGGAGCGCTTCCCCGATGCCGAGGTGCTAGGGCCGCTGGCTGAGGCCTACGGCGAGATGCTCGAAGGCCTGCGCGCGTTGCATCAACGGGTGCCGTAAACCACCATCGTCTTGCCCTTGACCTCGATCAGCCGCTGCATTTCGAGGTCTTTGAGCACGCGCCCGACCATTTCCCGCGAACAGCCAACGATCCGCCCGATTTCCTGGCGGGTGACCTTGATCTGCATGCCGTCGGGGTGGGTCATCGCATCAGGCTGTTTGCACAGCTCCAGCAGGCAGCGCGCCACCCGCCCGGTCACGTCGAAGAACGCCAGGTCGCCCACCTTGCGTGTGGTGTTGCGCAGGCGTTGGGCGATCTGGCCGCTGATGGCGTAGAGGATGTCTGGGTCTTGGGCGGCCAGCTCGCGGAAGCGGCCGTAGCTGATTTCCGCCACTTCGCACTCGGTTTTGGCGCGCACCCAGGCGCTGCGCTGGCCGTTGGCTGGCGGCGGGTCGAACAAGCCCAGCTCACCGATGAAGTCACCAGGGTTGAGGTAGGCGATGATCATCTCGCGGCCGTCGTCGTCTTCGATGAGGATGGTGACCGAGCCACGGATGATGTACGACAGGGTTTGCGATTGATCGCCCGCGCAGATCAAATTGCTTTTCGCCGCATAGCGGCGGCGCTGGCTGTGGGCCAGCAACTTGTCGATGTTCTTGATCTTCGGAGCAACGGCCATGGCTGGGTCTCGGCTAGCAGGCAGGCAGGTTTTTATGGGTGTGCGTTCTTTGGCGCCATCATATTGGCACTACTGTATCAGAATCGCTAGACGAAGCGATACGTTAGCTTCCGGCAAATGCCGTTCGACCGCGCTGTGCTAAGCTGGCTCACTTTTTTTGAGCGGAGGCCGAGATGAAGGCACGTATTCAATGGGCCGGCGAGGCCATGTTCCTGGGCGAATCGGGCAGCGGCCACGTGGTGGTGATGGACGGCCCGCCTGAAGCTGGCGGGCGTAACCTGGGCGTGCGGCCCATGGAAATGGTGCTGATCGGCCTGGGTGGCTGCAGTAACTTCGACGTGGTGAGCATCTTGAAGAAGGCGCGCCAGCCGGTCGAAAGCTGCGAAGCCTTCCTCGAGGCCGAGCGCGCCGACCAGGACCCAAAGGTGTTCACCAAGATCCACCTGCACTTCGTGGTCAAGGGCCGTGGGCTGAAGGAGCAGCAGGTCAAGCGGGCGATCGAGCTGTCGGCCGAGAAGTACTGCTCGGCGTCGATCATGCTGGGCAATGCTGGGGTGAAGATCACCCATGACTACGAGATCGTCGAGCTGGGTTGAGGCCTTGCGCCTGGCTTGAGGGCGCTTCGCCTGGCGCTGCCGGGCGAAGCGCCAGCAGCCGTTACACCCGGTAGGTGGTGCCCGTCATCACTTTGGCCAGCAGGCTCATCCCCAGCTTCACCGGCGCCGGGAAGCGCAGGCCCCCCGCGTCGAGCGCCGAATCGGCGTGCTGGGCTTCATCGATGCGCATCTGCTCGAGAATCGCCCGCGACTTCTGGTCTTCCACCGGCAGCTTCACCAGGTGTTCATCCAAATGCTTGCACACCTGGTGCTCAGTGGCCGCCACAAAGCCCAGGCTGACCCGGTCGCTGATCAACCCCGCCAAGGCGCCAATCCCGAACGACATCCCGTAGAACACCGGGTTGAGCACGCTTGGGTGGCTGCCCAACTGGCGAATGCGCTGCTCGCACCAGGCCAGGTGGTCGATTTCTTCCTCGGCGGCATGCTCCATCGCCTTGCGCACCTTGGGCAGCTTGGCAGTCAGCGCCTGGCCCTGGTACAGCGCCTGGGCGCACACCTCGCCGGTGTGGTTGATGCGCATCAGCCCGGCGGCGTGGCGGGCATCCTCGGGGCTCATGCTCGCGTCTGGCTGCACGATGGCAGGGGAGGGGCGCGCCGGCTGGCCGCTGAAGGGCAGCAGGGTGCGGGCCGCGGTGTCGGCTTGCAGCAATAGCTTGTCGAGGGGGGAATATTGGCGTTCGACGGCCACAAGAACCTCCTTGGGCAGGTATCAGGGCGGTGCCGCGCGGGGGCCGGCGCGGCGCGGGTGGGGCGGGGGTTAGCCCGGAGGCCAGTGCATGTTGCGTTGGCCGAGCACGTGCAGGTGAATGTGATACACCGTTTGCCCGCCTTGCTCATTGGTGTTCATCACCACGCGAAAGCCTTCTTCGCAGCCTTGTTCCTTGGCCAGTTTCTGGGCCATGAACACGATGTGCCCGAGCAGGGGTTTGTCTGCCTCGGTCACGTCGGCCAGGGTGGCGATTTCCTTTTTCGGTACAACCAGAAAATGTACCGGTGCCTGCGGGGCGATATCGTGGAAGGCGATCACGTCGTCGTCTTCGTAGATGATCTTCGCGGGTATCTCTCTGTTGATGATCTTGGTGAAGAGAGTGGCCACAGCGGGTTCTCCATGATGGGGTGTCCTCGCCCCAGTGTACTCACCCGGGGCGGCGGCGCCCAGTGCTTTGCGTCAATGCGGTGCGTAGCGGCGGTTCACCCAGGCGGCCAGCTTGCGCAGCAGCCAGCGCTGGCCCAGCCGCGCAAGGCGCAGCAGCCAGCGGTTGCGCCCGCCGGGGATGATCAGCGCGCGGTTGCGGGCCAGGGCGCGCACCGTGTACAGGGCCACTTCATCGGCGCGCATCGGCCAGGCGCTGTGTTGCAGGCGGGCAATGCGCCGCAACGGTGAATGCACCGGGCCGGGGCAGAGCACCGACACCTTGATGCCGGTTTGCCGTAGTTCCTCGCGCAGGCCTTCGGAAAAGTGCAATACGTAGGCCTTGCTCGCGGCGTAGCTGCTCATCCAGGGGCCGGGCTGGAACGCCGCCAGCGAGGCCACGTTGAGGATCTGCCCGCCACCTTGTACCGCCATGCTGTTGCCCAGGGCATGGCAAAGGCGAGTGAGGGCCAGTACGTTGAGTTCGAGCAGGTCTTGTTCCTGGCCCCAGTCCTGGGCCAGAAAATGCCCGTGGCTGCGCACCCCGGCGCAGTTCACCAGCAGGTCGATGCGGGTGTCGTTTTCTTCGAGTTCGAGCAAGAAGCCCGACAGGCGCAGGGGCTCGCCGAGGTCGCAGGCGCGAAACAGCACCTCTACGCCGAAGCGTTGGGTGAGTTCCAGGGCGATGGTTTCCAGTGGGTCGCGCTGGCGCGCCACCAGGATCAGCGAGCGCCCTTGGCGGGCCAGCGCTTCGGCCAGGGCCAGGCCCAGGCCGCTGGATGCACCGGTGATCAGAGCGTAAGGGGGCATTGCAGTCGTTCTCCAGCCGGGCGCCGCCGGGGCAGCGCCTTTTACCTGGCTAGTGTAACCGCAGCGGTGGTGTCAGCGGTGCAAGGCAGAGGAAAAACCACTGAGGAACCCAAACACCATAATGGCCACGTAGGCCACCACCGACAGCGCCGCCAGCACCTTTACGGTGGTGGTGTTGGGCGGGGTGGGCGGGCCGAAGCGGTTCACGCCGGCGGTGCCGGGCATCAGCATCAGCACGAAGGGGAAGATGTAGCCCACCAGTGGCACGATCAGCAGCAATAGCCACCAGGCGGACCAGCCGATGTCGTGGATGCGCCGGACATAAAAGCGCAGGCCGATGATGATGGCGAAAATCGCCAGCAGTGCAGCCAGAATGGCCGCAATCATCGGCGCGGCGCCGGCAACCGAGACCAATACCAGGATGGCCGGCACCATCGCCGCCATCAGCACCAGGCTCCAGGCCAGGTAGCGCACGCGGCCGAGGCGGCCCTTGTGGGTTTTCCAGTCGAGGTCGGCGAACGCCGGGGTGGTTTCGAGGTTGGCCTTTGGCGGCTCGAACGGTGAGGACGCGTGCATTTTTCAGACATTTCCTTGTCGCGAATGTAGCGGCGCAGGATACAACCCCTCTGCGCCGCCCGCCAAGGGCTGTCAGAACGGTTTGATCACCACCAGGATCACCACGGCCAGCAGCACCAGCACGGGGAATTCGTTGAACCAGCGGTAGAAGCGATGGCTGCGCTGGTTTTCGTCGCGGGCAAAGCGTTTGAGTTGCGCGCCGCACATATGGTGGTAGCCGATCAGCAGCACCACCAGGGCCAGCTTGGCATGCATCCAGCCCTGGCTCAGCCAGCCGGGCGTGAGGTAGAGCATCCAGCCGCCGAGCAGCAGCGTGGCGATCATCGACGGGCCCATGATGCCGCGGTAGAGCTTGCGCTCCATCACCTTGAAACGCTCCCGGCTGGGCGCGTCTTCGCTCATGGCGTGGTAAACGAACAGCCGCGGCAGGTAGAACAGGCCGGCGAACCAGCAAACGACGGCAACGATGTGCAAGGCTTTGAGCCAGAGATAGAGCATGGTTGTGTTATCCAGGGTCACGGTGCCCCGATGGTAAGCGCCACCGCCGGGCGGCGCCACCGGCTGATTCTTGACCACTTTACTCAGGCAAGCGGATAATGCCCGCATTTCGCGATACATCGGCTAACGCCGGGAGAGAGTCAAGATGAGCGTCGAAACCTTTACCCCCACGGCTTTGCAGTTCACGCAGGGTGCTGCGTACAAGGTGAAGACCCTGGTCGACGAAGAGGGCAACGACCGCCTGAAGCTGCGCGTGTTCGTCACCGGCGGTGGCTGCTCGGGCTTCCAGTATGGCTTTACCTTCGATGAAGACGTCGCCGAAGACGACACCATCGTCGAGCGCGAGGGCGTAAGCCTGGTGGTTGACCCGATGAGCTTCCAGTACCTGGCCGGCGCCGAGGTGGATTACCAGGAAGGCCTGGAAGGCTCGCGGTTCGTGATCAACAACCCCAATGCCTCGACCACCTGCGGTTGCGGCCAGTCGTTCTCGATCTGAACACCACGCCCGGCCGCCTCAGGCCGGGTACAGCGCGCCCAATACGCGCAAGCCTTGGGCGCCGGTCACCGTAGGCCGGTTACCGGCCAGCCGCTCAAGGCAGCAATGCGCCAGCCAGGCGAATGCCATCGCTTCCATCCAGTCTGGGTCTACGCCCCAGTCGGCGGTGCTGGCTACCTGGGTCGCGGGCAATCCCTGTTGCAGGCGTTGCATCAGCGCGCTGTTATGCGCGCCGCCGCCACATACCAATAAATGCTCGGTCTGTGCCTGCGCTTGGGCCAGGGCCTGGGTCACGCTGTGGGCGGTCAGTTCCAGCAGGGTGGCTTGTACGTCTGCCGGGGTAACGTTCAGCCCAGCCAGTTGCTGCTCCAGCCAAGGCAGGTTGAACAGCTCGCGGCCAGTGCTTTTCGGGCCGGTGCTGGTGAAGAACGGCGCGCTCAGGCAGCGTGCCAGCAAAGCCGGGTGCACCTGGCCGCTGGCGGCCCATTGGCCATCGCGGTCGAACGGGGTGCCTTGGTGGCGCTGCACCCAGGCGTCCATCAGTACGTTGCCCGGCCCGCAGTCAAAGCCGCGCACCGGTTCGCCGTCGTCGATCAAACTGAGGTTGGTAAAGCCGCCCACGTTCAGCACCGCCACATGGGCGGCTGCTTCGCGGAACAGCCAGTCGTGGAAGGCCGGGGCCAGCGGTGCGCCTTGGCCGCCGGCGGCGACGTCACGGCGGCGGAAATCCGCGACCACGTCGATGCCGGCCAGCTCGGCGAGCAGCGCCGGGTTGCCGATCTGCACGGTAAACCCGCGCGCGGGTTCGTGGCGCACGGTTTGCCCGTGGCTGCCGATGGCGCGGACATGCGAAGGGTTGAGCTGCTCGCGTGCCAGTAATTCGTTGATGCCTTGCGCGGCCAAGCGGGCCCAGGCGTTTTCCGCCAGGGCCGCGCGGGCGATTTCATCGTCGCCCGGCGCGCACAGGGCCAGCAGTTGCGCGCGCAGTTCCCCCGGCATCGGCAGGTAATGGCTGGCCACCAACTGCAGGTGGCCGGATTGCTGGTCGACCAGGGCGAAGTCCAGCCCGTCGAGGCTGGTGCCCGACATCACCCCTATATAGAGGGCCATGTCAGCGCTTGTTCGACGCGACGAGGGTCGCGCGTTCCTGGTCCATTCGCGCCATCAAGGCCTGGCTTTGCTGGGCGAACTTGGCGCGGTCATTACGGGCGATTGGGTCGGCCATGGGCAGCTTCTGCCCCAGTGGGTCGACGTGCACGCCGTTGACCTGGAACTCGTAATGCACGTGCGGGCCCGTGGCCAGGCCGGTGGTGCCGATGTAACCGATCACCTGGCCCTGTTTGACTGGCACGCCATCGCGGATGCCCTTGGCGAAACCCTGCATGTGGCCGTAAAGGGTGCGATAGGTGGCGCCGTGCTGGATGATCACCGTGTTGCCGTAGCCGCCCTTGCGCCCGGCGAGGATCACCTTGCCATCGCCAGTGGCCTTGATCGGCGTGCCGCGTGCCGCGGCGTAGTCCACGCCCTGGTGGGCGCGGATCTTGTTGAGGATTGGGTGCTGGCGGGCGCCGGAAAAGCGTGAGCTGATCCGCGCGAAGTCGACCGGCGAGCGAACGAAGGCCTTGCGCATGCTGTTGCCATCGGCGGTGTAGAAGCTGCTGTTGCCTTGTTTATTGGTGTAACGCACGGCGGTGTAGGTTTTGCCGCGGCTGACGAAGCGTGCCGAGAGAATGCTGCCGGTACCGATCACCTTGCCGTCGAGCACCTTCTGCTCGTAGATCACGTCGAATTGGTCGCCTTGGCGGATGTCCTGGGTGAAGTCCAGGTCGTAGCCGAAGATGTTCGCCAGGTCCATGATCTGCCCGTGAGACAGCCCGGCCTTTTGCGCCGACAGCGACAGTGAATTGTTGATCACCCCGTGGGCGTAGGCATCGCGCAGGACCGGTTTATCGATCACCCGGGCGAAGGCGAACGCGCCACCCTGGCGCTGCAGGCTGATGCTTTCGAGGTGGCTCAATTGAGTGTGCAGGGTTTGCAGTTGGCCATCGGCGGCCAACTCGAACTGCAGGATTTGCCCGCGCCTGAGGTGGGTGAACTGCTTGGCCTGCGGGTCGCTGTCGAGCACGGCCTGGATGTCTGCGGCCGATAGCCCGACCTTCTGGAACAGGGTAGAAAGCGTATCGCCCTTGGCAACCACCACCTGGCGATGTTGTGCGCCGGGGGCGGGGGCCTCGGCGGGCTGTTCAACTGCGGCATTCTGCTCGTCGGCCGGGGCGTCACCTTCGATCTGGGCGAAGGGCGAGGGCTCGGCTTCGGTGGGGGCCTGCTCGGTATTGGCGGGTTGGTCCTTGAGCGCGTCGGCCGGGGGCGCCATGTCCAGGGCCAGCGATGTTCGTTTGGCTTCTACGTCACTGGTGGGGAACACCAGCAGGGCCAGGCTGAGGAGGGCAGCGATGCCGCTGGCTGCCAACAGGTGTGTTTTTGGGTAAAGCGGGGGCGCTTTGGGTGGGGCTTCGGTCATGGTTTTGGCTTTGAATATGAAGAAGATGAATGGGTGAAGATGAATATGACGATGAAGATGATGAAATAACTGTATAAAATATAACCAAAACCGCCTCGAGGCAACCCTCGCAGACGTTCGGGTGCGTGCGGCAAGTCACATTGCGTCGCGGCCTTGGCCCTGAGGGGCCGATCTTGTATGTTTGCCCCCTTGAATCTGAACCTTGCAGGCCCCCCACATTATGAAGTCGGTAGAAGAGCAACTGGCGCTGATCAAGCGCGGCGCGGATGAACTCCTGGTCGAAGCCGAGCTGGTCGAGAAACTCAAGCGCGGCGAGCCACTGCGCATCAAGGCCGGCTTCGACCCGACGGCGCCCGACCTGCACCTGGGCCACACCGTGCTTATTAATAAGCTGCGCCAGTTCCAGGAGCTGGGCCATCAGGTGATCTTCCTGATCGGTGACTTCACCGGGATGATCGGCGACCCCAGCGGCAAAAGCGCTACCCGCCCGCCGCTGACCCGTGAGCAGGTGCTGGCCAACGCCGAAACCTACAAGGCCCAGGTGTTCAAGATCCTCGACCCGGCCAAGACCGAAGTCGCCTTCAACTCTACCTGGATGGACCAGATGGGGCCGGCCGACTTCATCCGCCTGACCTCCCAGTACACCGTGGCGCGGATGCTCGAGCGCGATGACTTCCAGAAGCGCTACAGCGGTAACCAGCCGATCGCCATTCACGAGTTCCTCTACCCGCTGGTGCAGGGCTACGACTCGGTGGCGCTGAGGGCGGATGTAGAGCTGGGCGGTACCGACCAGAAATTCAACCTGCTGATGGGCCGCGAGTTGCAGCGCGCCTACGGCCAGCCTGCGCAGAACATCCTGACCATGCCGTTGCTCGAGGGCCTGGATGGGGTGAAGAAGATGTCCAAGTCGCTGGGCAACTATGTGGGCATCCAGGAAGCCCCTGGGGTGATGTTCAGCAAGCTGGTGTCTATGCCAGACAGCCTGATGTGGCGCTACTTCGAGCTGCTGAGCTTCCGCTCGATGGCTGAAATCGACGCGCTCAAGGCTGATGTAGCGGCCGGTGCCAACCCGCGTGACATCAAGATCCTGCTCGCCGAAGAGCTGATCGAGCGCTTCCACGGTAAAGAAGCCGCAGAGTCGGCCCACCGTGCCGCCGGTAACCGCATGAAGGACGGCGAGTTGCCGGAAGACCTGCCTGAGGTCGAAGTGCTGGCCGCCGAAGCGTTGCCGATCGGTGCTGTGCTTAATAAAGCAGGGCTGGTGAAGAACGCCGCGGCGGCGCGCGACCTGCTCGCCGCCGGTAGCGTCAAGGTAGACGGCGAAGTGGTTGACCGTGACTTCGTGGTGCAAGTAGGCGCCACCCATGTATGCCAGGCTGGCAAGAAGGCCTTTGCGCGGGTTTCGCTGAAGGCGGAGTGATTTTGCCGTTTTTTAAAATTAACGGTTGACGCCCCGTTTTATCCCCCTATAATGCGCACCACTTCCAGCGACAACGGAACGCGAAAAGCCTTGGTAAACAAGGAGTTAGC
>NZ_JBIBKC010000013.1:0-122240 GCF_042958985.1 Pseudomonas sp. NPDC007930
CTTTTAATCAGGTCGGATCACCTTGGCTCGAATGCCGTGCGCCCCCTGTTTGCTGCGCGACAGCGCGGCGCCTTGGCGGCGGGGCGACTCCCACGAGATTTATGTAAGTACTTGATTTACGGGACAACACAGAACCCGTGGGAGGCCGTGGTCCGGCACTCCGGCTGTGCCGGGCGATGGGCCCTCCTCGCCTACAACAAAAACAACAACGCCACGTTCGCCGCGCTGATCAAGCCAAACAGCCCCCAGGCCAGCACCCGGGTGGCGAGGTTGTTGGCGAATTCGCCCATCAGCGCGCGGTCGCTGGTGAAGCGAATCAACGGCCACAAGGCGAACGGCAATTGCAGGCTGAGCACCACCTGGCTCAGCACCAGCAGCTTGCCCACCGCCGCATCGCCCAACCAGGCCACGCCGATGAACGCCGGCAGCAGGGCCATGGCGCGGGTGATCAACCGGCGCTTCCAGCACGGGATCTTCGCCTGCAAAAAGCCTTCGAGCACCACCTGCCCGGCGATCGTTCCGGTAAAGGTCGAGCTTTGCCCGGAGGCGAGCAAGGCGATGCCGAACAGCAGGCTGGCCAGGGTGCCGCCCACCAGCGGGTCGAGCAGGTGGTAGGCGTCCTGGATCTCGGTCACGCTGTTGCCGCTGCCATGGAAGGCGGTGGCGGCGAGGATCAGGATCGCGGCGTTGATCAGCAGCGCCAGGCTCAGCGAGGCGATGGTGTCGAGGCGCGCGAAGCGCACCGCGCTGCGCCGTGCCTGCGGGCTGTCGCCGTTGACTCGGGTTTGCACCACCGAGGAGTGCAGGTACAGGTTGTGCGGCATCACCGTGGCGCCGAGGATGCCAATCGCCAGGTACAGCGGCGCCTGGCCACTGAGCACCTCCCAACTGGGCTTGAGCCCGGCCGCGACGTCTGGCCAGTAGGGTTTGACCAGCACCAGCTCAATGAAAAAACACCCGCCAATGGTGCCGATCAGGCCCAGCACGATGGCCTCGAGGCGGCGGAACTTAGCGCCTTGCAAGGCCAGCACCAACAGTGTGTCGAAGGCCGTGAGGACGATGCCCCAGGTCATCGATACACCCAGCAACAAATGAAACGCCAAGGCCGCGCCGAGCACCTCGGCGAGGTCGGTGGCGAGGATCGACAACTCCGCCAGCAGCCATTGGCCGGTGGCAACCGGGCGCGAATACCGCTCGGCCTGCAGTTGCGCCAGGTCCCGCCCGGTGGCGATGGCCAGCCGTGAGCAGAGGTTTTGCAAAGCCATCCCGGCCAGGCTGGCCAGCACCACGACAAACAGCAAGGCATAGCCAAAGCGCGAGCCGGCCTCGATGGCCGTGGCCCAGTTGCCGGGGTCCATGTAGCCCACCGAAATCATCAGGCCAGGGCCCATGAACAGCAGCAGTTTCTTCAGTAGGCCGGCATTGGCCGGGATCGGCACGCTGTCGGCCACCGCCGACGGGCAGAACGGCGCAGTGGCCGTGGTAGGGAGCTTGAACGTCACACAGAACCTGGCGGGTGGGCGGCTGAGGGCATTACGGTAGCGCCGGCAAGTGAAGTGTTACAATAGATTTCACCTATGTTTTGCTTAGCCAAAGCCTTGCCGAACACATTTGTCAATAATGCAGCGCTTGCCTGGGCCGCGCCGGCTCTGCACCCTGTGCGCCTCCGCCAACCGTGAGTGCAATACGTGACTGTTCCCGCCTGGTACCTGCCGCTCAGCGACGCCCTCGCCACTGCCCTGGCGCAAGGCGCGCAACCCGCCGACCAACGCCTGGCCCGCTGCGAAGTGGCGGCGCTGCTGTTCCTGCAACACCTGCCGGTGCTGCACCGTTCGCGGCCCACCGCGCTGGTGCTCGAGCGCCAGTTCGCCGGGCTGTTGCGGCAGCACACCGCACAGCTCGAAGGCGCCCTCGCCGAGCACTTCGAGCGTGGCGCGTTCAGCCATGGGCTGTTGCTCTCCAGTGCCTATGGCATTGCCCTGATGGACCAGGCCGCGGTCGACCGCCAGGCCTATTTGCAGGCCGACGGCCAATGGGATTACGACTACGCCGCGCAGTTCGCCGAGCGTGAAACCCCGCTGCGCCACACCTACCACACCGCCAGTGGCCGGGCGCTGGCGGTCAGCGATCACCAGTTGCGGCTGCTGCAAACCCTGCAGGCCAACCCCGACGAATCGGTCGAGGCCCAGGCCCACGCCGGCACCGGCAAAACCCATTTGCTCAGCGCCATCCTCGAGCACCTCGGCCAGGCCCGCTGCCTGTTCCTGGCCGACACCGAGGCCAAACTGGCGCCGATCCGCGAGCGCTTCCCCGAGGCCCACACCGCGACCTTTCTCGCGCTGGCCGCCGGCAGCGTGGAACGCGCGCTGGGCTGGGCCTTCGCGCCCCATCGCAGCCGCCCCGACTACAGCATGACCACCCAAGACGTGGCGCAACTGCTGGCCCTGCCCGAGGTGCACCCGTACACCCCGACCCAGGTGGCGGCCATTTGCCGCGGCGCGGTGATCAAGTACTGCGCCTCGCGCGATGACGTGTTGGACCTGGCGCACATTCCCAAGGCCTATGGCTGGCTCGGCGAGGCCGAGCGGCGGGTGCTGGTGCAGCATGCCCGGCGCCTGTGGGACGCGCTGTTCCAACCGCCCCAGGCCGGCATCAGCCTGCCGATCCGCGCGGCGCACTGGATCAAACGCATGGCGCTGTCCGCCGAGGTGATCGACGCGCGCTACAGCCATGTGCTGATCGACGAAGGCCACGACCTCACCGCGCCGCTGCTGCAGATTCTCGACCGCAGCCCGCAGGCGGTGATCACCCTGGGCGACCGTTACCAGAACCTCAACGGCGTGGCGCTGCGGCACGATGCCAACATCCGCCACCGCGACATGCACCTGTCGCTGCGCGCCGGGGTGGCCCTGCAAGACCTCGTCAACCCGCTGATCGAAGCCTACCCGGGCAGCCTCGACGCGCCCTTCGAGGGCAACCGCACGCGCCTGACCCAACTGCACCCCTACCCAGCCCTGGGCATTCCCGAGCAGCCCACGCTGATCCTGGTGAAAGACCACTGGGGGATGTGGGACTGGGTGCAACGGCTGGCCAGCGCCGGGGTGCGCTGCCAGGTGGTGGCCAGCGGGCCGGATGAACTGCTGAGCCTGGTGCCGGATGCCGCCCGGCTGTTTCGCAGCGACGTGCGCTCGCACCGCGCGGACCTCGCCCGCTACCGCAGTTGGGACCAACTGCACGTGGCCAAGGCGGCCTGCCCAAGCTTCTTGCGCGTGACCCAGTGGCTGGCCAGCCACCACGACCACAGCCACCTCAAGCCCTGGTACAGCCTGCTCGCACCGCGGGACCTCCCCGCCGCCAGTGGCTACCGGGTGGCGCTGGTGCGCGATGTGCGCAACTTCGAGTTCAGCAGCCTGGCCCTGACCGAAGACCTCTACGGCCACGCCGCGGCCAGCACCGACCGCGAACTGGGCCAGCAACTGGCGCTGCTCTACACCGCCATGACCCGCGTGCGCGACCAACTGTACCTGCCGGCCAACCATGCGGAGCTGTTGCAGGCGATGCTGGCGCGGCGGCGTGGCGCAAAGCGGGGTTAACCCTTGCCGGCCCTTCGCCCGGCACAGCCGGCCTCCCACGGGGTGTGTGTTGTCCCGTAAATCAAGTACTTACACAAATCTGGTGGGAGGCCGGCTGTGCCGGGCGATAGGCCAGTCAGATCATGCGCTCGGTAAAACCCCAGGGAGAGATCAAGGCTTTGTACCTAGGATTTAGCGGTGAACAGCCTTACGGCACAGCCGGCCACGGGTTCTGTGTTGCCTAGGAAATCAGACGCCACACAAATCTGGTGGGAGGCCGTGGTCCGGCACTCCGGCTGCGCCGGGCGAGGGGCCCTGAAAGCTGGGCACGGGGTTAACCCGGCAACACCTTCCCGGGGTTCATGATCCCCTGCGGGTCCAGCGCCTGCTTGATCGCCTGCATGGTCGCTACCGCCGCGCCATGCTCCAGGGCCATGAACTTGATCTTGCCGCTGCCGATGCCATGCTCGCCGGTGGCGGTGCCGTCCAGGGCAATGGCGCGGTGCACCAGGCGTTCGTTGATGGCCTCGGCCTCCAGCAGTTCGGCCGGGTTCGACGGGTCGACCACCAGCCCCAGGTGGAAGTTGCCGTCGCCCACATGCCCCACCATCGACATGAAAAACGACGCCTGGAGGATGTCCTGCTCGGTTTGCGCGATGCACTCGGTCAGCGCCGAGATCGGCACGCACACATCGGTGCTCCACACCTTGCCGTTCGGGCGCATGGCCTGGAAGGCGTAGTGCACGTTGTGCCGGGCCTTCCACAGGCGGTTGCGCGCCTCGGCGTCGGCGGCGGCGACAAACCCGGCGGCGCCATTGCCTTCGGCCAGGGCCTGGGCCTGCTCCACCTGCTCGGCCACCGCCGCCGGCGCGCCGCTGAACTCGAAGAACAGCGTCGGCGCCTCTTCCAGGCCCAGGTGCGAGAAGCGGTTGACCGCCATCACCGTGCGCGCGTCGAGCAGCTCCACCCGCGCCACCGGGATGCCGTACTGGATCACCTGCACCACCGTGCTCACCGCCGCCGCCACGCTGGGGAAAGTGCACACCGCGGCCTGGGTCACCTCGGGTACGCCGTACAGGCGCAAGGTCACCTCGGTGATTACCCCGAGGGTGCCTTCGGAACCGACGAACAGCCGGGTCAGGTCGTAGCCGGCGGCGGATTTGCGCGCGCGCCGGGCGGTGCGGATGATCTCGCCGCTGGCGGTCACCACCGTGAGGTTGAGCACGTTCTCGCGCATGGTGCCGTAGCGCACGGCGTTGGTGCCCGAGGCGCGGGTGGCGGCCATCCCGCCCAGGGTGCTCTCGCCGCCCGGGTCGATGGGAAAGAACAACCCGGTGGCGCGCAGCTCAATGTTCAACTGTTGGCGGGTGACCCCGGCCTGGACGGTCACGTCCAGGTCATCCGGGCGCACCGCGAGCACCTGGTTCATCCGCGACAGGTCGATGCAGATGCCGCCGCGCAGCGCGCCGACGTGGCCCTCCAGCGAGGTGCCGGCGCCGAACGGGATCACCGCCACGCCAAGCGCCGCGCAAGCCTTGACCACCCGCGCCACCTCTTCGGTGGTTTCGAGGTAGCACACGGCGTCCGGGGGTTGCGTGGCGTGCCAGGATTCACCGCGGCCGTGCTGCTCACGCTCGGCTGGGCGGGTCGACAGGCGTTCACCCAGCCAGCCGCGCAGTTGCTCGATCAGCCCCTGCACGGGGTCAGGTTGGTGCGCGTTCATGCAGTACTCCTTGTTCGGTGGCCACATGGGCAGGGTCTGCCCGTTTCGGTATGAGGGTGACCAACAGCGCCGCCACCAGGGCGCCGCCGCCGATCACCCAGAAGCCCGCCGCGGCGGTGCCGGTCTGGGCCTCGGCAATCACCTTCAGGCTTGGCGCGACGAAACCGCCGAGGTTGCCGATGGCGTTGATCAGGGCAATCCCGCCGGCCGCGGCCAGGCCGCCGAGGTAACCGGTGGGGAAGGTCCAGAAGATCGGCTGGGCGCTGATCAACCCGGCCACCGACACGCACAGCAGCGCCACGGCCAGCAACGGCGTGGCATAACCGGCGGCGATCATGCCCAGGCCGGCGCACAGCAGCGAGATCACCGCCAGCGTGCGGCGCTTGCCGGTGCGGCTGGCCAGCCCCGGCCAGAACAGGCAGGCGCCAAAGGCGCACAGCCAGGGGATGCTCGCCACCAGGCTGACCTGCAAGCCGACCTTCATGCCGAGCAAGGCGCTGATCTGCGCCGGCAGGTAGAACGCCACGCCGTAGCCACACATCGCAATGCAGAAGTAAGTGGCGGCAAAGTGCACCACCAGCGGGTCACGGAAGGCCTTGCCCAGGTGCACCGTGCCCTGCTCGGCCTTCAGCCGGCGCTCTTCGGCGAGGGCCGTGGCCAGCGCCTGGCGTTCTTCCTCGGGCATCCAGTGGGCCTCGTCGGGCCCGCGGGTGAGGTAAAAGTACGCCCACACCCCCACCACCGCCGCGGCCAGGCCCTCGACGATGAACATCAACTGCCAGCCGTGCAGGCCGAACAGCCCGTCGATGTCGAGCAGTAGGCCCGACAGCGGCCCGCCGAGCACGAAGCACAACGGCTGGCTGAGGTAGAACAGGCCGAGGATCGCCCCGCGCTCACGGGCCGGGAACCAGAACGTGAGGTACAGAATCACCCCCGGAAAGAACCCGGCCTCGGCCAGGCCGAGGAAAAACCGCAGCGTCGAGAAGATCGTGTCGGTGTAGGCAAACGCCATGCACGCCGCCAGCAAGCCCCAGGTGACCATGATCCGCGCCAGCCAGACCTTGGCCCCGACCCGATGCAGGATCAGGTTGCTGGGCACCTCGAACAGCGCATAGCCGATGAAGAAGATCCCCGCGCCAAAGGCGAAGGCCGCCTCGCTGACGCCAGTGGTGGCCTGCAACGCCTGCTTGGCGTAGGCGACGTTGGAGCGGTCGAGGTACGCCAGCAGGTACATCAGGATCAGGAACGGCACCAGGCGCCGGCGGGCGCGGCGAAGGGCCGATTGCAGGGCCGGGCTGGGCGCGCCGGCGCCGGTCAGGGCGTGCGGGTTCATGGTGTTACCCTCGGTATTGTTATTGTTCAGTGGGTAATGCGGGTACCGCGCTGGGTCAGTTCATGGCCAGGCCGCCGTCGATGTTCAGCGCCTGGCCGGTCATGTAGTCGGCGGCCGGGCCGGCCAGAAACTCGACCATCCCGGCTACGTCGTCGGCGCTTTGCGGGCGCCCCAGCGGCACCGCCGCGGTGCGGCGCTTCCACGCTTCGCCGTTGTTCCAGCCTTCGAGTGTGGACCACTCGCGGTCGATCTGCTGCCACATGTCGGTTTCCACCAGGCCTGGGCACACGGCGTTCACGGTGATGTCCGGGGCCAGGGTGTAGGCCGCCGACTGGGTGATGCTGATCACCGCCGCCTTGCTCGCGCGGTAATGGGGGATCACCGGGGCCATGGGCCCGGCGCCGTAGCGCCCGGCGATCGAGCTCAGGGTGACGATTTTCCCGCGCGGGCGGCCGGCGGCCAGCGGCGGCTGTTCGCGCATCTGCCGGGCGGCGGCCTGCAGGGTGAAGAACAAGCCCTTGACGTTGACCGCGAAGGTTGGGTCCCAGTCGGCTTCGGTGATCTCCATGAACGGCTTGACCTGGATGATCCCGGCATTGCACACCATCAGGTCGAGGCGGCCGAACGCCTCGACGGTGGCGGCGACCATCTGCGCGCAGTCGGCCGCGCGGGTCACGTCAGCGCCCACGGCGATGGCCTCGAAACCGGCGGCGCGCAGTTCGGCGGCGCTGGCTTCGGCCTGCGCCAGGTTGCGGTCGATCAGCGCCACCCGGGCGCCGAGGGCGGCCAGCCGCTCGCCGATGCGCCGGCCGATGCCTTGGGCGCCGCCAGTGATGGCCACGGCCAGTTGGGTATAAGGGGTGCTCATGGGGTTGCCCTTTTGTCAGTGGTAGGCGTTAAGGCCGAGGATCTGTTCGTAGTCATGCAGCGCCAACTGCGCCGGCGCGCTGCCCAGGGTGGTGCCGTCGCGGGCGATGGCCTGGGCGAAGTCGCGCATCATCCGCGCGTAGGCCAAGGTCGAGGCCACCGGGTAGTTGAGCAGCTTGAAGCCCAGCGCCTCGAACTGCGCCACGCTCAGCGGCGGCACCTTGTGCTCAACGAAGTTGAACACCAGCGGGGCGTCGATACTGGCGATCGCCTCGCGCATTTCCGCCTCACTCTGGAGCATTTCCAGTAGCACCAGGTCGGCCCCGGCCTCGGCGTACAGTTGGCCGCGCTTCAACGCATCGGCAAAGCCGTTGGGCAGGCGCGCGTCAGAGCGGCCGATGATCAGGAAGTCTTCGCTGCTGCGGGCGGCGATGGCGGCGCGGATCTTGTCGGCGTGTTCTTCGGCGCTGACCAGCGCCAGGCCGTTCATGGCGCCGCATTTTTTCGGGGTGACCTGGTCTTCGAGGTGCACCGCGGCAACCCCGGCGGCTTCGTATTCGCGGATGGTGCGCTGCACGTTGTTGAGGTTGCCGTAGCCGGTGTCGGCGTCGGCGATCAGCGGCACCTCGATGGCCTGGGCGATGGCGCGGCCGCGGGCGACCATTTCAGTGAGGGTCAGCAGGCCGATGTCGGGCGCGCCGAGCAGGCTGGCCGAAAGGCCATTGCCGGTCATGTAGACGGCGCCGAAACCGGCTTGTTCGATGATGCGCGCGCCAAGTGCATCGTGGCACCCCGGGGCAACGACCATGCCCGGTTCGCGCAGGCGCTGGGCCAGGCGGGTGGAAGCTTTCATGGCATTCCTCGTGTTGTTGTTATGTGCAACTAGGATACATAAGCTAGTATGCAACAAACAATAAAACAACCGCCGGCCTCGATGCCGATGCGGCCTGGAGAACAACAAATGCCCACCAGCCTGTCCCTGCCCACGGCCACCGCCGGCCTGCGCGACCGCGTAATGCGCAAGCTGCACCTGCGTATCGTGCTGTTCTGCTTTTTGCTGTTCATCGTCAACTACATCGACCGGGTCAACGTGAGCTTCGCCGCGTTGCAGATGAACAGCGACCTGGGCCTGTCGGCGCAGGTGTTCGGCTTTGGCGCCGGTATCTTCTTTCTCGGCTACATGCTTTTCGAGGTGCCGAGCAACCTGATCCTGCACCGGGTTGGCCCGCGCATCTGGATTGCGCGGATTCTCGTCACCTGGGGCTTGGTCAGCTGCGCCATGGCGCTGATCCAGGGGCCCTACAGCTTCTATCTGCTGCGCTTTTTGCTGGGGGTGGCCGAGGCTGGGTTCGCCCCGGGGGTGCTGCTGTACCTCACCTACTGGTTCCCGCGCCGCGAGCGCGGCCGCGCGGTGGCCGGCTTCATGACCGCCACGGTGTTGTCGTCGGTGATCGGCGCGCCGCTGTCGGGCTGGTTGATGGCCAGCACCCACGCCTGGCTGGGCCTGGCCGGCTGGCAGTGGATGTTCATCCTCGAGGGCATCCCGGCGGTGCTGCTGGGGGTGGTCACGCTGTTTTACCTGGTCGACAAGCCCGCCAACTGCCGCTGGCTGGCCGACGACGAAAAAGCCTGGCTGCTCGGCGAGCTGGCCCGCGACCAGGCCGAGGAAACCCCGCACAGCCTGCACGGGCTCAAGGCGCTGTTCAAAGACAGCCGCGTGCTGCGCCTGACCCTTGTCTACATGCTCAACGGCATCGCCATCTACGGCGTGGTGCTGTGGCTGCCGCAGATCATCCGCAGCCTTGGCGGGCTGAGCACCCAGCAGATCGGCCTGGTCTCGGCGATCCCGTTCGTGTTCGCCGCCATCGGCCTGCTGGCGATCGCGCGCAGCTCGGACCGCAGCGGCGAGCGCAAGCTGCACACCGCCGCGGCCGGCGCCCTCGGCGGTGGCCTGTTGATCGTCAGCGCGCTGCTGCCCTCGCCGTACCTGGGCTTTGTGGTGCTGTGCGGGGCGGCGTTCTTCCTCTGGGCCACGCTGGGGGTGTTCTGGACCCTGCCCGCGCAGTTTCTCAGCGGTAGCGCGGCGGCCGCGGGGCTGGCGGCGATCAACGGCTTTGCCCAGTTGGGCGGCTTTTCCGGGCCGTTTCTGGTGGGGGTGCTGAAGGAGGCGTCGGGCAGCTTTACCCTGGCGCTGGTGGTGCTCGGCGCCTTCCCGCTGCTGGGCGCGCTGGTGTGCCTGAGCCTGCCGGCTAGGCGCGACTAGGCCAGGCCGCTATCATGCACGGCACCTCTGTTACAGGCCTTGCGATGAAACCGCGCAGTGAACACAAACCCCTGGCCCACCGCCTGGCCGAGCAGGTCCGCGAGGCCATCGTCTCGGGGCGTTTCGGCCTCGGTGAAGCGCTCTCCGAAGAGGGCCTGGCGGCGGCGTTCGCGGTCAGCCGTACGCCAGTGCGCGAGGCCCTGGCGCTACTGGAGGCGCAAGGCCTGGTGAGCATCGTGCCGAAATCCGGCACCTACGTGTTCAACCCCAACGAGCAAGACATCACCGAGTTGTGCGAGCACCGCGTGGTGCTTGAAACCGCCGCCATGCGCCTGGCCCTGGCCCGCGCGCCCGAAGCCTTGCACCAGGCCATGGCCGCCACCCTCGAAGGGCTGCGCCAGGCCGTGGCCGAGGGCGACATGGCGGCCTACGGGCGGCATGACACGCGGTTTCACCAGGCGTTCTTCCTGCACTGCGAGAACCGCTACCTGCACGCCGCCTACGCCAGCACCCTGGGCCGGGTGGCCACCCTGCGTACCCACCTGGCCAACCGCGCGCGCCACGAGCCCGGCCGCTCGATGGCCGACCACGAGCGCATCGTCGAACTGGTCGAACAACGCCGCGACGGGCCCCTGGCCACGCTGCTAAGCAAGCACATCATGCGCACCCGCGAGAACTACATCCAGGCGCTGCGTGACCGTGAAGAACAGCAGCCGGATGCGGCGAGCCGGATGCGCCGCAAGTTGGGGATTTGAGGGCGCTTTGCTCGGTGTAGCTCGGTAAAGCCGCCCTACACGCGTTACCACCAGGTCTCCAGTTGCACCCCCATGTTCGACCCATGCAGCGCCGAGCCATAGGCCCCGGTGGCCGACAGCGCGGTGTCATCCTCGGCCGCCAGTTGCGCGGCGCGGTTCCATTTCGCGTAGGTGTAGTACAGGCGCACCTCCGGCCGCGCCAAAAACGCCTTGCCGCCCACCGCCCAGGTGGGGGCGAGGGTGAACTTGTCGAGTTTGCGGGTGCCGCCGGCATCGGGCTTGATCTGATCGTGGCCGTACTCGGCGACCAGCTTGAAGTGCTCGCTGAAGGCATACGAGGGCCGCACGCCGAAGGACGTCCAGGTCAGCCCTTGGTTGTTCGGCGCCTGGGTTTTCTGGATCAGCGCCAGCAGTTGCCCGCCAAAGTTGTCGGTCACCTGCCAGCGTGGGGATTCCAGCACCCGCCAGCTGGTGGTCTGGCGCGAGGCGGTAAGGTCGCCGGTTTGCCCCAGGCCGATGCCCGGGCCTTCGCCATACTGCACCACGAAGCGGTTCTGCCCGCCGAAGAATTGTTCCTGGTTGTGCTCGACCGTCAGCGACCAGCCGCTGTGGCTGTTCTCCACGTGGCTGGCCTTGTCGATATAGCTGGCGCCCAGCTCAATGAAGCCGTTGTGGTTGACCTGCCAGGCGCCGACGTTGAAGTCATGGCGGGTGGCCTTGTCGGGCTGGTCAGTGGTGTCTTCGCGGGTGATCGAGTAGCTGAACAGGTGCCCGGCGAACTGGTAGTCCTCAAGGCCCACGCCTTCGCCGCTGGGATTCCAGTAGTAGAAGTCGCCGATGTGGATGTCGTGGCGCTTGTAATAGCGCCGCCCGGCCCACAGCGTGCCGCCATTGAACAGCGGCGATTGCCAGCCGGCGTACAACTGCGGCAGGCGCACCCGGCCGTCGTCGCCGACGAACGTCGGCAAATGGTTCAACGGCTCGTACAGGCTGGCCATGCCGCCCACCCGCACCACGCTGCCGTCGTCACCGCGGTAAAGGTCCTGGGCCAGCTCCAGCTCCCAGTAGGTTTCGCACTCGTTGCCCAGGCGGTACTTCATCGGCGCGCCCGGCAGTTGGAAACACTGCTGGGTGCCGCCACTGGTGGCGCCGCCAGTGCCGACCCGCCCGTACCCCTTGAATTCCCAGCCGTGGGCGTCCATGGGCACGGCCATCGCCAGCGGCAGTAACACACTCAACCCTGCTCTGCGGTGAATGACCATCGCGCTCTCCTTGCTGTCCTTTGGTGTGCTGTTGTTATGCGTTGCAATAACAGCGACCGTGGCCAACCCAGAAAGTGCAAAGAGGATCCATTTATACCTTGCAGCGGAACTCCACGCGCCAGCGGTGATTCACAGTGAATACGCAGAACAACAAGGACCGCGCCCATGACCACGCGTGAACTGCCCGCCTCCAGCGGCGCCACGGATGAACGGATCTACGAAACCGACCTGCCCGCCCGCCTCGACCGCCTGCCCTGGGGGCGCTTCCACACCCTGTTGGTGATCGCGCTGGGCATCACCTGGCTGCTCGACGGGCTGGAGGTGACCCTCGCCGGGTCTGTGTCTGGGGCGCTGAAAGACAGCCCCGCGCTGCACTTGAGTAACGCTGACATCGGCCTGGCCGGTGGCGCCTACATCGCCGGGGCGGTACTTGGGGCGTTGTTTTTCGGCTGGCTGACCGACCGCCTGGGCCGGCGCAAGCTGTTCTTCATCACCCTGTTCGTTTACATCGGCGCCACCCTGCTCACGGCGTTTTCCTGGAACCTGTGGAGCTTCCTGTTTTTCCGTTTCCTGACCGGCGCTGGCATTGGCGGGGAGTACACCGCGATCAACTCGACCATCCAGGAGTTCACCCCGGCGCGCTTTCGCGGCTGGGTCGACCTGACCATCAACGGCACCTTCTGGGTGGGCGCGGCGCTGGGGGCGTTTGGCTCGATCGTGCTGCTCGACCCCAACGTGGTCAGCGGGGACCTCGGCTGGCGGCTGTGCTTCGGCATCGGCGCGGCGTTGGGCCTGGTGATCATGGTGATGCGCCTGTGGGTGCCGGAAAGCCCGCGCTGGCTGATGATCCACAACCAGCCCGAGGAAGCCCAGCGCATCGTCGAGAACATCGAAAAAGCCTTCCGCGACCAGGGCCACGAACTGCCGCCGCTGACCGAACCGCCGCTGCGCCTGCATGCGCGCGACCACACCCCGCTGGGTGAGGTGTTCAATAGCCTGTTCGTAGTGCACCGGCTGCGGGCGATCGTCGGCCTCACCCTTCTCACCGCCCAGGCGTTCTTCTATAACGCGATCTTCTTCACCTATGCGCTGGTACTGACCGACTTCTACAACGTGCCCTCGGCGCACATCGGCTGGTACGTGCTGCCGTTCGCCCTGGGTAACTTCTGCGGGCCGTTGCTGCTGGGGCGGTTGTTCGACGTGGTCGGGCGCAAGGTGATGATCAGCAGCACGTACATCCTCTCCGGGGTGCTGCTGGCGGTGAGCGGCTACCTGTTCCAGCAAGGGGTGCTGGACGTGATCCAGCAGACCATCGCCTGGATGGTGATTTTCTTCTTCGCCTCGGCGGCGGCCAGCTCAGCCTACCTGACCGTGGCGGAAACCTTCCCGCTGGAGATCCGCGCCCTCGCCATCGCGGTGTTCTATGCCTTTGGCACCGGCCTGGGCGGGATCGTCGGGCCCACCCTGTTTGGCCAACTGATCGAAAGCCACGACCGCGGCAACGTGTTCATTGGCTACCTGATCGGCGCCGCGCTGATGATCGCCGCCGGCCTGGTGCAGGCACGCTGGGGTGTGGCGGCCGAACGCCAGTCTCTTGAGAAGGTGGCGCGGCCGCTGTCGCAGGCGGCCTAGGCCAGCGCGTTGAGCTGGCTGACGGCGCCGGCCGGCAGTACCAGTTCGGCGGCGGCGAGGTTCTGCCGCAGGTGGGCGACCTGGGAGGTGCCGGGGATCAACAGGATGTTCGGCGAGCGTTGCAGCAACCAGGCAATCGCCACCTGCATCGGCGTGGCCTCCAGCTCCGCGGCGATGCGGTTCAACCCCTCCGACTGCAGCGGGCTGAAGCCGCCCAGCGGGAAGAACGGCACGTAAGCGATGCCATCGGCGGCGAGTTGGTCGATCAGGGCGTCGTCCGCGCGGTTCACCAGGTTGTAGAAGTTCTGCACGCAGGCGATCGGCACAATGGCACGGGCTTCGGCCACCTGGGTGGGGGTGACGTTACTCACGCCCACATGGCCGATCAGGCCCTGCTCGCGCAACCGCGCCAGGGTGCCGACGGCTTCGGCGATCGAGCCTTCTTCCGGGCCGTGGATGCCGTGCATGCTGCGCAGGTTGACCACTGGCAGTTGCTCCAGGCCCAGGTGGCGCAGGTTGCTGTGCACCGCTTCGGTCAGTTCGGCCGGGCTCAGCGCCGGCAGCCAGCTGCCGTCTTCACCGCGGCGGGCGCTGACCTTGGTGACCAGGGTCAAGCCGGCCGGGTACGGGTGCAGGGCTTCGCGGATCAACCGGTTGGTGACGAACGGGCCGTAGAAGTCCGAGGTGTCGATGTGGTCTACGCCCAGCGCAATCGCCTCGCGCAGTACCGCCAGGGCGGCGGCCGGGTCTTTCGGTGGGCCGAACACGCCGGGGCCGGCCAGTTGCATGGCGCCGTAGCCCAGGCGGCGAACGTCGCGGTCGCCTAAACGGTAAGTGCGGGTGTTCATGGTCAGTGCCTCCAGTGGGTGTGAAGCCACTATAGGGGCGCCGGCGCTGCACGATAATCCGCTATAGTGCGCACAGGCTGTACGGATTAGCGAACAATGAACATCGACCTGAATGACTTGCACGCATTTATCGCCGTGGCCCAGGCCCAGGGCTTTCGCGACGCCGCCCGGCGCAGTGGCGGCAGCGCCTCGAAGTTGTCCGACGCGCTGCGCCGCCTCGAGGCCGAGCTGGGCGTGCGGCTGTTGCACCGCAGTACCCGCAGTGTGTCGTTGACCGAAGCCGGGGCGCAGTTGCTCAGCCGCGTGGCCCCGGCGCTGGGTGAGGTGCACAGCGCGCTGGACGTACTCAACGGTTTTCGCGACCAGCCCAGCGGCACGCTCAAGCTGAACGTGCCGGTGGTGGCCGCGCGGCTGGTGCTGCCCAAGTTGCTGCCAGGCTTTTTGGCGGCCTACCCGCACATCCAGGTGCAGGTGACCGCCGACGACCGCTTCGTCGACGTGCTGGCCAGCGGCTGCGACGCTGGCATTCGCTACGAAGAACGCCTTGAACAAGACATGGTCGCCGTGCCGATCGGCCCACGCCAGCAGCGCTTCGCCGTGGCCGCCGCGCCCGCCTACCTGGCCCTCCATGGCGCGCCGCAACACCCCCATGAGTTGATGCAACATGCCTGCCTGTGCGGGCGGTTTTCCAGCGGGGTGCGGCCGAACTGGGAGTTCGAGCAGCACGGCCAGGTGATCATGGTCGAGGCCAAGGGCCCGCTGGAGGTGCAGATCGGCGGTGGCTCGGAGTTGCTGGTGGAGATGGCCATCGCCGGCAGTGGCCTGGTTTACCTGTTCGAAGACTGGCTGCGCCCGCACCTGGCCAGCGGCGCCCTGGTGCCGGTGCTGGAGGCATGGTGGCCGCGGTTTTCCGGGCCGTTTTTGTACTACCCTGGGCGGCGCCTGTTACCGGCGCCGCTGAGGGCGTTCGTGGATTATGTGCGGGGGCCAGGGGCGGCTGCGTTCGCGGCTGGGCCTTGCGCCTCCTCTTCGGCGTAGTAGCCGTCGTACAGCACGAACACGATCCTGGCCATCGCGTCGGTGCGGTTGCTCCAGGCGTGTTGGGTGCCACGCTGAACCACGATGTCGCCCGGGCGCAGGCGCACGTCTTCGCCGTCCAACATTAGCCACAACTCACCTTGCACGAGAATGCCGTAGTCCAGGCTTTGGGTGCGATGCATCAGCTTGTGCCGGCGGGTGTCGCGGGCCTCGCCGCCGTGCCCGACCGCGGCGAAGGTGGCGGCCAGGGCGGCATCGCTGACCTCGGCCAGCACGCTGTCTGGCGGGATGTCGACCACGCGGATCAAGCTGCCCGCCGGCCGGGGCGCCAACTGCAGTGGCTTGTGGGTTGGGTCGGTGGCGTTATCCAGCACCACCGGTAGGCCCTGGCTGTTCCACACTTCCTGAAAATGCATGCCCGGAATCGCCGGAATCGGAAACTGCCCGGGCACAGGGCCTTGGCTCGAGACCACGGCCTTACCATCGGCATCGTGCCCGGTGACCACGCGGGTGATGGGGGGTAGTGCTTGCATCGGGAACTCCATCATCGGGATAGGCGCCGAAGCTTAGCCGCCAACGCCGGGTTGCCCTATTGCAATTGGGTTTCGGAGTGTTGCGGCTATCTGCGGTGGCATGCCGGGCCCTGAAACCCACCTACAATCCCCCACTCGAACAGGAGCTCTGCATGCCCAGCGAACCCTTCTCCGGCGCCAAGATCGCCCTGCTTTGCCAAGGCCAGGTGCTGGCCTACCAACGCGACGCCAAGCCCGGCATCCCCTGGCCCGGCCTGTGGGACCTGCCCGGCGGTGGCCGCGAGGGTGAGGAAACCCCGCTGGCTTGCGCCCTGCGGGAAACCACCGAGGAATTCAGCCTGCGCATTGCGCCCAGCAGCGTGGTACTGGCGCGGGCCTACCCCGGGCATGCCCATACCAGCCTGCCGACCTGGTTCTTCGTCGCCCGGGTCGCCCCGGGTACCTTCGACCAGGTGCGCTTCGGTGACGAGGGCCAGCGCTGGGCGGTGCTGGGCACCGACGCTTTCATCGACCACCCGGCGGCAGTGCCGCATTTGCAGGTGCGCCTGCGTGAGTGCCTGGGCGCGCTGGCCAGCCAAGAAGATGAGCGGTGATTGGCAGCGCTTGGCCTGGCGGAGCACACTGGCAAAAAGCCTGCCGAGGCCATAATGACTGTTCGCCGTGTGCTGCTGTGCAGCTTGATGTCCGTGCTCCCTGCCCTGGCCTACGCCGCCCCTGCCCCCTCCGGCGGCGTGCGCTGGCTGACCATGGATTACCCGCCGGTGTTTATCCTCGACGGCCCGCGCAAGGGCCGGGGGATCGGTGATGTGGCCACCCGCCTGGCGATCGCCGCGCTGCCCGATTACGCCACCCGGCTGGAGCCGCTGCCGGTCAATTACGTGCGCATCGAGAGGGAAATCCAGAGCCACCCAGACCTGTGCTTCTCGGCCTTCGTGAAAACCCCCGACCGCGAACGCTATATGGTGTTCAGCGAACCCTACGTGCTGTTCATGCCGCCCCGGCTGTTGTTGCCGGCCGGCCAGGTGCCGCCCGGCGGCGCCGATGAACCGGTGGACCTCGAAGCGCTGCTGGGTAGCGGTTTTCATCTCGGCGTGCTCGGTGGGCGGCGGTTTGGCGCCGGGGTTGATGCGGCGCTGGAGCGCTACGCAGACCAGGACAACCTCTACCGGCGGTTCTCCCGTGACCAATTGAGCGGGCTGTTCGACATGCTGGCGCGGCATGAACGCGGCCTCGACGGGGTACTGGCGTTCCCCAACGAGATCACCTACTACAGCCAAAGCCACCGCAATGCGCCGGCGCTGGAGAGCTTCCCGATCAAGGGCGCGCCACCGTTTTTGCGTGGGCGCTTCGGCTGCGCCAATAGCCCGGAGGGCAAAGCCTTGATTGCCGCGCTGAACCAGCGCCTGGGGCCGATCCGCGAGCAGGCGCGGGGGGCCTACATGGCGCTGATGGACCCGCGCTACCACGCCGAGTACCTGCTGTACTGGCATGCCGAGTTCGACCCGATCGAGCCGGCGCGGTAACCCCGCCGATACCGATAGCTGGCTCACTAATTAATGGACGCCCGCGCCGCCCGGCGGTAGGCTTGGCGGCTTTGATCCCCGCCGCAGAGCCTTTGCATGCACACCGTCGTTGCTGTCGTATTGCCGATTTTCGCCTTGATCCTGGTGGGTTACCTGTGCCGGCGCTATGAGCGCCTGGGGGCCACCGCGGCGTCGGAAATCAACCGCATGGTGGTCTGGCTGTGCCTGCCAGCGTTGTTGTTCAAGGTCACCGCCACCACCACCTGGGCGCAGATCTGGCAGCCGGGGTTTGTGTTGTCGTTCAGCGCCGGCTGCCTGCTGACCTTCGCCGCCACCGTGCTGTGGCGGCTGTGGCAAGGCCACCACCTGGTCGAGGCGAGCATCGACGGCCTCAGTGCCGGCTATGCCAACACCGGCTACATCGGCATCCCGTTGTGCCTGTTGGTGTTTGGCCAGGCGGGCCTGGAACCGGCGCTGATCGCCTCGCTGATCGTGGTCTGCGTGCTGTTCGCCATCGCCGTGGTGTGCATCGAGGTGGGCCTGCAGCAGGAGAAGCACCTCGGCCGCGCGCTGTTCACCGTGTTGAAGGCGCTGGCGCGCAACCCTTTGGTGGTGTCACCGATCGTCGGCGCCTGCTGGGCCGCCACCGGGCTGGGCCTGGCCACGCCCGTGCTGCACTTTCTCGACATGCTCGCCACCGCCACCACGCCGTGCGCGTTGATTTCCCTGGGGCTGTTCCTGGCGCAAAAACAGCAAGGCCGGCAAGCCGGGGCCTGGCCGTTGGTGGTGATCAAGTTGCTGGCGCAGCCGGCGTTGACCGCCTGGCTGGCCTACCGGGTGTTTGCCTTGCCGCCGCTGTGGGCCCACGCCGCGCTGCTGCTCAGCGCGTTGCCCACCGGCACCGGGCCGTTCATGCTGGCTGAGTATTACCAGCGCGAAGCCGGGGTGGTGTCACGGAGCATCCTGCTCTCGACCTTGCTGTCGTTGCTCAGCCTGTCGCTCTGCCTGTATTGGCTAGGGGTTTGAAGCGTAATCGCGCAGCGCCTGGCGCAGGGCGCTGAGTTCGGCCTCGGCTGGGGGCTGCGCCGGCTCGGCGGCCAGGCCCGTCTCGATCACTTCCGCGCAGGCGGCCACGGCGCTGGCCTTGAGCATCAAGGCCGCGCCGAAGATACGGTGCGCATGGTAGCGGGCCTTGGCCCAGTCGTGCTGCGCGAGCGCTTGGCGCAGCGCCGCCAGGTCTTGCTCGCCGCTGCGCACGAACATCGCCGCCAGCCCGCTGGCCGCCGGCGCGGGGGCAACCGGGGCCTTGGCCCAATGGGCGAGTTGCTCGCGCAGCGGCTCGAGGCGCAGCGGCTTGCTCAGGATCGCGTCCATGCCGGCTTCCAGCGCGCGGCTGCGGTGGCGCTCGTCGGTGGCGGCGGAGATGGCGATGATCGGCAGCCGCGGCGCGCCGCGCTCGGCTTCCTGGCGGCGTATGCGCCGGGCGACTTCGTAGCCGTCGACCTCTGGCAGGTAGCAGTCCAGCAGCACCGCGGTGAACCCTTCACCGGCCTCGAGGCGGGCGAGGCCGAGCAGGCCGTCGGCGACCATCACATAGGCGTAACCCAAGGCATCGAGTTGCAGGCCCAGGGCGTGGCGGTTGACCGGGTGGTCTTCAATCACCAGCAGCCGCGCGCCCGAGGGCGCGCTGGCGCCGGCCTCGACGCACGGCTCGGCGGGCACCAGGCTACTGGCGGGGGCCAGCGCCTGCACCGGCAGGCTGAAGCTGAACTCGCTGCCCTGGCCCGGCTGGCTGTACAGTTGAATCTCACCCCCCATCAGTTGCAGCAGTTGCTTGCAGATCGCCAGGCCCAGGCCGCTGCCGCCATAACTGCGCGCGCTGTAGGCCGCGACCTGGCTGAAGGCCTGAAACAGCCGCGCCTGCTGGTCGGCGGCAATGCCGATGCCGGTGTCGCTGACCACCACCTGCAGGCGCGGCCCGGGGCGCAGCCGCGCGGCCACTTCGATGTGGCCATGGTCGGTGAACTTCACCGCATTGGATAACAGGTTCGACAGCACCTGGCGCAGCCGTACCGGGTCTAGCGTCATCACCTCCTGGCCGGCCAGCGCCTGGGTGTTCAGGCGCAACGCCACCGCCTTGCTCTCGGCGCGCAGGCGGTGAATATCCGCCACCGATTCCAGCAAACGCAGTACATCGGTGGGCTGCGGGTTGAGCTCAAGCTTGCGTGCTTCGAGCCGGGACACATCCAGCACATCGTCGAGCAGTTCGAGCAAGGCGCTGGAGGAGTCGTTGGCGAGGTTCACCAGGTTGCCTTGGCTGGGGTTGAGCGGCGTGCGCCGCAGCAGCTCGAGCGACGCCTGCACGGCGTTCATCGGCGTGCGAATTTCATGGCTCATCACCGCCAGAAAGCTCGAGGTCGCGCGCTCGCTGGCCTGGGCCACGCGCTGCGCCTGGCGCGCGTGGCGGGCCAGCCAAGCCAGCGCCAAGAGCACCGCCAGTACCGCCGCGGCCTCGGGCCAGCGGTGCTGAAGGATCGCCGCCAAGGTCGGCTTGCCCAACTCGCCGCTGTCGACCCAGCGCGCCTCGATCTCATTACGCTGGGCGCCGGTGATCTGCGCCAGAGCTTTGTCGAGGATGTTCTGCAGCACTTCATTGCGCGGGCCTACGCCCATGCTCAGCACCACCGGCATGTCGGCCAGCACCCCGGCGATGCGCAGGGCTTCGGGAAAGTGCCGGCGCATCGCCGGTTGCAGGATCAGGTCGAGGCCCACCGCGGCGTAGGCCTGGCCGCTGGCGACGGCTTCCAGGGCCTGGTCGGCGCGGTCGAAGGGCAACAGGGTGATGTCAGGGCAGGCGCCGCGCAGGTACTGCTCGTAGCCGCCACTGCGGCGCACCGCCACGGTTTGCCCGCGAAGCTTTTGCGGGCTGAACATCAGCGGCGCGTCCTGGCGCGCGATGATCACCGTGGCGCCCACGAAAAACGGGTCGCTCAGGCGCAGTTGGTCGAGCACCCGGTCGCCGGCCAGGCGCACCGACACCGCCGAGGCGAGATCGAGCTCGCCGCTGCGCAGCTTGCGCACGGTTTCGTCCCAACTGCGGCTGGGCACCCGCTCGAAGCGCAAGCCGGTCAGTTGCGCGACCTGGTCGATGTAGGCGCGGGTCAGGCCTTGATGCTCGCCCGCGCGCACATATTCCAATGGCCAGTTGGGGTTGATTGCATAACGCACCACCGGGTGCGCCGCCATCCACGCCTGTTCGTCGTCGCTGAACACCGTGGCGGCGGCCGGCAGGCTGAAGGCGGCGCAACTTAGCCACAACCACCAGCCCCAGCGGATCACGGAGTAAAGCCCAACTGTGCGCTGTTTTTGAACAACTCGTTATTATTGACGATGCCCAACTTGTGAAACGCCGACTGTTTTTGCGCGCTGATGGTTTTGATACTGCGGGAAAACTTGGCGGCAATATCGGTTACGGTCATGCCTTGCAACAAACAACGCAGCACTTCTTTTTCGCGCGGGGTCAGCGAAGCCAGCGCCACGTTGACCAAGGGCGGCTCATAGGCGGGCAGTTCGTCGCCCAACGGCGCGCACACCACCGACGCCTCGCCCAGGCGCTCACGCATGGCCTCGCTGACCCACACTTCACCTTGGTGCACCGCATGCACGGCATCGCGCAACGCCTCGATCGGCAACTCCTTGCCGTAGAACCCCCGAGCCCCAGCCTTGAGCGCCAACGACACCATCGCCGGCGTGTGCAACGCGGAGATCACGATGCACTGGCTGGCGGTAAAACGCCGGTTGATCTGGCGGATGAGATTGACACCGTCGTTCTCGTTGGGCGACAGCGAAAAGTCGGTGAGAATCACATCCACCGGTTGCCCGGCAAGCGTGTCGAACAGCTCCACGCTGCGGCTGAACGCGCCGACGATGTGGATCTGCGGGTCATTGCGCAGGGCCTGGGCCATACCTTCGAGAATCAATTCATGATCATCGAGCAACGCCACCCGGATGGCCTCGCTTGTCAACGTTACGCTCATCATTCTGTCCCTTGAAGCTTGCACTGAGAAGCGGCAAGGCGCCCGCGGCGTAGAAAAGACTTTCAACCTGAAGTGCGTTGAAAATTGAATTTCGCGCGTGGCGCACAGTGCCAACAGGCCAGGCCTGGCTGAACTTTCAGAATAGTAGAAACTACTCCGGTAAACGCGCCGGCACTGTAAGGGATATTGGGTGGGTGGCCCTATCAGATAAATCGCAAAGTGATAAAAGGCAACAAAGTGCCACCCGCCAGGCGCGGGTGGCGGGGGCGCTAGAGGATGGAAATCGGGTAGTCGACGATCAACCGGAACTCGTTCTGGTCGCCTTCGGCCTGGTCGGCGTTACCCCGGTGCCACGACTGGCGCATGCGCAGGGAAAGGTCCTTGACCGGCCCGGACTGCACCACGTACTTGGCCTCGAGGTTGGTTTCATGGTGCTTGCCGTCGTCGCCATAGCCATAGGCGGCATACGGGTCGGTTGCAGCGATGTGGCTGCCGTCGATGTTGTCGCCATGGATGTAACGCAGCATGAACGACAACCCGGCCACGCCATAGCTGGCCATGTTCAGGTCATAGCGGGCCTGCCAGGAGCGCTCGCCCGGGCCGTTGAAGTCCGAGTACTGCACGGAGTTGGCGAGGAAGATCGAGTCGGCGGTGTCGCCGCCGCCATTGTTGCCGAAAGCCACGTAGTCGAAGGGGGTATCTCCGTGCACCTTCTGGTAGGCCAGGGTGAAGGTGTGCGCGGTGAGGAAGCTGTACGCCGCCGCCAGCGACCAGGTGGTGTTGTCGATCGGGCCGGCCTTGGCCTGGCCCTCATCCAGGGTGCGGTACAGGTTGAAGTCGAAGTTCACCGACTGCTCGCTGGGCAGTGCCAGGGTGTAGTTCACGTTGCCGTAGTACTGGCGCCAGATGTCCTTGAACTCCGAGGCGTACAGCCCCAACTGCAGCGCGTCGTTGACGGTGTACTTGCCGCCCAGGTAGTCCATGCTCTTGCCGGTCACGTTAGCGTACGAGGCCCACAGGTCGTGGTCGTTGTTGGTGGTGACCGGGCCGTTGCTGCCGGTGAAGTGCCCGGCGTCGAGGTCGAGCCCGTCGATTTCGCTGGAGAGCAGGTTGAAGCCGGTGGCGGTTTGCGGCAGCAGGCGCGAGCCGCCGGCGGCGAACACGGGCGCGGTGGGCTGCAGGTTGCCGTAGCGCAGTTCGGTTTTCGACACCCGCAGTTTGATCGCGCCGCCGGCGGTGCCGTATTCGGACTCCGGCGAGCCATCGTTGCGGGCTGGCAGGTTTCCGGTGCCGGAGGTGCCGGCGCCGCCGTCCAGGCGCAGGCCCCAGTAGCCGTAGGCGTCCACGCCCACGCCGACAGTGCCTTGGGTGAAGCCCGAGCTGATGTTGGCCATCACGGCCTGGGTCCAGTCCTTGCGGTCGACCGCGCCGTCTCGGCCGTCGCGGTTGAAGTAGTAATTGCGCAGCAACAGCTTGGCGCTGGCGCCGTCGATAAAACCCTTGGCCTCACTCTGGTCATCGACCGCCGCGGCCAGCGCCAGTTGGCTCAGGCCCAACGATACGCCCAAGGTCAGTAGGTTGAATGTGCGCTTCAATGGCATGGGTATCCCCTGGTTATGGTGTGCCCGGTCCGGCTAACCCTCCCTATGGTTGGGGGGCTCTGGATGGGACCGCGGCACGATGCAATCGGCAGATCTTCAAAGGCGAAAAAGTGGGATCGAACCGACCACCAGCGTTGTTGTTATGGTGCGGCGGCAGGCGCCGCGCACCAAGGTTTAGCACGGAACACCAGGGGGGTTAATGCATTCGGATGATAATGCCTATCGACAGGGGTAATGCGGCCATTCGTTTGAGCAGTGATAAGGTTACTACCGAAGCACGAATCTGCCCGGGGGGCCAGGCATCCCCCCGCCGCCTGGCGCCCCGGGCCGTTTCCACTTCAGTCCTTTGGTGATACTTGTTCGGCCACCTCCGGTTTCGGCGGTGGCCTTTTTTATGGCGCCGAAGCCACCCCCAGCTAACTGGGCAGCACCCTCCCCCGGCACTCGCCAAACCCCAGCGGCGGCAAGCCCTCGGCCAGGCAGCGGGCGCGCAAGGTGACTTCGTCGCCATCCTCAAGAAACAACCGGGTTTCGCCGTTGGGCAAGCGCACCGGCTCGCGCCCGCCGGCGGTGAGTTCCAACAGGCTGCCGAGGCTGCCCGGGCCAGGCCCGGACAAGGTGCCCGAGCCAAACAGGTCGCCTGGGTTGAGGGCACAGCCGTTGCTGCTGTGGTGGGCTATCAATTGCGCGGCCGTCCAGTACATGTTCAGGGTATTGCTCTGCGCCAGCAGGTGGTCGGGCTGGTGTTCCGCGCGCATGCGCGCGGTGCGCAACAGCACCTGCAACTCGATGTTCCAGGCACCGTGGGCCTGGTCGTGCTCGTCCCACAGGTACGCCAAGGGCTGGGCGGCGCCCGCAGGCCGCGGCGGTTGCGCGCGGCGGTAAGGGGCCAGGGCTTCGGCGGTGACCACCCAGGGCGACACGCTGGTGGCGAAGCTTTTCGACAAGAACGGCCCCAACGGCTGGTACTCCCAGGCTTGTACGTCGCGCGCCGACCAATCGTTGAGCAGGCACAGCCCGGCCAGGTGGCCCCCGGCCTGGGCGATGCCGATGGGCTCGCCCTGTGGGTTGCCCGGGCCCAGCCACAGGCCCAGCTCCAGTTCGAAATCCAGCCGCTGGCAGGGGCCGAACTGCGGTGCTTCGGCGCCCGCTGGCAAATATTGCCCGCGCGGGCGCTTGAACGCTGGCGCCACGCCCACGGTAGAGGCCCGGCCATGGTAGCCAATGGGCACATGCTGGTAATTGGGTAGCAACGGTTGGTCTGGGCGGAACAGCCGGCCGACGTTGCGTGCGTGGTGAATGCCTACGTAGAAGTCGGTGTAGTCGCCAATGCGCGCCGGCAGGTGCAGCTGGCACGCGGCCTGGGGCCGCAGCACATCGGGCCGCGCCGGGCTGGCATGGCTCAACAGGTGCCGCAGCGCCTCGCGCAGGGCCGCCCGCGCCGGCGCGCCGAGGGCAAAGTAGCCGTTGAGGGTGCCCTGCGCGGCACGCTGCGCGGCGCCCCGCGCGGGGCCGGCGAACAGCCCCGCGGCGAGGGCCGCGCGCAGGTCAAGAATGCTGTCGCCGATGGCCACGCCCCCGCGCGGCGCACTACCGCCCTCGCTGAACACCCCGAATGGCAGGTTGTGCAGGCCGAACTGCGGGTGGCCCTCAGCGTGCGGCACCCAACTGCTGGCGCCGCTCATGGCCGGCCCCCGGGTGGGCTGAAGTTGGCTTGCAGCCCGGCCCAGCAGCTGTCGTAGTCAACCTGTAGTTGCGGCGAAGCCAGCGCATCGGCACTGGCGCGCAGTACCCGGCCGGTTTCGAACATGAATGCCAGGCCGCCTTCGAGCTTGTGCGGTTGCAATGGGCTGTGGATCGCCGCCTGGGCCGAGGCGTGGTCCGGGCCATGGGCGCTCATGCAGGAGTGCAACGAGGCGCCCCCAGGCAAAAAGCCACCGGCCTTGGCGTCGTAGGCGCCTTCGACCAGGCCCATGAACTCGTTCATTACATTGCGGTGGAACCACGGTGGGCGGAAGCTGTGCTCGGCGACCATCCAGCGTGGCGGGAAGATCACAAAATCCACATTGGCCACCCCCGGCGCGCTGCCCGGGCTGGTGAGCACGGTGAAGATCGACGGGTCCGGGTGGTCGAAGCTGACTGTGCCGAGGGTGTTGAACAGGCGCAGGTCGTAGCGGTACGGCACGTGGTTGCCGTGCCAGGCGACCACGTCGA
Source organism: Pseudomonas sp. NPDC007930 (assembly GCF_042958985.1). Classification (NCBI taxonomy): domain Bacteria; kingdom Pseudomonadati; phylum Pseudomonadota; class Gammaproteobacteria; order Pseudomonadales; family Pseudomonadaceae; genus Pseudomonas; species Pseudomonas sp. NPDC007930. The sequence continues at coordinate 25,202 of NZ_JBIBKC010000013.1, forward strand.
GGGGCGAATGGCCGAGCTCGGTGGCCCACAGCTCGCCGAGGAACTTCTGCACCAGTTGCACCGGCCCGCGGGTGGTTTCGAAGTGCGCCAGCGGCGCCTGGAAGTCTCTCGGGTTGGCCAAGCCGTTGCTGCCGATCGGGCCCAGTTCCGGCAGGCGCAGGGGGCTGCCGTGGTTTTCACAGAGGTAACCACGCACCGGGCCCGCGGGCAGCTCGACGCGGAACTTGAGCCCGCGCGGGACCACGGCGATCTGCCACGGCCCCACCTCCAGCACCCCCAGCTCGGTGACCAGCCGCAATGCGCCCTGCTGCGGCACGAACAGCAACTCGCCGTCGGCGCTGTAGAACACCCGCTGCATCGAGCGGTTGGCAGCGTAGCGGTACAGGCTGACACCCTCGGCCTGGCTGGCCGCGTGGGTGGCGGCGATGCCGGCCAGGCCGCCGAGCCAATCGGTGGGCGCCTCGGGCAGCGGTAGAGGGTCCCAGCGCAAGCGGTTCGGGTTCACCGGCCCGGCGCCCTGCCCGGCCAACTGCTGCGCCAGCCGGGTGAACGGCGGGTGTACCGCCGACGGGCGCAGGCGGTACAACCAGGTACGCCGGGCCTCGTGGCGTGGCACGGTGAACGCCGTGCCGGAGAGCTGCTCGGTGTACAACCCGAAGGGCACCTGCTGCGGGGAGTTCTGCCCCACCGGCAAGGCCCCCGGCAGCGCCTCGCTGCTGAAGTGGTTGGCGAAGCCGGGCTGGTAGCCCACGGCGGCGCTGGGGTGTTGTGGTGCGGTCATGGCGTGGCTCTTTTTAACTCAATAGCTTAGGCCAGAAAAAGTAGAAGCGCGGCGGCGCGGGGTCAATGAATGCCACCCTGGCAATGCGTAACCCTTTGCGTCTTGCTAGGGTGGGCGCTTGCCCCTTTTCACCCCCGACAGGTAACCCATGCCGATTTCCTCCCGCGCCTTGGCCAAGGCTGAGCTGCACGCCCTCGCCGCCCGTGGCGAACCCGCCGAACTGATCGACTGCGACCTGCGCGGCGCCGACCTCGCCCGCCTTGACCTCAGCGGCTGGCGGTTCACTGGCTGCGAGCTGAGCGAGGCGCAGTTCAATAGCGCCACCCTCGAAGGCGCGCAGTTCAGCGCTTGCCGCGGCAGCGACCTGCGCCTAGACCACGCCGACCTCAGCGAAGCGCACCTGCTGGACTGCAACTTCAGCAATAGCCGCTTCCAGCATGCCCGCCTCAACGACGCACGCTTCGAACGCTGCAAGTTGCTCGGGGCGAACTTCAGCGACGCCAGCGGCCTGCTGGTGACCTTCAGCGACTGCTCGCTGCGCTACGGCCAACTGCCAGGGCGCAGCTTCCGCCGGGAGCACCTCAAAGGCCTCGACCTGCGCGACGCCGACCTGCACCGCTGCGATTTTCGCGAGGCTAGCTTCGAGGCCTGCGCCCTGGCCGGGGCCAACCTCGACGGCTGCCGCTTCGCCGGCGCCGACCTGCGCGGGGCAGCGCTGAGCATCCACGACGCCGCCGACCTGGCCCGCTTCAAGGGCGCGCGGGTGTCGCTGGAGCAGGCGGCCGAGATGCTCACCGCGTTGGGCTTGGAGGTGGCCTGAGAGGCCTTCCACCCCCTCATCTTGACAATTAAACTAATCAGTCTAAATTACCCTGCATGCCTACTCTTGCCCCTCGCCGCGGCCGCCCTCCGAAGGTCGCCCGCGAAGACACCGACACCCGCCAGGCCTTGATCCGCAGCGGCCTGGAGGTGTTCACCGAACAAGGCCTGGCGGCCACCGGGCTGGACGCCGTGCTCAAGCGCGCGCAGGTGCCCAAGGGCTCGTTCTACCATTACTTCGCGAGCAAAGAGGCTTTTGGCCACGCGGTGCTGGCGGCGTATGGGCAGTACTTCGCCCACAAGCTCGAACGCACCCTCGGCAACCCTGGCCTGGCGCCGTTGCAGCGGCTGGAGGCGTTTGTCGCCGACGCCCAGGCGGGCATGGCGCGCTTCGATTACCGCCGCGGCTGCCTGGTCGGCAACCTCGGCCAGGAGGTGCTGGTACTGCCCGCCAGCTTTCGTGAGGCGCTGGAGCAGATGCTCGGCCAGTGGCAAGCACGCCTGGCCCAGTGCCTGGCCGAGGCGTTGGCCGCCGGGCAACTGGCGGCCGGCAGCGACTGCCAGGCATTGGCGGGGTTTTTCTGGATCGGCTGGGAAGGCGCGGTGATGCGCGCGCGCCTGGCACAACACGGGCAACCGCTGCAGGTGTTCATCCAAGGGTACCTGGCGGGCCTGCCCCGGCCCTGAACGCAGGCTTATTTTGAGGCGATCGGTCTAAAAGGAGGCAACATGTTCAACGCTATCGTGATCGACACCCCCAACGGCGACTACAGCTGCCAGCTGAGCCGCCTCGACGACCCGCAACTGCCCGAGGGCGACGTGACCGTCAAGGTGCTCTACAGCACCCTCAACTACAAAGACGCCCTGGCGATTACCGGCAAAAGCCCGATTGCCCGGCGCTTGCCGTTGGTTCCGGGGATCGACCTGGCCGGCGTGGTCGAGCACAGCACCCACCCGCGTTACCAGCCCGGTGACCGGGTGCTGCTCAACGGTTGGGGCGTGGGTGAAAGCCACTGGGGCGGGCTGGCCCAGCGGGCGCGGCTCAACGGTGACTGGCTGGTGCCCTTGCCCAGCGGCATCAGCGAGCGCCAGGCAATGGCCATCGGCACCGCCGGCTACACCTCGATGCTCAGCCTGATGGCACTGGAGCGCGCCGGCCTCACCCCGGCCCATGGCCCGGTGCTGGTCACCGGTGCTAACGGCGGAGTCGGCAGCATCGCCATCGCCCTGCTCGCCGCCCGCGGCTATACGGTGGTCGCCGCCACCGGCCGGCTGCAAGAGCAGGAACACCTGCGCCAGTTGGGCGCCAGCGAGGTCATCGACCGCGCTACCCTCAGCGCGCCGGGCAAGCCGTTGGGCAAGGAGCGTTGGGCCGCGGCGATCGACTCGGTGGGCAGCCACACCCTGGCCAACGTGTGCGCGCAAACCTACGCCGAGGGTTGGGTCGCGGCCTGCGGCCTGGCTCAGGGCATGGACCTGCCCGCCAGCGTCGCGCCGTTCATTCTGCGCGGGGTGAGTTTGCTCGGCATCAACAGCGTGACCCGCCCCTATGCCCAACGGGTCGAGGCCTGGGGCCGCCTGCGCGATGAGCTGGACCTGGCGCTGCTGGCGTCGCTCACCCAGGAAATCGCCCTGGGCGAGGCGATTGCCGCCGCCAGCGAGCTGCTTGCCGGCACAGTGCGCGGCCGGCTGGTGGTCGACACCCAGCGCTGAGGGGCTTAGCTGGCGCAGGCCAGCGCCGGCTGCACCGCCACACCGTTGGCCACGCGAACGATGTCGGCCATCACCGCCAGGGCGATTTCCGCCGGGGTTTTGCTGCCCAGCGGCAGGCCGATCGGTGCGTGCACTCGGCCCAGCTCGGCCTCGCCCAGCCGGCCGACCCGCGCCAAGCGCTCGCGGCGCTGCGCGCTGGTGCGCCGCGAGCCCATCGCGCCGATGTAGAACGCCGGCGTGCGCACCGCTTCCATCAGGGTCAGGTCATCGAGGCGTGGGTCGTGGGTCAGCGCCACCACCGCGGTGGCCGCATGGCAGCCGCCAGCGGCGATGAACCGCGCGGGCAGCACCGGTTCGAAACGCACCGGCAGCGCCGCGCAGGCCGCGGCGGTTTCCGCGCGCGGGTCACACAGCACCACCTCGTAGCCCAGCGCCGCGGCGAACTGCGCGCAAAACGCCGCCACTGGCGAGTAGCCGGCGATCAACAAGCGCCGCGCCGCGCCCACCCGCACTTGCACCGCCTCGGCCGCCAGCCGCACCGGCGGCTCACTCAGGCTACCCGGGCGCCCGCCGCGGGCCTGGCTGCCCAGGCGCACCTCGCGCAGCCACGGAGTGCCGCCGCCGAGGGCCTGCTCGATGGCGCCCAGGTAGCCGGCGCCGGCCGCGTCGGCCTCGATCGGCTCCAGCAGTACCTGCAACGCGCCGCCGCAGGGCAGCGCCACGGTCGGCTCCAGGCCACCCTGGCCATAGCGCACGGTCTGGTTGACCGGGGCAAAACCGCCAGCGGCCAGGCGTTGCAAGAACGCCTCTTCGACACAGCCACCCGACAACGACCCCACGCACTCGCCACTGGCCAGCGCCACCAGCAACGCGCCAGGGCCGCGCGGCGCCGAACCGTAGGTGGCCAGCACCGTGCACAACCATACCCGCTGGCCGCCGGCGAGCCAGGCGCGGGCCTGCTCGATCACCTGCACGTCGAGCTGTTTCATCTAGCGCTCCATGGGGCCAAAAGGGCCGAATTGAAGGTTGACCGCGCGCGCCTGGCGCGGTTCGGCCGGATGTAGCGGCTCTGTTACGGCCCCCGCCGCAGCAAGTGGGTATACTCCAGCGCTTAGCACTTCGAAAAGAGAGCGCACTGATGAGTAGCCCCGCCGTGTACCCCAAGGAAGCCGTAGGCGCCGCCTACGCCAGTGAACTGATGCAATTCGCCCAGGCGCAGACCTGGCAAGCGGTGGCCGCCATCGCCGCCCAGGTACGCCCCGGCATGCGTGAATCCGAGGCCGCCGCGCTGGGCAAGGCGGTGCTCGCCGAACTGGGCATGGACCGCATCTGGCACCCGCTGCTGGTGCGCTTCGGCGCCAACACCCTGAAGAAATTCAACCAGCGCTCCGAGGGTGACCCGGTGCTGGGGGAGGAGGATATTTTCTTCATCGACATGGGCGTGGTGTTCAAAGGCCACGAGGGCGACGCCGGCGCCACCTACACCGTGGGCGATGACCCCGACATGCTCGCCTGCGCCGCCGCGGTGAAAACCCTTTACGACCAGGTCGAGGCCCACTGGCGCGCCAGCCAGTGCAGCGGCGTGGAGCTGTACGACTTCGCCGAGCAGCAGGCCAAGGCCATGGGCTGGGTGCTCAACCTCGACATCAAGGGCCACCGGGTCAGTGACTTCCCCCACGCCATCTACCGCGCCGGCGACCTCGGCGAACTGGCGGCGCGCCCGGGCAGCAGCCTGTGGATCCTGGAAATCCAGATCGCCCACCCGACCAAGCCCTATGGGGCGTTTTACGAAGACCTTCTGGTATAAGGCCCCCGCCCATGAACGAAGCCACACCCCTGGTGCACCTGTTTTCCTACGGCACCCTGCAAGACCGCGCCGTGCAACTGGCCAGCTTTGGCCGTGAACTGGCCGGCCAGGCCGATGCGCTGGTGGGCTATGCCCAGGCCTGGGTGGAAATCACCGACCCGCAGGTGCTGGCCACCAGCGGCAAGACCCACCATCCGATCGTGCAGCACAGTGGCGTGAACAGCGACCGAGTGCCGGGCACGGTGTTCGAGATCACCGCCGAGGAGCTGCGCGCGGCGGATGCGTATGAGGTGAGCGATTACCAACGCGTCAGCGTGACCCTGGCCTCGGGGTTGCAGGCGTGGGTGTACGTGAAGGCCTGAGCCGGCCGGTCAGCCGGGCCGCCCCTTCAAGCTGCCACCATGGGCTTGGCGTAGCCGGGCCTTGAGCACCGCCAACGGCGGCGCATACAAGAACCCGAACGACACACAACCCTCGCGCCCCTTCACCGCGTGGTGCAGCCGGTGCGCCTGGTACAGGCGCTTGAGGTAGCCACGCCGCGGCACGTGGCGAAACGGCCAACGCTGGTGCACCAGGCCGTCGTGCACGATGAAGTACAACGCGCCGTAGGCGGTCATGCCGGCGCCAACCCACTGCAATGGCCAGGCCCCGGCGTTGCCCCAGGCGATCAGCACAATGGCCAGGGCGGCGAACACCACCGCGTACAGGTCGTTCTTCTCGAACCAGCCCTGGCGCGGCTCGTGGTGCGAGCGGTGCCAGCCCCAGCCGGCGCCGTGCATCAGGTAGCGGTGGGCCAGCCAGGCGACCCCCTCCATCGCGGCAATGGTGAGCAGCACGATCAGTGTATTGAGCAGCAACAGCATGGCATTCCCTCTGGCCCTTAGCTCAGAGGGCCAGGGCCGGCGGCGGTTCCGTTACATCGGTGGGGTCAGCCCGTGGGTGCCGACCGCCACCGACTGCACCTGGGGTTGGCCATCGGCGCCAGGCACGGCGAACACGATCACCTTCGCCCCCGCCACCAGCAGCGCCGGCGTGCCGGGGTCCAGTTGCACCACCGGTACGCCGTCGGGCACCTCCACGGTTTGCTCGCCGTTGGCGTAGCGCACCACCAGTTGGCGGCCGCCCTTGAGTTGGCCGACGGTGCCGTTGGTCATGGTCGCCGCCTGGCCGTCGGCGCCTTGCCACGGCCGGTGGCCTTCGCCGGCGCCGCGCAAGCTGGCGGCGAAGATGTGCACCTCCAGCGCCTTGAGGGTGCCGTCCGGCTGCAGCGCGGCGGCGGTGCCGATGTAGCTGTCGGGGTGGATGTCGGCGAAGCTGGCCGCCGACACCGCGCTGATCCGCGTGGTCGGCAGCAGCCGGGCGTTCAGTACCTGGCCCTCGGCGGTGCGCAGCACCAGGGCATCGGGGGTGGCGGACACCAACGTGCCGCGAACCTTTTCAGTCATGCCGGGCGGGGCATCGGCGGCCTGGGCAACGCTGCCCAACAGGGCGGTGCACACAAACAACACGGCAGGCAACAGGGGGCGCAGCTTCATCATCAGCCTCTCTCTAGGTGGCACGGGCCGATTGAAGCGCTGCCCGCGGATGTTTAGCATAGGCCGCTTCGTCCTGGATCTGAACGCCTTACCATGTATAACTCTCTGTTCGCCGTGATCCTCGGTGGCTCGGCCGGCTGCGTGCTGCGCTGGTTCATGGGCCTGCGCTTCAATGCGCTGTTCCCCAGCCTGCCGCTGGGTACCCTGCTGGTCAACCTGATCGGCGGCTTCATCATTGGTGGGGCCATGGCCTATTTCATCCGCAACCCGAACATCGACCCGGCCTGGCGGCTGTTGATCACCACGGGTTTTTGCGGCGGGCTGACCACCTTCTCGACGTTTTCCGCCGAAGTCGTGACCATGCTCCAGCAAGGCCGCTACGGCTGGGCACTGGCCACGGTGTCGGTGCACGTGGTCGGCTCGCTGGCCATGACCATCGCCGGCTTTGCCCTGGTACAACGGCTGGGCTGATAGGATCAGGCAAGCGCGGCAGAGGATCGGCCCTTAGCGGCGCCGGCCTGAACGCCTACAGTAGCTCCATGCCCACCCCATGGAGAGAGCCATGAGCAAGACACTGTTCATCACTGGCGCCAGCAGCGGCCTCGGCCGCGCCCTGGCTGAAGCCGCCCTGCACGCCGGCCACCGCGTGGTCGGCAGCGTGCGCAACGCCCAGGCCCTGGCGGCCTTCGAAGCACTTGGCGAGCAGGCCCACGGGGTGCTGCTCGACGTCACCGCCACCGAAGCCATCGCCCCCTGCGTAGCCGCCATCGAGCGCGACATCGGCGCGATCGACGTGCTGGTCAACAACGCCGGCTACGGCCACGAAGGTATTTTCGAAGAGTCCCCGCTGAGCGCGATGCGCGAGCAGTTCGAGGTCAACGTGTTCGGCCTGGCGGCGGTTACCCACGCGGTGCTGCCATTCATGCGCCAGCGCCGCCGCGGGCACATCATCAACATCACCTCGATGGGCGGGCTGATTACCATGCCCGGCATCAGCTACTACTGCGCGAGCAAGTTCGCCGTGGAGGGGCTGTCGGCGACCCTGGCCCAGGAACTGGCGCCGCTGGGGGTGTTCGTCACCGCGGTGGAGCCCGGTTCGTTCCGCACCGACTGGGCCGGCCGCTCGATGCAGCGCAGCCCGCGCAGCCTCAGCGACTACGACGCGCTGTTCGACCCGATCCGGCACACCCGCCAGGCGCGCAGCGGCCATCAGCCGGGGGACCCGGCCAAGGCCGCGCTGGCCATGCTCGAGTTGATCGGCCTGCCGCAACCGCCCACGCAACTGGCGCTGGGCAGCGACGCGGTGCAGTACATCGGCGCCAAGCTCACGCAGATGGGCGAGCAACTGGCGGCCTTCGACGCCCTCAGCCGCTCCACCGACGGGTAACGCCTGATGAGCGCCGCCACCGAGCACACCCGGCCAATGGTCCGGCTGATGGAACAGTTGGGCCCTGACGAAGGCTATAACCTCACCGCCCTGCCCTCGGTGCGGGTGCTGCGCTCGAACCGCCCGCTCACGCGCACCCCGGTGCTGTACGAGCCGGGCATCGTGATCCTCTGCCAGGGCCGCAAGCGCGGCTACCTGGGCGAGCAACTGTACCTGTACGACGCCCAGCATTACCTGGTGGTGGCCTTGCCGGTGCCGTTCACCATGGAGACCGACGCCAGCGCCGAGGAGCCAATGCTGGCGTTGTACCTGCAGCTGGATGTGGCGATGGCCGTGCGCCTGGTCGAGCAGGCCGACGCCGCCGCCATGCTGCCGCGCGCCGAACCGCGGGGGATGTTCTCCTCGCCCATGGAGCCGGCGCTGGCGCAAAGCGTGCTGCGCCTGCTCGAGGCGCTGTGCCAGCCGGCCGACGCCCAGGTGCTGGGCCCGGCGCTGCTGCGCGAGCTGTATTACCGGGTGCTTACCGGCGAACAAGGCGGCAGCCTGCGCGCCGCGCTCGACGGCCACGGCCGCTTTGGGCAGATACAACGGGCGATCAACCTGATCCACGCGCGCTACCCCGAGCCATTGGCGGTCGAGGTGCTGGCCGAGGCCGCGTGCATGAGCGTGCCGAGCTTCCACCTGCACTTTCGCGCGGTCACCGACAACACGCCCCTGCAATACTTGAAATCCACCCGCCTGCACCAGGCCCGCCTGCTGATGCTGCGCGGCGCGCTGAACGCCCAGGCGGCGGCTTATCAGGTGGGCTACCAAAGCCCGTCGCAGTTCAGCCGGGAGTTCAAGCGCTTCTTTGGCCGCAGCCCGCAGGCCGAGGTGCAGCGCATGCGCGCCGCCTACGCGCTGCCGCCACCGAGCGAGGCGCAGCGCTACGTGTCGTCGCATTGAGGTGGCTGTGTAAAGCCGCGTACACAATGGGCAAACCCCGGCTACATGGCCGCGCTAGGGTGGCGCGATGCCCGCTTTGGAAGCTGCCCCCCCATGCACCTTTTCGAATCCCTGTTCGCCCGCCTGTTCGGCGCCTCGTTGCTGGCGATTTCGCTGGCGCACGTGCTGGCCTGGGTGTGGTATTGCAGCATGACCGAACCGGGCCTGGAACCTGAGCCGCTGCTGCGGTTCCTGGCGCTGCTGGGGTTTCAGGTGTTGGGGTTGGTGATCACCGCGGCCTGGGCGGCGCGGGTGCTGGCGCGGCCGATCAGCCGCCTGGGCAGCGCCAGCGAACGCCTGGCCGACGACCTCAACGGCCCACCGATGAACGAACACGGCCTGCTCGAATCACGCAAGGGCGCCCGCGCGCTGAACCGCCTGCAACGGCGCATCGGGCAACAGTTGGCGCAGCAGGAACGGGTGGTGTGGGCGGTGTCCCATGACCTGCGCACACCGTTGTCACGCCTGCGCCTGCGCCTGGAGCTGCTCGAAGACCCAGCCCTGCGCGAGGGCTTTCGCCGAGACCTTGACCAGGCCAATGCACAGGTCGAGAAGGCCCTGGCGAGTTTGCGTGAGCAGCGCTTTGGCCTGTAGCGGGTGGCGTGCCCCTAGCACTGCTCGCGCCGGAACTGCGACGGCGGCACCCCATGGGCCTGGCGAAAACGCCGGGAGAAGTACGCCTCATCGGCGAACCCGCACAGCCCGGCGATCTCACCCACCGGCCGCTCGCTGCCCTGCAGCAGGCTGCGCGCCAGGTGCATGCGGCGCTCCAGCACCAGTTCGCTGAAGGTCTTGCCGGTTTCCTTGCGCAGCCAGTGGGTGAGGTAGTTCGGCGACAGGTAAGTGGCGGCGGCCACGGTTTTCAGGTCCAGCGCCGGGTCGGCGAGGTGCTTGCGCACGTAGTCGCTCATCCGCGCCAGGGCGTCGCGGCGGCTGCGCCCGGTGGCGTTGCTGGCGGCCAGGGCCTTCAGCGGCTGGGCGTAGGCCCGGCACACCAGGCCAATCAGTTGCAGCAGGCAGCCCTTGAGGTACTCGCGGGTGCCGAACTCGCGGTCGCGGTCGAGCCGGCGCATGCGCTCGAACAGCGCCAAGGCATCGGCCCAGTCGGCGCCGTCGAGCACGAAGTCCAACTGCTGCTGAAAGCGAAACGGCGCCAGCTCAGGGGCCTGGGCCAGTGGCACGTCTTCGAGGTCCAACGGCGAGCACTGCAGGTGCGGCAACAGCAACTGCTGGTCGAAGTTGATCAACAACCCGCCGCCCTGCTCCATCACCGGGATGTAATGAATCCGGTGCGGCAGGATGAACGCCAGGCTCTGCGCCGGGAACGGCCGCTGGGTGCCGCCGATGCGCTGCTCGGTGGCGGCGCCGAGGTTGGCCTGGATCTGGAAATACTCATGCCGGTGGGCGCCGGTCTCGGCGTTGTCCGGGCCTTTGTCACGGATATGAAAATCGCCGCGCTCGCTGCGCTGGCGCATGCCGTAGGTGGGTACCCGGGCGCTCGCTACCATGTGCACTCCTGGCAGCCTGTACGATGACTGCCGCTACGTCTTGTTTTATCTGCCCGGGGTGAAATCCAAGCCGGGGTTTTTCCGCGACCCGCCAGCCAGTGCTCTAGCGCGATATTTTCCGCCAAACCCTGGTTTACGCCACGCCCTCAGCACAGCCCAACAGACTTGGAGAAAAACACGGACTTGCACCCCAAGCCCCCTGAATACGGGTCCAGCCGGTTGATCTTTATAGCTTGTACGATAACCTAACTCCATCATCTTCAGCATCCTTCAACAATAAATATCAGGTGCTTACCCATGATGCCGTGCCCTCCTCACCCCTATCGCCCGCTCCCGCTACGCCTGCCCGGCGGCTAGCGCCAGCCCCCCCATGCCCGAACCCTTCCAACAACAAAAAGAGGCTTTCGCATGCCAATCCTGACCCAAGAGGCCGCCGCGCCCCGTGACGCCGCGCCCGCCCGGCGCCTGCCCAGCCGCCGGCGCTGGTTCATGCTGTCGCTGCTGTTGATCGCGACCATCATCAACTATGTGGACCGGGTGAACATCTCCATCGCCGCGCCGTTCATGGCCAAAGACCTGGGCCTGGACAAGATCCAGATGGGGCTGATTTTCTCCGCCTTCGCCTGGACCTACGCCTTCGCCCTGGTCCCGGCGGGCTTCGTCGCCGACCGGCTGGGCTCGCGCATGGCCTACGGCGCCTCGCTGATCACCTGGTCGCTGGCCACCGTCGGCCAGGGCCTGGCCGGGGGGTTCGCCTCGTTGTTCGGCTTGCGCCTGGCCGTCGGCGCGCTCGAGGCCCCGGCGTTCCCGGCCAACAGCCGCGCGGTCACGGTGTGGTTCCCGGCCCGCGAGCGCGGCATCGCCAGCAGCATCTATGTGTGCGGCCAATACCTGGGCACGGCGCTGTTTACCGGCGCGCTGCTGTGGCTGGCGACCACTTGGGACTGGCGCCATGTGTTCTACACCACCGGCGCCGCCGGGGTGCTGTTTGGTTTTATCTGGCTGTGGCTGTACCGCGACCCCAGCGCCTGTAAAAAGGTGAGCCGGGAAGAGCTGGACTACATCGAGCAAGGCGGCGCGCTGGTGCAAAGCAGCCAGCAGCGCACCCGCTTCAACTGGCGCCAGGTCGCCGAGCTGCTGCGCTACCGGCAGATCTGGGCGATCTGCCTGGGCAAGTTCGCCAGCACCTCGGCGCTGTATTTCTTCCTGACCTGGTTCCCCACCTACCTGATGGAAGAGCGCCAACTGAGCACGATCAAGGTCGGCATCTTCGCGGTGCTGCCGTTCCTTGGCGCGACGGTGGGCATCCTGCTGGCGGGGATCGTGTCCGATACGCTGATCCGCAAGGGCCATTCGCTGTCGTTCGCGCGCAAGCTGCCGCTGGTGGTGGGCTCGGCGCTGGGCATGAGCATCGTGTTGGTGAACTTCACGGATTCCAACGCCGTGTGCATCGCCATCCTCACCTGCGCGTTCTTCGCCCAGGGCATCGCCTCGGCGTCGTGGGCGGCGGTGTCGGAAGTCGCGCCCAAGGAGCTGATCGGCCTGACCGGCGGGATCACCAGCCTGGCGGCCAATATCGGCGGCATTGTGACCCCGATCGTGATCGGCGCGATCGTCCAGGCCACCCATTCGTTCGCCTATGCGTTCTGGTTCATCGGCGCGGTGGCGGCGGTGGGTACGTTGTCGTATGCGTTCTTGCTGGGGCGCTTGCATCGGATTGAATTGAAGGTGCAGTGAGGGGCCCGCGCCTACTACAGCTGTAGCACCGACACCTACCCCAGGATCGGCAATACTGCTTGTACAGGGTGCCGCTGGAGGGCCATGAACATGCACATACTGCTGGTGGACGACCATGGCATCCTCAGGGCCGGTGTGCGCAGCCTGATCCAACAGGTGCACCATCAGGCGGTGGTGCTCGAGGCCGCGTGCAGCGATGAAGCGGCGGACCTGGTCCGCCAGCAGGCCTTCGACGTGATCTTCCTCGACCTGTGCATCCCCAAGACCCGCTACAGCGAAGACCTCAACGTGGCCAACGGGCTGGGCCTGTTGGCGCTGTTCAAGGGTGCGCGCAGCGAGCCGGCCGACCCCGACCCGGCGCAACGGGTGGCCGCCCCGGTGATCGTGATGTCCGCCGAGCCCGGCCGGCAGTTCGTCGACGAGGTGATGCGCCGTGGCGCCACCTCCTTTGTGCCCAAAAGCGCCTCCCATGAGGTGATGCTCGAGGCCATTCACCGCGCCCTGCATGGCGGGATTTTCCTGCCGTCGCCGGCCATCGGCCGCGGCGGCGCGATCCCCGAGCCCGATGTTGGCAAGCTCGGCCAGGGTGCTGGCGTACCGCTCAGCCACAAAGACCTGGGCATCACCGCGCGGGAGTTCGACGTGCTACGCCTGGCGTTGCAGGGCAACGCCCCGTGGAAGATCGCCGCGATCCTGGAAATCAACGCGGTCAACGTTCGCCAGTACCTCAGCCGGCTCTATGCGCGCTTCGGGGTGATCGACCTTTACGGCCTGCAAGGGCTGTTCGCCAAGACCGGTCAGGTGGTGGGTGTGCTGTTGTCGAGCAACGCCGCTTCGTTGGCCACGCGCCCGGCGCCGACCAGCGCCTGAACCTGCCGCAGCAACAGCGCCGGCTCCTCGCCCTTGGCCACGAAGGTAGCCAGCGGCAGGTCGCTGACCAGGTTCTGCGCCAGTTCCGCCGAATACACCAGCACCGGCACCTGCGCCCAGGCGAAGTGCTCGCGCACCTGGCGCACCACGTCAAGGCCGCTGGCGCCCGGCGCCAGCTTGTAGTCAGTGATCAGCAAGTCAGGGTGGCGGTCCGGGGCGCGCTCCAGCAGGGCCTGGAGCGCTTCAAGGCTGGCCGCGCTGTGCACCAGGCAACCCAGTGGCGCCAGTAACTGCTCGAGGCTGGCGAGCACGTGGGGGTCGTCTTCGACCACCATCAGGTAAGCCCCGGCCAACTCGCCGAGGCCCGCCAATGCACTCGCCGGGCACGGCGCTTCGACTCGCGGCGGGTGCGCATCGGCCACCGGGCAGTCGACCGAAAAGCGGCTGCCCTGGCCTGGGCGAGAGGCAAAGCTCAAGCGGTGGCCAGGCAGTTTGCCGATGAAATTGCGCACGATGTACAGGCCCAGCCCGAGGCCGTTGGCCTTGTCTCGCGAGGGATTATTGACCTGAAAGAACTCTTCGAAAATCCGCTGCCCGTAGGCCGGGGCGATGCCCACGCCGGTGTCGACCACGTCGATCCGCAGCACGGTCTTGGCTGACACACTGCCCACCAGCACGCCGCCGTGCTCGGTGTACTTGATGGCGTTGCCGACCAGGTTGCCCAGCACACGCATCATCAACGCGGCGTCGGTGTGGATGAGGATGTCTTGCCGGCGCGCCACCACCCGCAGTTGCAGGTGTTTCTCCTGGGCGCGCGGGGCGTGCACCTGCTGCAGTTCGGCCAGCAGCCGGTTCAGCGACACCGGCGCCAACTGCGGCTCGCGTTCGCCAATCATGAACACGTCGCGCAGGCCCTTGAACAGCAGGTTGATCTCGCGCGCCGCGGTGGCGATGCTTCGCAGGATCGGCGCCACCTCCGCGCCCCGGCCGCCGTCGCTCGCCTGCTGCCCGGCGTGGGCGAGTACGGCGATCGAAGTCAACGGCTGCAGCGTGTCGTGGTAGGTGGCACGGACGAAGCGCGCGGTGGCCTCGGTTTTTTCACTCAGGGCCTGGGCCTTGAGAAACTCATTGCGAAACAGCTCCTGTTGGGCGGCATCGGTTTTTTGTTTCTCGCGGCGCATGCTCAGGTTGGCTTCCTGCAACTGCTGGTAGTTGCTGTTCAGCGCCAGCAACTGGCTGAAACGCTCGCGCGCGGCGCGTTCGAAACGCACGCTGACCGCCAGCCCGAGGGTGGCGAAGGCCACCAGGTAGAACATCGCCGGGAAGAAGTAGATGTCCAACGGGTGGTGGAGCCAATCCTGTACCAGCAGCATCAGCACCGGCGCCAGCGTGGCCAGCACTGAACAGCGGGTCAGCAGCGCCATGGTGCCGTACTGGAAGAACAGCACCAGCACGATGCCGACGAAGTAGTACTGGTAATTCAGCGGCGCTGGCAGCGTGCTCATCATCGCCGTGAGGCAGCCGTTGATGGAGATTACCAGCGCCATGATGGTGCGCGCCGCGTGTTTTTCTTCGAGAAAGCGCTCGCTCCAGGCCAGCGCGATGCCCGCGCCGATCAACAGCGTACCCACCGCGCGCCAGGCCAAAATGGCCCCGAAGCGCTGCGCGGAAATCACCGTGGGGTGGTGGTAGCGGTGGTGGTAGTCCCAATAGGTGAAGGCGACCCACAGGCCCAGCGCGATGATCATGAACAGCCGCCGCTGGCTGAGGTTCTGCCGGGCGTAGTCGCTCAGAAAGCGTTGTTCGGTGCCGTTGTCGGCAAACGCCCGTGGCGGGATGAACAGCCGCGACAGGTCAGCGCTGAGCGCTTTGAATGGCAAGGCAGGCATGGCCCCTCCCCTGGGTACTACAGCTGTAGCACAACCCCCGTTGTATGTTGCCGCCGGCCGCGCGGTGCGACCATGGCTTCACCCATCCAGGGCTCTTCAGAGACGCGGCCACGCACGACTACGCGAGGCTGGAGTGGAGTAAAGCAGGCGGAGAGTGAGGTGCGGTTTTTTTTCACTCAACCCACGCAAGAGGTGCGCCATGAAACATACGCCGGTCGTTGCAATGATCCTTTCCCTGGGCCTGGCCGGTTGCGCCACCGACGGCGGTGGCGATGGCAGCGCCAGCCAGATGTTCGGCGCGCTGATGGGCGTGGCCCTGGGTAGCGCCGCCACCTACAACAGCGGCAGCACCGCCCAAGGCCAGCAGGTGACCTCGTCGGTATGGCGGGTCATGGGCCTGACCCAGGCGGCGAATGAAATGGACAAGCAAAGCAGCAACCCGTTTGGCCGCCTGGCGAGCCTGCTCAACGGCGCCGACCAGCCCGCCGCGGTGCAAGTGGCCACGGCCACGCCAGCGGCCAGCACGGCACTGGCAAGCGCCGAAACGCCCTCGCAGACCTTCAGCTTCAAGCCCGGCAGTTGCCCGAAGAATCTCGAAGGGGCGCGTTCGTTTGTGAAGGCTCCGGAATTGCTCAGTAACCCTGAAAGTTTTAGCCAGACCTTCACCGACATGGCCCAGAAAGCCGGCGGCTATGACCAGGCGATCGCCGCCAATGCAGCGCAACAGGTGGCCAACCAGCCCAGCATGAGCCAGGCCCGCGAAACAGCGCTGCAAGTGTTCGCCGGCCCAGGGGCCCCATTGGACCGTGACCAATGCGCCAACGTGAGCGACGGAATCTATTGCCCAAGCGTGAACGTGTACTGGATGCTCAAAGATGCCGACACGCTTTATAACTACGTTGACGCCGGCCTGCGCTGCACTCAGACCCTGCAGGCCCGCAAATGAACCGCGCCGCCATGGCGATGTGGCTCGCCCTGGCAACCACCCTACCCACGCCGGGCTGGGCCGCGGACCCAGCCAACGTCGGCCAGGCCTGCGCCCGTGAGCTCGAGGGCCAGGGCGCCGAGGCGATTCTCGCCTGCATTCAGCAACGCCTGGCCAGCGCGCAGCCGGCCAGCCGCCCCAGCGTGGCCAGGCAGCCCGCCCCCAGCCCCGCGCCCAGCGCCCCCCGCGCGCCCAGCACGCAGCGCGCGGTACTGGCGGACGCTCCGGCCACCCGGGGCTGCCCCTACCAGCTGGAAACCGGCTACGGTTTGGCCCACCCGCCGGGCGCCAAGATGTGCGTGGGCAAACGCTCGCTGCGTTGCGACATGGCCGGCAAAAACACTGCGGGCCAGTTTGAATACGCCTGGCATACCGTGGCCGAGAAGGACTGCCTCAGTGGTTACCGTGACGCCGCCGTGGTCGAGCGCAATGGGACGGTGGCCCGGCGGGCGCTGGAGAAGATGAAGTTCGAAGAGGAATGAGGTGGCGGCGTTCAGGGCCCATCGCCCGGCACAGCCGGCCTCCCACGGGTCTTGTATTTCCCAGTAAATCAAGTACTTACCAAAAAATGGTGGGAGGCCGGCTGTGCCGGGCGAAGGGCCCGCCAAGCTCCACATCTGCCTACAGGCCTGCGCCAAACCCAAACAGCCTGGCCGGGTTATCCACCAGGATCCGCTCCCGCAACGCCGCCTCCGGGGCCCAACTGGCCAGCAGGTCGAACAGTTGCAGGTCGTTCGGAACCGGGGTTTCGCCGGCCTGGGCAGCGGGGTGTGGCCAGTTCGAGCCCCAGAGAATGCGCTCCGGCGCCGCGGCGATGTAGCCACGGGCCACGGCGGACGTGTCGGCAAAACCCGGCGCGCCGAGGCGGGTGTCCATGTACGCCCCTGACACCTTCACCCAACCGTGCCCGGCGTCAAGCAGGCGCCGCACCGTGTGGTATACCGGCGCGCTTTGCCCCTCCGGTTGTGGCACGTGGCCCATGTGGTCGATTACCACGTCCACCGGCAACTTCAGCAGCACCGGCTCCAACGCCACCAGTTGCGCGGCGGGCATGTAGAACTGCATGTGCCAGCCCAACCCGCGGATGCGTTCGGCCAGCGGCGCGATCGCCTCCGGGGTCACCGGGTTGGTGCGCCCGAACAGCACCCGAATACCGCGCACGCCCTGGGCGTTGAGCTGCTCGAGCTGCGCGTCGGTGACGCTCAGGTCGACCACCGCGATACCACGGGCGCTGGCGCCGAACTGGCCAAGGGCATCGAGCAGGCAGCGATTGTCGGTGCCGTAGGCCGACGGCGTGACCACCACGTTGCGGGTGGTGCCCAAGCGCTGCTGCAGCCGCCGGTAATCGGCCACCGTGGCCGCTGGCGGGGTGAGCTTCGCGCCCGCCACAAAGGGAAAGCGTGGGTCGTAGATATGATGGTGGCAGTCGCAAGCAGCGGCCGGCACCTTGAACGCCGGGCCTGCGCCCGGGCCATCGGCCAGCGCGCCCAAGGCGCGGCCAGCCGCCAGCGTGGCCATGGCACCGAGTACGGTGCGGCGGCGCAGCCCGCGAGTGGAAAATGGCATCGTATACACCTCTTTATCGTTGTTATTGAGCGGAACACTCAGCGTTCAGCCGCCCTAGGCGTGGCCGACCAGAGGAATCACCCCGGTCAGCAAGGCGATCGCCAACAGCACCAGGCTGCTGATCACCGACCATTTGAGGGTGAAGCGCTGGTTTTCGGCGTAGTCGAGCTTGAGCATGCTCACCACCAGGTAGGTGGAGGCCACCAGCGGGCTGAGGATGTGCACCGGCTGCCCGACCAGCGCGGCGCGGGCCATCTCCAGCGCGCTGATGCCGTGGTGCTGGGCGGTTTGCGCGAGGATCGGCAGGATGCCGAAATAGAACACGTCGTTGGACACCAGCCAGGTCACCGGGATGCTCAGCAGTGCGGTAAGCACCGCCATGTAGGGGCCCATCGCCGGCGGGATCACGCTCACCAGCCCATCGGCCACGGCGTTGGCCATGCCGCTGCCACTGAGGATCCCGGTGAACACCCCGGCGGCGAAGATCAGCCCGGCCACGGCGAGAATTGGCGGTGCGTGCAACGCCAGTTGCGCCTGCTGGGCCTTGAGGCTGGGGAAGTTCACCACCAGCGCCAGGCACGCGGCGATCATGAACAGGTAGGCCAGTGGCAGCAGTTCCAGGCACAGCGCCAACAGCAGCGCGGCCGTCAGCGCCCAGTTGAAGGCGAACCGCCACGGGCTTTCGCAGCGCAGGTGGGCGCGCTCTGAAAAGTCCCCATTGAGGTCGATCCCGCCCCCCAGGCGGGCACGCTCGCGGCGGCCGAACCACCAGGCCAGGCCGAAGGTGTACAGCGCGCTGGCGAGCAACGCGGGCAACAGCGGCACGAACATCTCGCCCATGTCTACATGCATGGCCGTGGCAGCGCGGGCGGTGGGCCCGCCCCAGGGCACCATGTTGCCCAGCCCGGCCACCTGCAGCAGCAGGCAGCAGACCATCGGCCGCGACAACCCCAGGCGCTGGTAGATCGGCAGGAAGGCGGAGAGCACGATCATGTAGATGGTGGCGCCGTCGCCGTCGAGGGCGACCACGAAGGCCAGCGCCACGGTGCCGAGAAAGATCCGCACCGGGTCGCCGCGCACCGCGCCGACGATGCGGGCCACCAAGGGGTCGAACATCCCGGCTTCGGTCATGCAGAGGAAGTAGAGCATGGCGAAGATCATCAGCACCCCGTTGGGCGCGACCATCTTCAAGCCATCGAGCACGAACTTGCCCATCTCGGCATGGAAACCGCCAAGGAGCGCGAACAACGTGGGGATCAGGATCAGCGCGGTCAATGCCGAGAGCTTTTTGCTCATCAGCACATAGATGAAGCACGCCAACATCACGCAACTGAGCGTAACCAGCATGGGGGAACCCTTCTTTTTATAGTTGTCAGGCAGGCCGCGCCGGGGGCTACCCGGCGCGGCGAACAGGCATCAGAGCGGCAGGCCCTTGGCCCGCAGCAGGGCGTCGAAACGTTCCGGGTCGGCGCTGCCTTCTTCATTGGTTTTGCGGATGCCGGCTTCCCGCTCCAGGTGCGCCAGGGCCCTGGGCAGCAGCGCGGCGGCGTCTTCGGCGCGGACCGCGATCACCCCGTCGGCATCGCCCAGCACCAGGTCGCCGGGCAGCACCGCCAGGCCGGCGCAGGCCACCGGCACGTTGATCTCGCCGGGGCCGTCCTTGCTCGGGCCGCGGTGGGTGTGGCCGGCGGCGAACACCGGCAGCACGCCTTCGGCCAGTTCTTCGAGGTCACGCACCGCGCCATCGATGACGATACCGCCCAGGCGCACGCGCAGCGCCGTGGTGCGCACCAGGCCGCCGATCACCGCCTGGCTGAGGTCACCGCCGCCGTCGATCACCAGCACATCACCGGGCTGCACCATCATCAACGCCTTGTGGATCATCAGGTTGTCACCGGGGCGCACGCGCACGGTGAAGGCCGGGCCGCAGAGCTTCAGCGCCAGGTCGCCATGGTAGGCACGCAGGCCACGGGCGCCAATGCAGCGGCCCATGCAGTCACCGGCCACGGCCACCGGGATGTCACGAAACGCCGCCAGCAGTTCGGCGGCCAGGCCCTCTGCGCGCGGGTTGATACGGTAGCCGGCAGGCCATTGGGCAGTTGTCATAAAGCACCTCACGAGTCAGGAAAGAACAGCCGGGTTCACGCAGGCACTCGCGGCGGGCGGCTGGCCGCCGAGAAACCCCAGCACGTTGTGCACCGCCCCCTGCGCCATGGCCGCCAGCGCGGCGGGCGTGGAGCCACCCACGTGCGGGGTGAGCACCACGTTGCCCAGCGCCAGCAGCGGGTTGCCCGCGACCAGGGGTTCTTCAGCGGTGGTGTCGAGCCCGGCGGCGTACAGCGCGCCACTGCGCAGCGCCGCGACCAAGGCGGGTTCATCAATCACCTCACCGCGGGCGGTGTTGATCAACACCGCACCCTCAGGCAGCGCCGCCAGCTCGGCGGCGCCGATCAGCCCACGGGTGTGCGCGGTCAAGGGAATATGCAGCGACAGCACTTGGCTGCGCGCCAGCAACGCCGCCAGGCTGGGGGCGCGCTGGGCGCCGTCGAGGTCGGCGCCCTCGGGCAGAAACGGGTCGTACACCCAGGCGTGCATGCCCAGTGCCTGGCAGGCGCGCCAGAGCTTGCGCGCGACCTGGCCAAAGCCGACCAGGCCGAGGCTGCGGCCGCTCAGCTCGAGGCCATCCTGGGCACGGGACCAGCGCCCCTGGCGCAGCTCGGCGTCCATCCAGGCGATGCGCCGCGAGGCCGCCAGCAACAGGCCCAAGGCCATTTCGGCGACCGACTGCGCGTTGGCGCCAGGGGTGACGTAGACCGGGATGCCGCGGGCGCTGGCCGCTTCCACCGCGATGTTGCTGACGCCCACGCCATGCTTGCTGATGACCTTGAGCTGGCGCGCGGCGGCGATGGCGTTAGGGGTGAGCTCAAGGGTGCGGGAAATGATCGCGTCGACCGGCTCGGCGGCGAGCAGTTGTTCGATGGCCGCGCTGCCCTGGCCCTGCGGGATGTACAGCACCCGGTGGCCGCCGGCTTCGAGCAGCTCGCGGCCAGCGGGCGCCAAGGTGGGCGCGGTGACGAGAACGGTATAGGGCATGAACGTACTCCAGCCTTTTATTTTTGTGTGCAGTGGCTGGCAGTATCGCGGGGCTTACCGTTCGCTTCCATTATCGTTTTTTCAGTTAACCTTTCCTTTCAGGAAACGTTCAAGCTGCTTCGGCCAGCAGTGCCATAAAACGCAGGGTGGCGGGAGATAAATACCCATCGGCGCGGTGCAGAATGCCGAAGCGCCGCCGCAGGGTCAGCGCTTCAGCGCGCACCTGCACCTCCACCAGCCCATAGGCGCGCCCAAAGGTTGCCAGGTTGCGCCGTGACACAAAGCTCAGCAGGCCAGTTTCGGCGATCAGTTGCGGCGCCGCGGCGATCGAGTTGGTGACGATCGCCACCGCCGGTGGCGGGTGGCCCTGGCGGGTAAACGCAGCATCCAGCCATTGCCGGGTGGCGACGCTGGGCGGCGAGAGCAACCAGCGCTGCCCGCCGAACTCGGCCAGCGCCACCGGGCGCCCGGCCAGCGGGTGCTCACGGTGGGCGACCACCACCACTTCATCGCCGCTCACCTCGCGCTCGAGCAATTCTTCATCGCCCTCCCCCAGCGGCCCGACCACGATGTCCAGTTGGCCCTTGCGCAGTTGCTCGCGCAGCACATCGTTCATGCCAATCTGCAACTCCACCACCACCGCCGGCGCCTCGCGCTGCAGCGCGCTGCACGCCGCCGGCAGCAGGTAGTCGGCGCTGGTGGCGGCAGCGCCCACCCGCACACTGCCACTCAGGCCCTGGCCCAGCGCGGTGGTTTGCCGCTGGGCCTGGTCGAGCAGGCGCTCCACCTGCACCGCGTGGGCCAGCAGCAATTGGCCGGCCTCGCTCAGGCGAATGCTGCGCCCCACCCGCTGGAACAGTTGCGCGGCGTATTGGCTTTCAAGGCGGTCGATGCACTTGGACAGCGCCGAAGGTGAGATATGCAGCGCCTCGGCGGCGCGGCCCAGGTGGCCGAGCTGGGCCACCTTGATGAAGTAGGAAAGATCACGCATGGGCACTGCCTATGGCTGCTGGGGGCCGCGCCAGTGTACTGGGCTGGCGGCTGGCGTGCGCGGCGCGGCGAACCTGAAGCGCGCTTAAACGGAGTTTCATCCGCCCGCCCCCGGGGCGCTGCTAGTGTTCGCGGCCTAGCCAAGGAGGATCCACATGAATGCTCTAGTACGCGGTTTTTCAACCCTCGCGCTGGCCATGGGCATGGCTGCGATGGCCCAGGCGGCGCCGTTCGAAAGCCTGGCCACCCTGCAGGTCAAGCCTGAGCAGTTGCAGCCCTTCATCAGTGCCCTGCGGGCCAACGCCGAGGCTGCGCGGCACGAACCGGGCAACCTGTCGTTCAGCCTGTTCCAGGCACAAAGCAGCCCCACCACCCTCTACGTTCTCGAGCAGTGGGGCAGCACCCAGGCCTACCAGGCCCACCTCAAGCAACCCAAGCTGCTGGCCATGCATGCGCTGGCCCGCAGCGCGCTGGTGGGCGGTATCGAGCACCGCAGCCTGCGGGGCCTGGGCCCAGGCAGCGACACCCAACCGGCGGTGGTCGCCAACCCAGCCGGTACCAGCGACCTGCTGGTGTTCCTCAACGTCAAGCCCGGGGCGTTGCATCAATTTCGCGCCAACGTCGCCCAGGTGATCCCCACCTTCCGCGCGGCCCCCGGCAACCTGGCGTTCGACATTTTCCAAGACCGCGACCACCCCGAACAGATGGTGCAACTGGAACGCTGGGCCGATGAGCAACAGCACCAGGCCAACCTGCAGCGCCCGGTGATCCAGACCATCCGCAGCGGCTATGCCGCCACCTTGGCGACGCCGATGCTGCAAGGGCGGGTGTTGTTGAAGGACATCACGGCGGGTTGAACGCTAGGCGCTACAGGCGTGCGCGGGTGCATCTCAGGTAACGGTTTGGCCGGCTCACTGGCGCCTGCCGCGCCAATGGCAGTGATAGCGGCAAACGCCTCCGTGGGCCTTGGGGAGCTCAGCGAAGCGCACAAGAAGGGGCTACCCCGTTACCCTATTCCCGCCATCTTGCTGAGCCGCTTGGCGGTGGATGAGTGTGCGCAAGGCACGGGCTTGGGCCGTCGATTGATGGCTGATTTCTTCCGGCGGGTGTCTGTGGCGGCGCAGCACTCAGGCGTGGCTTTCGTAATCGTCGATGCAAAAGACCCTCCGGCGGCCGAGTTATACCAGCAGCTGGGCTTTGTACCTTCATTCGATAATGTTTTGCGCCTTGTGCTTCCTACTGCAACCTTGCTCAAAGCGTTCAAACAGGCATAAGGGCCTCTCACCAACGCCTTGGCTGATGCGTTCCTCTCCACTTGAGCGCTTTCCCAACCCCCCCTAGAATGGCCGCCCATTTCCAGGGAGGTTGGGATGCATACCGTTCGCTCACTCGCCGCCGCATGCGCGGCATTGGCCACTGGCAGCCTGATGCTCAATGGCTGCGCCGGCCCGGCCAAGGGCCCCCTCAGCGCCACCCAACAAGCGGACCTTCACCAGGCGGTGATTCGCGTGCTCGGGCCGATGAACCAGGCCGCCAACAAAGACTGGCTCAGCGGCGCGGTGTCGCTCGAGGTGACCATCGACCGTAACAACCAACTGCTCAAGTGCGCGGCCAAGCCCACCTCGGGTGCGCCCGGGCTGGCCGCGGTGGCCGAGCGTGCCTGCTGGGCCACGGTGTTCCCGCCCGTGCCGGCGCAGGCCTTCAACGCTGACGGCCAGGCGCGCCTGCGCATGCCGATCGTGTTCGACATGGACCCCGTCAGCGACCCACAACTGCGCGCCCGCTATGAAGGCATCGCCTTCCCGGCATTCTCCCAAGGCCAGTATTTCTGGGACCACGGCATCGCCGCGGTGGGCCCCACGAGCGTGGGCGAAGCGCGCTTTCAGTACGTGGCCGACCGCCAGGGCCGGGTGCTGGCGTGCACCGCCAGCATCGCCCCGGCTGAAGCCCGCGAGGGCGAATTCCGTGACAACCCACACCTGCTGGAACGCCTCAACGGCGCCTGCCTGCAGATGAACCTGGCGGCCATGCCAGGCTTCGCGGCCGGCAACAACGGCTTGGCCAATGGCACGGTGTGGACCTCTTATTCGCCCTGGCGCCAGGCCGCGCCGCAACCCAAGGATTACTGACCCATGAAACCACGCCTGCTAGCGGCCGCCGCCGCGCTGCTGCTGCACGGCTGCGCCGACATGCCGCCCTACTCCAACGTAGAGGCCGGCCAGCCCGCCGACGACGCCAGCAACGTCGTGTTCGAGACCGAAACCTACGCCGGCCAACCGCAACGCCATTGGGCCGACAGCCAGCCAAACCTGAACATCATCAGGATCAACGGCAAGAAGGTCGGCGACATCCCGTTCTCCACCTACTACTACAAGAACGACTCACCGCAACGGGCGCTGCTCACCCCGGGTACCTACACGGTACAGCTGGAATACAAGCTGCCGGTGAACTTCATGTTCGCCGACCTGCAGTTCGAGGGTAAGCCTGGCCAGCGGATCATCGCCCGGACTCGCTACATTGGCCTGGGCTTGCTGAAGGTTTGGTTGGAAGATGCCGCGACCGGTGAGGTGGTGGGTAAGCGCGTGCACTGAACGCGCCAGCCGTTAGGCGCGGCCCTTGCGCGCCGCGCTCAGCAGGCCGTCAAGCCAGTCCTGATGGCCGTTGATCATCGGGTTCGGCTTGGCCACGCTCAGTGCCTCGGCCGGTTTGCCTTTTTGCGTTTCCTGAGTGAGGACGCGCACGCGCCCGCCTTCGAGGTTCTCCACCAGCCAGGCGTGGTGCACGTCTAGCCGAGTGTCGCCTTCACCGGCCCAGCCATGCCAGGCAATCCGCCCCGGCTCGCCGCCGGCAGGCGGCTGGTACTCGGTGCATTGCGCCTCGACCGGGAAGCCAAAGGTTTCAAAGTAGAATCGCGCGCCCTCGGCCAACGCCGGGCCAGGGATGCCGTGCAGGCGGATGTTCGCCGAGTTGGCGTAATAGGTGGGCCACTGCGCAGGCTCCGCCAGCAGAGGCCACACCGCCTCGGCGCTCAAGCCCGCTGCGATGACTTCGTTGGAGCAGAAATTCTCGGTAAAGCCCGGCAGGTAGCCTTCGGGCCAGTGGATGGCATTCATTTTCATGGGGTGTTTCCTCGGGGGAGAGTAGCCGGTGCCAGCGGGCGCCGGTTGCCAATGCGGTTTGGTCACTTGGCTATCGCGTTAACCCTCGCCTATCGCCTCCAGGGTCAATTGCGCCACCCGCTCACTGGACATCGGGTTCTGCCCGGTGACCAAACGCCCATCACGCACGGCGTAGGGCGTGAACGCCGGGCCACCCTCGTAACGGGCGCCGAGCTCACGCAGGCGAGTTTCCAGCAGGAACGGCATGGCCTCGGTCAAGCCTGCCGCCGCTTCCTCTTCATTACTGAAAGCGCTGACCCTGCGCCCCGCCACCAGCGGCTGGCCTGAGCTATCGCGGGCACTGAGCAAACCCGCCGGGCCATGGCACACCGCGGAGATCACCTTGCCCAGCTGCCAGGCACTGCTGAGCAACGCTGCCAGTAGCGGGTGGGCGGGCAGGTCCCACATAGTGCCGTGGCCGCCGGGCAGGAACACGGCGGCGTAGCCCTCGGCACGCACCTGCGCAAGCGGGCGCGCGCTGCCCAGCGCAGCCATTGCCAGAGGGTCGACGAGAAAACGCTGCACACTGGGCGCGGCCTCCTCCCGTGAATGCGGGTCTATCGGAACCTCGCCGCCGTTGGGCGATGCCAGTTCAACGCTGAAGCCGGCATCGAGAAAGTGGTAGTACGGCGTAGTCAACTCTTCGAACCACACCCCCGTGGCGCGGGCGCTGGCGCCCAGGGTGGCCTGGGAGGTCGACACCAGTAAGATGCGTTTATTCATGGCGTGGGCTCTGGGTCATTGGGGGCCGGCAACGCGCCAGCGGGTTACTCGGAGTACTCATCCCTGGTACGCCCCCGCCGAATAGGTGAGCTCGTAGCTGTGGCTGTAGATTTCCAGGATGTTGCCAAACGGGTCTTCCATGTAGACCATGCGGAACGGCTTCTCGCCGGGGAAGTACTCGCGCACCGGCATGCGCTGCTTACCGCCAGCGGCGACGATCTTTGCCGCCAAGCCTTCGACGTCCGGGTCTTGCACGCAGAAGTGAAACACGCCGGTTTTCCAATATTCGAAGTTGTCTTGCGGCCGCTCAGCATTGCGGAACTCGAAGATCTCGACCCCGACGCGGTCGCCGGTAGACAGGTGGGCGATGCGGAACGAGCCCCAGCCGGCGCCGAACACATCGGTGCACATCACGCCGATGGCGCTGGTGTCTTCACTGATGGTGGTCGGCGGCATGATCAGGTACCAGCCGAGCACCTCGCTGTAGAATTTCACGGCGCCGTCCAGGTCGGTCACGCTCAGGCCAATGTGGGAAAAACTGCGGGGGTAAACGGGCATACGCACCTCAGGCGAACCAGGAATGCGCCACCTTAGCCAGCCAGGGGTATAAAATGAACCACTCTCCAATTATCACTTCGATAAGAGTTCATGATGGTAAACCCGCAATGGCTTGCCTCCTTCTCCAGCCTGGCCCGGCTCGGCAACTTCACCCGCACCGCTGAGCAACTGGGGCTGACCCAAGCTGCGGTGAGCCAGCACATCAAGCACCTGGAGCGGCAATTCGGCGCCCTGTTGATCCGCCGCCCGCGCAGCGTGGAACTTACCCCCGCCGGCGCCGCGTTGCTCGATTACTGCCAGCAGGTAGACCAAGCGGGGCTGGCCTTGGCCGCGCGCCTGCAAGGCGCCGAGGCCGAGCGCGGTGAGATCGGCTTGGTCAGCCCTGGCAGTATTGGCCTGGCGTTGTACCCCTGGCTGCTCGACTACCAGCAACAGCACCCGCAGTGCGTGGTTCGCCACCGCTTCGCCCCAGACGCCGAAGTGCTCGAGGCCGTGCTGGGTAACCGCTTTGAACTTGGCCTGCTGACCTTCAACCCCGACGACCCACGTCTGCACGCTCGGCACTTCACCGAGGAACCGTTGGAGCTGATCCTGCCGGCCGGGGTGCTCTACCAAGGCTGGGAAACCCTGCAGCAACTGGGCTTTATCGACCACCCCGACGGCACTGGCATGGCCACCCGCCTGCTCAGCCGGCGCTACCCGGGCAGCCGTGGGGTGAAGGATTTACCGCGCAGCGGCTTCAGTAACCAGGTGGGGTTGATTCTCGAGCCCGTGGCGCGTGGCCTGGGGTTTACCGTGTTACCGCGGCTGGCGCGCCAGGCGTTCCATCAGCAACCGGCATTGCAGGTGGTGGAGTGCGGCAACCCGGTGCGCGACACCTTGTGGCTGATCCACCGCGCCGAATGGCCGCTGAGCGCGCGGGCGGCCGCGGTGGTGGCGTACCTGCAGGCGCGGGTGGGGCAGTTGTTGGGCTGAGCGGCAGCCTCCTTGCCCGGCCCAACGCGGCCCACCACGCCTGTCAGGCCAGCTCACCTTCCACGATCAGCAACTCCCGCGCCGAAGCACGCAACGCGAAACCCTTGGCTTCCACATAGGCAGGGTCGGCATAACAGGCCCGGGCCAACTCGATGGAGGCAAACTCCACCGCGAGTACCCGCTGGCTGTGGAGCGCTTCCTGCAACGCGCCGGCGCCTAACACCTTGAGCACCGCGCCGTATTTCTCGGCGATCGGCTTCCACAAGCGCCCGTATTCGGCTTGCGCCTGAGGGTCCTTCACGTCGCTGCCCAGGATGATCCAATAGCCTTTCATAGGGTGCCCTCTGCGTAATGAACAGGCACTCTAGCATCGCTGCCCACGCCCGCCCTACCCCTGCAACACTTGCAACAACCGCTGCACATCGCCCCGCCCCAGCTTGCCGCGGGGGATAAACGCACAGTACCCATGCCCCAGTTTCAACGGCGCTTGGGCCAGCAGCAGTAACCGCCCGTCACGGATCGCTTGGGCCGCCAGCGCCCGCTGGCCCAGGGCAACCCCCAGCCCCAACGCGGCGAGGGTAATCGCCAGGCTCGACAACCCTGAGCGCCGGCCCGCGGCCGGGTCTGGCGCGCGGGCGGCGCGCTGGGCGGCGAACCAATCGCCCCAGGTGGGGTGCGAGGCAAACTGCGCCCCCCACTGGGTATGGATGAACTGGCTGTCGTGCAGCGCGCCCAGGTCGAACTCCGGGTTGCCATGCTGGTGCCAGAACCCCGGCGAGCACAGCGGCAGCACCTCATCGTGAAACAGCGGGCTGGCCTGGCACGCCGGGTAGTGGTACTCGCCGTAGCTCACCCGCAGGTCGATGGCGTGGCGGGCGATGTCGACCGGGTCGTCTTCCACCCGCACATCCACCGACCACTGTGGGTGGCTGGCCAGCAGCGTGGCCAGCTTCGGCGCCAACCAGCCCTCGGCCAGCGAGAACGGCACGCTGACGATCAGGCGCGTGCGCAACTCGCCCTCCAGGGTGCGCAGGGTCATCGCCGCCAGTTCTTCGAGGGCCTTGGCGGTTTGCGGGTACATCGCCAGGCCGGCGTCGGTCAGGGCCAGGCGATTGCCGTTGCGCACAAAGAGTTTTTTCCCGAAAAAGTCCTCGAGGTGGCGGATTTGCTGGCTCACGGCGGCGGACGTCACCCCCAGTTCAGCCCCGGCCATGGCGAAACTTTCAAGCCGGGCGGCGACCTCGAAAGTGCGCACGGCATTGAGCGGCGGCAAGCGCATGGGCAGGTTCTCCGTTAAGTTTTTCTTGGCCGATGCTAACAATTTATGCCGTTGTGGCTAACTTTTTCTTGGAATAACCTCGCTACATCTCAACACGGAGGTGCCCCATGAGCCTGCTTATCGACCTTCAGCGCTACCCCCTCGACCAGCCCGGCAGCGGCGCCTGGCAAGCCCTGGTGGAGCATTCACGGCAGGCGCTGCGGGCGCACGGCATGTTCAACCTCGAAGGCTTCGTGCGCGCCGAGGTGATCGCCGAGGCGGCGCGGCAGCTCGAACCGGCGATGCGCGGCGAGTCCCACACCCACAGCCGCACCCACAACATTTACTTCAAGCCGCAGATCGACGGGCTGCCGGGCGACCACCCGGCGCTGCGCCGGGTCGAAACGGTGAGCCACACCCTGTGTGCCGACCAACTGCAAAGCAGCCTGGTCACCCAGGTGTACGAATACCCGCCGCTGCTGGTGTTTCTCGCGGCGGTGATGGATAAACCCGCGCTGCACCTGATGGCCGACCCGCTGGCGCGGGTCAATGTGATGAGTTACCGCGAGGGCGAAACCCTCAACTGGCACTTCGACCGCTCCGAATTCACCACCACGCTGATGCTGCAAGCCCCCGACCAGGGCGGCGAATTCCAGTACCGCACAGACCTGCGCAGTGACAACGACCCCAACTACGCTGGCGTCGCCGAGCTGCTCGAAGGCCGCGACGCCCACGTGCGGACCCTCCGGCTGCAAGCCGGCACGTTGAATGTGTTCCGCGGCAAGAACACCGCCCACCGGGTGACCCCGGTGCGTGGCGCCCGCGAGCGCATGGTCGCGGTGTTTTCCTACTATGAACGCCCCGGCGTGCTGTTCAGCGCCGAAGAGCAGCTAGGCTTCTACGGCCGCACCGCCTAGCCAACACCGAGCAAAACAATAAAAAAACCGGCTGTAACCCTACTGACCCCTGCCGTGCCTTGAACCTGATGGGGAACCTGATGAACGACTTCTCAACCGCTGTGCGTGCGCTTGTCACTTGCGCCCTTCTGAGTACCGCATTGGCCGCCCAGGCGGCCGAATGGACCACCGTGCGGGTCGCCACCGAAGGCGCCTACGAACCGTGGAACACCACCCTGCCCAGCGGCGAGATCGCCGGCTTCGAACCCGAGCTGCTCAAAGACCTCTGCGCGCGCCTCAAGCTCGACTGCCCGCTGCAGGCACAGAACTGGGACGGCATGATCGCCGGGCTCAATGCCGGCAAATTCGACATGCTGATGGATGCCATCGTGATCACCCCGGAGCGCCAGGCGATCGTCGACTTCTCCAGCCCCTACGCCTCGACCCAGGCGGTGTTCGTCAGCGCCGCGCCGAGCGCCGAGTTGCAGGCGCAAAGCCAGTCGGTGATCAAGCTCAGCGGCGACAAAACCCAGGACGCCGCCGCCATCGAGCAACTGCGGGCGATGGTCAAGGGCAAGACCATTGGCATTCAGTCGGGCACCGCCTACACCGACTTCATCAACCAGAACTTTGGCGACGTGGCGCGGGTGCAGGTGTACACCAAGTCCGGCGAGCACATGATGGACCTCAACGCCGGGCGCATCGACTTTGCCTTCGACGACGTGACGTTCTTCTCTTCAGCGCTGGCCAGCCCGGAGAACCAGGGGATCAAGATGGCCGGGCCAACCCTCGGCGGGCCGATCTGGGGCCCGGGCGAGGCGCTGGCGTTTCGCAAGCGCGATACCGCGCTGAAGGAGCAGTTCAACGGCGCGCTGGCGGCGGCGCTGGCCGACGGCACGGTCAAGCGGCTGTCGGAGAAGTGGTTCAAGGCAGACATCACGCCTTCGCCTTGAATGGCCCTCACCAGCCAGGCTGATACAACTTCCCATAGGCGCTGTCCAGCGCCTGCTTCACCACCGGCGAGTGCTGGTACAGGTCGATGAACTGCTTCAGGCGCGGGTCGCTCTGGTTGTCCGGCCGGGCGACGAACTGGATCACGTACTCGGGGTGGTCCAGCCCGTCGAACAGCAGCGCCGCGTTCGGGTCGATGGTTTTCGCCAGGCGGATGTAGTGCGGGTAACCCTGGGCCAGGTCGACGTCGTCGAGTACCCGCGCCAGTTGCACCGCTTCAAGCTCGACGATCTGCAAATGCTTGGGGTTGGCGGTCACGTCGGCCAGGGTGGCCTTGTAGCCCACGCCCGGCTTGAGGCTGATCAGCCCGGCTTTTTCCAGCAGCAACAGGCCACGGCCGCCGTTGATGGCGTCGTTGGCGATGGCCACCTTGGCGCCGTCGGGCAGCGCTTGCAGGCGGGTGTATTTCTTCGAATACAGGCCGATGTTGTTGATGATCCCCGGTGCCACGGGCACCAGATTGAGGCCGGCAGTCTTGTTGGCGTTTTCCAGAAACGGAATGTGCTGGAAGTAGTTGGCGTCGAGGTCTTTGTTGGCCAGCGCGGTATTGGGCGTGACCCAGTCATTGAACTCGACCAGTTCAACCTCCAGCCCTTGCTTCCTGGCCTCGGCCACGGCGGTTTCCAGGGGTGGGGCAAAGGCCGCGGTGGTGCCGATCTTCAGCGCCGCGGCCTGGGCCAGGGAGCCCGCGCCCAGCAGCGCGGCAAACAGGGTAACGGTGACAGCATTGAAACGCAGGCGCATGGCAAGTCCTTATTGGGTTGGCCACGCCACGGTAATCAGCTGGCATAACGCCGCCAAATAGCATTGCGGAATATGCATAAGCCTGGCCGGCTCCACTACCCCGGCCAGCCTGCGCGGTGCCAATACCCAATGGTGCTCAGGCCAGCACCAATCGGTCTTTAGCCTCAGCCAGCGCGCGCCTTACCGTCAGCCCACGTCACAGTTCAAGGGCTGCACCCATGCAGTATTCAACCTGGGCCACCAGCGGCAACGGCGGCTTCTTGCGCGCCGAGGTCGAGCAGAACCTCGATGCCAGCTACCCCTACAACCTGGCCCTGGCTCAGGCCGCGGACGCCGCCGGGTTCTTCGGTATGTTGTTCCCGGTGCGCTACCTGGCCGCCCACGGCCAGCCCGAGAGCGCCCCCGGGCAGCTCGACCCGCTGGTGCTGGCGGCCGCCGTGGCCAGCCACACCCAACACTTGCGGGTAATCAGCGCGATCCTGCCGGGCTTCGTGCCGCCGGCCACCCTGGCCAAGATGGGCGCCACGCTCGATCACATCAGCCAGGGCCGTTGGCACGTGAACCTGGTCACCGGCTGGTTCAAGCAAGAACAGCACAGCCTCGGCGCCCAATGGGGTGAACACGCCGAGCGCTATCAGCGCTCCAGCGAATACCTGCAGGTGCTCAAGGGCCTCTGGCAGCATGAGCGCTTCAGCTTCGCCGGGCGCTTCTACCCGATCGAAGACGCCACCCAACGCCCGCGGCCCTTGCAGCGGCCCTACCCGGCGATCTTCCAGGGTGGCAATTCTGCCGCCGCGCAGCAGATGGCCGGCGAGCACTCGGATTGGTACTTCATCAACGGCGCGCCCCACGCCCGGCTCAAGGAGCAGATCGACGCGGTCAGTGCCATCGCCCGCCAGCACGGCCGGCGCGTGCGCTTCTCGGTGAACGCCTTTGTGATCGCCCGTGACAGCGACGCCCAGGCCCAGGCCGAGTTGGCGCAGATTCTCGCCGCCGCGGATACCCAAGCCATCGAGCAGTTTCGCGAAAAAGCCAAGGAAGCCCAGGGCATGTGGCGCGATGACGATGGCCTGGCCAGCTTCGTGGCGATCAATGAAGGCCTGCGCACCGGGCTGGTGGGTTCCTACGAACAGGTCGCCACGCGCATTGCCGAGCTTGAGGCACTGGGCATCGAGATGCTGCTGTTGAGCTTCCGCTACCCCTTGCAAGAACTGCCGCTTTTTCACCGCCAGGTGGCCCAGCGCCTGCCTGCCCACCCTACTGCCTAGAGATTGTCGATGACCGCATCTGCCTTCACCCGCCTGGCGGGCCTGTTCCTGCTCAGTGGCGCCGCTGTACTGCTGGCCGCTTGCGACAAACCCGCCGCCAGCAGCGCCAAGGCCGCTGCCGGCGGCAGCAGCCAAACCGTGCTGCGCGTGGGTACCTCCGGCGCCTACCCGCCGTTCACCCAGCGCGATGCCTCCGGCCAGTTGGCCGGCTACGACGTGGATGTGCTCAACGCCGTGGGCGCCAAGCTGGGCTACCGTATTGAGTGGACGACCGCTGAGTTCAGCGGGCTGTTCGGCATGCTCGACACCCAGCGCATCGACACCATCGCCAACCTGGTCTCGGTGACCGAAGCGCGCAAGCAGAAATACCTGTTCTCCACCCCCTACGCCTACAGCGGCGCGCAGTTGGTGGTGAAAAACGGCAGCCCGATCCATACCCTCGACGACCTCAAGGGCAAAACCCTCGGCGCCATGCTCGGCAACAACCTGCAGCAGTACGCCAGCCAGTGGAACGAGCAGCACGGCAACCCCTTCACCGTTAAAACGTACCAGGACAACAGCGGCGTCTATGGCGATGTCGCCAACGGCAGGCTTGACGCCTTCATCGACAGCCAGATCACCGCGCTGGTGCAGATCAAGGCGCAGAACCTGCCGCTGCAACTGGGCAGCGAGAAAAAACTGTACGAAATCCAGCAGGCCTTCCCGTTCCGCAACACCCCGGACGACCAGGCTTTTGCCGCGCGCTTCGACCAGGCACTGGCTGCGCTGGCCGCAGACGGCACGCTGACCCGGCTGTCGGCCAAGTGGGTGGGCACGGATGTATCCAAGCCATGAGCCAGTGTATCTCCGCCGCCGATGCCGCCGCCGCGCTGGCCAGCGCCGAGCGCCTGGCCGCGCACTTTGCCAGCACCGCCGTGGCCCGTGACAAGGCCGGCGGCAATGCCCATGCCGAAGTGGCGCTGCTGCGTGACAGCGGCCTGCTGACGCTGCTGATCGCCCGCGAGCACGGCGGCCAGGGCGCGCCCTGGTCGCTGGCGCTGGAGGTGGTACGGCGCTTCGCTCGGGTCGATGGCTCATTGGCGCACTTGTTTGGCTACCACTTTCTCGATCAGTTGGTCACGCAAACCTGCGCCAGCCCCGAGCAATTTGCCGCCCTCCAGCGCGAGAGCGCCAAGGCCCATTGGTTCTGGGGCAACGCGCTGAACTCGCTGGACCGCCGCGTGCTCGCTCGCCGCGAGGCCGGCGGCTATCGCCTCAACGGGGTTAAGCAGTTCACCTCGGGGTCGCCCTATGCCGACCGCCTGGTGATCACCTTCCGCCTGGAAAGCGACCCCGACACCCTGCTGCGCGCGGTGATCCGCCCCGACGCCGAAGGCCTGCGCATCCACAACGACTGGGACGCCATTGGCCAGCGCCAGACCGGCAGCGGCACCGTCAGCTATGACCAGGTGTGGGTCAGCGATGGCCAGGTGCTCAGCGGCGCGCCAGTGGGCGCCGAAGGCGAGGTGCTGGCGTTCAATACCCTGGGGCCGATCCTCGCCCAACTGGTGCTCACCCAGGTGTTTCTCGGCAGCGCCGAGGGCGCCCTGGCCGAGGCGGCGCGCTATACCCGCGAGCAGTCGCGGCCGTGGCACACCGCCGGGGTGGAGCGGGCCGAGGACGACCCGCTGGTCATTCGCCAGTACGGCGAGTTCGCCGCCGAGCTTGAGGCCTTCCGGGCGCTGGCCGAGCGCGCCAGCGCCGCCTGGGACCAAGCGTTCGCCCAAGGCCTGGCGCTCAGCGCCGAGCAGCGCGGCCATACCGGCCTGCAGGTGGCGGCGGCCAACGTGTTTGGCGGGCGCGTAGCGCTCGGCATCACCAGCCGGGTATTCGAAGTGATGGGCGCGCGCGCCACCGCCAGCCGTTACGGCCATGACCGTTTCTGGCGCAATGTGCGCACCCACACCCTGCACAACCCTGCCGAGTACAAGCTGCTCACCCTCGGGCGCCATGCGCTCAAGGGCGAGTTGCCGGTGCCCGGCTTCTACGCCTGAGGGCTTTGCCATGCATTATCGGCCACTGGGCCGCACCGGGCTGAAGGTTTCGGTGATCGGCATCGGTACCTGGCAATACGGCGGCGAATGGGGCGAACCCTTCAGCCAGGCGGCGGTAGACGCCATTCTCGATGCCGCCGCCGAGCAAGGGGTGAACCTGATCGACACCGCCGAGTGCTACGGCGACCACCTGGCCGAGCGCCGCATCGGCGACTACCTGGCGCGGCGCCGGCGCAGCGACTGGGTGGTGGCAAGCAAGTTCGGCCATCACTTTCATGGGCCGTTCCAGCGCAGCCAGCATTGGCAGCCGCGCGAAGTACTCGGGCAACTGGAGGCCTCGTTGCGCGCCTTGCGCAGCGAGCGTATCGAGCTGTACCAATTTCATTCCGGGGCCGACAGCGTGTTCTTCAACGACGAACTCTGGCAGTTGTTGCGTGACCAGCAGCAGGCCGGCAAGATCGGCCACCTGGGGGTGTCGGTCGATAAAAACGGCAACCCCGCCCAGGTGCAGGCCGCCGCCGGGGTCGGCGCCGCGGCGCTGCAGGTGGTGTACAACCGCCTGCAACGTGGCGCCGAGCAGCACGCCCTGCCCCAGGCCCAGGCCGATGGCCTCGGGGTGCTGGCGCGGGTGCCGCTGGCCAGCGGTTACCTGAGCGGCAAGTACGCCCCCGGGGCGACCTTTGGCGACCACGACGTGCGCCATCAGCACGACGCCGCCAGCGTGCAGGGCTGGTTGCGCGAGGCCCAGCAGGTCGCCCGGGACGAGGTACCCAAGGGCGTGCCCATCGCCCAGTGGGCCCTGGCCTGGTGCCTGCGCAACCCGGCGGTGGCCAGCGTGATCCCAGGCTGTAAAAGCCCGCAACAGGCGCGCCAGAACGCCAGCGCCGCCCACCTGCTGGACGCCCATGGGCAATGGCGGGTGAGCCAATGAAAGTGGCGGTAATCGGCCTTGGCGCCATGGGCAGCCTGGCGCTGTGGCAACTGGCGCAACAGGGCGTTAAGGCGGTGGGCTTCGAGCAGTTCGGCCTGGCCGACGCGCGTACCGGAGTAGGCGGCGAAAGCCGGCTGTTCCGTACCGCCTATAAAGAAGGCCCGCAGTACGTGCCGCTGCTCAAGCGCGCGCGGGTGTTGTGGCGTGAGCTTGAAGCCCAGACCGGCCAGGCGCTGCTGCACCTGAACGGCGGGCTGACCATTGGCCACCCGGCCGACGAGGCGATTGCCCGGGTGCTGCAGAGCATCGAGCAGTTCGCCATCGACCATCAACGGCTGGCCCCCGCCGAGGCCAGGGCGCGCTTTCCCGCACACCGCTTCAGCGACGACGAAGTGGTGATTTTCGATCGCGAATCCGGCTACTTGCGCCCGGAGCTGGCAGTCACCAGCGCCCTGCGCCGCGCCCGCGACCTCGGTGCCGAGGTGCACGGGCACAGCCCCGTGGCGCGCGTCGAGCAACGTGGCGACGGCGTGTGGTTGGAGCTGGCCGGTGCCTGGCAGCGCTTCGACAAAGTTCTGGTGACCGCCGGCGGCTGGGTCAAGCGGCTGTACCCGGCACTGGGCAGCCCGGTGTTCACCCGCAAGCTGATTCTGTCGTGGTTCCCCGCCCGCGACATCGCCGCGTTCAGCCCTGAGCGCTTTCCGATCTTCACCCGGCGCAGCCAGGGTTACTTCAGTTTTGGCGTACCAAGCCTTGAAGGCAGCATGGTCAAGGTCGGCATCAGCACACCCGGGCATGTGGTCGAGCACCCCGACCAGGTCGACCTGCGCATCAGCGAGGCTGAGCTGGCCGACACCCGCCACGTGATCCAGCATTTTCTCAACGGCCTGGACCCAGACCCAGTGCGCAGCAGCGGCCACCTGGATGCCTACAGCGCCGACAGCCACGCCGTGATCGGCCACCCGCCCGGGCAACCCGGGGTGCTGCTGGTGGGTGGGTTTTCCGGCCACGGCTTCAAGCTCGCCCCGGCGATCGGCGAGGCCGCCACGGCGCTGCTACTCGGGCGCCCGGCGCCGGTATCGGTGAGCGCCTTCAACCTGCACCGCTTGCCGGTGTTCCACTAGAGGCTGGCATGCACATCGATTTTTCCTACCTGCTGGCGATCGTGCCGGAACTGCTGCACTACCTGCCGGTGGTGCTGTTTATCGCGGTGCTGTCGTTTCTCTTCGCGGTACTCTGTGGCCTGGCCTTCGCCGCGGTGATCCAGCGCCGGCTGCCGCTGTTCTATCCGCTGCTGCTGGTGCTGGTGTCGTTCCTGCGCGGGGTGCCGGCGCTGGTGCAGATTTTCATCCTGTACTTCGGCTTGCCGCAGTTGCTGCCGGCACTGAGCGCGATGAACGCTATGACCGCGGTGATCCTCGCGCTGAGCCTGCGCAACGCCGCCTACCTGGCCGAGGTGTTCCGCTCGGCGCTGATGGCGGTAGACCCTGGCCAGTACGAGGCCGCGCTGTCAGTGAACATGAGCCGGCGCCAGGCCTACTGGCGCGTGGTGCTGCCCCAGGCAGCGCGGATCGCCCTGCCGCCGGCCGGCACGTTTTTCATCCTGATCCTCAAGGACACCTCGCTGGCCTTCACCATCGGCGTGGTCGACCTGTTCGCCCAGGCCAAGATCATGGCCGCTGCCAGCTACAAGTTCCTCGAAGCCTACCTGGCCGTGGGCTTGATCTACTGGGTGCTGACGGTGTTGTTTTCTTTCCTCCAGGCACGCCTGGAACGCCGGGCGAGCCGGCCCTACCAGCGGAGCTGAACGATGATCGAGGTACACGACCTGCATAAAGCCTATGCTGGCCAGGCCATTCTCAGCGGCCTGCAGCTGGAGGTGGCCGAGGGTGAGGTGGTGGCGATCATCGGCCCCTCCGGCTCGGGCAAATCAACCCTGCTGCGCTGCCTGAACCTGCTCGAGCAGCCCCAGCGAGGCACCCTGCGCATCGACGATGTCACGGTGACCGCGCCGCACATCAGCGAGGCCCAGGCCCAGGCCCTGCGCGGTAAAACCGCCATGGTGTTCCAGCACTACAACCTGTTCCGCCACTTCACCGCGCTGCGCAACATCAGCGAGCCGCTGCGCCTGACCCGCGGGTTAAGCCGCCAGGCCGCCGACGCGCTGGCGCTGCGGCACCTGGCCGAGGTGGGCCTGGCCGACAAAGCCCAGGCCTACCCGGTGGCGTTGTCTGGCGGCCAGCAACAGCGGGTGGGCATCGCCCGGGCGCTGGCGCTCAAGCCCAAGGTGCTGCTGTTCGACGAGCCCACCTCGGCGCTGGACCCAGAGCGGGTGGAAGAGGTACTGGGGCTGATGCGCGAGCTGGCCGGGCGGCGCATGACCATGGTGGTGGTGACACACGAGATGGGCTTTGCCTATGAGGTGGCCGACCGGGTGATCTTCATGGACGCAGGCCAGATGGTCGAGCAAGGGCCGCCGCGGCAGTTGTTCCACCAACCGCGCCATGAGCGCACCCGGCGCTTCGTGCACAAGTACGCGCGTTACCTGGTCAACGCGCCGGCGGCGGTGGCGGCTGGCCAATAAAGGGCGTTCCCAGACACGTGGCGGCGCCGCCCAAGCCCTAGGCTGGTGGGCCACCCCTTCAGCGGAGCCCGCC
Organism: Pseudomonas sp. NPDC007930; assembly: GCF_042958985.1. Lineage (NCBI taxonomy): Bacteria > Pseudomonadati > Pseudomonadota > Gammaproteobacteria > Pseudomonadales > Pseudomonadaceae > Pseudomonas > Pseudomonas sp. NPDC007930. Next base: position 63,078 of record NZ_JBIBKC010000013.1, read on the forward strand.
ATGAGCGACTTCATTACCGTATTGCGCGAAACCTGCCCTACCCCCGTGCTCGATGCCACCCAATGGAAACGCATCGGCGGCGACCCGCACACAGTGAACCTCAACGCCTACACCTCGGCCGACGGCAGCAAGATCATGGGCACGTGGATCTGCACCCCGGGCAAATTCGAGGTCGACTACAAAAAGTGGGAATACTGCCACTTCCTCGACGGCTACTGCGTGATCACCCCCGACGGCGAAGCGCCAGTGCACCTGAAGGCCGGAGACGTGTTCGTGATCGAGCCCGGGATGAAAGGCACCTGGGAAGTGGTCGAGACGGTGCGCAAGTATTTCGTGTTTGCCTAAAGCCCGGCCGGCCCATCGCCCGGCACAGCCGGCCTCCCACGGGGTCTATGTTGCCTTAAAGATCAATGATTTACACAAACCTGGGTGGGAGGCCGTGGTCCGGCACTCCGGCTGTGCCGGGCGATAGGCCCTACCCGCCCTCACACGGCGCCTCCAGCGCCTTGATCAAGCGGTCTTCGTCGAACACCTCCAGGTGCACCTGGCAGGTTGCCCCCGCCGGCACGCTCAGGCGCACGCTGCCGGCGCTGGCATCGCTGCGCAGTTCGCCGCCCTGGGCGATATTCGAGGTGCCGGCGCTGCTCTGCTGGGTGACGGTCATCCGGTAGCGCAGGGCCAGTGGCTGCGGGTTGGCCAGGCGCGGGCGGATGATCACCGCCGCGCCGTCGCGCTGGCTGTCGATGAACACTGCCAGGTGGCTGTAGTCGATCATGGCGCTCACTGTTGGGTTACGCTGGCTTTACCGTTGTTACCGTACTGGGTCACCACCACTTTGCCGCCAAAACCGTTCTGGGTCACGCTGGCCTGGTTGCCGCTGCCGTATTGGCCGACGAACGCCTGGTTGTAGGCGCCGCTTTGCACCACGCTGGCCTGGTTGGCCACCCCGGCCTGCAGCACCGCGGCCTGGTTGTTGCGCCCGCTTTGGTCCAACTGCACGTAGTTGTTGTAGCCGTACTGGCTGACCAACGCAGCGTTGTAGGCGCCGCCCTGGTTGAGCGTGGCGGTGTTGGCCACGCCACTTTGCACCGCGACCAGGCGCTGGCCGCGGCCGCTCTGGTCGGCGGTCACGGTGTGGTCGTTGCCGATCTGGGTGATGTCGACCTTGCTACCGTTGGGGCGAATGCCGGCGTAGCGGGCGTCGGGCACCAGGTCGGCGGCCTGGGCCAGCGCGCAGGCCAGCAGCGCGGCGGCGGCCAGGGCAGCGGCCAAAGCGTGCTTGAAGTTACGATCCATGGGCTTCTCCGTCAGCAGCCTTGCGGTTGGCCCCAGGGCCACTCGGCGACAACGTGGTTTGTTCGTCGTAGGCCTGCAGGTAGCTCTGCAACAACGGCTTGTTCAGGTCGTCGGGGTTTTTCAGGTTCCAACTGCCATCACGCGCCCCCTGGGCGATCAGGTGGATCAAGCCATTCTCGATGGCCTCGCGCACGCACTGCTGCACCGGCTCGTTCTGCGAAAAGCCGGTCTCGACCTCCAGCAGGTGCTGGTAAGACACGTACTTGAACACGCCGAAATCCACCTGGATCGAGAAAATCGTCTTGGTGGTGGTCACGCTCTGGATGATGTCGCCAGTGCGGATGTCGATCGCCCGCAGGTTGACCGTGACCTGGTCCTGGCGGTAGGTGTCGGACGGGCCGATGCCCAGGTAACGCACGCCGGCACCGCCGGTGCGCACGTTGCTCTCGTAAGCGATGATCGCGCCTTCGATGATCAGGTTGGCCGGGCGCAGCGGTGGCAACTGCACCTGGGCTTTGTCTTGCGGGCTTTCCAGGGCGCGGATGATCTTGCGCTCGGTGAGCAGGTCTTGCAGGTTTTCGCGTTCCACCGGCTTGAACCAGCGCGAATCGCGCAGCGCGGTGACCAGCAACGACGCCGCGCCCTGGGTCACCGAGGTGGAGAATGAGCTGTCCGGCGAAGGTTTGTACTGGCCGGTTTGGTCACGCAACCCATACACCGCGACCGAAATCGGCCCCGCCGGTGGCGGCAGCCGCACCAGGTCCCGGGTGCTGTGGGTGGGTGGGGAAATCTGAGCGGGAGAAATCGTGCCCGCCGGGCGCGAAGTGGCACAGCCACTTATGACTACCGCGGCGATGATCATCAATGAAAGCGAGCGGGCGCGCATGGTGTTACTCCGTAAAAAAACCCCGCCGGAACCCGGCGGGGTACCGCGGGTATTAGTGCTGGGTGACCGAAGCGCTGTTGCCGGCGCCGCCCAGTTGGGTAACCGAGGCGTTGTAGAAGCCCGCGCCGCTCTGGGCAACGTTGACGATGTTGCGGTCAGCCCCGGTGCCAACGCCCGATTGGCTGATGTAGGCGACGTTGCCGCTGTTGCTCTGGGTCAGGGTGATGTCGTTGTACGCACCGCTCTGGTTGGTGCTGGCGTAGTTGTTGTTGCCGTCCTGGGTCAGCTTGGCGACGATCGCCGAACCGGTCTGGTTGGCGTACAGCTGGTTGTCGTTGCCACCCTTCTGCTCGGCGATCGCCGACGCGCCGAGCACCGAAGCCTGGCTGATCGCAGCGGTGTTGAAGCCCGCGGTCTGGGTCAGCTCGGCGTTGGCGAACTTGGCGTTGTCCTGGGTCACAGTGCCGGCCAGGTTGTTGCCGTCCTGCTTGACGGTGGCGAACGCCAGGCCGCTGCCGTTTTGCTGGCGAACGGTGGCGTTGTTGTTGCCGCCTTTCTGGTCAACGCTGGCGACGACGCCAAGGCTGCCCGACTGGGCCACCAGCGCGGTTTGCTGGTTGCCGGCCTGGGTGATGCCAGCGGTGCCCCACAGGGTGCTTTGCTGGTCGATGTTGGCGACGTGGTTGTTCTCGGACTGGGTGATGGTGCCCGTGGTGCCGAGGGTGTAGTTCTGGTAGACCTTGGCGTAGTTGTTGCTGTTGAGCTGGTTGATGGTGGCTACGCCGCCATTGCTGCTGACCTGGTAGGTTTCGGCATAGCTGTTGTTGCCATTGCCGTCGGTGACCTGGTTGATGGTGGCGCTGGCACCGTTGCTGCCCTGTTGGGTGGCGTAGGCCTTGTTGATCGCACCGCCCTGAACGATGGCCGCGCTCTGGCTGTTGCCAACCTGGCTAACGCTCGACAGGTTGTCATGGCCGGTTTGGGTGGCCGCGGCGGTGTTCTTGTCGCCTTCCTGCCAAACGGCCAGGCTGCTGTTGTTGGCGGTCTGGTTCAGCGCGGCGGCGGTGGTACCGGCAACGTTTTTCTTGCCGAGCTGGGTCACTTCTACCTTGGAGTTGCCGGTGGTGGCTTGGTCGACGGCCAGGCCGTTCTTGCTGCCGTCCTGCTTGGTGGTGACGGAGCCGTTGAAATCAGCATGGGCAGCGCCCGACAGGGCAACCAGTACAGCCGTGGCGATAAGGGATTTACGAGCGTTCATGGGAGCTTCCTTTTTTCCGAAGTTAGGTTTTTCATGTTTTTTTGGGCGAACGCGCCCCGACGTTGTAGTGCAACCGCATACAACAGCTTTTTTCTACAGCGAGAGCGACAGCAAAATTATTGGTTGATTTGGAACGAGGTCGTCTGGCCCGTGGTTTTATCGGTGGTGGTAATTTGCAATACGCCAGCAGACAAGTTGGTAATAGTGATGGTGAAGTCGGTAGTTTCCACCGTGCCGGGGATCAGCTTGCCGTCGGTGCCCACAATGCTCGAGGTCACCGCCGAAGACACACGGCTCAAGATCGCGCTTTGCAGCATGCTGTTAAATTGAGTTAACGCGCTGTTCGCCGAACTGGCGCTGCTGCCACTGGAGGAATGCTGGGTAAAGTGGTTTTGCGCGTTCGCCTGGTTCAGCAGCACCGGCCCGTTGAGGGGGTTACCGCCAAACGAAGGGTTGACCGGGGTGTACACCAGCTCGCTGGCCTGTACGCTCAGCGATACACAGGGCAACAGGGCCAGGCCCAGCAATACGCTCGTCAAGCACTTCATGGCTGCATCCTTTCATAGCTCGTCGCGGCCCAGGTCTGGGTCGCCAAAAAATTGCGTCAACTGGTAGTCGAGGATGCCCTGGAACACCTGCTCCGCGGCCTCGGCCCCCAACGCGGGGATCTGGCTACGGTTGGCTGGGAGAAACAGCTGCATCATCCGGCGGTTGCCGTAATTGATGAACACCTGGCTGCCCAGCCGCGCCGTAGGGCGCTCGGTGACCGACACACTGAAACGGCCCGCCTCGTCTTTCTCACTCCATGCCGAGGCAAAACTGTCGTAGAAGGCGCGACCGTTCATGGTCACGGTCTGCCCGACCACCAACCCGCCAACATCGTCGCGGCTCAGCGCGCGGTGTTGGTTGAGGGTTTGCGTGGGGCTGACGCTGCCCTCCCCGAACGCCATCGGGGCCAGGCACAGCGGCAACGCCATCGCAGTGATCAGGGCGATACACTTCATGGGTTTTGTAAGGCAGTGGATAAGAAGTGGGTGCATCTAACTACAGGTGCCTGCAATACGCCACTACCTTTTTTAAAAATATTTTAATTATTTTTGTGCGCCAAAAAGTGTGCGCCAGTGAACCGTTACGACAAGCACGGCAGGATAATGGCGCCAACAAAGCACACGCGCGAGGCTGCGTTAGTGGCGCATCATCCTGCCATCACTTTTTAACTGGCGACCGCGCTAGGGCAAAGCTTGGCGCCCGGCTAGTGCAAAGTTAGTTGCGCGATTCGTGGCGGTTTTATTTCACTTTTAAAGTTAAAACTTAATGTTCTAGCGGCACCCCCTTGGCAACGCCTGGTGCCGGTGATCTGAAAAAGCTACGGGCGGTGGGGTGTAAAAGGGGTGGCACCGCCAATTAAAAAACGGCGCGTGGGGGCGTGGCGGAAAACCGGCAAGGGTTTTGATGGCGGGGGGTAGATAACGGTTACCTACGCACTCATCGCCCGGCACAGCCGGAGTGCCGGACCACGGCCCCCCACCAGATTTGTGTGATCATTGATTTCCGGGGCAATACACATCTGGTGGGAGGCCGGCTGTGCCGGGCGATGGGCCCTGAAGCTCCTGCACAAAACCAGCAGAACTCACAGATTGATCCCTTGCATGAAGCCGTGAAATGGCTTAACTGAACTGCATTAGCCATACGTCGAGCTCATGGGGCATGCGGCACATCCCACAACGCTTCAGTCTCGTCGAAAGCCTTGAACCATAACTCCCCGCCCAAGGCATTCATCACTTTTAAAACGTGGCTTAGCCGCACGGTGGGTTTGCCGGCTTCCAAGTCGACGACAAAGCGCACGCCAACACCTGCAGCCAATGCCAGCGATGCCTGGGTTAGGCCGAGGTTTTGGCGGGCGCCCTGCAGCGCGCGGCCTAATTCGGTGGGTTCTGTCAGGTGGAACATGGCGAAGGTCCTCTATTCCCGATCGGGAAGATTAGCCACTGCCTGGGTCAATGCTCAGCCATTATTCCCGATCGGGAATATTCCAACGCTGCGTTCACGCCGCCGCGCCAGGGGCTGCTCCAGCGCGGCCCGGCCATAGCAGGCCAGGGCCATGCCGAAGCTGGGCAGCCAGACGATCACCGCCGCCCAAAGGGTGTGCGACATGAAGTGCCAGCCCTGCAGCACGCGGGTGGTGCCATACAGCATGCCGAGCAGGCCGATCACCAGCAGCAACAGGCTCGAGTGGGCCCAGCCGTGGCGGCGCGCGACAAAGTACAGCGCGACCAGGCTGAAGGCGCTGGAGGCATGCCCGCCGGGCCAGCAGCGGCCGCTGCCGGCTTCGGCGAAAAGGCGGAAGGTGCGGTACCACTCGAGCTTGGCTTCGCTGCCGCCGTAGAGCACGGTTTCGACCGGGCAATAGATGCCGGTGTGGCTTTTGAAATAGTGGATCAGCCCGGTGCTGAGGGCGAACGCCAGGGTGATGTACAGGCAATCACGGCGCAGGCTGGCGGCGGCCTTGAGGGTGCGGCCCAGGCGCTGGCCTTGCAGGCGCGCCAGCCGTGGTGGCGGCAGCAGCCGGGCGAGCAACGGCCACACCAGCGACGCCAGCAGGCCGATCACCGCGCCCTCGCCCACCCAGTCCGGCAGAATGCGCGCCCATTTGTGGGTGACACGCTCGAACAGTTCGTTGTGGCCATAGAGGAAGCTGCCTTGGGCCGGGTCCCAGAGCAGGTTGCTCAGGTGCAGGTCGAGGTCGGTCAGGTCGAAGGCGACGAAGATCGCCAACGCGCACAGCAGCGGGATGCCCAGGTTGTAGAGGTAAAAGCGCATGCGGGGTTCTCGTTCGGGTAAGCGGTATCAGCGGGGTTGCCACTGGCCGATCCAGGCCGGGGCGTCGAGCAGGGCCAGGGGTGTGAGCGAGCCATCGGCGCCCACCCGCAGGAACAGCGAGCTGCCATAGCCTGGGTCGCCAGCGCGCACTTGCAGGGCTTTGAGGGTGCGGCCCATGCATTCGCTGTGGGTCACCACCACCAGGTTGCGCCCGGCCTCTTTATGGTCGCGCAGGGCTTGCTGCCACTGGCCGTTGCAGGTGGCGGCCCATTCGCGCGGCAGGCTGCGCGCGCTGAACATCGCCCCGGCGCTTTGCGCGGTACGCGCCCGCGGGCTGTGATAGAGGTCGGCGCGGGCAAGGTCGAGGTGGGCGTAGGCCGCGCCGAGGGCGGCGGCTTCGTGGTCACCCTCCTCGGTGATGCCGTCGGCCGGACCCAGGCAGGCGTGGCTGGAGCGGTCGCAGCGTTGTTCATGGCGCACCAGCACGATCACCTGGCCGGCGGCCCAGGCGCGGCCGAAACTGGCGGTGTCGAGTTGGCTGGCGAGCTTGGGCAGCGGCTGCCAGTGGGGGCCGAGCATGGCCCACACCCCCAGTGCGTACAGCAGTGCCGCCAGCCACAGAGACACTCCCGGCCGGGCCTTTTTCGATAAGGCGGCGGCGCCGGGCAGGTTAAAAGTGCCGTGTTTCATGTTGCCTCCCAGGCTCCGCGCGCCGGGATGGCCGCGATGCGAGGGGGGCACTGTAGCCAGGCCAGGGTCAATGCCCGGTTGGGCAGAGGTAAAAGAAGCGTTGCGAAGCCTAGCGCGCCACCGCCGCCTGGGCGATCCACGCCTGTGCGCCGATCAGCGCCAGCGGCGCGATGCTGCCGTCGGCGGCAACCCGCAGGAACAGCGCGCTGCCATAGCCGATGTTGTCGTCGTCCTGGCGCAGGGCGTCGAGGATGCCGTCGATGCATTCACTGTGGGTGACCACCACCAGGTTGCGCTGGCGGGCCTTGTTCTGGCCAAACACCTGCAAACCGCCCTCACGGCACTGCGCGGCCCAATCCCGGGCCAGGCTGCGGCCGCCGAACATCGACGCGGCGCTTTGCGTGGTGCGGGTGGCGGGGCTGTGGTAGAGGTCGCTGAAGGCCAGGCCCAGCTCGCTGAAGGCCACGCCCAGCCGCGCCGCCTCGGAGCTGCCGGCCTGGGTGATGCCGTCGGCCGGGCCCAGGCAGGCGTTGCTGGAGCGGTCACAGCGTTCTTCGTGGCGGATCAGCACGATCACCTGCCCTGCCGCCCAGGCCGTGGCGAAGGCCGCCGGGCTGAGGCTGGCGGGCAGCTCGGGCAGTGGCCGCCAGCGGTCATCGAGCATCATCCATACCCCAGCCAGGTACAGCAGCGCCGCCAGCCAGAGCGAGCCGGCGGGTAGCGCCTTGGGCAGGCGTGGAAACGCAAAGGGCGTGGCTTTCATCGTGACTCCAGAACAGTGCAGGGCCGGGACCGAGCACCGGCCTGGCCGGGTACGCAGCATGAAGGTGGCTACCCTAGCGAGGCGGCTGTGAATGCAAGGTCCGCTGGGGATGAAAGTTTCGTTGGGGATTGTTGCGGTTTTGCGGTTGTGGGTGAGGTTTTAGGGCCCATCGCCCGGCACAGCCGGCCTCCCACGAGGTTGGTGTAAGTACTTGATTTACGGAGCAACACAGAACCCGGTGGGAGGCCGGCGGTGCCGGGCGATGGGCCAGCCAGGGCATGCCTACCTCACACCCGCGCCAACGCCTGCGCCAGGTCCGCCTGCAGGTCTTCCACGGCTTCCACGCCCACCGACAGCCGCACCAGCCCATCACCAATGCCCAGCCGCGCGCGGGTCTCGGCGGGGATGCTGGCGTGGGTCATGATGGCCGGGTGTTCGATCAGGCTTTCCACCCCGCCCAGGCTTTCAGCCAGGGCGAACACCTGCACCGCTTCAAGAAACCGCCGGGCGCCGGCCAGGTCAGTGGCCAGCTCGAGCGCGATCATCCCGCCGAAGCCGTGCATCTGCCGCTGCGCCAGGGCGTGCTGCGGGTGCGACGCCAGCCCGGGGTAATGCACCCGCGCCACCTTCGGGTGTTGCTCCAGCCACTGCGCCAGAGCCAGGGCATTGCTGCAGTGGCGCTCCATGCGCAGGGCGAGGGTTTTCACCCCGCGCAGGGTCAGAAACGCATCGAACGGCCCGGCAATCGCCCCCACCGCGTTCTGGATAAACCCCAGCCGTTCGGCGAGCTCGGGGTTGGCGCCCACCACCGCCACCCCGCCGATCACGTCGGAATGGCCATTGAGGTACTTGGTGGTGGAATGCACCACCAGGTCGAAGCCCAGCTCCAGCGGGCGCTGCACCCAAGGGCTGGCGAAGGTGTTATCGGCCATGCAGAGGATGCCGCGGGCCCGGCACAGCTGGGCGATCGCGGCCAGGTCGGCCAGGCGCAGCAGCGGGTTGCTCGGGGTCTCGATGCACACCAGGCGGGTGTGTTCGGTCAGCGCCGCCTCCAGCGCGCGCAGGTCGGTGAGGTCGACGTAACTCACCTCAAGCCCGGCGCTGCGCCGGCGCACCTGCTCGAACAGGCGGTAGGTGCCGCCGTACAGGTCATTGCCGGAGACCACGTGGGCCCCCGCGTCGAGCAATTCGAGCACCGCGGCGATCGCCGCCAGCCCGGAGGCGAAAGCGAACGCCTGGGTGCCGCCTTCAAGGTCTGCCACGCAGCGCTCCAGGGCAAACCGCGTGGGGTTGTGCGAGCGGCCGTAATCCAGGCCTTTGTGCACCCCGGGGCTTTGCTGGGCGTAGGTGGAGTTGGCGTAGATCGGCGGCATCAGCGCGCCGGTGGTGGGGTCAGGCTGTTGCCCGGCGTGGATCACCCGGGTGGCGAAGGCGGCGTGGCGTTTATTCATGGCTGGGCCCTGCGCAGGTGGTTGAGCAAGTCAGTGTGGGTGATCAACCCGTAAAACCCCTGGGCGTCGGCGATCACCGCCACCCAGCCGCGGGCCAGTTCGGCCTGCAATTCGGCCAGGCTGGCGGTGGGCGCCAGGGTGTGCACCGTGGCGGTCATCGCGCTGGCGACTTCGCGGCTGAAGTGGCCAGGGTCGCGCTGCACGCCCAGGAGGATGTCTGACTCATCGATCACCCCCACCAGGCGCTGGCCATCGACCAGCACCGGCAGTTGCGACACATCGGCCAGGCGCATGCGCTGGAAGGCCGTGAGCAGGGTGTCCTGGGGGCCGGCGCTGATCACCCGGCCGTCTTCGAAGCGCCGCGCGATCAGGTCGCGCAGGTCGCCGTAGCGGGGGCGCGCGAGCAGGCCCTGGTCGGTCATCCACTGGTCGTTGTAAACCTTCGAGAGGTAGCGGGTGCCGGTGTCGCAAACAAAACTCACCACCCGCTTGGGCGTGGTCTGCTCGCGGCAGTAACGCAGCGCCGCGGCCAGCAGGGTGCCGGTCGAGGAGCCGCCGAGAATGCCCTCGGCACGCAGCAGTTGGCGGGCGTGGTCGAAGCTGTCTGCGTCGCTCACCGAATAGGCCCGGCGCACCGCGGACAGGTCGGCGATCGACGGGATGAAATCCTCGCCGATGCCCTCCACCGCCCAACTGCCGGCCGTGCCCACCCGGCCGCTGCGGCTGTACTCGGCGACCACCGAGCCGGCCGGGTCGGCCAGGACCATCTCCAGTTGCGGCTGCACCCGGGCAAAAAACCGCGTCAACCCGGTGAGCGTGCCAGCCGAACCCACGCCGACAACGATCGCGTCCAGGGCGTGCTCGGCCTGCGCCCAGATTTCCGGGGCGGTGCTGGTTTCATGGGCCAGCGGGTTGGCCGGGTTGTTGAACTGGTCGGCGAAGAACGCCCCGGCGATGCCCTTGGCCAGGCGCGCGGCCATGTCCTGGTAATACTCGGGGTGGCCCTTGCCGACGTCAGAGCGGGTGATGTGCACCTCGGCGCCCATGGCTTGCAGGTGCAGCACCTTTTCCGTGGCCATTTTATCCGGCACCACCAGCACTACCCGGTAACCCTTGGCGCGGCCGACCAAGGCCAGGCCCAGGCCGGTGTTGCCAGCGGTGGCCTCGACGATCACCCCGCCGGGCTTGAGGCGGCCGTCGCGTTCGGCGGCGTCGATCATCGCCAGGCCGACGCGGTCTTTGATCGAGCCGCCGGGGTTTTGCGATTCCAGCTTGAGCAGCAGCGTGCAGGGGCCGGTGTCGAAGCGGGTTACCCGCACCAACGGCGTGTTGCCGATCAGCGCGAGCACCGCGGGGTTCGAGGGGGTAGCCATGGCGCAACCTCAGAGGGGTTCGCCCGGTAGACCGTGGCGCCGCCGCCAGGGTTGCACGGATCGTTTTCGAATAGCCTTAGGCGCTTTCGCCATTTCCGTGCGGTGCTGGCGCCGCGCTAGCGTCCGGGCTCTTTTCCGCCTTGAGGCTGCCCCTGTGAAACGACCTTCCCTGCGCTGGGCCACCGCCCTGATCGCCACCGCCCTGGCCAGCCACGCCTGGGCCGACGCCGGCTACCCCGAGCAACTGCACATCGGCTACCAGAAGGGCAACAGCCTGGTGCTGCTGAAAAGCCGCGGCACCCTGGAAAAAGCCCTGGCCGCGCACCACGTGCAGGTAAGCTGGCACGAGTTCGCCTTCGGCCCGCCGTTGGTGGAGGGTATCAATGCCGGCAGCATCGACCTGGGTTTTGTCGGCGCCACCCCGCCAGTGTTCGCCCAGGCCGGCGCCGCGCCCTCGGTGGCCTATGTGGGCTACAGCGAACCCTACGCCGACAACTACGCCATCGTGGTGCCCGCGCACGCCAGCGCGCGCACCTTCAAAGACCTCAAGGGCAAGCGTATTGCCGTGGCCAAGGGCTCGGCGGGCGAGTACCTGTTGCTCAGCGCACTGGACCAAGCCGGCCTGGGCCTGGCCGACATCCAGGAGAGTTACCTGGGCTACAGCGAAGGCCGCGCCGCGTTCGAGCGCGGCGATGTCGACGCCTGGGTGGTGCCCGACCCACGCCTGGCCGACACGGAAATCTCCAGCCATGCCCGCGCGGTGATCCGCGCCCGCGACCTGCCGGCGCAGTACAGCTTTTATATCGCGCCCAAGCCGTTCGCCCAGCAGTACCCCAAGGTGCTGGCCACCGTACTGGAGCAACTCGACGCGACCGAGCAATACGCCAAGGCCCACCCGCAAGAGGTGGCCAAATTGCTCAGCGACGACACCCGGGTGCCGCTGCCGGTCTGGGAAAAAGCCCTGGCGCGCCAGCCGTGGGGCGTGCACTACCCGCTCAGCGAGCAGGTGCTCAAGCAGCAGCAACAGGTGGCCGACACCTTTTACCGCTACCACCTGCTGCCGCAGCCGGTGAAGGTCGCCGAGGCCGCGGTGGAGGTCAAGCCATGAGCCGGCAACTGCACCTGGGCGCGTTCATCATGGGCGTGGGCCACCACGCCGCGGCCTGGCGCCTGCCCGGCGCCGACCCGGCCAACCTGACCCGCCCGGGGTACTTCACCGCGTTGGCGCAAACTGCCGAGCGCGGCAAGTTCGACTACCTGTTTTTCGCCGACCGCCTGGCGCTGTCGGACCGCTACGGCAACAACCTCGACGCCAGTGTGCGCTACCTCGCCGGGCCGCGCCTGGACCCAGTCGCCCTGCTCGGCCTGCTCGCCGGCGCCACCTCGCGCATCGGCCTGGCCGCCACCGCCTCGACCACCTTCAATGACCCCTTCAACCTGGCCCGGCGCTTCGCCACCCTCGACCACTTGAGCGAAGGCCGCATCGGCTGGAACGTGGTCACCTCGACCAACGACGGCGAGGCGCTGAACTTCGGCGCCGAACCCATCCTTGAGCATGAAGCCCGCTACCGCCGCGCGCGCGAGTTCGTCGGCCTGGCGCTGGACCTCTGGGACAGCTGGGAAGACGGCGCGCTGCTGCACGACGCCGCCAGCGGGCAGTTCGCCGACCCGGCCCAGGTGCATTACCTCGACCACCAGGGCGAGCACTTCAGCGTGCGCGGCCCGCTGAACCTGCCACGCTCACCCCAGGGCCGGCCAGTGCTGATCCAGGCAGGGTCATCCAGCACCGGCCAGGATTTCGCCGCCGAGCTGGCCGATGTGATCTTCACCGCGCAACCCGACCTCGGCCAGGCCCAGGCCTTTTACCAGCGCGTGCAACAGCGCCTGCGCGAGCAGGGGCGCGCCGAGGGCGCGCTGAAGATCATGCCCGGGGTGATGCCGTTCGTGGCCGCCAGGCAGGCCGAGGCCGAAGCCCGCTTCGCCGAGCTGGAGGCCAACGTGCACCCACTGGCCGGGCTGGCGCTGCTCAGCGACAGCATGAACCACGACCTCTCCCAGTACCCGTTGGACGAACCCCTGCCCGAGGTGCGCGAGGTCCGTGGCAACCAGAGCCGCTTCAAGCTGGTGCAGGCGCTGTCGCAGCGCGAAGGGTTGACCTTGCGCCAACTCGGCCAACGCTTTGGCGGCAGCCGTTCGCACCGGGTGCTGGCCGGCACCCCCAGCCAGGTCGCCGACGACCTGCAACACTGGTTCGAGAGCCGCGCCTGCGATGGCTTCAACATCATGCCGCCGTACTTGCCCGAGGGGCTCGACAGCTTCGTGGCCCTGGTGGTGCCCGAGCTCCAACGGCGCGGGCTGTTTCGCCAGCAATACCAGGGCAGCACCCTGCGCGAGCACCTGGGCCTGGCGCGGCCGCCGAGCCGTTTCAGCACCTCTGGGTGAAACATATATGTAGAACCAAATGGTATTGGCGAAGGTTTTTTTAGATCGAATAGATTGGCCCCATTCCCACCCGAACAAGGCCCATCGCACCATGCCCTCGCCCTTTCTGCCTCGCCAGTTGTTCACCGCCGTGCTGCTCGCCGGCGCTGCGTTCACCGCCCAGGCCGCCAACCTGACCATCGGCTACCAGACCGGCACCGACCCGAGCAAGGTGCCCCAGGCCGCCGGCGAATACGAAAAAGCCACCGGGCAGTCGATTGACTGGCGGCGCTTCAATGCCGGCCCTGAAGTGGTCGCCGCGCTCGCCTCGGGCGATGTGCAGATCGGCAACCTGGGCTCCAGCCCGCTGGCCGCCGCCACCTCACGCAAGGTGCCGCTGGTGGCGTTCATCGTGTCGGCGCAGATCAACGCCTCGGAGGCCTTGGTGGTGCGCAACGGCAGCGGTATCAGCAAGCCCGAAGACCTCAAGGGCAAGACCATCGCCACCCCGTTTGTGTCGACCTCCCACTACAGCCTGCTCGGCGCGCTCAAGCACTGGGGCCTGACCACCCAGGACGTCAAAGTGGTCAACCTCAACCCCACGGAAATCGCCGCGGCGTGGAAGCGCGGCGACATCGACGGCGCCTTTGTATGGTCGCCGGCGTTGGGCGAAATCAAGAAAACCGGCACCACCCTGACCGACGCCGCTGAAGTCGGCCGCTGGGGCTCGCCGACCTTCGAAGTGTGGGTGGCGCGCAAGGACTACGCCGAGCAGCACCCGGAGGTGATCGCCCAGTTCGCCGGGGTCACCCTCAAGGCCTACGCCGACTACGCCGCGCACAAAAGCGAATGGACCGCCGATTCGCCGCAGGTCAAGGCCATCGCCAAGCTGACCGGCTCCAACGCCGCCGATGTACCTGAACTGCTGGCCGGCTCTGCCTACCCCGACGCCGCCGCGCAAAAAAGCGCCGCGCTGCTGGGCGGTGGTACCGCCAAGGACATCGCCGCCACCGCGGCTTTCCTCAAAGAGCAGAAAAAACTCGACGCCGTACTGCCCGACTACAGCCCGTACGTCAGCGCCCAATACATCCAGTGAGGCCCCCATGGCGACCCTCGAACTGCACCGCGTCAGCGCCCATTACCCGGGCGCGGCGCAAGCTGTACTGCAAGACCTCTCGCTGCAACTGGGGCCTGGGCAGTTGTTGGTCGCCCTGGGCCCCTCGGGCAGCGGCAAGACCAGCCTGCTCAACCTGATTGCCGGCTTCGTCGCCCCCAGCGCCGGCCGCCTCAGCCTCGACGGCGCTGCCGTACACGGGCCGGGGGCCGACCGCGGGGTGGTGTTCCAGGACGACGTGTTGCTGCCCTGGCAGAACGTGCTCGAGAACGTTGCCTTCGGCCTGCGCCTGGCCGGCGCGCCACGGGCCCAGCGCGAGGCCCGCGCCCGCGAGCTGCTAGCGCTGGTGAACCTGGCTGGGTTCGAACAGCGCAAGGTCTGGGAGCTGTCCGGTGGCCAACGCCAGCGGGTCGGCCTGGCCCGGGCGTTGGCCGCCGAGCCGCGGGTACTGCTGATGGACGAGCCGTTTGGCGCGCTGGACGCCTTCACCCGTGAACAGATGCAAGAGCTGCTGCTCAGCGTGTGGCAGCGCACCGCCAAGCCGGTGTTCCTGATCACCCATGACATCGAAGAAGCGGTGTTCCTCGCCACCGACCTGGTGCTGCTGGCACCGCACCCGGGGCGCATCGTCGAGCGCCTGAGCCTGGATTTTGGCCGCCGCCACGGCGCCGGCGAGCCAGCCCGGGCGATCAAGTCCGACCCTGAGTTCATTCGCACCCGCGAGCATGTGCTGGCCCAGGTGTTCGCCCAGCAAACCGAACAGGAGCCACGCGGATGAGCACCTATGAACTGCCGGCCAAGGCCGCCGAAACCGCCGCCCCACGGCGCCCGCCACGCCCCCTCGGGACCCGCTGGATCAGCACCGCCACGGTGCTGGCGCTGCTGGCCTTATGGTGGGTGGCAACCCGTTATGAATGGGTCGAGCCGCTGTTTTTACCCGGGCCACAGGCAGTACTGGAGCGTGCCTGGCTGCTGCTGCACGAGGGCTACATGGACGTTAGCCTGTGGCACCATCTCGGCGCCAGCCTGGCGCGCATCGGCCTGGCCCTGCTGGCGGCGCTGCTCACGGCCATCCCGCTGGGCCTGGCGATGGGCCGCAACCGCATCGCCCGCGGCATCTTCGACCCGCTGATCGAGTTCTACCGGCCGGTACCGCCGCTGGCCTACCTGCCGCTGATCGTGATCTGGTGTGGCATCGGCGAGTTGTCGAAGGTGCTGCTGATCTACCTGGCGATCTTCGCCCCGATCGCCATCGCCACCGCCAGCGGCGTGCGCACCGTCGACCCGGCGCGGATCCGCGCTGCTCAGTGCCTGGGCGCCAGCCGCTGGCAGGTGCTGCGCCACGTGATCCTGCCCAGCGCCCTGCCCGACATTCTCACCGGCCTGCGTATCGGCCTGGGGGTGGGCTGGTCGACCCTGGTGGCGGCCGAACTGATCGCTGCCACCGAAGGCCTGGGCTTCATGGTGCAGTCGGCGGCGCAGTTTTTGGTCACCGACGTGGTGATCCTCGGCATCCTGCTGATCGCCATCATCGCCTTCGCCCTGGAACTGAGCCTGCGCGCCTTGCAGCGCAAGCTGGTGCCCTGGCACGGGCAATCCCACTGAGCCTTTGGCAACACTACGAGGCGTGACCATGACCTTTACCGTACGGCCGTTGAACCCGGCCATCGGCGCCGTAATCGAGGGGCTGGACCTGCGCCAGCCGCTGAGCGCCAGCACCCAGCAGCAACTGGAACAGGCGCTGTTCAACCATCAGGTGCTGTTCCTGCGTGGGCAGGCCATCAGCCCGGCGCAACACGCGCGCTTCGCCCAGCGCTTTGGCGAGCTGCATGTGCACCCGATCTACCCCAACGTGCCCGAACAACCCGAAATCCTGATCCTCGACACCGCCGTCACCGACGTGCGCGACAACGCCCTGTGGCACACCGACTTGACCTTCCTGCCCACCCCGGCGTTGGGCGCGGCGCTGCTCGCCCGGCAGGTGCCGGCCTACGGCGGCGATACCCTGTGGGCCAGCGGCACGGCGGCCTTCGACGGCCTGAGCGCGCCGCTGCAACGGTTGCTCGATGGCCTGAGCGCGACCCATGACTTCAGTAAATCCTTCCCGCTGGCGCGCTTCGGCAACACGCCCGAAGCGCTGGAACGCTGGCAAGCCACCCGCCGCCGCCACCCACCGGTGAGCCACCCACTGGTGCGCACTCACCCGGTGACCGGGCGCAAGGCGCTGTTCATCAGCGAAGGCTTTACCCTGGCGATCAACGAGCTGCAAAGCCACGAGAGCGAGGCGCTGCTCAAGCTGCTGTACCAGCACGCCACCCAGCCGCAATACTGCGTGCGCTGGCAATGGCAGGCCGGCGACCTGGCGCTGTGGGACAACCGCGTGACCCAGCATTACGCGGTCGACGACTACCGGCCGCAGCGGCGGGTGATGCACCGGGCGACGATCCTGGGGGATGTGCCGGTGTGACCGGCTGCAGGGCCCCTCGCCCGGCACAGCCGGAGTGCCGGACCACGGCCTCCCACCAGTTCTGTGTTTCCCAGTAAATCAAGTACTTACACAAATCTGGTGGGAGGCCGGCTGTGCCGGGCGAAGGGCCAGTCAGGTCATGCGCTCGATAAAACCACCTAGAAAAATCAAGGCTTTTTACCCTTGGTTTAGCGCTCTGATTGCTTAAGTGAACAGCACTCCGGCTGT
Organism: Pseudomonas sp. NPDC007930; assembly: GCF_042958985.1. Classification (NCBI taxonomy): domain Bacteria; kingdom Pseudomonadati; phylum Pseudomonadota; class Gammaproteobacteria; order Pseudomonadales; family Pseudomonadaceae; genus Pseudomonas; species Pseudomonas sp. NPDC007930. The sequence goes on from NZ_JBIBKC010000013.1 coordinate 79,845, forward strand.
GCCGGGCGAAGGGCCCTTAACCTTTACACCACCCTTCATACCCCAACGTTATTTGACCCATCACTCAACAATCCCTAGGGTGTGGCCCGGTCTACACAGGAGCCCTCCCATGGCCACCCGCTCTACCCTGCCCCCTACCGTCTACCTGCTGGGCCTGACGATCTTCTCGCTGGTCACCGCCGAGTTCATGGTCGCCGGCATCATGCCGGCACTGGCCGAGGCGTTTTCGGTCAGCCTCGCCCAGGTCGGCAACCTGATCGCCTTCTACGCCCTGGGCATGGCCCTCGGCGGGCCGCCGCTGACGGTGCTGCTGCTGGCCTGTAAGGTCGGCAACAAAGCCGCGCTGGTCGGCCTGTTGGCGCTGTACGTGGGCGCCGGCGCGGTGGCCGCGCTGGCCGAGAGCTACCCGCTGCTGGCGCTGGCGCGCACGCTGATGGGGGTGGCCAGCGCCGCCTGCATCGGCCTGTGCATGACCCTCTGCGCCGGGCTGGTCGCGCCCGCCGCGCGCGGCCGCGCTGCCTCGGTGGTGCTGGCCGGGTTGATGCTCTCGCCAGTGGCCGGGGTGCCGCTGACCACTTGGGCCGCCGAGCACTTCGGCTGGCGCGCCGCCAGTTGGCTGGTGGTGCTGCTGGCCAGTGCCTGCACCGCGTTGGGCGCCTGGCGCCTGCCGGCCACGCCGCCGGGCAGCGCCGCGCCGCTGCGCCAGCAACTGGCCGACCTGCGCAACCGCAGCCTGTGGGCGGCCTACGCCACCAGTGGCTTGATCATCGGCGCCACCTTCGCCGCCTTCAGCTATTGCACGCCGATCCTCATCCAGGTGCTCGGCGTTGCCCCCGGCCAGGTCGCCGCGCTGCTGGCGCTGTACGGCCTGGGCAACTTGGTCGGCAACGCCGTGGTCGGCCGCATCGCTGACCGCCACACCCTCAGCGCCCAGGCCTGGGGCCTGCTGCTGTTGATGCTGGCGCTGGCCGGTATCGCCCTGGCCGGTGAGCAGCGCGGCCTGGGCCTGGTGTGCTTTATCGCCTTGGGCCTGACCGGCGTGGCGCTGAACCCGGCGATGGTCGCGCGGGTGATGAAAGCCGCCGAACCCGGGGCGTTGGTCAACACCCTGCACAGCTCGGTGATCACCGCGGGCCTGGCCTTTGGCAGCTGGGCCGGGGGCGCGGCGATCGACGCCGGCTTTGGCCTGCGCGCGCCACTGTGGGTGGGGGTGGCGATGGCCGCGCTGGGGCTACTGAGCCTATGGCGGGCCGGGGCGTACCGGTTGTCTGCCGCCTGATCGCTGAAGCATGTTTCAGCTTTGACACACTAAACCGGCGCAACTATACCCAACCCACTTCCAAGAACGGCGCAGGCCGGGGGTGGACCATGGGACGGTTGAACCTCAACGGGCGTAGTGCGTGCAGTGCCCCCCTTTCACACAGCGTGGCCCTGGCGGTGGCACTGGCCACCCCGGCGGCCTGGGGCGCCTGCAGCGGCAGCGGCAGCGGCGGCTTTACGGTGCGCACCGCCACCGCCGGGCCCTGTGCAATCAGCAGCCCCGGTAAGGTGCGCATCACCCAGGCCGGCAGCGTGACCAGCAGTGGCGCGCCGGCGCTGAGCATCAGCGGCCTCAACGGCGCGGCCAGCGTGCTCAACGCCGGCAGCCTGCGCGGCAGCCCGGCGCTGGCGATCAGCAACAGCCAGCTCAGTGGCAGCCTGATCAACTACAGCAGCGGCCAGCTCATCGCCAACGGCAGCGCCAGCAGCAGCGCGGTAAGCATCGACGGCAGCCGCCTGAGCGGTGGCGTGACCAACAACGGCCTGCTGCAAGGCGGCGCGGTGGCCGGCTCGGGGCTGGGCATCCATTCGAGCATCGTCGGCGCGCTGCTCAACCGCGGCAACATCCAGGCTGCCGACTACGGCCTGCAAGCGCTCGAAAGCACGGTGCAGGGCAACGTGCTCAACAGCGGCAGCCTTACCGCGAGCGCCGGCCAGGCGTTGGCGATCACCGCCTCCAAGGTGCTCGGCGAGGTGGCGTCTACCGGCACCCTCAACGCTGGCAGCTACGGCCTGGCGGTGACCAGCAGTACCCTCAGCGGCGGCGTGCGCAGCAGCGGCAGCGTGAACGCCGGCACTGACGGCGTGCGCGTGGTCAACAGCCGCCTGGGCGCCAGCCTGCTCACCAGCGGCAGCATCAGCGCCGCGGATACCGGCATCGAGCTGAGCGGCAGCCAGGTGGCCGGTGATGTGATCAACCGCGCCGAGGTCAACGCCAGCAACGCGATGCTGGTCAACGGCAAGGTCAGCGGCCAGGTGCTCAACGCCGGCAACCTGCAGGCCAGCGCCGACGGCCTGGGGCTGTACTCGGCCACCGTACGCGGGTTGGTGCAAAACAGCGGCGGCATCCGCCTCGAGGGCGGCGTGGTGCAAACCGAGGGGCCGCAAGCGGCGCTGGGGGTGCATTTCAATTCCACGGTGGCCGGGGTGTACAACAGCGGCACGCTGTTCAGTGACGGCAGCGCCGGCCTGCAGGTCGACAACGCCGTGGTCAGCCGCCAGGGCGTGCGCAACCTCGGCGGCAGCATCACCGCCCACCGCGGCATCGATCTCGACACCGCCCAAGTGGCCGGCGGGGTGATCAACACCGGGCTGATCAATGCCCAGGACAACCTTGAAGGCGCCCTCGGCGTGCGGGCCAATGCCAGCCAGATCAGCGGCGGGCTGGCCAACAGTGGCAGCATCATCGGGGGCGACGCCGGCATCCTCCTCGATGCCAGCAGCCTCAGCGGCAACCTGGCCAACAGCGGCAGCATACAGGCGCTAGGGGCCGGCATCGCCGTGCAGAACGGCAGCACGCTGGCCGGCAACCTGCTCAACAGTGGCCAAGTGACTGCCGACGGCACCGCCGTGCGCGTGTTCGACAGCCAGATCAGCGGCAACCTGAGCAACAGCGGCCTGCTGCAAGGCGGTGACAACGGCCTGCTGCTGCGCAACGTAACCGTCGGCGGCAGCCTGCTCAACAGCGGCCGGATCGCCGCGAACAACCTCAGCCTGGTGGTGAGCAACAGCACCGTCACCGGCGGCATCGTCAACACCGGCGTGCTCGCCGGCCCGGCCGGGGTGGTGATCGAGGCCAGCCGCCTGGGCAGCTTCAGCAACCGCGGCACCGTTCAGGGCGGCAGCGACGGCGTGTTCCTGCTGGCCAACACGCTGGTCAGCGGTGACTTCAACAACAGCGGCAACCTGCGCGGCAACAGCGACACCGGCCATGGCTTGCAGGTGCAAGACAGCCACATCGACGGCCAGTTGATCCACAGCGGCAGCGTGAACGCCATCACCGCGATCAACGTGATCAATTCCGGCATCGACGGCGGCATCACCCTCAGTGGCCAGGTGCTGGGCGAGTACCCCGGCGGCTACGCGCTGTACATCGACGATGACTCCCAAGTGCCGTTGATCCGCCTCAGCGGCCAAGACACCCTGCTGCTGCAGGGCATCGTCCGCGCCCACCGGCAGACCGTACAGGTGACCCCAGGCAGCACGGTCACCCTGCAAGACGGCAACCTGTTCGAGGTGCGCCAGTTCAGCAACGCCGGCACCCTGGCCGTGGCAGCCTCCGGCATCGACCCGGCCAACCCGGATGCGCCGCCGCGCGCGGCGGTGGCGACGATCAAGGGCGATTACAGCCAAACCGCCGGCGCCACCTTCAGCACCCGCGTGGCCGACGGCCAGACCTACGGCAAGCTGGTGGTCACTGGCACCGCCACGCTGCCCAGCCAGGCCAAGGTGTTCGTCGATGTGAGCAACCCCACCCAGCCGCTGAACGTGGCGCGCCTGAACGATGTGATCAGCGCCGGCACGCTGGCCTCCGACGGCACTTTCCAGGTCAGCAGTAACTCGCAGTTGTTCAACTTCAACGGGGTGAAAGACGGCAATACCCTTGACCTTGCCCTGAGCGCCAAGGCCGCCGGCGCGGCCCAGGCGGCGGTGGCCAACAATGCCGCGGCGCGCGGCGCGGCGCGGGTGCTCGACGCACAGTTCGCCCAGGGCAGTGGCAGTGCCCTGGCGCCGTACTTTGCCAGCGCCACCAGCCAGGCCGAAGTGGCCAACGCCATCAGCCAGAGCCTGCCGCTGACCAGCAGCCTGCCGGCCGCGCAGTTCATGCAGGAGCAGATCACCGCCAGCCTGCGCAGCCGCCTGCAAGCCACCCCCGCCTCCCCAGCCTGGCCGGGCGCCAGCGCCAGCAGCGGGTTGTGGTTGCAGCCGTTCGGTGGGCAACTGGCCGCGAGCCAACGCGGCGGCCAACTGGCCAGCAGCGGCGGCACCCTGCTCGGCGCCGACGGCGCCTTGAGCAGCAGCACCCGGGTGGGCTTGGCGTTCGCCTACGGCAACAGTGCCGCCGGTGCCGCCGAGGGTGGCGGCGCCCAGCGCGCGAAGCTCGAGCTGTACCAGTTCGAGGCTTACCTCAGCCACCGGCTGGACGCCGACCTGCAACTCGACCTGCACGCCGGCATGGGCCAGAGCAGCAACAGCGGCCGCCGCGACCTGGCCTTTGGCGGCGCCAGCGGCCAGGCGCGCAGCCAGTTCACCAGCCAGGTGCTGAGCAGCGGCGCGGCGCTGTCACAGCGCTTTGCCCTGAGCGAGGCGACCACCCTCACCCCGAGCCTGAGCGCTGACTACCTGCGCATCAACGACCCGGCCTACCGCGAGCAAGGCCCACAAAGCCTGGCGCCGTTGCTGTTGAAGGTCGACGCGCGCAGCACCGACCAACTGCTGCTGGGCTTCGACACCCGGCTCAGCCATGCCCTCAGCCCAAGCGCGCAGTTCAGCGCCCGCGCCGGGGTGGCCTACGACGTGCTCAACCAGCCCAACCAGGTCACCGCGCGCTATGCCGGCGCGCCCGACCAGCGCTTCAGCACCAGCGGCCAGGACCTCGGCGCCTGGGTGCTGCGCGGCGGCCTGGAGTTCACCGCGCAAAGCCAGGGCGGCACCCAACTGGCGCTGTCGTGGACGGCGCAGACCCGTACCGGGCTGGCTCAGCAAGTGGGGATGGTGCAGGTGAGCCGGGCGTTTTGAGGGTTGCCGGGCCCATCGCCCGGCACAGCCGGCCTCCCACCAGATCTGTGTAAGTACTTGATTTACGTGACAACACAGAACTGGTGGGAGGCCGTGGTCCGGCACTCCAGCTGTGCCGGGCGATGGGCCCTGAAGGCATTTTTTGCCAACCCGCTCACAATTCTCGCCGCACTCATGGCACTCTGCCGCCTCGGCAACGCTCTGACACCACGAAGCGCGCCCAGCCGGGCCGCGTACGTTCAGGGGAATGGCCGATGCAGTGGATGTTCAAGAGCGACCGGGTACTGCTCGAGGAAATCGCCCAGGGCGAAGGCGTGATCAGCGGCGGGCGGGTCGACACCTTGATGCATTTGCTGGCCAACCAATGCGTGACCGCCACCCGGGCCGAGGCGGCCGATGAGCTGTGTTTCGTCGATGTAAAGGTGACGGCGCGTGGCTTGCGGGTGTTGGCGCAGCATGAGCCCCCTCTCCTCTAGAACTGATACTCCGCCCCCGCCCCCGCATACCACGAGCGCCCCGGCGCCGCTTCGTAATAGCGCTGGTTGCTGTCGCCGACAATCACCGAGCCCACGTACTGGCGGTCGAGCAGGTTGTCCAAACGCAGCAATTGGTGGAACGCCCAGTGGCCGTAATGCTGCTCGAAGCGCGTGCGCCAGTTGAACACCGTGTAGGCCGGCGCGGCCTTTTGCTGGTTGCTGTCTTCGACGTATACCTCGCTGCGGTACTGCCCCTCCAGGCCCATGCTGATGCCTTCGCGGGGCCTGAATACCAGCTCGCCGAACAGGTTGTTCAGCGGCACCCCCGGCAGGCGGTTGCCTTGGGCGATGGTGCTGCCGCTCTGCACGAAGGCCTCGGCATAGGTGGCATCGGTGCGGGTGTAGGCCAGGTTGGCCTGCCAGTGCTCGCCCATTTCGCTGTGCAGGCTGATCTCTACCCCACGGCGCAGGGTGCGCCCGGCGTTGGTGTAGCTGGTGCGGCCATCGGTGGCGCTGGCGACCACGATTTCATCGTCGGTGTGGATCTCGAACAGCGCGGCTTCCAGCCGGGTGGCCGAGTTCAGCCGCGCCTTCAGGCCAATCTCGTACTGGGTGCTGGTGGCTGGGCTGAGGCCGAAGTTGAAGCTTTCGGCCAGCCCCGGGGCATAGGCCATCTCGGCCTGGGTCGGGGTTTCGAAGCCCTTGCCCACGCTCACATAGCCGCGCAAGGCCGGGGTGAAGGCGTACATCACCGACAACGACGGAGTGTTGCGCTGGTAGGTTTTCGAGCCACTGCTGTCGCCATTGGCCAGGTACTGGTCGGCGACGTCCAGGGTCATGGTGGCGTGGCGCACGCCGGCCTCCATCGTCCAGCGGCCCAGCTCCCAGTGCAGTTGGGCGTAAGGGTCCAGGCTGCTGGCGGTGTCGGTTTCGTCGCGGCGCAGCGCGCCCTTCACGCCCAACTGCATACCGCTGAAGTTCTGGTAACCGCGGCGGTCGTCCTGGCTGCGGTCGTAATCGGCGCCCACGGTCAGGGTCAGGTCGCCGGGGGCCCCGCTTAGCGGTTGCACCCAGCGCAGGGTGCCGCCTTCGAAGCGGCGGTCGAAGTCGACCACGCCGCCGCCGCGCTGGCTGTTCGCGACCACCGTGCGCGGCAACGACAGGTACTGCAGCACATGGCGCTGGCCGGCGTACAGGTTGAACTGCAGGGTGGCGTCGCCGAAGTAGCGCTCGTAGTTCATGCCTAGCTGCTGGTGGTCGATGCTTTTGCGCGTGTTATAGGTCTCGGCCGCGCTGGCCACCGAGCGAGGGGCTGCCTGGTAGGCGGCCCAGCTTTGGCCAAGGGGGTCTTGGGTGTTGTTTTGCTCAAGGCTGGAGTAGATCAGCGCCAGGCGCGAGTCTTCATCGGGCTTGACGGTGAACTTGCCAAAGGTTTGGTCACGGCGCGCCGCGCTGTGGTCGCGGTAGCCGTCGGTGTCCATCCGCGAAGCGTCTAGCACAAAGCCGGCGTTGGCGTTGCCGCCTTCGGCCGAGAGGTGGTTCTTGCTGAAGCCGTCGCTGCCCACGGTGGTTTCGGCGCCCACCTTCAGCGGGCCATGGCCGTCGCGGCTGAACATCTGGATCACCCCGCCGGCGTTGCTGCCGTAAAGCGTCGCGGCCGGGCCGCGCAGCACTTCGATGCGCTCGGCGACGTCGAGGTTGAGGGTGGCGGCCTGGCCCTGCCCGTCGGGGGTGCTGGCCGGGATGCCGTCGCTGAGCAGCTTCAGCCCGCGGATGCCGAACGCTGAGCGGGCGCCGTAGCCACGGGCCGACACTTGCAGGTCTTGGGCGTAGTTCTGGCGGTTCTGCACCACCAGCCCGGGCACCTTGCCCAGTACTTCGGAGAGGTTGACCCCCAACTGGCCATCGGTGCCCTGGGCCAGGTCGACGGTATTCACCGAGAACGGCAGGTCGAAGCTGGCGGTGGGCGTGTAGCTGCCGGTGACCACCGTTGGCGCCAGTTCTTCGGTGGCGGCGTGCGCCCAACCGCTGGCGCCGCAACACAATAAGCCAAGCCGCAGCGTGGGGCGCAGGCCCCAGCCGGTAAAACGATCACGCTTCTGCAACATACCGCAGGGGCCCACACTGGAAAGGAGAAAACGGGTAACGGATACACGCCGCTACATTTTAGTACCGGCGCCTATGTTACCCGTTGCGGCCCCTCTGGCCTCAGGGTTTCTGGCTGCCGTACACGGCGAAGGTAAAGGCCAGGTACGCCGCCAGGGTCGAGGTCATGGTGCCGACGTCGGTGGTCGGGTTGACCTCGGTGATGGCCATCGCCGCGCAGTGCGGGGCCAGCAGTTCGATCATCTGCAGGGCCTCGTCCGAGCTGATCCCGCCCGGCTCGTGGGCACCGGCGCCGGGGGCGTAGCACGGGTCGATGGCGTCGATATCGAACGACAGGTACAGGTGGTCAGCGCCGCCGACCCGCGCCAGGATGCGCTCGACCGTGGCCACCGGCCCCAGCCGCAGGGCATCGCGGGCACTGATGTGGACCAGGTCCTGGGCATGCTTGAACTGCCCCGAGGCGGGGAAGTTGAAGTGCCGCTCGCACACCTGGATGCAATCGGTGGCGGCGATGCGCTCGAGCTCCAGTGCCCGGCGCATGCCACTGGACTGGCTGTAGCGGCCCTGCTTGGGGCTTTCGTCCATCAGGTCGAGGTGGGCGTCGAAATGGATGATACCAATGCGCCCCGGCAGTGCCTGGTGCACCCCGCGCGCCACCGGGAACAACAGGCTGTCATCGCCGCCGATCACGATCGGCACGCGGCCGCCGGCGATGCTCTGGGCCACCGCCGCGGTGGTGGCGTCGAAGGTTTTCAGGGTGTCGTGGGGGTGAATGGCAACGTCGCCGCAATCGAGCAGCAGTTGCTCGCCCACGTCCATGAAGCTGTCGGTTTCCAGGCAGTACACCTGGCCCTGCTGGATGCGCATGTTGATCCACTTGATCGCCTCGCGCACCTTGCCCGGCGCATAGCGCGAACCGGGCCAGCCGAGGGTCGACTCGCCATCGAAAGGCACGCCGAGAAGGTCGAAACCACGTTTGCTGCTCATCGCTACAGTCACTCTTGCAAAGGTTGAACGGTCAGCCGCGGCGCGGCTGCAGGTAAGCGGCCCAGCGCCGTTCGGCCAGGCGCAAAGCGCCGACCAGCACGAAGGTCAGCGCCAGGTAGATGGCCCCGGCGGTCACGTAGGGCTCGAACTGGATGTAGTAATTGAGGGTAATGTTGCGCGCCACGCCGGTGACTTCCATCAACGTGACGGTGCTGGCCAGCGAGGTGGCGTGGAGCATCATGATCGCCTCGTTGGCGTACAACGCCAGCGAGCGGCTGAGCATGGCAGGCAGCAGAATCCGCCGGGCCTGGGTCCAAGGGCCCATGCCGTAGGCCCGCGCCGCTTCTATCTCGCCGGGGGGTAAATGGCGCAGGCCACCGGCGAAGATCTCGGTGGTGTAGGCGCAGGTGTTCAGCACGAACGCCAGCAGCACGCACACCAGCGGGCTCGACAACCACGGCCATAAAAAGCTTTGCCGCAGCGCGCCGAACTGGGCCAGGCCGTAGTAGATCAGGAACAACTGGATCAACAACGGCGTGCCACGAAACACCAGGGTGTAGGCACCCACCAACAGGCGCAGCCAGCGCCGCGCCGAGGTGCGCGCCAGTGCCAGCGGCAACGACAGGGCAAAGGCCAGCCCGAGGGCGAGCACGGTCAGTTGCAGGGTCAGCCAGGTGCCCTCTGCGTAGCGGCCGAGGTTCTCGGCGATCACTTCCCAGTTCATCGCGCCAGCCCCTTCACGCCCACGCTGTAGCGCCGGCCCAGCCACAGCAGCGCGGCCAGCGACAACACGGTCACGGCCAGGTAAAAGCCGCCGGCCACCAGGTAGAAGGTGAACGGCTTGCCGGTCGCCTCGGCGGCGCCGCGGGCGCGGAACATGATGTCTTGCAGGCCCAGCAGCGACACCAGCGCGGTGGCCTTGACCAGCACCAGCCAGTTGTTGGTGATGCCCGGCAAGGCCAGCCGCGCCATCTGCGGCAGCAGCACCCAACGCAGGGTGCCCCAGCGGCTCAGCCCATATGCCTGGGCGGCTTCGAGCTGGCCGCGGGGGATGCCGGCCAGCGCGGCGCGGAAGGTTTCGGTCATGTAGGCGCCGAAAATCAGCCCGAGGGTGGCGCAGCCGGCGGCGAACGGGCTGAACTCCACGCTGTAATCCCAGCCCAGCGCGTCGAAGCCCTGGTTCAGCAGCGCTGGCAGGCTGTAGTACACCAGCAGCATCAGCACCAGGTCTGGCACCCCGCGCACCAGGGTGGTGTACAGCCCGGCGAGCAGGCGCAACGCGCGGCTGCGCGAGCGCTTGCAAAAGGCCCCGGCCAGCCCCAGCGCCAGCGCCAGCAGCAACGCCAGGGCAGCCAGTTGCAGGCTCACCAGCCCGGCCGCCAGCACGCTGAACAGGTAATCGCCGAGCATGTGCTTACTGCCCGAAGTACTTGGCGTTCAGCGCGTCGAGCTGGCCGCTGTCGCGCACGCCCTTGAGGCCTGCGTTGATGCGCTCGACCAGCGCGCCGTTGTGCTTGTTGATGGCGATCGCCACGCCTTCGCCGAACTCCGGCGCGTCTTTGCCGGTCAGCCGTGGGCCCACCAGCTCGAAGCCTTTGCCTTCGTCCTTGGCCAGGAAGCTGTGAAGGATCTGCGCTTCATAGCTCATGTGCGCATCGGCGCGGCCGGCACTCAGTTCCAGGTACGGCTCGCTGCCGCTGGCGTAGCGCTTGATGGTGCTGCCGGGGTAGTTGCGGGTCACGTAGGCGTCCATCGGGGTGCCGGTCTGCACAGCGATCACCTTGCCCTTGAGGCCTTCGGGGCTCACGTCCAGGTGGGCGTCCTGGCGGGCGACGAAGCGAAACGTCGGCAGCTCGTAAACGTCGCTGAAGGCCATGACCTTGCGGCGGGCGTCGGTCACGGTCAGTTGCGAGATGAGTGCGTCGTACTTCTTGCTGATCAGCCCGGGGATCATCCCTTCCCAGGCGGCGCCAATGATGTTGCAGTCGAGCTTGGCCTCCTTGCACACCGCCTCGGCCAGTTCGATGTCGTAGCCCACCAGCTTGCCGTGGGCGTCAACCGATTCGAACGGTGGGAAGGTGGCGTCGGTGGCGATGGTGATGCGCTCGCTCGCCAGCGCGTTGGCGGCCAGGGCCATCAGGGCGGCGGCCGCCCACAGTTTGTTGTAAGCCATGAAGTGTTCCTTGGGTGTGAGGTGGGGGCAGGACGGTGTGGGCGCTCAGCTCGGTGGCGGCACGATCACCCACAGCGCGGTGCAGGTGTGTTCGGCCGAGGGGTTGCGCCAGGTGTGCGGTACCGACGGTGGAAAGGTCAGGGTGTCGCCGGCCTTGAGCAGGTAGGTGTCTTCGCCCACGCGCAGCTCCAGCTGCCCGCTCTGCACATGGACCATGTCGCTGTCGGCCTTGAGGGTGTAGGGCTCCGGCCCCGAACCGCCGCCTGGCTCGATCACCGAGTACAGGGCCATCATGTGTTCGTTGCCGGCGCCGCCGATCAGGTACTCGCGCATCTTCTCGCCGCCCAGGCTGATCGGCGTGCCCTCCCCGGCCGGCACAAAGGCGGTGGCCGGCGGCGAGAACAGCTCGGCCGGCTTGATCCCGATGGCTTCGCACACCCGCAGCAAGGTGGCGACCGAAGCCTGCACCACATCGCGCTCGAAGCGGCTGATGAACGACTTGCTCACGCCCACGCGCTGGGCCACCTCTTCGATCAACAGGCCTTTGGCCTGGCGCGCCGCGCGCAGGCGGCTGCCGACGTTGAAGCCGTCGATGCCCAGGGCGGGGGTTTCGATGGTGCGCGATGGGGCTTTGGGCGGTAAGGGCATGCTGGCGGTTGCCTAATGGGAAACTTGCGGTTGTTCAGCAAGTAATGGGCCAACGTGAAAAACCCCAGCTTTGCTCGCCCAATGCCGGCTTTACAGTTGCGTATTGAGCACCTCGGCGAAGCCCTGGATGACTATTGGGCAACTCAGGCCTGGGCCGGCGCGCACCCTTTTTGCGCAATTGGTGGTGGCGCGCACCAAAGGGTGGCCGGGTGGGCTGTACCGGGCGAGGGGCCGGCAAACCTTTCGAACTCCTCCCAAGCCCCCGGCGTCAAAACTCAACACCCCTACAGGCGCCCTGCCCATGCCCAGCCCTCCCCGCTTTCGCCCCTACACCCACGCGGCCGGCGGCTGGGGTTCGGCGCGCTCGGTGATGACCATCCTCTGGCGCGAGCAAGCCATGGCCCACGGCGCCGCGGCGCTTTACAAGCAGAACAAACCCGGCGGCTTTGCCTGCGTCAGTTGCGCCTGGGCCAAGCCTGGGCATACCCACGCGCTGGAGTTTTGCGAGAACGGCGCCAAGGCCACCGCCTGGGAACTGACCCAGCGCCGGGCCGGCGCGAGCTTTTTTGCCGAGCACGCGGTCAGCGAACTGCTGCAGTGGCCCGACCATGACCTGGAGCAACAGGGCCGCCTCACCGAGCCGCTGCGCTACGACGCGGCCACTGACCGCTACCGGCCAGTGAGCTGGAACGAAGCCTTCGCCGCCATCGGTGCCCGGCTGAAAACCCTGGCACCGCCCAGCACGGTGTTCTACGCCTCCGGCCGCGCCTCGCTGGAGGCGTCGTTCATGTACCAGTTGTTCGCCCGCGCCTACGGCCACAACAACCTGCCCGACAGCTCCAACATGTGCCACGAAAGCACCTCGGTGGCGCTGCAAGAAAGCATCGGCGTACCGGTAGGCACGGTCACCCTTGGCGACTTCGCCCTGGCCGACTGCCTGATGTTCTTCGGCCAGAACGTGGGCAGCAACAGCCCGCGGATGCTCCACCCGATCCAGGAGGCGCGCCAGCGCGGGGTGCCGGTGATCACCTTCAACCCGCTGCGCGAGCGTGGGCTGGAACGCTTCGTCAACCCGCAATCGCCCAGCGAGATGCTCGGCCCGCACAGCACCCAGGTCAGCACCCAATACCACCAGGTGGCGCCCGGCGGCGACCTGGCGGCCCTGGCCGGCATCGCCAAGGCGCTGCTCGCGCTGGACGACGCGGCGTTGGCCGAGGGCCGCGCGGGCGTGCTCGACCAGCGTTTCATTGCCCAGCACACCGAAGGCATGGTCGAGTTCATCGCTGCCGTGCGCCGCTGGGAATGGCCGGCGCTGGAGCGCCACAGTGGCCTGCGCCGCGCGGCGATGGAGGCCAGCGCCGCGGTGTACGCGCGCAGCGAGCGGGTGATCATGGTCTACGGCATGGGCCTGACCCAGCACCGCCTCGGCGTGCAGGCCATCCAGATGCTGGTCAACCTGTTGCTGCTGCGTGGCAACCTGGGCAAGCCCGGCGCTGGCATCTGCCCGGTGCGCGGCCATTCCAACGTGCAAGGCCAGCGCACCGTGGGCATCACTGAAGACCCCGCCAAGGTGCCGAAGCATTTGATCGCCGAGCACCTGGGCATCGAGGTACCCGAGCAAATGGGCCTGGCCACCGTCGATGCCTGTGAAGGCATTCTCGATGGCAGCGTGCAGGCCTTTATTGGCCTGGGCGGTAACTTCCTTCGGGCCATCCCCGACACCTCGCGCATGGAGCCGGCCTGGCGCCGCCTGCAGCTGAACGTGCAGGTGGCGACCAAGCTCAACCGCAGCCACCTGGTGACCTGCGCCGACAGTTGGCTGTTGCCGTGCCTGGGCCATACCGAACTCGACCTGCAAGGTGGCGTGGCCCAGGCCTACAGCACCGAAGACAGCACCGGGTTCATCCACGGCTGGCACAGCCACGGCACCCCGGCCAGCGAGCAGTTGTTGTCTGAGGTGGCGATCATCGCCGGCCTGGCCGAGGCCACCCTGGCGCCCAACCCCAAGCTCGACTGGGGCGCCTGGCGCGAGGATTACCGGTTGATCCGCGCGGCGATTGCCCAGGTGTACCCGGCAATCTTCGCCAACCTCGAGGCGCGCATGGCGCAACCGGGGGGCTTTCGCCGGCCACTGCCGGCCTGCGACCGGCAGTGGCACACCGAACACGGCAAGGCGCGGTTCATCACCCCCGCCACCCTTGGCGAAGACAACGACGTGGCGGTGCCCGGGCGGGAAGTGCTCACGCTGATGACGATCCGCAGCAACGACCAGTTCAACACCACCATCTATGGCTATGACGACCGCTTTCGTGGGGTCAAAGGCACGCGCAAGGTGCTGCTGATGCACCCGGACGACATCGCCCGGCTCGGCTTTGCCGCCCTCGATTGGGTCAGCGTGCACACTGCGGTAGAGCCTGAAGTGCCGCGCCAGGTGGGGCCACTGCAAATCCTGGCGTACGACATCCCCCAGGGCAGTTGCGCCGGCTATTACCCCGAGTGCAACCCGCTGTTGCCGCTGTGGCACCACGCCGAGCGCAGCAAGGTGCCGGCGGCGAAGGCGATCCCGGTGCGGCTGATGGCGGCGCTGCCAGGGGTGGGGGATGTTGGGGTGCGGGTGGCCTAGGGGTTCGCTTCAGGGCCCTTCGCCCGGTACAGCCGTAATGCTGTTCACTTAAGCAATCAGAGCGCTAAATCGGGGTTAAAAAGCCCTGATTTTTTCAAATGGTTTTGCTGAGCGCATGACCTGACTGGCCCTTCGCCCGGCACAGCCGGCCTCCCACCAGTTCTGTGTTGCCCCTTAAATCAAGTACTTACACACATCTGGTGGGAGGCCGGCTGTGCCGGGCGATGGGCCCTGAAGCTCATGCACAAAATCAGCAGAGCTCACAGATTGATCTCTTCCGTAAAGCGGTGAAATGGCTTAAGTGAACAGCATTACGGCACAGGCGGGCGAAGGGCCCTCAACCTTCCAGCACTGGCTCATCCAGGTCTACCGCGCAAGGCACCCCGCACCACACCTCGAGCACAAAGTCTGCCTCCTGGTGGCTCACCGCCTTGTGCAGCCCGAGCCCTTCATCCAGCAGCTGGTGCACCTGGCGCCCGCGCTGTGGCGCGCCGTCGATCGGGTGCAGCCAGTGGCAGGCAAGCACCGAACCGCCGGGGCTGAGGCTGCGCAGCACCTGTTCGATCACCTCGCGCCAGGCCGCCTCGGCCAGGTAATAACCCACCTCGCTGAGCACGATCAGGTCGAAACTGCCACCCGGCCAGTCGCCGGGCAGGTGGCCCTGCATCGCCTGGGCGGCCGGGAACTCGGCCAAGCGCTGGTTGGCCAACTCGACGGCGCGGGCGTTGAGGTCCATCACCAGCAACTCGTCGCAGCGCCCGGCCAGGGCCAGGCTCAGTTCGCCGTTGGCGCAACCCGGCTCGAAGGCGCGTTCGTAGCGCTGGCGCGGCAGGCTGGCGAGGGTCAGGTCGCGCTTGCGCTGTTCATACCAGCGCTGGCGAAACGCCCAGGGGTCGTCGTTGCCCTCGAACAGGCGCTCGAAGTATTCCGCGGGGGTATTCATATAAACACCAGCTCAAAGGGCTGCAGCAGCCGCCCAAGGGTTTCCGGGGCCAGCACCGGCGGGGCCTGGGTGCTGGGGTCGGCGTGCAGTTGGGTGGCGTGTTCGGCGATGGCCTGGCGCTTGCGCGCCAAGGTGTGCTCATCGAGCATGAACTTGCGCGCGCGCGCCCAGGGCAGCCGCGGGTCGTCGGGCTTGGCCCAGTGCCAGGCCCACACCGGCGCTTCGATCAACACCGCGCCGGTCAGCCGCGCAGCCTGGGCCGCCACCTCCCCGAGGGTTTCGTGGTCGCAATGGCCGTCGTGGCGCCAGGTGCTGAGCAGCCGGTCGCTGGGGTTCAGGTGCGCGCACAGGTGTTCGAGCAGTTCGCTTTTGCAGGCGGCCAGCTCACCGTCGGGCAGGCTCAACGGGTGCCAGTCGAGCACCCGGGTGTCGTAGCCCAGGCGGGTCAAGGCGCGGGTGCTTTCCTGGCGCCGTTCGTGGCGCAAGCGGGCCGGCGGCCACAGGCTGGAGCCGGGGTGGCTGCCATCGCCGTCGGTGACCGACAGCAAGGTGACCGCCTGTGGCCGTGGCGCCAGCGCGGCGAGCAAGCCGCCACAGGCCAGCACTTCGTCGTCTGGGTGCGGCGCGGCCACCACCAGCCGGGCGCCGGGCGGCAGCAGTTCGCCGAGGCTGACCACCGGCACCTGGGCCAGCTCAGGGCTGGCGTGCCAACTGGCCAGGGGCGTGCCGGCCACGCCAAACGGGCGTTCTTCAGCGCCGGCGCTCATAGCGCCCACCGCTGCGCCGGTTGTTCGGCGATGGCCTGGCCGAGGCCGGCCAGGTCTCGTTCGGCGTGGCTCTGGCGCACGAACACCGGCAGGTCGGCCATCAGCCGGGCGAAGCGTGGGTCGCGGCAGAACGGCGTGGCGCCGAGCGCCCGGCCCACGTGGCGCAGCACCTGTTCGACGCTGTGCTCGGTGATCGCCCGCAGCCGTTGCACCGGCACCTGGGCATCGAGCGCCGGCTGGGCATCGATCCATTCGGCGCAGTGCTGCAACGCCGCCCTGGCCGCGCCCAGATGGGCGTCCACCGCGCCCAGGTGGGCCAGCGCATGGGGCTCGCCGGGGCGCTGCGCGCAGTGCTCACGCAAATAATGCCCGGCGGTCATCGCCGCGCCATACCAGCAGGCGGCAATGCCGCCGCCACCGTGCCAGAAGCCAGGCCGCGACAGGTACTCGCCGGGGCCGGCCACCGCCTGCGCGTGGGCGCCGTCCAGTATCACTTCAACGCTCGCCGTCGGGCCCATGCCCACCGCCTGCCAGCCGTCAGCGGTGGCTTCCACTGCTGGCTGGGCCATGGCCAGCGCCACCAGTTGCGGGCGGTTGTGTTCGTCCCAGGCGGTGAGCAGGCCATGGTCGACCTGCCGCGCGCCGGAGCACCAGGCCTTGCGCCCGGCCAGGCGCACCTGGTTGCCGTGGCGCTCGGTAATGGTCACCCGCGCCTGCGGCGGCTCGGCGGCCCACACCGCCCAGATGCCCTCCCCGGCCAGGCTGCTGGCGTCGAGCTCGGCGAGGATCGCCAGGGCGTCGGTGTGGCCTTCGAACAGCTTGACCAAGGCCAGGTCGAAACCGGCGACTTCGGCCAGCACCCGCCAGCGCTGCAAGGTGTTGCCCGCGGCCGGGCGCGGCAGTTGGTCAAGGCCCTGGCGTTGGCATTGTTGCATCAGGGCCCTGAGCGGGGCGGCGTCACACAGGGGGTTGGGCCGCTCGGCAAAAGCCTGCAACCACAACGCATACGGTTCCGGGGCGGGGGCCATCGTGGGGGTTGCTCCTTGCTAGGCCTGGTTACTGGGTTTGAGCGATCAAGCCTGTAACAGGTTCAATACGCTGATTGCAGGCGGTTTTTCACAAATTTTTCACACAGGTATCACTTCCTCCTCACGCCCGAGCAGCGACGCTTCGCGCCGTTTTCAGCGCACTGTGTGATCACCCGCTGTATGGATTTCAAATACACGCTCAGCAAGCGGATCGTCATTGCCTTCGCGGCGATGAGCGCCTTCGTGGCCGGCACCTTCGCCATCGGCATCGTGGTCAGTGAAAAGGTCGTCGAAGGGCGCCTGACCGAGCTCAGCCTGTCGGGCAACCTGCGCCGGCAACTGCTGCTCGACAACCAGGATGCCTGGGTGCACCGCCCGGAAAAAGACGAACTCTTCTACGTGCAGGGCGGGCGCGAAGACCTCGCCCTGCCGGCCAACCTTGAGGCCCTGCCGCGGGGCTTCCATGAGGTGGGCTCGGGCGACGACGGCTACTACGCCGCGGTCGAGGAAGTCGACGGGCGCAAGTACGTGCTGCTGCGCAACCAGCAGAGCCTGATGCAGCGCCAACGCATTCTTTACTCGGTGGCGGTAGCCGGTTTCAGCCTGAGCGTGGCGCTGGCGGTGCTGCTGGGCTGGCTGATCGCCCGGCGGGTGATCGCCCCGGTGACCACCCTCGCCACCCAGGTGCGCCGCGCCAGCAACCTGCCGGTGGACCAAGCGCCGCCGGCCAGCGGCAACTGGGCGCAAGACGAAGTCGGCGAACTGGCCGCCTCGTACAACCAGACCCAAACCCGCCTGGCCGACGCCCTGCGCCGCGAGCAGCAGTTCACCAGCGACGTCAGCCACGAGCTGCAACTGCCAATCCAAACCCTCGAGGCCGCGTGCCGGGCGCTGGGCGATGAACACAGCGACGACCCGCGCATGGGCCGCCAGCTCAGCCGCATGGCCCGTGCCACCGAGCAGATGGACCAGTTGGTCAGCACCTTCCTGTTGTTGGCCCGGGACTACGACGCGCCGTCGCTGCGCACCGAGGTGACCACCCTCAAGGTGGCCAGCGAAGAGTCAGTCGATACCTGGGGCCCGGCGATCCGTGAAAAGGGCCTGGCGTTCGAGTACCACCATGAGGCCAGCGGGCCCCAGTCTTACAATTCGACGCTGTTGCTGTCGGTGATGGGCAACCTGCTGCGCAACGCCTGGCACTACACCGACGAGGGGTTTATCCGCCTCACGGTGCAGGAAGGCGGCTTCAAGGTGGAAGACAGCGGCATTGGCATCCCGGAAGAAAAACGCCATGCGATGTTCCAGCCATTCGTGCGCGGTGATGAAAAACGCGGCGAAGGGCTGGGCCTGGGGCTGTCGTTGGTGCAGAGGATCTGCCTCGACCAAGGCTGGCGGGTCGAGCTGACCGGGCGTGAACCGCAGGGGTGCTGTTTTACCGTGACCTTGGGTTGAGGGCCCTTCGCGGATTTATGTAAGTACTTGATTTACGGGACAACACAGGCCCCGTGGGAGGCCGGCTGTGCCGTAATGCTGTTCACTTAAGCAATTTCACGGCTTTAAAGAAGGGATGAATCTGTGAGCTCTGCTGATTTTGTGCATGAGCTTCTAGGCCTATCGCCCGGCATAGCCGGCCTCCCACGTGTTCTGTGTTGCCCCGTAAATCAAGTACTTACACAAATCTGGTGGGAGGCCGTGGTCCGGCACTCCGGCTGTGCCGGGCGAAGGGCCCTAAGCCACCCCCACCAACTGCTGCTCGAACCACGCCCGCATGAACTGCCGGGTTTGCACCCGCTCGCCACAGGCCGCCGCCAGGTAGCGGTCAGCGCTGTGCAGGTGGCCGCGCAAGCGCCGCGCCACCGCGTCGGCCCCCAGTAGCGCGACCAGGGTCGATTTACCCAGGTCCTTGTGGCAATCCTTGCCGGTGTCCGGGCGCCCGTCGGCGAGGTCATCGAGCAGTTGGAAAGCCTGGCCGAGGTCGCAGGCCACATGGCCCAGGGCATCGCGCACACGCGGGCCGGCGCCCGCGGCGATGGCCGCCATCTGCAAGGTGGCGCCAAACAGCACCCCGGTTTTCAATTCGTTGGTCCGTGCGATGGCTTCCTCGCCGCGTTGCGCGGCGCCCTCGCGCAAGTCCTGGAACTGCCCCGCCACCAGGCCCTGGGCGCCGATCGCGGTGCTCAGTTGCGCCACCAACTCGGCCTTGCAGCCCAGGCGCACGCCTTCAGCGGCGGCGATGACCCCAAAGGCGCGGCTGAGCAACGCCACCGCGGCGAGAATCGCCACGTCTTCGCCAAACTGGCGGTGCACCGTCGGCCGCCCACGGCGGGTCGCGGCGTCGTCCATGCAGGGCAGGTCATCGAGCACCAACGAGGCGGCGTGGACCATCTCCACCGCGCAGGCCAGGTCGAGCACGCCGCTGGCCTGGCAGCCCAGGTCGCGCGCGGTCAGCAGCATCAGCAACGGGCGCAGGCGCTTGCCCGGGGCCAACGCGCTCTCGCGGATCGCCGCGCTGACCAGATCGTGCTCGCTGCCGGGCGGCAGCAGTTGATCGAGGCGGCGTTGCACAGCGTCACGGATGGCCAGCAGTTCACTGGCGTGGCTCAAGGCCTGATGAGCGGTGGCTGTCATCGTTCCCTTCCCTGTTCGCGAAACACCGAAGCGGCGTTTACACCTGGCCCTGCACGTGGCACGGAACGCCTGCGGCGCGCCGTTGCCATACTAGAGTGTGTTGTACGAGCCTTGCACCTCTGCCCGCCTTGTACAACTCCGTGTACAACGGACAGCTCGATCGACCGAAATACTCCCTGGACCCCAAGCATGGATTTCGACCTGGTTCACCGCAAGAACGATCACCTTGATATCGTTCTAGACCGTCAAAAAGCACGGGTTACGCCAGCCAATGGATTCGAACACTGGCAATTTGAGCATTGCGCCCTGCCCGAACTCGATCTTGACGCCATAGACCTGGCATCTACGGTACTGGGCCGGCCGCTGCGCGCGCCGTGGTTGATCAGCTCGATGACCGGCGGCGCCAGCCGCGCCCGCGACATCAACCGCCACCTGGCCGAAGCCGCCCAGCACCTGGGCCTGGCGATGGCGGTGGGCTCGCAGCGGGTGGCGCTGGAGGGGGAAACGGACTGGGGCCTGACCCGCGAACTGCGCCGCGCCGCTCCAGACATCCTGCTGCTGGCCAACCTCGGCGGCGCCCAGGTGCGCGGGCCGAAGGGCCTGGATTACGCGCGGCGGGCAGTCGACATGATCGGCGCCGACGCGCTGATCATCCACCTCAACCCCTTGCAGGAAGCCCTGCAGGCGGAAGGCGACCGCAACTGGCACGGGGTGCTCGCCGGCATCGCCGAGGTGGTGCGCCACGGCGAAGTGCCGGTGGTGGTCAAGGAGGTCGGCGCTGGGTTGTCCGCCGCGGTGGCGGCGCGCTTGGCCGAGGTGGGCGTAAGCATGCTCGACGTGGCCGGTAGCGGCGGCACCAGTTGGGCCGAAGTCGAGGGCAAGCGCGCGCGGCGGCCGCAGGCGGCGCAGGTGGCGATGGCCTTCGCCCAGTGGGGCATCCCCACCGCGCAGGCGCTGCACGCGGTGCGCCAGCGCTTGCCCGGCATGCCACTGATCGCCTCGGGCGGGATCCGCGACGGCATCGAGGCGGCCAAGGCGCTGCGCTTGGGCGCTGAGCTGGTCGGCCAGGCCGCCGCGGTGCTCAGCGCCGCGTGTGATTCCAGCGACGCGGTGGTCGAGCACTTCAATATCCTGACCGAGCAACTGCGGGTGGCGTGCTTCTGCACCGGCAGCGCTGACCTGGCCGCCCTCAAGCACGCCACGCTACTGCCCCAAGGGCCCGCCCGGTGAGCCATTACGCGGTGATCGCACCGCCGCTGTTCAGCCACTTCCGCGCATTGCAGGCGCTGGCCCAGGCGTTGCTCGAGCGCGGCCACCGGGTCACGTTCATTCATCAGTTCGAAGCCGCCGGGCTGCTCAGCGACCCACGGATCGGCTTCGAACCGGTTGGCCTGGCCAGCCACCCGGCCGGCAGCCTGGCGCGCACCCTGCGCCACGCCGCCAACCCGTCGGGGTTGTCGATCCGCCGGGTGATCGCTGACCTCTGCGCCACTACCGACATGCTCTGCCGCGAGCTGCCCGCGGCGCTCGACCGCTTGCAGGCCGATGGGGTGATCGCCGACCAGATGGAAGCCGCCGGCGGGCTGGTGGCCGAGGGCCTGGGGCTGCCGTTCGTGTCGGTGGCCTGCGCGCTGCCAGTGAACCGCGAGCCCGGCTTGCCGCTGCCGGTGATGCCCTTTGCCTTCGAGCAGAGCGAGCGCGCCCGCCACCTGTACCGCAGCAGCGAGCGGGTGTACGACTGGCTGATGCGCGGCCACGGCGATGTGATCGCCCGCCACGCCCACGGCTTTGGCCTGGCCCCACGGCGGGCGCTGGATGAGTGCCTGTCGCCGTTGGCGCAGTTGAGCCAGACCCCACTGGGGCTGGACTTCCCGCGGGCGCAATTGCCGCCGTGCTTTCATGCCGTGGGCCCACTGCGCCCGCCGCTGGCCCGCCTCGACGGCGCCCCAGCCTGGCCGGTGGACCCGGCCCGGCCGTTTGTGTTCGCTTCGCTGGGGACCCTGCAAGGCCAGCGCTATGGCGTGCTGCGCAGCATCACCCGGGCCTGCCGCGAGGTCGGCGCGCAAGTGCTGGTGGCCCACTGCGGCGGCCTTGACGCCGCCCAGGCCGAGGCGCTGCGCGAACAGGGCGCGACCTGGGTCACCGACTTCGCCGACCAGCGCCAGGCGTTGCGCCAGGCCCAGGCGGTGGTCAGCCACGGCGGCCTGAACACGGTGATCGACGCCATCGCCGCGCGCACCCCCGTGCTGGCAGTGCCGATCGCCTTCGACCAGCCCGGGGTGGCCGCGCGGGTGGCGTACCATGGCATTGGCCGGCGCGCCTCGCGCTTCAGCCGCGGTGGCGCGCTGGCCGAGCACCTGCGCCAGTTGCTGGCGCCCGGCGGCCACACCGCCGCCCTCGAGCAACTGGCCCAGCAACTGCATCAACTGCCTGGCGCCGCCGGTGCCGCGCTGATCACCGAGCAAGCCTTGGCCAGCCAGCGCCCGGTGCTGGCGGAGCATGCCGCATGAGCCGCCGGCCCGACTGGGACCTGATCCTCATCGGCGCCGGCCTGGCCAACGGCCTGATCGCCCTGCGCCTGCGCCAGGTGCAACCCCAGGCGCGGGTGTTGCTGATCGAACAAGCGCCGCGGCCAGGCGGCAACCACACCTGGTCGTTCCACGCCGCGGACCTCACCCACGCCCAGCAGCACTGGCTGGCGCCGCTGGTGAGCCACCGTTGGCCGGGTTACGCAGTGCGTTTCCCGGCCTTCGAACGGCGCCTGCCCGGGGCGTACTGCAGCGTCACCTCCGAGCGCCTCGCGCAAGTGTTGCAGCGCACGCTGGGCGCGCAGTTGATGTGCGCCACGGCGGTGAGCCGGGTTACCCCCGACACCGTGCAACTCGCCACTGGCCAGACCCTCAGCGCCGGCGCGGTGATCGATGGCCGCGGCGCCGCGCCGTCGGCGCACCTGCAACTGGGCTACCAGGCATTCATTGGCCAGGAATGGAAGTTCGCCGAACCCCACGGCGTGCAGTGGCCGCTGCTGATGGACGCCTGCGTCGACCAGGGCGAAGGCTACCGGTTCTTCTACGTGCTGCCGCTGGCGGCCGACCGCCTGCTGATCGAAGACACCCATTACATCGACCAGCCCTGGCTGGACCCGGCGCACCTGCGGCGGGAAATCCACGCCTACGCCGAACGCCACGGCTGGCACGGCGGGCAACTGCTGCGCGAAGAAAGCGGCACGCTGCCGATCACCCTCAACGGCCAGTTCGAGGCGTTCTGGGCCAGCGCCCAGGGCGTGCCGCGCAGTGGCCTGCGCGCCGGGCTGTTCCACCCCACCACGGGCTATTCACTGCCCAGCGCGGTGCGCCTGGCCGAGCTGATCGCCAGCGCGCCGCTGCCGGGGCATGAGGCGTTGTTCGCCCAGGTGCAAGGCTTCGCCGCGCGCCAGTGGCGCCAGCAGCGGTTCTTTCGGTTGCTCAACCGCATGCTGTTTCTGGCCGGTGAGCCCTCCCAGCGCTGGCAAGTGATGCAGCGCTTCTACCGTTTGCCCCAAGGGCTGATCGAGCGTTTTTACGCCGGCCAGCCCACCTTGGCCGACAAGGCCCGCATCCTCACCGGCAAGCCGCCGGTGCCGGTGCGCCAGGCCTTGCGCGCCGCGCTCAAGCATTCTGACCGGTTAAAGGCGTCAACATGAAACGGACTTTAGTCATCGGCGCCGGCTTCGGCGGCCTGGCCCTGGCCATCCGCCTGCAGGCCGCGGGCGTGCCCACCCTGCTGCTGGAGGCCCGCGACAAACCCGGCGGGCGCGCCTACGTATACCAGGACCAAGGCTTTACCTTCGACGCCGGGCCCACGGTGATCACCGACCCCAGCGCCATCGAAGAGCTGTTCAAGGTGGCCGGGCGGCCGATGGCCGATTACCTCGAGCTGCTGCCGGTGGCGCCGTTCTACCGTTTGTGCTGGGAAGACGGCCGGGTGTTCGACTACGACAACGACCAGGCGCGCCTGGAGCGGCAGATCCATGCCTTCAACCCGGCCGACGTGGCCGGTTACCGGAAGTTTCTGGCGTACTCCCAGGCGGTGTTCGCCGAGGGTTACCTGAAGCTCGGCAGCGTGCCGTTTCTGTCGTTTCGCGACATGCTCCGCGCCGGCCCGCAACTGGCGCGGCTGCAGGCCTGGCGCAGCGTGTACGGGATGGTCAGCAAGTTCATCGAGGAGGACCACCTGCGCCAGGCGTTTTCCTTCCACTCGCTGCTGGTGGGCGGCAACCCCTTCGCCACGTCTTCGATCTACACCCTGATCCACGCCCTCGAGCGGCAATGGGGGGTGTGGTTCCCCCGCGGCGGCACCGGCGCGCTGGTGCAGGCGCTGGTGCGGCTGTTCCAGGACCTCGGCGGCGAGCTGGAGCTGAACGCCCCGGTCGAGCGCCTGGAGGTGCAACAGGGGCGCATCGCCGCCGCGCGCCTGGCCGATGGCCGGCGCATCGAGGTGCAGGCGGCGGCGTCCAACGCCGATGTGGTCAACACCTACGCGCGGCTGCTCGGCGACCACCCCCGCGGCATCCGCCAGGGCGCCGCGCTCAAGCGCAAGCGGTCGAGCAATTCGTTGTTCGTGTTGTATTTCGGCCTGAACCAGCAGCACAGCCAACTGGCCCACCACACCGTGTGCTTCGGCCCGCGTTACCGTGGGCTGATCGACGATATTTTCAACCATGACCAGTTGGCCGAGGACTTCTCGCTGTACCTGCACGCGCCCTGCGTGACCGACCCTTCCCTTGCCCCGCCCGGTTGTGGCGCCCACTACGTGCTGGCGCCGGTGCCGCATCTGGGCAACGCACCGCTGGACTGGACCGTTGAAGGGCCCAAGCTGCGCGAGCGGATTTTCAGCTACCTTGAACAGCGCTACATGCCGGGCTTGCGCAGCCAGTTGCTGACCCAACGGATCTTCACCCCGTTCGACTTTCGCGATGAACTCGGCGCGCACTTGGGCTCGGCGTTTTCCATGGAGCCGATCCTCACCCAAAGCGCGTGGTTCCGCCCGCACAACCGCGATGAGGTGATCCCCAACCTGTACCTGGTCGGTGCCGGCACCCACCCGGGCGCAGGCGTGCCCGGGGTGATCGGCTCGGCCAAGGCCACCGCCGGGTTGATGCTGGAGGCACACCGATGAACGACGCCGCGCTGCTCGAGCATGCCACCCAGACCATCGCCGTGGGTTCTAAAAGCTTCGCCAGCGCTTCGCGGCTGTTCGCCCCGGCCACCCGCCGCAGCGCCTTGATGCTGTATGCCTGGTGCCGCCACTGCGATGACGTGGTAGACGGCCAGGCGCTGGGTTTTGCCAGCGCCAGCCTGGATGCGCGCAGCCCTGAGCAGCGCCTGGCCTACCTGCGCGCGCAAACCCGCCAGGCCTATGCCGGCGAGGTGATGGAGGAACCCGCCTTCGCTGCTTTCCAGTACGTGGCGCGGGAGCACCAGATCGCCCCGGAACTGGCCTTCGCCCATCTCGAAGGCTTCGCCATGGACGTGCGCGGCGCACGCTACCTTACCCTGAACGACACCCTCGGCTACTGCTACCACGTGGCTGGGGTGGTCGGCCTGATGATGGCCCAGGTGATGGGTGTGCGCGACGCCGCGGTGCTCGACCGCGCCTGCGACCTGGGCCTGGCCTTCCAGTTGACCAACATTGCCCGCGACATCGTTGAAGACGCCCAGGCCGGGCGCTGCTACCTGCCCGAAACGTGGCTGGCCGAAGCCGGCCTGGCGCCGCCACAACTGGCCGAAGCGCGACACCGCGAGGCGCTGGCCGGGCTGGCCGCGCGGCTGGTGGACGCCGCCGAGCCCTACTACCGCTCCGCCCGCGCCGGCTTGCCGGCGCTGCCGCTGCGTTCAGCCTGGGCAATCGCCACCGCGCGCGGGGTGTACCGTGAGATCGGGGTAAAGGTACGCGACGCCGGGCCCCACGCCTGGGACCGCCGCCAGGGCACCAGCAAGGCCGAGAAGCTTGGCCTGCTGCTGCGCGGCGCCGGGGTTGCAGTGGGGGCCCGGGCGTTGAACGAGGCGCCACGGCCGGCGGCGTTGTGGCAGCGGCCTTGAGTCGCCTTGGCTGGCCCCTCGCCCGGCACAGCCGGCCTCCCACGGGGTCTGTGTTGCTTCCAAAATCAATGGCTTACACAGAACTGGTGGGAGGCCGGCTGTGCCGGGCGATAGGCCCTCGAACCCTGTTCGCCTAGCGCTCGGCGGTCCGCGCCAGCGGCGGCACGCTGAAGCCGTGATCAAAGGTGGCGGCCACCTTGACCTGCACCGGGATCAACCCGCTCTGGTGGTAAAAGTCGGCCACTTCCTGTTGCTGCTGCACCACCTCGGGGCCGATGGCCTCCCAGTGCTGCTGGCGGCGCTCGAACTGCAAGCGCGCCACCGGCACCGGGAAGCCGATGATCCCGGCCAGGGTCTGGGAGTAGCTGTCCAGGTGCTGGTAGCCCCAGCGCTGGGCTTCGGTCACGCGGTTGACGTAGTCCTGCAACGCTGCGCGCAGGGCGGGGTCGGCCAGGGCTTTGTCGGTGGCGGCAAGGAAGCTGTTGCCGGCCAGCAGGCCACGGCCGCTGACCAGAACACGGGCGTGGTCGACGGTTTCGGCCTGGGCGGTATAGGGCTCCCAAGTCGCCCAGGCATCCACCGAGCCGTTGGCCAGGGCGATCTTGGCGTCTACCGGGGTGAGGAACTTGAATTCCACGTCTTTGGCGGTCAGCCCCGCGCTGGCCAGCGCCTTGAGCGCCACGTAGTGGCCGATCGAGCCACGGCCGGTGGCGATGCGCTTGCCCTTGAGGTCGGCGGCGCCTTTCAGGGCCGAGCCTTGCGGCACCAGCACGGCGGTGCCATAGGGGTCGGCTTTGTCTACCGCGATGGCCTTGACCGGCGCGCCGGCGGCCAGGGTGAACAGCAACGGGCCGTCGCCGATGATCCCGGCATCCACCGCGCCCGCGTTCAAGGCCTCGGCCAGCGGCGCGGCGGCGGGGAACTCGGCCCACTGGATCTGGTAGCCGGGCAGGTGCTCCAGGGCGTGGGCGGCCTCCAACTGCGCGCGCATGTTGCCCTTCTGGTCGGCCACCCGCAGGGTAACCGGTTCCGCGCCCTGGGCGGCGAAGGCCACCAGCAGGGGCAGCGCGCTAAGGGTGTGTAGCCATTTCACATCAGACTCCAGAGGGCCGGGCGGCCCGTGTCGAAACCATGGGCGGCTCCCGCTGCGGTTGCCGTGTGCCATCACCGTAGGCAATGCGCAAGCGCTGGCGAAATGCCAATGGGTTATAGGGCTATGCCCAGGCCAGGTACCTGCACGCTGCGCCGCTGGTCGTGGCGGCCCAACCCGCACCGGCCGGCAGCGGTCTACCGCCTACACCCATGAAGGAGGCCGCCCATGCGCACCCGCCCCTTGGCCATACTCGGCGCCTGCCTGCTGGCCGGCGCCGCCCAGGCCGCCAGCCCGCTCGACGGCGAACGCTGGCACAGCCGCCCGCTGGTGGTGGTCGCCAGCCACGCCCAGGACCCGACCCTGCTCAAACTCGACCGCGCGCTGCAGCAGCCCGCCAACCGTGAGGCCTTCGCTGAGCGCGAAATGGTGCTGTACACCGTGGTGGCCGGCAGCGGCCAGCGCAACGGCCAACCATTGCCACCTGCAGAGACCCAGGCCCTGCTGCACGCCCTCAACGCCAAGGCCGACGGGCCCACCCAGGTGTTGCTGGTGGGCAAAGACGGCGGGGTGAAGGTGCGCCAGCAGGGGGATGTGGAGCCCAAGGCGTTGTTCGACACCATTGACCGGATGCCGATGCGCCAGAGCGCGCAGCGCTAGCCGTGGGTTTTACCGCGCGGTGGATGGGTTCAGGGCGATAAACCGCCCCATGTCCCACTCGGCCTGAAGTTGCTCGAACACCGCGCGCTCTACACGGTCTTTGTTAGCCCGCAACGCCTGGCCCATGCCCTCCGCTACCCGCTCCAACACGGCCTCGGGGTTAGACACCATGCAGGCTCGGCGGCCAAATTCCAGTAAGGTGTTTCGGTCAGGGTAGGCCCTGTCACGGCCACCCCCGGTGACCAACGGCAACGCCATGGTGCGATCGTAGCTATTACGCAAGCGCTTGGCATCGTAGCTGGGGTAGATAGAAGTCGTGGTGACATCGTAAATCGGCGACAGCCTGCGCCCGGTGGGATCACTGGGGTCGTTGTAGAGCACACCGAAGTTCTTCAAGTGCGCGTCACCGTTACGGACCATCACGCACAGGCACAAGTATTCAAAAAACCTCGCCGGCTGGCGCGGGTCCTCCGGGCATACCGCCGCGAGCACATCGGCGATGGTGCTGTAGCTTTGGGTGTACTTATAGTTGCCGGTGGTGTCTTTGGGGATGTCGAGCAGCACTGAGATGTCTTCAAAGCCCAGCCGTGATGTGCCCTCCAAGTCGAAGCGCTTCATCACGAACAGTTCACGATTATCGGACAGGTAATAGTCCGGCACGGACAAACCAGCAAAGCGGGCGGCCTCCATACAGAGGAATTCGTTTTGCGACAGCCCTTCGTATTCGTCCAGCCCAGCCTTGACGATCAAGTTCGAGGCAATCAGCGTTTTACGCTCACCGTCGCCCAGGTTGTCTTTGTCGGGCACCAACACCTTTGGCTGCACGCCGGATACGCCGGAAGCAAAGTACTCTTCCACCAGATACGAGAACACGTCGTCGGCCTTGGGCGCGCTGAGGATCGCCTTCAACCCCACTTGCGCGGGCCGCTGTATCGCCGCGTGCTCGTCGGTGCTGTAACTGAGCCTGCCGATTTGGTTATCGCCGATCAAAGACAGCACATAAAGATCGTTGTAGGGCGTCTTCGCCATGCGCTGGCGGATTTTTTCAGCCAGGTACCCTTCCGGGAAGTTCATCGTGAAAATCGGCTGCAGGTAGTTCGTGACGAAGGGCGCTTCAATGCCTGGATAGGCGATGCCAATCTCTTCGCTGGGCCCGGCGCCGCTGGCATAATCAAAAATGTACTGGGCCTTTTTGGCCAGGTACCCCACCTCGCGCCCGCCAGGCGCCTGGGGTACCGATACGCCGACGCGCTTGACCTTCATTCGCCGTGCTCGCGCAGGGCCTTCAAGGCGCGCATATCCACCCGGCGATCGCCCAGGTCCAAGGCCAGCCCCAGCACCTCGAGCACACGGAACAACGTGTGCGATGAGACGTTGGCACCGGCTTCGAGGTTCATGATCGTGCGCCGTGAGCAGTCGACTTGGCTGGCGAGGTCATCCTGGCTCAACTTGCGTTTTTTGCGCAGGGCCTCGAGGCGGCTGCCCAGCGCCAGTGGGTTATAAATCATCGGCATGTGAATAATTCTGCACTTTTAGGGGGCTCATCCAGTTAATGTGCATAATTACTCACATTTCAAGCACCACGCAACCACAACCAGCACCGCGCTGCCAAGCGGCGGCTACGCCGCGCTCTGCGCCTCCCCCGGTGCCGCCAACACCTGCACCAACGCCTCCAGGCAGCGCGACCGCGCGTCCCGGCGCCAGACCAGCCAGGTCGCCAGGTGGCTGAACCCCTCGCCCATCGGCCACACGCTCACCGCCGCCGACCCCGGCATGCTGTCGAGCATGCTCCGCGGCATGATCGCCAGGCCGCTGCCGGCGCTGACGCAGGCCAGGATGCCGTGGTAGCTCTCAAGCTCGCGCACCTTGCCCGGGGCGGCGCCGTCTTCGCTGAACCAGCGCTCGAAATGGCGGCGGTACGAGCAGTTGGGGCGGAACACGTAGATCATCGCGCCATTGGCGTCGCGGCCGCGCTGGATGGGCGCGTGGGCAGCGGGGGCGATCACCACCATTTGTTCGTCGAACACCGGCAGGCCGTCGAGCGCTGGGTGGCCCAGCGGGCCGTCGACGAAGGCGCCAACCAGGCGGCCGCTGAGCACCGCGTCGATCATCTCGCCGGAGGGGCCGGTAGAGAGGTCGAGGTCGACCTGCGGGAAGCGCTGGTTATATGCCGAGAGGATCGCCGGCAGGCGCACCGCTGCGGTGCTTTCCAGCGCGCCCAGGGGGAACCAGCCCACCGGCTCGGTGCCGGCCACCGCGGCGCGGCCCTGCTCGACCAGTTCGAGGATTTGCGTGGCATAGCGCAAGAACGCATGGCCGTTGCTCGACAGGCGCAGGCGATTGTTCTCGCGGATGAACAACTCGGTGCCCAGTTCGGTTTCGAGCTGCTTGATGCGCGTGGTCAGGTTCGACGGCACGCGGTGGATCTCCCGCGCGGCGGCGACCACACTTTCATGCCGGGCCACGGCGCGAAACATCTCAAGCTGCACAAGGTCCATAGGGATTCCCAAAACGTGAATGTAATGCTCAGGATTATTCAGTTTTACTGAGCGCGCTTCAAGGTTAACGTGAAGGCCTGAAACAAGAGGACAACCTGCCATGACCACCCCGACCAGCCACGCGATTTCCCTGAACCCCACCACCGGCGAGCCGTTGCAGGCCTATGCCTATGACAGCGATGCGCTGCTGGAGCAAACCTTGGCCCGCGCCAGCGGCGGTTTTGCCGCCTGGCGCCGGCAACCCTTGGCCGCGCGCAGCGAAGCCATGGTGCGCCTGGCCACGGTGCTGCGCGCCGAAGCCGGTGCGCTGGCCGAAACCATCACCCTGGAAATGGGCAAGCCGATCACCCAGGCCCGCGCCGAAGTCGAAAAATGCGCGAACCTGTGCGAGTGGTACGCCGAGCACGGCCCGGCCATGCTGCACACCGAGGCGACCCCGGTCGAGGGCCGCCGCGCGGTGATCGAGTACCGCCCATTGGGCACCCTGCTGGCGGTGATGCCGTGGAACTTCCCACTCTGGCAAGTGCTGCGCGGCGCGGTGCCGGCGCTGCTGGCGGGCAACACCTACGTGCTCAAGCACGCGCCCAACGTGATGGGCAGCGCCTACCGGCTCAAGGCCGCGTTCGAGGCGGCGGGCTTCCCGGCCGGGGTGTTCGAGGTCAGTAACCTCCTCAACCCGCAGGTGGCGCGCGCCATCCAAGACCCGCGCATCGCCGCGGTGACCGTCACCGGCAGCGTGCGCGCCGGCTCGGCGATCGGCGCCCTGGCCGGGGCCGCGCTGAAAAAATGCGTGCTGGAACTGGGCGGCAGCGACCCGTTCATCGTGCTCGCCGATGCCGACCTCGACGCGGCCGTCAGCAACGCCATCATCGGCCGCTACCAGAACACCGGCCAGGTCTGCGCCGCGGCCAAGCGGCTGATCATCGAAGATTCACTGTACGCGGCCTTCAGCGAGCGCTTCACCGCCGCCGCCGCGCAACTGGTGGTGGGCGACCCGCTGCAGGCCGACACCTACATCGGCCCGATGGCCCGCTACGACCTGCGCGACGAACTGCACGGCCAGGTCCAGGCCAGCCTTGGCGAAGGCGCGCAGCTGCTGCTGGGCGGCCACAAGGTCGAAGGCGCCGGCAACTATTACGCGCCGACCGTGCTCGGCGAGGTAACCCCGAACATGACCAGCTTCCGCCAGGAGCTGTTTGGCCCGGTCGCCTCGTTGATCCGCGCCCGCGACGCCGAACATGCCCTGGCCCTGGCCAACGACAGCGACTTCGGCCTCACCGCGTCGATCTTCACCGCCGACGTGGCCCGCGCCCAGGCGATGGCCGCGCAACTAGACACCGGCGGCGTGTTCATCAACGGCTTCAGCTTCAGCGACCCTCGGGTGAGCTTTGGCGGCGTCAAACAAAGCGGCTTCGGCCGTGAGCTGTCGCACTTCGGCGTGCGCGAGTTCACCAATGCGCAAACCGTGTGGGACCGCAGCTGATCAGCCCGGCCAGAGGCTGTAGAACACCACCGCTTCGGCCATCAACACCACCAGCACCAGGCACAGGGTGGCGGTCAGGCTGAGGGTACGCTCGGCGCGGCGTAACGGCCGCGCCACCATGCGCTGGTACTCCTCGGCCGGCAGGAACTGGTACAGCCGCGTGTGCCAGTGCTTGCGCTGGGCCCGTTGCACGGCGATAAAGCGCCAGCCGATCAGCCCCACCACCGCGGCGTAGCCCAGGGTCAGCAGCATGACCGCGATCAACAGCCAGGCCGGCGCCTGGCTGCTGGCGCGGGCAGCCAGCATGGCAATGCCCACCGCCAGCGCGCCGGCCATGCGGGTGGCGGTTTCACGGCTGGCGTCAGTCGCCTTGGCCACCTCGTCGGTGACGGTTTTGCGCAGGTCTGCCAGGGCCTTGAGCACCTCGCTGGCCACTTCACACACCAGCATCTGATGGGCCAGCCGGGCGTTGGCCAGCGCCGCCGGCCAGGGCGGTGCCTGGCCCAGGGCATGGCGGGCGAGCTCCGCGGCCAGCAGTTGGTGGCGCACCCGCGCGGCTTGCGGGTCTTCGTACACCCACTGGGCGCAAGCGTGCAGCGCCTCGAAGTCGCCCTCCAGCGCACTCAGTGCACAGCGCCAACTGGCGCCTTGGGTGCCCTGGAACAGCACCTCGTCGGTACTGGCGTGGTACTCGCTGCACAAGGCCAGGGCCAATTCGCCGCGGGCGTAGGCCGCCCATTGCCGCTGCAGCGGGCAGGCGGGGTTCAAGCGCTGCCCGGCGGCCAACAACCAGGGCTGGAGGTTCTCCGGCACCCGCCCACCGCTGGCGTGGTCGCGCACCCATTGCCGCGGGCTGGCGGTGGGTGGGGCCGGGGCCCAGGGCGCTGCCCCTTGCCAGGGCAGGTAAAGCCGCCCCTGGGTGGCGAATGGTTGGCCTAACCCGGCCACCCGCCACACCGCCCCGGCCTGGCCCGCGCGCCACTGGGCCGGCAGGTTGCAACAGGCCAGCAGATACACGGCCGCATCGGCGCTGCCGTGGCGCTCGATCAACGCGGCCTTGCGCAGCAGCACCCGCAACGGTGGCAACGCCTGGGCCAGCTCGCCGGGCTGGTATTCGTTGCCGGCCAGGTCCTCGATCAGCACCTCGGCCCCGGCGGCGCGCGCCAACCGCGCCAATTCGCGCGCAGGGCCCACGGCCAGGCCGCTGACCAGCACCCGCGCCGGGGTTTCCTCAACGCCGGGGTGGGCGTTAATCCAGGCGCAGAGTTTTGCCAGGGGCAAGGCCGTTCACCACGATCTGGGCGGTTTCGATCACGATCTTGCGCTCGTGGTCTTCGAGGCGTACCCGGGCGCCGTCGCGAAAGTACACCCGCACCCCTTCCACGGTGACCAGTTGGCGCATCGCCGGCTGGCGCAGCACGGTTTTGTCCGGGGTGAACTCCAGGGCGTTGAGCTTGCTACGCGCCACATTGCGCTGGGCGACCTTGGCCAGGCGCGCTCTGAGCTTGCCATCGCTGGGGTTGCCGGCAGCGGCCAGCACCGCGTCGACCATCGCCGCCGGGCCTACCCGCTGGCAGCGGCCCAGGTGCCCTTGGCCAATGCGCAGGGCCTCGGTCACGTTCTGCTCGGGCAGGTACTTGGCCACCTGCTTGAGGGTTTTGGTCAATACCGCTTTGGCGATGGCGCTCAGCTCCTTGTCGCTCACCCGCCGGCTCACGCCCAGGAACGCGGCAAAAAAATCGGTAATGTCCGGGGCCTGGCGGGTGCGGTCACGGGCCGCCACATCGCTCTGCGCGGCGCCGCGCACCACCCGCACCAGGGCGCTTTTCTGCACGGCCTTCTTGTCGTCGACCAGCGCGGTGACGATGCGCCGCAGCGCATTGGCCGGGTCTTGCTCGATGGCCTCGCGGTAGTCGTACTTGATCAGGCTGTAGATCCGCGTGTAGGCGTCGCGCACCGACAGCTCGAACATGCACAGCACCCCGTCGCGGGTGGCCTTGCCCTGGTGCTGGCGCTGGAAGTTCGCCGCCAGGCTCTGGGCCCCACGCTCGAAGCTCAGCGCGCCGGAGGCGATCGCTTCGAAATCGCCGCGGGCGCTGGCGCCGGGCTTGAAACCGAACAGCGGCTCGCAGGCGGTATCGAGGATCTTGCGAATGAAAAAATCCGCGTGCTGCACCGGCCGCTCGGGCATGGGGATGAAATGGGGCGTGCCGACCACATGGATGATCATGCGCTCAATGGCCAGGGTGGCCTGCTCGGTGGGGGTGAAAAACGCCACTGTCGTCTCCTTGGGCGGGCAAGCGCCGGCCGTTTAAAACGATGCAAGGTAGGCGGCGGGCGAAGGTGCCGCTGTAGGCGTTTTCGGCAATTGCCGTGAGAAAACACGGCAAATGCGCGAACCTTTTCGTGGTTGCGTTACCAAATATTGCAGAGGTACGATGACTGACGCCTCGCCCGCTTCCAACAATAACGCGCGTGGGAGATAACCAGTGCCGATCACCCCCTCCACCCCCCTGCTCGCCTCGGCAGTCAGCAAGGTCAAGCGCCATGTGCTGCCGCTGTTCGTGATCATGTTCATCGTCAACTACATCGACCGGGTGAATGTGGGCTTCGTCCGCTCGCACCTGGAAACTGACCTGGGCATCGGCGCGGCCGCCTATGGCCTGGGCGCCGGGCTGTTCTTCGTGGGCTACGCGATTTTCGAAGTGCCGTCGAACATCCTCCTGCAACGCTACGGCGCCCGCGCCTGGCTGACGCGGATCATGCTGACCTGGGGCGTGGTGGCGATGGCCATGGCGTTCGTCAAGAGCGAAACCAGCTTCTACGTGCTGCGCTTTTTGCTCGGCGCCGCCGAAGCCGGCTTTTACCCGGGCATCCTCTGGTACTTCACCCGTTGGCTGCCGGCCGAGGAACGTGGCAAGGCCATGGCGATCTTCCTCAGCGGTTCGGCGATCGCCTCGATCATCGCCGGGCCGATCACCGGCGCGCTGTTGAACATCGAAGGCTTTGGCCTGCACGGCTGGCAGTGGATGTTTCTGATCGAGGGCGCGGCGTCGATCGTGCTGTGCTTCTTTGTGTTCGGCTTGATCCAGTCGCACATCCAGCAGGCCCGGTGGCTCAGCCAGCCGGAGCGCGACGCGCTGGAGCAGGCCATCGAGCAGGAGCAACGGGCCCGCGAGGCCGAGCACAGCGCCAAGCCTTCGCTGTGGGCGCTGTTGCTGGACCGGCAGATCGTGCTGTTCTGCTTCATCTTCTTTGCCATCGCCTTGACCATCTACGGCGCGACCTTCTGGCTGCCGAGCATGATCAAGCAGATGGGCGTGCAGAACGATTTTCAGATCGGCCTGTACAACGCCATCCCATGGGTGATCTCGATCGGCTGCATGTACGGCTTTGCCGCGCTGGCCCAGCGCTTTGGCCATACCCAACGCTGGTGCGCGCTGGCCTTGCTGATCGCCGCCGCGGGCATGTTCGCCTCAACCTATGGCAACCCGGTGTTTGCCTTTGTTGCCATCTGCTTTGCCTCGGTAGGCTTCAAGGCTGCCTCGGCGCTGTTCTGGCCCATCCCCCAGGGCTACCTGGATGCGCGCATCGCCGCGGCGGTGCTGGCGCTGATCAACTCGCTCGGTAACCTCGGTGGGTTCGTCGCGCCCACGGTGTTCGGGGTGCTGGAGCAACAGACCGGGTCGATCCAGGGTGGCTTGTACGGGTTGGCCGCCACCTCGGTGGTCGCGGCGGTGGTGGTGCTGGCGTTTGCCCGCGGTAAACCGGGCGCGGGCAAGCGCGGCGAGCCTAAGGTGCTGGCGGCACCCGCGCGCTAGGCTGGCCCGCCAGTTGCCTCACCACTCGGGCCTGGCCAGGTACAGCACCTCGTACACCTGCCCCGCCCCGGTCTGGGGGTGCTCGGCCAGCAGCACCTCAAGCAACTGCCAGCGTTGTGGGTCCAACGCGACCACGCTGGCGGCCACACCGGGTTGGGCCGCCCGGGCCTGGTTCAGCTCGCGCGCCTGCGCCAGGCTCGCCGCCAGGTCCGCCGCTGGCGCCAGTTCGCGCGCCTGGATGTGCGCATAGCGCGCCTTGGCTGCGGCGCCCAACTGCGCATCGAGGCTCAGCCAGGTGCTGATCGGCGCGCGGCCGTAGCTGTCGATCACGCCCTGGTAGCGCCCCTCGACGAGAAAATCCCGCACCCGCTCGGCGCTGTCCCACAGGTACAGCGAGGAGTAACTGTGGCCGCTGGCGCCGTGCAGGCCCTTCTCGCCTAATAGAAAAGCCTTGAAACGCAGGCCCGGCACGGCATCCCACAGCGGCCCGCGCTGAACGGCGCGTTCACGGATGATGTTCAGGTCGTAGTCGCTGGGCAGGCGGTGCAGGTAATGGGCAATGGTCATGGGTTTGAGCTCCGGTTGAGTGAAGCTCGAGCCTAAGCCTGCGCATGGATAACAAACAGGCATCGCTGTATATTTCAGCCATTGCACTTTGAAATGATTACCATGAAAACCCTCGACCTCGAAGCGGTGCAGGCCTTTGTGCTGACCACCGACCTGAAAAGCTTCACCCGCGCCGCCGAGTTGCTCGGCACCACGCAATCGGCGGTCAGCCTGAAAATCAAACGCCTGGAGGCAGCCCTGGGCCGGCGCTTGCTCGAGCGCACCCCACGGCAGGTGAAACTCAGCGCCGACGGCGTGGCCTTCGAAAGCGCCGCGCGCGGCTTGCTGGCCGCCCATGAACAGGCGCTCGGCGCCTTTGGCCGGCAGCCACGGCGGCTGGTGGTTGCCCTGAGCCATCACCTGGTCGGCGGCGAATTGCCCTGGCTGCTGCGCCGCCTGCATGAGGCCGCGCCGGCGCTGGTGTGGGACGTGCGCGTGGTGTCGTCGCGCGAGGCGCTGCTGGCGCTGGACGCCGGCGAGGTGGAAGCGGCGCTGGTGCTGGGCCACGACGCCAGCCGCGACGGTGGCGAGGTGGTGCTGCACGAAGCCTTCGGCTGGATGGCCCTGCCCGGCTTCGACTGGGCCGCGGGTGAACCGCTGCGGCTGGCCACCCAGGCCGAGCCGTGCAACGTGCGCAGCATGGCGGTGGCGGCGCTGGATGAGGCCGGGGTGGCCTGGCGCGAGGTGTTCGTGGGCGGCGGCATCATGACCCTCGGCGCCGCCGTGCTGGCCGGCCTGGCGGTGGCCGCGCTGGGCCGCCGGGTCGCCCCCGCCGGAAGCCACGACGCCGGCCCGCGGCTAGGCCTGCCGGCATTGCCCAGCCGTGAGGTGCAATTGCATTCGCAGGTGCGCGACGCGGCCGGGCGCGAGGGGCTGCGGGCCTTGTGCGCGGCGATCCGCGGGGCCTAGGCCGCCAATCGGGTGGCCATGTCGCGAATCACGCCGTGTACCACCTGGCGTAGCAGGCGCGCCTCCCCGGCCAGCAGTGTCGGGGCTTGCGCCGTATAGAGCTCGGCGGCGGCACGGGGCACCAACAGGCACTGCCGGTCGATCTCCCGCGCGGCGGCGGTGGGCGGCACGCCCAGCGCTATGGCCATCTCCAGCACTGGCGCACGGCGAACGTCGTGGTGCCGGCGCATCGTCGCGGTTTTCCACACCAGTTCGGTCTCCAGCCAGCCGTTACCTGGGGCATACACACTGGTGCAGAGCAGGTCGTAGTGTGGCGCCAATTCCACCCCTTCAGGCCGTACGAAGAAAGACAGGTTTTTCAGGTGTGAATCGTTGTTGCCGACGATCAGGTTGAATACCAACCAGCGAAACAACGCCAGCCGGGTCGCCGCGCGCGAGCGGCACATCGCCAATAGCCTGGCCAGGGTGCCAAGCGTGGCTTGCTGGTATTTCCAGATGGCTTCGATGCCCAGTAACTGGCAGGCATCGAGCACATACAGTCGTTTAGGCAGGTCCTGCGCCGTGGCCCGGTCAAACCGTTCGATCAGGTAGATGGGTTCCGGTACCCGCCGCCATTGAACCGCGGGCACCGGTAGCCCGCAACGGCGGGCCAATTCCATCACAAAACCCTCATTGGCCACGCTGTGCGGGTACAGCTCTGGGTCAGGGTGGTCAGGCTTGAGGATATGGGTCGACGGGAAGCTGCCAATGGGCTCGAACAATTCGCCCCCGCGCACTACCACCGCCAATTTGTGCTGTGCACCCGCCAGTGACATGCGCTTAGGTGCCTGAGCAGCCAGTGACGCTCGGGGCAGGCGGCGTATGCGCTCGCTCAGCGCCTCGGCTGGCAGAGGTTGCAGGCCGCCGGCCTCAGGCTCACTGCCCGGCAGGCGCAGCGTCAGCGCGCCCGCGGATTCCGCGCCGTAGCTGGCAAGCAAGCCAAAGGCGTCGGCATGCTCGACCTGGGCATCTTGCGCCAGCAGCGTTCGCGCCGCCTCCTCAGGCAGCAGGTTGTCAAAAAACCACTGCACTGGCCGTTCACTGGCACCGTCAGCAATCAGCCCGGCACTGCGGGGAAGCGAAGGCGCCAGGTCAAAAGCGTTTTCGCGGGCCTGCCATTGCGCCGCATAGCTGAACTGCCAAAGCCCTTGATGTTCACGTAGTTCACCCACCGCGTCGCGGTCGATGAACACCTGCAAGGCCCTCATGTGGGTACGTCCAGGTACACGCGCACGCCTAACTCCTCAAGCACCTGCAAAACGGTGCCCAGTGCCACGGTGGTCTTGCCCTGTTCCAGTTCACGCAGGGTCACGTGGCTGCGCCCGACCATGGCGGCCAGGTCGTCTTGGCGCACTCCTGAATCCTTGCGCAGTTGGCGAACGATGGCACCGATTTCGCTGGCGTGAGTAACCTGTTGCTGAGCCATGGCGGTTCTCGAAAAAACGAAAGTATGGTTTCGATTATAGCACCTGCGACCCTTCTCACATACTAAACGAAAGTAAACTTTCGATTCATGAATCAAAGCCTCTCGGATGCACAGAATCGAAACTACGCTTTCGAATACCGCGGCTTACTCCAATGCCCGCGCCATCCGCGCCACCCCCTCCTCCAGCAACGCCCGCGGGCAGCCAAAGTTGAGCCGCACAAAGCCCTGCCCGGCCTCGCCGAAGTCGGTGCCGGCGCTGAACGCCACGCGCCCGTGTTGCACGAAG
The DNA here is from genome assembly GCF_042958985.1 of Pseudomonas sp. NPDC007930. Taxonomy (NCBI): domain Bacteria; kingdom Pseudomonadati; phylum Pseudomonadota; class Gammaproteobacteria; order Pseudomonadales; family Pseudomonadaceae; genus Pseudomonas; species Pseudomonas sp. NPDC007930. The sequence goes on from NZ_JBIBKC010000013.1 coordinate 118,180, forward strand.
TGCTTCTGCGGGTTTTCCAGCCCCAGCGCGCGGCAGTCGAGCCAGGCCAAGTAGGTGGCCTCCGGGCTGAGCATGCGGATGCCCGGCAGGCGCTCGGTGAGCGCGGCCAGCAGCCAGTCGCGGTTGCCTTGCAGGTAGGCAAGCAGTTCGGCAAGCCATGGCTGCGCCTGGCCAAGGGCGATGCGGGTGGCTTCCAGGCCGAGCACGTTGACGCTGTCGACCAGGCCCTTATGGCCTTGCTGGAAGCGCTTGCGCAGGGCCGGGTCGGTGATCACCGCGAAGGCGGTTTTGAGGCCGGCGATGTTGTAGGCCTTGCTCGCCGCCATCAGGGTAATGGTGCGCGCGCTGATGGCCGGGTCGAGGCTGGCGATGGGCACATGGCGGCGGCCGTCGAACAGCAGGTCGGCGTGGATTTCATCGCTGACGATCATCACGTTTTCCTGTTCGCACAGTTGGCCCAGTTCCAGCAAGGCTTCGCGGCTGTAGGCCTTGCCCACCGGGTTGTGCGGGTTGGACAGCAGCAAGGTGCTGGCGCCGCGCAGGGCGCTGGCGAGCTGGGCCGGGTCGCACTGCCACTGGCCATCGGCCTGGGGCCGCAGCAGCACTTCGCGTTGCTCCAGCCCCCAGTGGGCGGCGGCCAGGCGCAGCGGCGGGTAGTTGGGCACCTTCACCACCACCGGCTTGCCGGGCGGGGCCAAGGCCGCCAAGGCCATGTTGCAGCCGGGCACCACCCCGGGCAGCGGCACCAGCGCGGCTTCGTCTACCGCCCAGCCGTACTGGCGTTGCAGGTACGCCACCACCTCGGCGCGCCAGGCCTGGGTGGCCACCGCATAGCCCAACGCCGGGTGCGCCAGGCGCTCGCGGATGCCGTCGAGGATCACCGGCGCGGCGCCGAAGTCCATGTCGGCGATCCACATCGGCAGCACATCGGCCGGGTACGCGCTCCATTTGGTGCTGTCGGTGGCGTGGCGGGGCAAGACGGTGTCGAACAGTGGGTGCATGGCGGGCCTTTGCGGGTTCAGGCCCGCACCGCAGCATGCCGCGGGCCATTTCAGGGGGAACAGGTTACCGGGCATGCTCTGAAAATTCACCCCGGGCTTTGTTACACTCGCGTGCCCGCCCCGCGCTAAGGATCGCCCTTGAGCCCCGCCCTGCCCGCCGAACGCCCCGGCCCGCTGAAAATCGCCCTGCTGGGCCTCCTGCAGATTCTCTCCTGGGGTGGCTCGTTCTACCTGCTCGGGGTGCTCGCCGACCCGATCGTCGCCAGCACCGGCTGGCCACGCCAGGGCGTGCTCGCCGGGGCCTCGGTGGGCCTGCTGGTGGCCGGGCTGCTGGCGCCGCTGTGCGGCCGGCTGATCGCACGAGTGGGCGGGGCCACCGTGCTGGCCTGGCACGGCGTGTTCCTCACTGGCGGGTTGTGGCTGATGGCCGTGGCGCCATCGTTGCCGGTGTTTCTGCTGGCCTGGGTGATCATCGGCATCGGCATGGCCGGCGGCCTCTACGACGCGCTGTTCACTGCGCTGGGCGCCACCCACGGGCTGGGCGCCAAGCCGATCATCGTCGGCATTACCCTGGTGTCGGGGTTTTGCACCACGGTGATCTGGCCGCTGCTGGCGCTGCTGGTGCACACGCTCGGCTGGCGCTGGACCTGCGGCCTGTTCGGCACCCTGCTGCTGGGCATCTACCCGGCCTACCGCTTCGCCCTCTACGCCCCGCCGGTGGCGGCCGCCGCGCGGCACTCCGAGGCCCGCCAGGGCGAGGCCTTGCCGGGCAGCATCTATTGGGCGATGACCCTGGTGTTCGCGTTGTCGGCGGCCTTGATGACCTGCATCTCGATCGTGCTGCTGACCGTGCTGCAGGCCCGCGGCCACAGCCTGGCCTCGGCGATCGGCCTGGCCGCGTTGATCGGCCCGGCGCAGGTGCTGTGCCGCATCGCCGACCTGCTGTTCAAGCGCCAGGCGCCGATGACCACCGCGCTGCTCTCCTGCGGGTTGGCCGCCGCCGGGCTGCTGGTGGTGGACTTCGCCCCGGCCTGGGTGGCCTGGGGGCTGGTGTGCTATGGCACCGGCAACGGCCTGCGGGCGATCGTCAAAGGCACCCTGCCGCTGCTGGTGGTCAGCCCGGCGGCCTATGCCGAGGTCAGCGGGCGCATGTCGCGCCCGGCGCTGATCGCCCAGGCACTGGCGCCGGTGGCCTGCGGTTACCTGATCGCCCACCTGGGCAGCGAGGCGATGATCGACCTGATGGCGGCGATGGCGCTGCTGGCGTTTGCCCTGTGCCTCTGGCTGGCGAGGCTGGTGAAGGTGTATAAACGCGGCCCCGCGCCCATTCACCCTTGAACACACGAGCGCTTTATGCACGCTTTGCTCACTGACATCCTCCGCCAGGTTCGCCCGCTGATCGGCCAGGGCCAAGTGGCCCAGTACATCCCCGCCCTGGCCCGGGTGGTGCCCGACCAACTGGGCATCGCCGTGTATGGCGTGGATGGCCAGGTTTACAGCGCTGGCGACGCCCACACGCCGTTCTCGATCCAGAGTATTTCCAAGGTGTTCAGCCTGGTGCAGGCGATCGGCCATTCCGGCGAGGCAATCTGGGAGCGCCTGGGCCACGAGCCGTCGGGCCAGGCGTTCAACTCGATGGTGCAGCTGGAGGTGGAAAAAGGCCGCCCACGCAACCCGTTCATCAACGCCGGGGCGTTGGTGATCTGCGACATCAACCAGTCGCGCTTCGCCGCCCCGGCGCTGTCGATGCGCGACTTCGTGCGGCGCCTGGCCGGCAACGCCGAGCTCGCCGCCGACCGCGTGGTGGCGGATTCGGAATACCAGTTCCGCGCGCGCAACGCCGCCATGGCCTACCTGATGCAAGCCTTCGGCAACTTCAACAACGATGTAGACGCAGTGCTGCGCAGTTACTTCCACCACTGCGCGTTGGCCATGAGCTGCGTCGACGTGGCCCGGGCCTTTGGCTTTCTTGCCCATCGCGGGGCCAACCCGCACACCGGCGAGGTGGTGCTCAGCGCCCGGCAAACCCAGCAGGTGAACGCGGTCATGGCCACCAGCGGGCTGTACGACGAGGCCGGCAACTTCGCCTACCGGGTCGGCCTGCCGGGCAAAAGCGGCGTGGGCGGCGGCATCCTCGCGGTGGTGCCAGGGCGCTTCACGGTGTGCGTGTGGTCGCCAGAGCTCAACGCCGCCGGCAACTCCCTGGCCGGCATGAAGGCCCTGGAGCTGCTCAGCGAGCAGATTGGCGGCTCGGTGTTCTCGGCGCTGGGCTAGGGCTCACTCAGCTTTTTGCCGCTTGCGGTGCTCGGCCACCTTATGCCGGTTGCCGCACAGCGCCATGCTGCACCAGCGGCGCCGCTGGGCCTTGCTGTGGTCGTAGAACCAGAGGATGCAATCCGGGTGCTGGCATTGGCGCACCCGCTCGAAGCGTTCCTCTCGCAACAGTTGCGCGGCCGTGGTCACCAACGGTGCCAGCGCCGCGGTGATGCCTTGGTGCACCGGCTGGCGTTGCTCGGCGATGCCGCCCGCGTGCCACTGCAACTGGCCGTAGCTGGCGGCGTGGCGCAAAAAGCCGTTGAACAGGGTGAGGTCCGCCGGCGCATTGGCCTGGCGCGCCAGCACCAATTCACGCACCGCTTCGCGCAGCGCCCGGGCCTGCTCGAGCAATTGCCAGCGGTCGTAGGCTTCGGGCAGCGCCAGGCTGATGCCGGCGCGCGCGCACCAGTGCAGCACATCGGCGGCGCTGCGCCATTCGTCTTGCAGTTGGCCATCGACCTGCACCTGGGTGTTGAGCAGGTCGAGGGTGGGGTGGTCGGCGATGAAGAAGAAGTCTGCGGGGTGGTCGTGCATGGGAGCGCCAGTGTAACCCTTGATCTAGCTATAATAGGTTACCTCATGCTCATAAGTAACCTTTTTTGCTCGATAGAGGGCTAATGCTGTTCACTTAAGCCATTTCACGGCTTTGTGGAAGGGATCAATCTGTGAGCTCTGCTGATTTTGTGCATGAGCTTCAGGGCCCATCGCCCGGCACAGCCGGCCTCCCACTAGACTTGTGTAAGC